>NZ_JBEYWO010000001.1:0-632766 GCF_040644455.1 Streptomyces sp. NPDC046977
CGGCGCCCTCGGCGCCGTACGGGCCGGTGACCGAGGCGACCCCGGGGAGCGCCGCGACCTCCTCCAGGGCTCCGGTCAGCCGCTCCTTGACGGGCAGACACTGTCCCCGTGACCTCAGAGGGCTCGGCGGAACGGTTTCTGCACCACATCGGCGTCTTCGCCGCCGACCACGAGGCCAGCCGCGCCTTCTACACGGCCGCGTTGGCGGCCCTCGGCGTGTCCGTCGGCCACGAGGCGGAAGGGGTCGTCGAGTACTGGCACCCGGACCGCGACACTCCGTCACTCTCCCTCGAACGGGCGGACGGGCAGCCCACCCGCGGCGCCCACATCGCCTTCGCCGCGCCCGACCGGGCGGCCGTCGAGGCCTTCCACGCTGCCGCGGTCTCCGCCGGCGGCACCTCGCGCCACGCCCCGCGTCACTGGCCCGAGTACCGCGCGTACTGCGCTTTCGTCAGCGATCCGGACGGCAACAACATCGAAGCCGTCCACAAGGAGGTGGCTTCCTGATGGCCTCGCGCCTCGTGCTCGTGCGGCACGGACAGACCGAGTGGTCCAAGAGCGGCCAGCACACCGGCCGTACCGACATCCCGCTGACCGAGGAGGGGCGCGAGGCCGCGCGGCTGCTCGGCAAGCGCCTCGCCCGCGCCCCCTGGCACGACTTCCCGGGCGCCCGGGTCCGCACCAGCCCGCTCCAGCGCGCCCGCGAGACCTGCGAGCTGGCCGGTTTCGGCGACCGCGCGGAGACCTGGGACGCGCTGCGGGAATGGGACTACGGGGAGTACGAGGGCCGCACCTCGCCGGAGATCCGCGAGGAGCGGCCGGGCTGGGTGATCTGGCGGGACGGCGTCGTGGGCGGCGAGACCTCCTGGCAGGTCGCCAACCGCGCCGACGAGGTCGTGGCCTGGGCCAAGTCCGAGGACAGCGACGCCGTGGTCTTCGCGCACGGCCACTTCCTGCGCACCCTCGCCGCTCGCTGGCTGCGCCTGGACCCGATGCGGGGCATGGTGCTGAGCCTGGCGCCCGCGTCCCTCTCCGTCCTCGGCTGGGAGTACGGCGACCCCGCGATCACCCTGTGGAACGACACCGCGCACCTGCAGTGAGGCCCGGCCGCCTCAGCGCGCCCACGGCGGGCTGAGGCGCGAGCCGTCGGCAAGGGACGCCTCCAGCCCGGTGCTGGTGGTCACCCACAGCACGGCGGGTTCGTCCGCCGGATTCTCCAGGAGCAGGGAGCATCCGGCGGGCGCGATGGCCACGTCGCCGGGGGAGAGGTCGTGGCGCTCGCCGTCCAGGGAGAGCCGGGGCGTGCCGCCGAGCACGAGGAAGACCTGCTCCCGGCTGATGACGTGCGCGGGTCCGGCGGTGCGCGGCGGCACCTCACCGCGCCAGGCGCAGAGCTCCCGGCTGCCGGTGGCGGTCGCGGCGTACGAGACGAAGCGGACGCCGTGCAGGTCGTGCACAAGGGCGTCGGAGGCACGGACGACGGGCATGGTGGACTCCTGTCGATATAGGCAAGCAGCTTGCGCAAGTGACTTGCTCATATGTTCAAGCTGCTTGCGCACTGTGTCAAGGTGATTCCATGAACGACGAGGAGGCCCTGGCCACGGCCCTGGGCGTCAACCTGCTCGCGGCGGCGGGCGCGCTGACCGCCGCAATCCACGAAGGCGTCGTCGCCCGCGGCTACACCGACCTGCGCCCCGCCCACGGCTTCGCCTTCGCCCGCATGGCCGCGGGCGGCGCCACCGTCACCGAACTCGCCGCGCATCTCGGCGTGACCCGCCAGGCCGCCGGTCAGCTCGTCGACGAACTCGTCGCCAAGGGCTACGCCGAACGCCGCCCGCACCCCGACGACGCACGCGCCCGGCTCGTCGTCCTCACCGGCCGGGGCCACGACTGCACCCGCGCCGCCGAGGCCGCCGCCGCCGACGCCGTCCGCCCGTGGACCGGCATCCTCGGCCGCGACCGCCTGCGCGCCCTCGCCGAGGACCTGCACCGCGTCGCCCCGAACGGCCCGGTCCGGCCCACGTGGTAGCCGCGCGGCGGACGGCACGCCGCACCGGCGGGGAGCCCGGCCGGTGAACGCCCGCGAGGAACGCGACCCCGCGGCCGCCGTGCACCGGGCCGTACTCGACCATCTGCTCGGCCTGGTCGCCCGGTCCCCGCTCGGCGACCTGCTCGTGCTGCGCGGCAGTATGGTCATGCCCGCCTGGGTCGGCGCCGCCGCCCGCGAGCCGGCCGACCTCGACTGGATCGTGCCGCCCTCCTTGGCCGTGCCGGTCGATCCGCTCCACCCCCACCCGTACGTCGACGAGTTGGCGATCGTCCAGCAGTGGCCCGAGGCGGCCGACGGCGCCGCCGGCCCCGAGATGTGGGCGGACGAGGAGTTCGGTACGGGCGGACTGCTAGTCCGCGTCCCGCCCGAAGGGCTGCGCTGGATCACCGATCCGGAACCCGACCCCTCCGACGGCCCGCCCGGCGAACTGCTGGAACTGGTGCGGCGGCGCCCCGAAGCCGCCCCCGGCGTGCGGCTCGACGCGAACGGCGCCCGCCACGACGGCAACTGGACGTACACGGACTACGACACGCCCGGCGTGCGCCTGGTCATCCCCTGGCACGCCGACGGACTGCCCCCGGGCGAGGTGCGCCTCGACTTCGCCCGCGACGAACGGATGCCCGAGGCCCCGGTGCTGACCGCCGTGCCGCGCGGCGACGGCGGCGCCCCGGCGGTGGTGCGCACCGCGAGCCGCGAACTCTCCCTCGCCTGGAAGCTGTTGTGGCTCCAGGCCGACGCCGCGGCGGAGGGCCGCGCGCAGGGCAAGGACCTCTACGACGCGGTCCTCCTCGCCGAAACGCCCGGCATCGCCCTCTCCCCGCGCCTGCTGCGCCAAGTGACGCGCCGGGAGCCGGGCCACCCCGCCGCGGAGCCGCGTCTCGTGCGGGTCGCGCCGCACTCCGTCGACTGGGACGCCTTCCGCGCCGCCCACCCCCGGGTCGGCGGCACCGCCGCGCAGTGGCTGGACCGCCTGGGACGGGCCCTGGACGCCATGCCGGACGGGGACGGCTGACACCCCTCCCATCGCCCGGACGGGGCCTACGCTGTCCCCGGGGCCGTCACCAACGGAACGAAGGGCCGGGACCACCGTGGCAGCAGCACCCGGGACCGACCCGGTGTACCTCACCTACCAGCGCGGCGCCCTCCACGATCTGCCGGACGCGCCGGAGGCCTACGACACCGTGCTCGCGCGCGTCGCCGAGGAGGCGCTGGAGCGCGTCACCGAGGACGGCAACCTGGAACGCCCCGGCTGCGTGCTCGACGTCGGCGACACCTCACTGGGCGTCACCTCGCTGCTGGCGCTCGCCTTCCGGCGCTCCGGCGGCGCCCTGGAGCACCTCGCCGAGCCGGTCCGGCGAAGCCTCGCGTTCCACCTGCGCGAACGCGTCTACGTGCACGACAACCCGGGCTACCCCAACCTGCGGGTCCGCGACTCCGGTGTGCCGTACGCCCGTTACTCCCTCGGCGACGGCGAGCACCCCCTCGGGGACTGGCCCAGCACCGTGTGGGCGCTGCTCCAGGCCGTCAACATCCTGGACGCCGCCGACGGGCTGCTCGGCGCCGCCCAGCGCGCCGCCCTCACCGAACTGGCCCGCGGCTACTGGCGCCGGCTCACCGAGATCACCTTCTTCAATCCCCAGGACGCCACCAACCAGGCCATCGGCTGCGTCGTCGCCGGCCTCATGCTCGCCCGCCACCTGCCCGCGGCGCCCGGTGCGGCCGTACGCGCCACCGCCATGGAGCTGTACGAACGACAGGTGCGCGCCCGCCGCCTTCCCGACCGGGGCGCGCTGCTGCCCGCGGAGCACGGCGGCGCGTACGACAACAACTACGGCCCGATCTCGCTTTCCTTCCTCGCGCAGGCCCACCGCGTCAGCGGCGAGGAGGTCTTCGCCACGGACGGCGACGAGATCGCCCGCTACATCGACGCCCGCCTCTCCTCCGGCGGCTACGACGTCGGCGGCCCCCGCTACAGCGAGCAGCACTGCGGCTTCGAAGCCGTCCTGGGCCTGCGGTACTTCAGCCGCCGTGTCCACGCCGACCTCGGCCGCTACCTCGGTGACACCCGCTGGGCGCGGCACGCCGCCGGACCCGACGGCGCGCTCGACGGGCACTTCGCCTTCATGCTGGTCTGGCAGACCCAGGACCCGCCGGGCTGGCACCGCGCCCCGCGCGAGGGCGCCGTGCGGCACCAGTTGCGCCGCGACGGCGTCAGCGTCTCCTTCGACGACCGCCTCACGCCGGCCGTCGTCGAGGCGGGACGCACGGTGCTGCTGCCCGCGGCCGTGAGCCGTCAGCACGGCATCGGCCCCGCCGAGGACGGCTTCCTGCTCACCCGGCCGTTCGGCCGGGTCCGCGTACGGGACGCGGCCGCCGCGCCCGGCCTCACGGCGAAACTGGTCACCAAGCCCGTGGTCACCAGGGTCGGGGACCTGGTCCACACCCGGTCCCTGTACGTCACCGACGGCGGGCGCCTGTGGCTCGTCGTCGCCGTCGACCGCCGCCCCGGCGCGCCCTACCTGCTGGCCGGCCTCCCGTACGCCACCGCGCACGGCGACCGCCTCGCCAAACTCCGGCACGCCGCGGGCGTGGACTTCGCGGTGAAGGGCCTGCGGCACACCACCGACGGCGCGCTCGTCCTCGGCGGCATGGCGGTCGTCGGGGCGGCCGGACTCCGGCTCACCACACCGGACTTCCCCGGCACGGACGGCACCGCGTACTTCAACAGCCCCACCACGATCGGCCTCACCCAGGAGCAGGCCGCCTTCCGCCTCGCCGCCGACCCCCGCGGCTTCGGCAACCCCGACGAGGGCTGGCGCCACATCACCGCGACCACCGCGCTCGAGGCCCCCGCCGTACCGCAGGGCCCGGACGGCCTCCACCTGTTCGCCGTCCGCTACGGTCCGGCCGCCACGGCCGCGGAACCGTTCGAGCCGTCCTTCGATGTGGAGGGGGCCGATCTCGTCGTGCGGGCGGAGGAGTTCACGGCCGTCGTCGGTCCGCCGTCGGGCGACCACGCGGGCGAGCCGACGCTGCGGTTGCGGGGCCGCTGAGGCGGCGCTGCCGACAGGGTCCGGGCGTCCCGCACGTGTTCGCCGTCCGCTGCGGTCCGGCCGTGGAACCGATCGCCCTGCGGGCGGGGGAGTCCACGGCTGTTGCCGTGCCGACGGCAGGTCGGTCCCGGGCCGTCATGCGGTTCCCCGAGGCACACCGGTGTCCGGTGGATGTCGGCGCGGGCCCTCCGCGGGGCCCGGACGGCCTCCACCTGTCAACCGTCCGCTCCGCTCCGGCCGTCACGGCGGCCGTGGAGCCGTGGGCCGCGTTCCTCGGTTTGGTGGGGGGAGGGTCCCGGCTGTTGGCGGGCCGCCGTCGAGGGATGACGCGGGCGAGCCGGCGTTGCGTCTGCGCGGCCGTCGACGCGCCGTTGCCGGGTCGTCAGGGGGCTTCCCCGCCGGCACACCGGTGTCTCTTCGCCCCAGCGGTCCGGGCCTGCGGCCACCGCGCCGCCAGGGGCGGCGGCCGACGTTGCGCTTGCGAGGCCGTTGACGCGGTGCTGCCGGGTTGCCAAGGCTTCCCCGCGGGCGCACCGGCGACCGGCAAGGTACGGGGGCGGCCTGCGCGTGTTCGCCGTCCGCTGCGGTCCGGCGCGCACGGCCGATGTCGTGCTGCGGGTGGGGGGAGTACACGGCCGTCCGGCGCGGGTCGAGAGCCGGGGCCCGCCAAGGGCTTCCTTCGGGCACACCGGCGTCCGGCAGGGTCCGGGCGGCCTGCACCTGTTCGCTGTCCGCTGCGGTCCGGCGGTCGCGGCCGGTGAGGCGTGGCGGGCGGGGGAGTTCACGGCCGTTCGGACGCAGGCCGAGAGCGCGTGGCCGTCGGGGGCCATCCGCCGTCAGGCGGTCTCCCACAGGCACACCAGTGTGCGGTCGGTGTCGGCGGCGGCCGTGCGGAACGCGGACTGCTGGAGGAATCCCAGGAGGTCGGGGGAGCCCACGGTCCAGGCGTCGGCGAGGTGCTTGGCGACGTCGGGGCGGCGGATCAGTTCCGCGGTGGCGCCCGTGCACAGCACCAGCACGTCGCCCGGGCGGGTGTGCACGGACCGGTGGCGCAGTTCGCACCCCGCGGGCAGGGCCCGGCCCGGCGACCAGGCGGTCGACTCGGAGAGTTCCAGCACCGGGTGCCAGGCGCCGTCGCGCAGCAGGAACGCCACGCCGGTGCCGGTGCCGAGGACGAGATGGCGGCGGACGGGGGTCTCGCCGAGCGGGGAGAGCACCGCCAGGACGTCCGCCGACACGTCCCTGGTGTCCGCCTGGTGCCGGTGGCCGAGCCGTTCGAGGCTGTTGGCCGTGCCGCGGAGTGCCGTGCGCAGCAGGTCGGTCACCGTCTCCGGCGACGCGTCGTCCGCCAGGGCGGTGTCCAGCGGCTTGGCGAAGGCGTCGAGTTGGGTGCCGAGCGACTCGCAGAGCAGCTCGGCCGCGGTGCGCGACCACAGGCCCAGCGGGTTGCCCGCGGCGACCGCCGACAGCAGTGTGGGACGGGGGAACTCCGGGAGCGTGCGGGTCAGGAAGGCGTCGCGCCGGAACCTCTGGTCGGCGCGGTGGCGCCCGCCCCGCAGCGAGCCGCCGCGTACGTGGAGCGGCCCGAGGTCGGCGCCGTCGACGACGGTGTCGTGGACGCCGTCCCGGCCCAGCGCGAGGGCACCGGGCACGGCGAGCGGGAAGGGCCCCGGGCCGAACTCCGGGGCGGGACCGACCCGTACGACCCGCTCCGGGCCGGGGACCTCGACGCGGACGATCCGCTCGGGGCCCGGTATCTCGACCTTGACCATGCGTTCCGGGCCCGGGACCTGGACGACGCGTTCGGGGCCGGGGACCTCGACGCGGACGATCCGCTCGGCCACCTCCGCGGGGCCCGCGCCGGGACGGCGGCGTCGCACCGCCCACAGCAGCAGCGCGTTGCCGGCGAGGGAGACGCTCAGGACGACGTAGACGAGGGTTTCCACCGTGGTTCCTCCTGGAGTGCGCGGAGCGCGAGGGCGGTGAGCGGGGCGCAGGACGCGGCGAGGAAGCGGGCGCGCAACTCGGCCGCGTAGGAAGGGTCGAGCAGGCGTACGGGGTCCGGCGCGTTCGCGGCCCGGTCCGGTCCCGCCGCGCGGGCGAACCCCTGCCGGGCCGAGCGCAGGGCGGCGGCGTAGCGCCGCGCGGAGAGCCTGGCCACGGTGCCGCCGGCCGTGGCGGTCCACGGTCCCAGGACCCGGTCGGCGAGCTCGGTCAGGCCCGCGGCGGTCTGCTCGCGCCCGGTGCCGGCGGCCGCGGCGTACCCGGGCAGTACCGGCACCACGGTGAGGGGCGCGGCCGCCTCGCCGAGCACGCGCCGGACCGCCGCGGCCGACCATTCGCGCAGGCGCGGCCGCGCGCCCACCCCGAGCGTGTCCGCGCCCAGGACCAGCACCGCCGTACGGTCCGCGCCCACGGCGGCCACCGCCGTCGGGAGGACGTGGCGCAGGGCCCGGAGCCGGGCCCCGAGCCGTGTGCCGGACGCCGCACCGCGCGCGGCCGGTTCCAGTTCCCCGTACTCCACCGCCACCAGCGCGCCGTGCGCCTGCCGTACGACGCGCTCGGCCGCGCGGTCCTCCCTGTCCGGCGCCGCGGGTCCGACCGCGGCGTCCAGCAGTTCGTGGCGGACGAGCGGTCCGGGTCCTTCCCGGCCGCCCGCGGTCGCCGCGTCGAGAGCGGCGCCCAGCACCGCGCGGAACCCGGCGGGCAGCGGTGCCGCGCGCACCAGGGCGATCCGGTGGGCCACCGCGTCCGCGGAGGCCGGATCGCGTCCGACGTCCCCGGCGAGCGCCGGTCTGAGGCCGGCCCGCTCCCCGGTCGGGGTGGCGCCGAGGACCCGGGCCACGTCGGCGGCCCAGGACGGCGGCGGGGGTTCCGGCAGGTGCCGGGGCGGCGGCGCGGGCACGTCAGCCGTGCCCGCGCGGGGTCCAGATCACCCGTCCCGGCCGCAGCACGGCCTCGCCCTGACGGGTGATCACGTACGGCAGCCGGACCCACCACAGGACCTCGGCGGTGTCGCCCCGCCCGTACACCGTGATCGAGTCCTGGACGAGGCTGTCCAGGTTCTCCTTGGTCTGGTAGTTGGCGAAGCCGCCGCGCTGCTCGGCACCTTCGCCCTTCAACAGGATCCCCACCTGTTCGACGGCCTCGCGCCGCCGCCTCTCCCACCAGCTGTCACGAGGCGGGACAGGGTCCGGCACGATCTGCGCGAGGATCTCGTCGAGCTGGATCAGGGTCGCCACATGGGCCTCCCGGTCGGGGCCCGCGGCGCGGCTCGACGACTGCCGGCGCAGCGTGCGCAGGCACCGGTGCAGATGGGTCTTCCAGCCGGCGACCCGCAACCGGTCGAGGTGCCGGACCCCTTGGTCCCCCGCCGGCTGGTCGATGAGCGCCAGGCCGCCGCATCCGGAGCGCGTGCTCTCGTCGACGACGGCGACGAGCTGCACCGCGCCGGCGACCAGCCGGCCCAGCGCCGCGGCCTCGCCGGGGTTCTCCGTGTGCGGCGGCGACGCGTCCTGCGGATCGCCGGAGGGCGCCAGCAGGCCGACCAGTTCGCGCCACAGCGACGGCAGGCCGTCGTCCGCCGCCTGCCGGGTGCCCGGGATGCCGACCGCCTCCAGCACGTCGTCCCAGCCGGGCAGCAGCGCGTCCCCCGGGGAGCGGGCGCCGAGCACCTTCTCCAGGTCCAGCAGGGGCGAGGCGTCGTCGTGGGGGTTCACCCGCAGCGTGTCCAGGCGCAGTCCCCGCGCCAGCGCCTCCGGCGTGCCGGGGGTGCGGAGGCGCTCCTTCGCCACCTTCGTCTGGAGGCCCGGGAGCTCCGGGTGGAACCGGGCGGGACGCCCCTTCCCCCCGGGGGTCTCGGGCCACCAGGTCTCGGTCAGCCTCCGCAGCTCGGCCTCGTGGCCGTCCGGCGGGGAGGCCGCCGCGGTGCGGGAGGCGGTCCGTGCCGGTGGCCGCCGCGGTGCCGGGTCCTGGGGTGTCGCCGCCGCCGGGGTCTTCGCCACCGCCGGCGCGGGCGGTGGTTCCCCGGGCCCGGTCGCCCTGCGGTGCTGGAACGCCAGCACCGCCAGCTGCAGGTCGTCCAGGTGCCGGACGAGCGTCATCAGGGCGATGCGGCGGGCGTGTTCCGCCGGGTCCGTGCCCCCGCAGAGCGCGTGCAGGCTCGTGGTGGCGCTGTGCAGCCACGTCAGCGCGTTCTTCTCGTCCTCCTCGTGCTCCAGCGCGGTCAGGGCGCCCGCGAGGCCCTCGGCCGCCCGGCGTACGGCTTCTGCGGTGTCGTCCGGCATACGGACCGCCTTCCTTGGCTCGGCCGCGCGTGCGGCGTCCGCTCGCGACAGCGGTTCAGTGCTCGCCACTGAAGGGGTTCCAGTCGGGGTACAGGCTCTCCAGGTCCTGGCGCATCGGCGCGGTGTAGACCGCCCCGGGGTGCTCCTGCATCGCGCGGATGGTCTTGAACGTCAGGTACGGGGGCCGGCCGCCGTGGACCCGCAGCCGCCCGCGGCTGTCGAGGCCGAGGAAGTGCTCGGTGCCGGACCGGCGGCCCGCCGGGACGGGCACGTTGCCGAGCGTGTGGGCCCGCCCGTCCCCGTCCACCACCTCGATCACGTACTCGCCGGAGCCGGCGAGCGGCGCGAACGGGACCAGCAGCCCCGGCAGCGCCTCGGCCGAGGCGGCCGGGTCGTGGTCGGTGTGGAAGGTCTCGGGCAGCCGCTCCGCGAGCGGCGCGCCGTCGTCCTGCCAGGGCCGGACGAGCTCGACGGACTCGGTCCGCTCGCCCTGCCGGTTGACCCCGTGCAGCCGGACGGTGCCGAGCAGCGCGGTGAGGTGGCCGTCGACGTCGAAGGCCGCGTGCCGCGTGCCGCCGAGACCGGTGCCCCGGCCGTCCGCCGGGCCGACCACGAGGTGCGCCCGGCGGCCGTGGCAGAAGTGGATGCAGGGTTCGAGGCGTTCGTCGATCTCCAGTTGCATGCGGATGCCGGGCTTGACGCCCTCCGACAGCCGGCCCCACCACAGGTCCTCGTCCAGCTGGACGTCCTCGGCCAGCGCGGTGCGCAGCACCGAGAAGGAGCCCCAGCTCATGCTGACCCGCCCGTTGAGCGGCCGGTGCAGGTCGAGCACCCGGCTCGGGGCGCGCCAGTCCGAGCGCACGGCGAGCCGTTCGCCCGCGAGCGACTGGTACGGGGTGCCGACCGTGAAGACCTTCTCCAGGTCGTTGTTGGCGTCCACGAGGCTGAAGTCGCACGGCAGGGTCGGGCAGATGTCGCCCACCACGATGTCCACCGAACTCGTCCGCGGCGCCCCGCCGGTCCCCTCGGCCCATTGGTGCCTGGCGGCACGGCTGCGGGCGTGCGCCCAGGCCGCGCCGATCGAGGTGGCCTGCTTGGCGAACGGCGCCTCCACCTCGATGGCGGCCGGATTGCGGAACAGCGGCTTGTCGTCGGGGAGACTGCGCGGCGCGATCTCGTCGGCGACGGACTCCCGGGCGACCGGCATGGAGGTGCTGCGCCCGGAGAGGATGATGCGGTCCAGCGTGAGGGAGTCGTCGAGCGCGAAACGGCTCTGGACGAGCTCCACCGCGATGGTGGCCGCCTCCCGGAAGACGGGCCCGGCGAGCCGGTCGAAGTGCGCCTTGCCCAGGGTCAGCACCTCCGGGTCCTCGATCTGCTCGACCAGGTCCAGGACATCGGGGCCCGAGCCGTCGCCGGTCAGCCCGGAGAGCCACTTGATGACGTCGGGGCGCAGCGCGCGCCAGGAGTCGGCGCCCTCCCTGCCCAGGTGGATCTTGGCGTCCTCCGCCGCCGACCACAGGGCGTGGAAGACCGGATTCTCCCGGGTGTCGCCCCGCTCCCACCCGGTCGGCAGCACATTGGCCAGCGCCGACCTGACGGTCTCCGGGGCGAGTTTCTTGGGCAGTTCGGAGCCGGAGAGATGGGAGAGCACGGCCGTGGCCAGGCTCGGCGGGCCGCCCGCGGAGCCGGTCAGCAGCGACTCGGGGATCAGGTCCAGCAACTGCCGGTAGGTCTCGGATCCCTGGGCGCCGCCCGCCTCCTGGGCCTCGTACGCCTGCCGCACCAGACGGTCGATGAGTGTGGCCTTGAGCAGGTAGTACACCCTCAGGGTGAGGTAGTCGCCGCCGAGGTCGGGGTGGCCGGTGGAGCCCAGCACCTCCGGGCGCAGCTCGTAGCGGCGTCCGCGCGTCCTGGCCTCCTCGTCGGTCAACTCACCGCTGTAGTCGGTGAGGGTGAGGCCGAGCAGGGCGATGTCGGTGGTGCCGCCGCCGATGTCGACGACGAGCATGGTCTGCTGCCAGGTCGGCCACGCCGCCCCGGGCACCGGACGGGCCGCGGCGCGCAGCGCCTCCACGCCGGAACCGGTGTTCCCGGAGAAGTCCCGCAGCACGAAGAACAGTCCGGCGGCGACCCCTTCGTCGTAGCCGACGTAGACCTGGCTCAGGCCGGCCTTCGACTGCAGCAGGTTCTCCAGCCTCCGCTGCACGTCCGGCGCCGTGGTCGTCGGATAGGTGACGACGATCTCGGTGAGGTGCCGGGCCTCCTGGGTCTGCGGGTGCCGGGTCCTGGTCTCGGCGGCCTCGATCAGCCGGACGAAGGCCAGGGCGACCAGGTCGTCGGAGTGGTGGGCCACTCCGTCGCCGAGCCGCGGCACGGGGACCTGCGCCGGGCGCCGCAGCATCCGCTTGAGTCCGCGCAGCGACCCGGAGTGCTGGTCGGAAAGGTGCAGGGCGCCGTTCCTGACGTTCAGCGCGCTGGGCACCTCGTAAGTGTCGGTGGTCTCCCCGAAGTTGATCCGCTCCAGGCCGAGCCGCTTCAGGGGCGGCACGCGGAAGGCCCGGTTGTAGGCCCGGAACAGGCGGGGCACCAGCCAGTCGCCGTGGTCCGCGGTGCGGGCCAGCCGTTCCAGTTCCTGGGCCGTGCGCTCGATCAGCCGGCGGTCGGGGCCCTCACCGCCGACGGTGAGCAGATCGACCAGGTGGGCGCAGGTGCGTTCGTCCTGCGGCCGGTCGGACAGGACCACCGCCGCGATCTCGTCCGCCGACTTCGGCCAGTCGGGCGGTGTCCTGTGCGGGGCGGCGGTCACGGGGGCCGGGCGGGCGTCCGGGCGCAGCGTGGCGGCGAGTTCGACCGCGAGGGCGCGGCCCTGGTCGGGGTCGATCCGCCAGGTCGTGTTCTCCTCGCCGTTGTAGAGCGTCGCCGTCGAACTGGTGTTGCCGAAGTCCACCGCGGCGAAGTGCACGAAGACCGGACGGTCCCCCACGTGCCGCGGGATGCCGTCCAGCAGGGGTGCCGCGGCGGGCGGCCCGTCCTCGGTGCTGAAGGTCAGCTCCACGGAGGCGAAGTCCTCGCCGGGAGCGCTCTTCTCATCACGGAACGCCAGCTTCCAGCTGACGGTGACCCGTATGTCGCCCGGGGGCGTGCCGGCCGGACGCACCACCTCCGCGGGGATGCTGAAGGCCGGGATCACCACCTGACGCCCGTAGACCGGGTGCTTGCCCGTGAAGGCCCCGCAGACCCAGTTGTTCTCCAGCCACTGGCGCAACGGCACGGGCCCGCCGCCGGTCTGCACCACCGTCAGGTCCTGCGGGTAGCCCAGCATGGCGTTGACCGAGTCCAGCGCCACCGCGGGCAGGGGGTAGCGGCCCTCCTGCTCGACGCTGGTGAACGCCTGGTCGATGCCGTTGAGACCGGGCACCGGTTCGAACGTGATCTGCAGGATGCTCACTTCTGCGCCTCCCAACGGCGCAGGACGGCACGGAGCGACTGCCGGGCGCCGTGGTCCTGCTCCTCGTCCTTCGCGCCGCCCCGGGCGGCCGCGCTGATCATCTGTGCCACCTGGAGCGAGTCGGGCACGGCCTTCGCGTTCTCCTGGACCATGCCGATCATCTGGGCCAGCGCCGCCGCGAGCATGTCCGCGAACGCCGCCGCCGTCTGCTCGTACACCGAAGCGACCAGCCGGTCGCGGAACAGGGCGACGGCGTACTGGCTGCTCTCCGCGTTCCGCCGCTCGGGGGAGGGGTCGTCCCGGTACTCGTGGCTCCACGGCAGGACGTGGTCCTGGAGCTGCGGGAAACCGCCGACGGGTGCCTCGGTCCGCGCCTCGGCCCGCTTCCGGGCGCCGCGTTCGGCGGCCGAGGCGAGCGCCGAGGTACGGGCCAGCACCTTCAACTGGGTCACCCGGAACGACGGGGTCGTGGCCCGGTCCGGCAGCTCGGCGAACAGGCTCTCCAGCCGTACGGCGGTCTCCTCCTCGGCGAGCCACGCGACCGACTCGCCGAACGCCTCGTCCTGTTCCGCGGCCCATGCCGCCGCCCACAGCGTCAGCTGCTCGAACGCGTCGTCGTACAGCGAGCGCACGGTCTTCTCGTACTGCTCGTGGAAGGCGGCGGTGGTGTCCGCCTGGCGCTCTTGGGTGCGGCCCCTGAGGTTGTCCAGGAACTCGTGCCGTTCCTCCTCCGGCAGGGCGTAGACCCATTCCGGGACGTCCTCCGGGTCCGTCCTGGGGGCCTTGGCGACCACGCCGTCCTGGAGGGTCGCGTACAGCTCGCCCCACAGCGGCCAGGTGAAGACCTGGGCGACCGCGCGCTCCTCCAGCCGGGCCAGCACCGAAGCGCCGCCGTCCCGCCGGGCCTTGGCCGGGTTGCGCAGCTCGTGCAGGCCGGTCATCAGCCGTTCCGCCGCGGTGCGCAACTGCTCGAACCGCTGGATGATCCGGGCGTGTTCCGGGCTGCCCGCGGCCACGCCCCGCGCGCCGGCCCGCACGTCCACGGTGCGCCAGGCCCGGTGGGTGCGCAGGAACTGCTCCTTGATGGTCTGCCGCTTGAGCCGGGCCCCGTGCTCCTCGATGTGGCGCGCCAGCAGCCCGCGCAGCGCGAGCAGCCCGCCGTCACGGGCGTACTCGCCCAGCTGGTCCACCCAGTGGTGGCCGGGATCTGCGGCGGCGATGCGCCCGGCGAGCCGCCCCCACGCCAGGCGCTTCCTGCCGAGGGCGGCGATCTCCTCCTCGCTGGGCGAGGCCAGGTCCCGCAGGGTGCAGTCGAGTCCGGTGCCCTCGGTGGTCAGCGCGGTGAACACGGAGAACGGCTGCATCCGGTCGCGCCGCTGGAACAGCAGCTTGGCCGCGTCGGTGCGCAGGGAGTACAGGTCGTCGGAGTGCTCGGTGACGGTCTCACCCGTCGCGGCGACGCCGTCGGGCAGCTCCGGGACGTCCGCGCAGTCCCACTTGTTGAAGGCGACGAGGATGGAGTCGCGCAGCGCCGCCTGGTCGGGCCGCTGGGTCTCCATCATCCCGTAGAAGCTCGCGGCCAGGTCGGAGCCCATGAGGTCGCCGCGTGCCACCACCAGGATGGTCTCGACGTTCTTCAGCTGCGACTGGCACAGGTAGTCGTCCCGCCGGCCGGCCGCACCCAGGCCGGGGAAGTCCAGCAGCACCGCCCCGCCGTCGCCGGACTCGACGGGCGCCCAGGTGCCGGGGCGGACGGCGACGTCGAGGTTGATCCTGCGGATGAGGGGCGGGACGAGCCTGCGCCGGTCGGCCTCGTGCCGGCCCTCGGGGTCCGGCCGCAGAAGGCGGGCCAGCACCGCGGCGTCCAGCCGTTCCCGTGCGGGGGAGCGGCCGGGATAGGGGGCCCCGGGTGTCCCGGGGCGTCCCATGTCGGCCAGTTTCAGCGCCTCCTGGGCCGGCAGGGTGTGGGTGGTGCCGAACAGCGAAGGCTCGGTGCTCAGCACGGCGTCGCTCAGCGCGTGCAGTTCCCTGACGTGGCCGCGTATCTGCTCGTTGTCCTCCGGACCGGCCCACAGCGCGCCGCGGGCCCATGCGTCGAACCGCTGCCAGGTGCGCGGATCCCGCCAGGCGGGCAGCTCGGACGGGTTCGCGGACGCGGGGGTCCCGGAGCCGGCGAGGGCCGCGAGGAACTCCTGCAGGGGACGGCGGTCGACGGCGGGCTTGGACCGCTTGAGGTCGTCCGCCAGCTTCTCGGCCATGTGCGTCAGGCAGGCCGCGAGTTCGGCCGGGCCGAGCAGTTCCACGGTGGCGTCGGGGCCCAGCGCCGTGGGGACGCCGTCCGGGCCGGGACGCAGCCGCAGCGCGGTGACCTGCGCCGTGGCGGCGCGGCGCGCGACCGGCAGGAGGTCGGGCTTGCCCAGGATCGCGCCGACCACACTGGACTTGCCGGCGGTGAACTCACCCACCACACCGATCGTCACCGGGGTGGTGGCCACGGCCTCCAACTCGTTCGTGTGCTGTCCGGCGTCGGCGAAGTCGTCCACGGCGTCGTCGGGGATGTCCGGCCAGTCCTCGACGGCCTGACGGACCTCCCGGACGAATCGCAGCGCCTGTGCGGGGTCGTCCCATGTCACCTGCGTTCTCCTCAACGGTCGTGCTCGGCGCCGGTGTCCCGCGCGAGGGGTCCGGCGGTGGCTGGTGGGCGGGGGAGGCGCCGGCTCCGGGCCGGCGCTCAGGCGTTGTAGAAGAAGACCTCCATGCGCAGGGCACCGGAGCCGCCGCTCAGGTCGATGTAGCCGCGGTAGAAGGCGGCGTCGCGGGGGAGCAGCCGGTGGTGGCCCCGCAGTATCGCCTCGGCCGCCGCGTCGGCGTAGCGGGAGCTGCGGTCGGAGTCGGCCGCGCATCCGGCGCACCCGCCGTCCGAGCCCCAGACGAAGATCATCGCGCCGCGCCGTTTCTCGCCGGCCAGAACCCGGTCCACCTCCTTGTTGATCCGGCGCCGCGCCGCCTCCCGGGCGCTGCCGGAGCCGCGCAGGTCGTCCGCCACGTCCTGGCTGACGAGCAGTTTCAGGCGCTTGCTGACCGGGTCCATGCCGATCCTGGGCGCCGCAGCGGACGGCGTGGTGGACGGTGTGGCCGAGGGCGCGGCGGAGGCCCGCGCGGCCGGTGCGGGTGCCGCGTCCTGGACGGTGTGGACGGTCTGGCCGCCCAGCACGATCAGCACGAGGACGAGCAGCAGGTCGGCGAAGAGCCAGCCGGCCAGGTGCGTCACCCCGGGGCCTCTCATGCCGCGCCGTCCGTTCCGTCGTCCCGCGCCGCGTGGCCGGGGGAGCGGCGCAGCAGCACCGTGCCGCCCCGCAGGGGCGGTTGACCGCCGTCGGGGACCAGGGAGTCGTCCGACGGCTGCCGGTCCGCGGGCGCGGCGTCGGCGGGAGATCGCCGCAGCGCGTCCGCCGGGTGGCCGGGCGCGGGCACCTCGGCGCCCACGTCGCCGTCCGGCACCCGGTCGCGGACGGTGTCGCCGTCCGGCACCCGGAGGGCGCCGACCGTGCCGTCGAGCCGGCCGACCGCCTCGGTCAGGGCGGCCAGGGCGCTCTCCACGCCGCCGCCGGCCTCGTGGAACCGTCTGCTGAGTTCCACCGCCGCGGTGGCGATGGCGAGTTCATAGGTGCGGGCGATGCGGTCGGCGCCCTCGCCGAGCGTGTACTCCAGCCACTCCGACAGCCCGCCCCCGGCCGCGCCGAGCCGGCTGCTGGAGCGGTCGAGCGCGGCCGCGGCGACCCGTACTTCGTCCAGCAGCCGGGTGAGCGAGGCGCCCGCCTGGGCCGAGGCGTTGCCGACCAGCTGCCGGCCCTGCTGCGCGGTCACTTCGAGCGCCTTCTCGACCTGGCCCCCGATGTCCGCCATGCGCTGCGTGGCCGCGTCGGACAGGACGGCGACCGTGCGGACCGCCTCGTCGCCCAGCGTCGCGACACGCTGCGCCGAGGTCTCCGACGCCCGCCGGATGTCGTCGGCCGTCGCGCCCGCCGCCGCGGCCAGTTCCGTGCGCGCCCGTTCGATGTCCTCCGTGACCAGCCGGCCCATCGCCTCGGCGGCCACGGTGGTGCGTTCGGTCGTGGCGGCCATGCGGTCGCCCGAACGGTCCAGCCGCGCCGCGGCGACGTCGAGCGCGCCGGCCGCCGAGGAGAGCTTCTCGATGTCCTGCTGTGCGGTGCGCAGCAGCGCGACCGTGGTGTCGGTGACCTTGCGGCTCTCGGCGTGGGTGCGGTTCGCCGCCTCCAGCAGGGTGGTGAGCCGGGCGGCGGCGCCGCTCAGCTCGGCGGCGAACCGGGCGGGTGTCTCCAAGCGCACTGGCAGCAGGTGGAGTTGGGTTTCCGTGAGCAGCGGCAGCAGCCGGTCGGCGGCTTCCCGTACAGCCGCCTCCGCGGTTTCCTCCTGGCCGCGGCGCAGCAGGCCGGAGGCGAGGGTCACCACGACGAGGAGGCCGAGGGACGCCAGTGTCCACCACACCTGCGCGCCGAAGGTGAAGGCCCCGCTGAGATGGCCCGCGAAGCCGTCCTGCCACAGGTCGAGGAAGGTGCGGCCGTCGGCGATGCGCCGTCCTTCGCCGGTGGCACGCAGTTCCTGGTAGGCGTGGGTCGCCCGGCTCAGCCCGTACCAGGTGACCACCAGGGGCAGGAAGACCAGCAGGGAGGGGAGCAGGCCCAGGACGGAACGCACCCGCGCCTCGCCCGCCGACGGACCCGGCACGCGGTACGTGTCGGGGCGGCCGAACAGCGTGAGCAGATCGAGCTGGGCCCAGGTTTCGGCGTCCGCCTCCAGCACGGGCCCGGGGTCGCCGCTCCGCCTGCCCCCTCTCGGGGGTGTCCGGCCCGCCTGCCGGTCGACGGCGGCGGCGAGGCCCAGCAGCCCGGACCGGTGGACGGCCAGGGCGGGCAGCGCGGCCGCGGCCCGCAGTCGGTCGCCGAGATTTTCCGGCAGCGTGGTGTGACGCACAGTATTGTCCCCCCGTCAACGAGGCCGGTTTGTGCCCTTTGGTGCCTCGCTGAGAGGACAAGTGTGAAGGCGACGTGGAGGACAAGGCAAGGCATAGACCGAAAAAGCCCTTGAATGCCATGAGTTGCCTGTTTGCCAGGACAGTTCCCCCGGCCCGGTGGTGGCAGCGGGTCCGGCGGGGATGCCACCGGGCCCCCGCGTCGCCCGCGCCGCCGGCGGGCCTGCCGCTTCGAGCGGTGCGGGAGCGGCGGGATGGCTAGCATGCGGGGAGGACATGATCGCGCGCGAAGGAGGCGGGTCCACCATGGCGGACGACCGTACGATCCCGGGCATCGACCCCACGGCCAAGCCGAGCGGCGAGGGCTGCGCCGACTGCGGCGCGGGCCAGGGGCCGGGCTGGTGGCTGCATCTGCGGCGCTGCGCCGAGTGCGGGCGGATCGGCTGCTGCGACTCCTCGCCCTCCCAGCACGCCACGCGGCACGCCCGGGAGGCGGGACACCCGTTCATCACCAGCTTCGAGCCCGGTGAGGACTGGTTCTGGAACGTCGACACGGAGGAGTACTACGAGGGGCCCGCCCTGCCCCCGCCGACCTCCCGCCCGGAGTCCCAGCCCTCCCCGGGCCCGCACGGCAGGGTGCCCGAGGACTGGCGTCAGCAACTGCACTGACGCGGTGCCCCCGGCGCGGGCGCGTCAGGGCGCGGTAGCTGGGGTGGGGGCACGTCCGGGCGGTAGCTGGGGTGGGGGCACCTCCGGGCGGTAGCTGGGTGGGGGCACCTCCCAGCGGTAGCTGGGGGCCTATGCGTCCTCCGGCAGCCGCACCCGCGCCAGTTGCCGCGACTGCGCCACGAGACGGCCGGCCGAGTCCCAGACCTCGGCGTCCTCCTCCATGTAGCCGTCGGCGAAGTTGCGCGTGGAGTGCTTGAGCCGCAGCCAGCCCGGCGCGGGGCGGGCCCGGACGTGGGCGGTCAGTTCCAGGGTGGGGGCCCAGCCGCCGACGCCCAGGTCGAAGCTGGCCGGGGGGAGTGTGTCGACGGCCAGCAGCAGCATCAGCGGATCCGGCTCACGTCCGTCGGGCAGCCGCAGCCAGCCCTGGATCAGACCGCGTCCGGAGGGGGCCCCGACCGCCCAGCCGACGGTGTCCGGGTCCAGCCGCAGCTCGATGCGGTCCAGCATGGGCGCGATCTTCAGGAAGTCGGGCGGCGCCAGGTCGGTACCGGCGCACCGCTCCGGCGGCGGCATCTGCGGGGGCGTGGCGGAGGTCCGTACGTCACCCGCGTGGTCGTGGCCGTCCAGGTCGCCGTAGGTGGCGATGGCGCGCAGCCGCTCCTGGCCGTCCTGCACGACCGACGCCGTCCCGGTGGAGACGGTGCGGCCGCGGCGCAGCGTCTCGGTGCGGACGGTGACCGGGCCGGGGCGCGAGGCCGACAGGTAGTACGCGCTGATCGAGAACGGGTCGCGGTGCCCGCGGTCGTCCCCGCCGAGTTCGGCGGCGAGCGCCCGCCCGGCCAGGGCCAGCAGCAGGCCGCCGTTGATGCCCATGCCGATCCGCCAGCCTTCGTGGAGCTCGCCGTCCCGGAGCGAGGGGTCGTCCGGGCGGGGGGTCAGGGCGGTCTCGCGGTCGAAGCCGTAGGTCTCGGTCATCGTCGGCGTTCCTTGAGGTCGTACGAGGTGAACAGGGCGTCCAGCGCCGCGTCTGCGGACGGCGCGCCGGTCGCCAGGGCAAGGGAGCCCCACAGCCAGAGTTGCACCAGGCCGTGCAGTCCCGACCACAGGGCCCCGGTGAGCGCGCGGGAGTCGGCCTCGGGGTGCCAGCCGTCCGCCTGGGCGGCGCGTACGAGCACGAGCAGCCGGTCGTCGAAGGCCGACAGGCTCACCCGGCTCAGTTCCTTGTCCTGGGGGTCGAGCAGGTCGTGCCGGAACATCAGCGCGAACATGGCGGGCCGCTCCAGTGCGTAGGCCACGTACCCGCGGGCGCCGGCCCGCAGCCGCGCCGTCGCCGAGGCCCCTTCGGGGCAGTCCCGCACCGCGGCCTCCGCCGAGGCGTTGAGCTCCCGGAACCCGGCCGTCGCCACGGCCGACAGGAGTGCCGCGCGGTGCGGGAAGTGCTTGAGCGGGGCGCCGTGCGACACCTCGGCCCTGCGGGCGATGGCCCGCAGGGTCAGCCCCTCGACGCCGTCCTCGTCGAGGACGGCGAGCGCGGCGCCGAGCAGCCGGGCGCGGGGGTCGGTGGCCGTGGCGGGCATGGCGGGCACAGCGGGCATGGTGGACAGTGTCCACCGCGTGGTAGACGCTGTCTACCCCCGGCGGACCGGCGGAATCAGCCCCGGCCGGCCACCGGCGCGGGCAGGGCGATCCGCTCCTCGCCCGCGTAGACGTTCATGGAGGTGCCGCGGAGGAAGCCGACGAGGGTGAGGCCCGACTCGGCGGCCAGGTCGACGGCGAGGGAGGACGGGGCGGAGACGGCGGCCAGGACGGGGATGCCGGCCATGACCGCCTTCTGGGCGAGCTCGAAGGAGGCGCGGCCGGAGACCATCAGGATCTTCCCGGCGAGCGGGAGCAGGCCCTGCTGGAGCGCCCGTCCCACGATCTTGTCGACGGCGTTGTGGCGGCCGACGTCCTCGCGGACGTCGAGCAGTTCGCCGTCGGCCGTGAAGAGCGCGGCGGCATGCAGTCCGCCGGTCCGGTCGAAGACCTGCTGGGCCGCGCGCAGCCGGTCGGGGAGGGCGGACAGCAGGGCCGGTTCCAGTCGCAGGGGGGAGGCGTCGGCGATGGGCCAGCGCGCGGTGGTGCGGACCGCGTCGAGGCTGGCCTTGCCGCACAGGCCGCAGGAGGACGTCGTGTAGACGTTCCGCTCCAGGGTGATGTCGGGGACGGGGACGCCGGGCGCGAGCCGCACGTCGACGATGTTGTACGTGTTCGACCCGTCGACGGTCGCGCCCGCGCAGTAGACGATGTTCGCGAGTTCCTCGGCGCTGCCGAGCACGCCCTCGCTGACGAGGAATCCGGCGGCCAGGGCGAAGTCGTCGCCCGGTGTGCGCATCGTGATGGCGAGCGGCTTGCCGTTCAGCCGTATCTCCAGCGGCTCCTCGGCGACCAGGGTGTCCGCCCGGTGGTCGATGGCGCCGTCCCTGATCCGCAGTACGCGGCGCCGTTCGGTGACCCGTCCCATGTCGATCAGTCCCGGTTCTGTCCGTGCGGGCGGCCGGTTCGGCCCTTGGTACAGAGGTTGCCACGCGCGGGCGCGGTGGCGCGCGCCGCAGGTGCTCGTAGATTGTCTACAACATTCAGCGAGGTGGTCAAGTGCCGCGTGCGCGGGGGCGCGGGGGTCAGAACACGTCCACGACGCTGCCGACGGTCAGGTAGAGGGCGCCGGCGAGCAGGGCGAGGGTGAGCAGGCCCAGCGCGGTGATGCCGGTCAGCCGGGCGTACCAGCCGGTGCCGGAGACCACGTCGGGGTGGTCCGGGTCGTACGTGATCTCCACGCGCCGCGCGTCCCCCTCGACCTTGCGGCCGGAGCCCCGGTAGTCGTGCACGACTCCTTTGAGGTCGGTGAAGCGGTAGACCGTCACCGCCGACTGCTCGCTGTCCGCGGGCTCCTCCTTGCGGTCGAACACGGCGACCACCGTGATGCCGCGCCGACGCAGGGCCAAGCCCTTGTCCAGTTCCGAGACGAACCCGTACAACGCGCCGCCGCCGATCAGAAAAGGCAGGAAACCGAGGCCCCAGCGGAGCGCCTGTCCTCCCTCGCCGTCGACGAGCAGCCAGATCAGACCCGTCAGCCAGCCCAGCGCCAGGAGCAGGAGCACGATCCCCCCGGCGGCCTCGCCCGCGGTCGCCTCCTCGGCGGGCTTCGCGTCGCCGCGGGCGGGACGGGACTTGGTGGAGGTCACCTCCACCAGGGCCGTGCCGTCCTCCCGGGGTTCGTGGGCGTCGCGCGGCGGGACCGCGGCGTTGACGGCCGCGGCGAACGCCGTCACGGCACGGGAGTTGTGGTGCGTGACGGAGTGCACGGTCGCGGGCCCGCCCGCGGTGGTGAGGACGATCTCCGCGGTGCTGCCCTGCGGACCGGCCGCACGGACCTCCTCGATCGCGGCGACCGGGATGCGGCGCCGCTCGTGCCCTTCGCTCACGTGCACGTCGTCCCCGTCGAAGCGGGCGGTCACACCGCCCCCTCGCAGGACCAACTCCGGCTGCTCGGCGGCGGATACGTCGCTCGTCACGGGATCACTGTATTGGCCGGTCGCGGAGCGCGGAACAGCCTCGCGGCCATGGTTTGACGCGCGGTACCGCAACTGGGTACAACCGTGCGAATCCGCTGCGCCGTACGCCGACAGGGGCTGTCAATCGTGAGCACCACGGACGCCGATCAGGGGACCCAGCCCCCGGTCACCACCTGCTACCGCCACACCAACCGCGAGTCGCACGTCCGCTGCACGCGCTGCGACCGCTTCATCTGCCCGGACTGCATGCGTGAGGCGTCCGTCGGCCACCAGTGCCCGGAGTGCGTCCGCGAGGGCAACCGCGGTGTCCGCGAGGCCCGTACGGCCTTCGGCGGCAGGATCGCGACCTCGGACGTGCCCACGGTGACGTACGCGCTGATCGCGCTGAACGTCGCCCTGTACGTGGCCGAGTTGATGCGCCCGGACATCGTCGTCCGGCTGGACGCCCTCGGGTCGGGCCTGCTCGGTCCCGACGGGAACAGCTACGTCCACCGCGGCGGGCCGGTCCCCCCGGGCTTCCGGGAGATCGGCGTCGCGCACGGCGAGTGGTACCGGCTGATCACCTCGTCCTTCCTCCATCTCGCCCCGACCGAGGGGCACTTCGGGATCACCCACATCCTGTTCAACATGGCCGCGCTCTGGAACATCGGCCGGGTCGTCGAGGGCCAGCTCGGACGCGTCCGCTACCTGGGGCTCTACCTGCTCGCCGCCCTCGGCGGCGGTGTCGCCACGTACGTGCTCGCCCCGTACACGCCCGCGCTCGGGGCCTCCGGGGCCGTCTTCGGGCTGGGCGCCGCGTACTGGGTCCTGAGCCGGCGGCTGCGCTACGACCCCCTCGGCGGCAACCAGCTGATCGTGATGCTGCTGGTGTGGATGGTGATCTCGGCGGCCATCACGTCCTGGCAGGGCCATCTCGGCGGCCTGCTCACGGGCGGCCTGTTCGGCCTGGTCATCGCCTGTGCCCCCGCCCGTCACCGGACCCTCGTCCAAGTGGTGGGCGCGGTCGCTACGCTGGCCGTGCTGGTGGCGCTGGTGATGGTCAAGACCGCCCAACTCACCGGCGCCGCATAGGGGAAGGCCCGCGTCCCAGGTGTGAAGAGGGTCACGCGCCGGGGCGGTGTCCTCAGCGGGTCCCACCCCCGGTAGACTGTAGACGAAAGCCAATCATCCCCGGAAAGGTTGGGGGCCGAGATGCTGTCCACTGGGCTGTCACAGGGATCCGTGCCCAAACTGGAGCGTCCAGGACCCCTGCGCGAGCGGGTGTACGAGGCACTGCTCGAACTCATCATCACCCGGGCGCTGAGCCCTGGCCAGCATCTGGTGGAGACCGAACTCGCCGGCCACCTCGGGGTGTCCCGCCAGCCCGTGCGCGAGGCCCTGCAGCGGCTGAACACCGAGGGGTGGGTGGATCTGCGCCCGGCCCAGGGTGCGTTCGTCCACGAGCCCACCGAGGAGGAGGCCGACCAGCTGCTCGTCGTCCGCGCGCTGCTGGAGACCGAGGCCGCGCGCCTGGCCGCCGCCAACGCCGGCACCGAGGGCCTGGAGCGGCTGGACGAGCTGTGCAGGACGGGCGAGGCCGCGGTCGCGGCGGACGACGTCGACGCCGTCGTCGCGGCGAACGCCGCCCTGCACGCCTACGTGATGGAGCTGGCCGGCAACGCGGTCCTCGCCGAACTCTCCCGGCAGGTCGACCGGCGGGTGCGCTGGTACTACACCCCGGTCGCCCGGCAGCGCGGCATGCAGTCCTGGATCGAGCACCGCGAGCTGATCGACGCCATCGCCGCGCGCGACGCCGCGCGGGCGAGCGAGGTCATGCGCGGCCACACCGAGCAGACCCGCACCTCCTACCACCACCGCGCCGACAAGGACTGAGCGCGGCGCCCCGCGGGACCGGAACGGCCCGCGGGACCGCCCTCGTGGATCAGAACAGCGCGTTGCCCTCGAAGTAGCCGAGCCGCTCCCGGTACAGCTCCAGGTTGAGGCCGTTGGGGTCGCGGATGTACAGGCTGTTGTCCACGCCCCGGTCCGGCCCGAGGTACTCGGTGCCCGCCGCGTCCAGGCGCTGCTTCGCCGCGTCGAACTGCTCCGCCGTCACCGACAGCGCCATGTGCTGCAGACCGCCGATGGTCTCGTGCTGTTCGGGGTGCTCGTGGCCGGGGAAGTCGAAGAAGCCCAGCAGGTTCCCGTGACCGATGTCGAAGAAGAAGTGGCTGGAACCCGCGTAGTCGCGGTTCTCGACCAGTTCCACCAGCGGGAAGCCCAGGAACTCCTGGTAGAAGCGGATGGTCTCCTCGACGTCGCGGCAGATGAACGCCACGTGGTGCACCCCCGCCGCCGTCGTCTCCGGCCGCTTGCCGGGCTCGCGCAGATAGGCCGCGCGCAGCTCCTCCCGCCGCGCCCGAACCGCCTCCAGCTCCTTGCCCTGCGGCTCACCCATGTCCGTCCCGCCTTTCAGCCCCGCCGATAATCCAGTGCGCCGGAAGATATACCCGATTACCCTCCCGCCATGGTGACCTTCGACCGACTGGCGGCCTTCGCCCTGGTATCGCTGGTGCTGGTGCTCATCCCCGGCCCCAGCGTGCTGTTCGTCATCGGCCGCGCGCTGGCGCACGGCCGCCGCGTCGCGCTGACCTCCGTGGCCGGCAACACCCTGGGCTCCTACGTCCTCGTCCTGGCCGTCGCGTTCGGCGTCGGCCCGGTGGTGGAGCGCTCGGCGCTGCTGTTCGCCGCGCTGAAGCTCGCCGGCGCCGCGTACCTGGTGTACCTGGGGGCCAAGGCACTGCGGCACCGCAAGGCGCTCAGCATGGCCGCCGCGGAGGCGGGGGCGGCGCGCGGCGCGCTGCGCACGCTGGCCGAGGGCTTCGTCGTCGGGGTGTCCAACCCCAAGACGATGGTCTTCTACGCCGCCGTCCTTCCGCAGTTCGTGGACCGCGCCGCCGGGCACGTCACCGTGCAGATGCTGCTGCTCGGCCTGGTCTTCAACGTCATCGCCCTGGCCTCCGACAGCACCATGGGCCTGGTGGCGTCCGCGGCCCGCTCCTGGTTCGCGCGCTCGCCGCGCCGGCTGTCGATGGTCGGCGGCGCGGGCGGCCTGGCCATGATCGGCCTGGGTGTCACGGTCGCCGCGACGGGGCGTACCGACTGATCACCGCGGCGCTGGATAGGCTGGGCGGATGGACGAAGGACACGCGGACGACGCGGCGGCGCTGGAGCGCCTGCGCCACCTGCGCGGCAGTATCGACAACCTGGACGCGGCCCTGGTCCACCTGCTCGCGGAGCGCTTCAAGGCGACGCAGCAGGTGGGCGAGTTGAAGGCCGCCCACCACATGCCGCCCGCCGACCCGCGGCGCGAGGCCGAGCAGATCGCGCGGCTGCGGCAGATGGCCGAGGAGGCGCACCTCGACCCGGCCTTCGCGGAGAAGTTCCTCAAGTTCATCGTCGAAGAGGTCATCCGGCACCACAAGGCGATCGCGGCCGACCGCTCCGGATGACCTCCGCGTGGGCCTCAGCCGTGGAGGTTCCACGGCTGAGGCTCCCGTCATGCTGTCCTTGCCGTCCGGCGGCCGGATGCCGCCGGGGTCAGCCGGTGCCCGGTGGGCACCTCAGACCATCTCCCGGCTGATGGGCTGCGGGTTCGGCCGGATGTCCTTGGCGCGGGGACGGCCCGGCTGCCGCAGCAGCAGCGACAGACCACCGGTGAACAGGCCGATGCAGCCGGCCAGGATGAAGGCGCCGCCATAACCCCAGGCGTCCACGACGATCTTGCCGACGCCCGCCCCGACGAGGCCGGAGACCAGCTTGGAGCTGTAGACCAGGCCGTAGTTGGAGGCGTTGTTGTTCTCCCCGAAGTAGTCCGCGGTCATCGCCGCGAACAGCGGGAAGATCGCTCCGCCGCCGAAGCCCGAGATCATCGACGCCAGCAGGAACAGCGGCATGCTGCCCATCGAGCCGGAGAAGTAGACCGCGAACTGCGCCAGGCCCAGCACCACGCAGACGAAGGTCAGCGTCTGGCGCCGCCCGTACCGGTCGGAGATCCAGCCGATGACACCGCGGCCGGTGCCGTTGACGATGGCCTTCAGGCTCATGGCGAGGGCCACGATGCCGCCCGCGAAGCCCATCTCGTCACCGAAGTCGACCTGGAACGAGATGCCGAAGATGTTCACGCCCGCCGTGCAGAGCAGGCAGAACCACATCAGGGGCAGGACGCCGGTCTTGACGGCCTCCATCGGGGTGTACTGCTTGACCGCCGGCGGGTTCTTCTCCAGCGCCCGGCGCACCCGGGGGTCGTCGGAGACCGCGAGCGGGTCGATGTGCGCGGGCCACCAGTTCTTCGGCGGGTCCTTGAAGAAGAAGCCGCTGACGGCGACGGCGAGCGCCAGCCCGATACCCACCACGACCAGGACGTTCCCGTAGTTGTCCAGGTCCATGTAGTTCTTGAACAGGAAGATGAAGGGCACCGACCCGTAGGCGAAACCGCCGTTGACGAAGCCGGTCTTGCCGCCCTTGCGCTCCGGGTACCACTTGCCGACCATGTTGATGCAGGTCGCGTAGACGAAACCGGCGCCGCCGCCGCCGAAGAAGCCGAAGCCCAGGTACGCCCAGAAGACATTGGGCGCGTGGGCCAGCGACAGGTAGCCGAGCAGGGTGCCGCCGGCGCCCAGCACCATGGCGGCGCGGGCCGACAGGGTGCCGTTCTCGCGCATCTTGCCGGCCGGGAAGGCCACCGCCGCCTGGAAGAGGATCCAGACGCCCAGCAGCCAGAAGATGTGCGCGCCGTGCCAGTTGTGCGCGTCGGCGAGCGTGTCCTCGGCGGAGGTGAACGCGTACTCCGAGGAGCTGATGGCCATCATGGCGACCCACGGCAGGATCACCATGGTCCACCGGGGCCGCCCCATGATCTGCCGGTCGGTTTCGCCGATCCGGTACGTGCGGCCGTTGCGGTCCGTCACCTCCGTGTATGAGCTGGGTGGTTGAGACGATGTCGATGACGCCATTGTCGTTCCCCTTGCCTCGTAAGAGCCGGGCCAGCGCCCCCTGGACGGTTCTCTTGTGGTGCTTCCGGGGCGGGCGGTCCGGTCGCGTGTCACGGGACCGGTGCCGCCCCTTGTGCTCCGCTCGCAAGCGGGAGCGACTGCCCGGTACGACGTCGTCCGGGCAGGATCAGTGGCGGGCCGAGTGTGCGGCCCGGGCGCGGCGGTTGGGCCGCGCTCGCGGAGGGACGTGCGTGCCGTCCCGTCCGCCTACGGCGGCGTACCGCCGGTGATGTTCCTGGCGAGGGGTGCCGCGCGTGAGGGCGCGGTGGGAGAAGTACCGGCGGCGGGTGCGGAGTTGCCCTCGTACATGGCGAGCCGGGGTCCTTCCGTTCGGGGCCGGTGAGTGGGTCGTTGGTGCGATTCCGTTCAGGAGTCTGTACATTGCATACAGCCGACGAATACTGTATGCAGACGTTTATCCCTCATCGGCCGTCCGGTGTCCAGAGGTGTGCACCGGATTCTCCGCCGACCCCAGTCAGGGCAGGTGCGTGTGACGATGGATCTGTTCGAGTACCAAGCACGGGAGCTCTTCGCGGACCACGGCGTCCCCGTGCTCGACTCCTCCGTGGTGGACGACCCCGCCGAGGCCCGCGCCGCGGCCGAGCGCCTGGGCGGACGGGTCGTGGTGAAGGCCCAGGTCAAAACCGGCGGCCGGGGCAAGGCGGGCGGTGTGAGACTCGCCTCCGGTCCCGCGGACGCGGAGGACAAGGCCCGCGCGATCCTCGGCATGGACATCAAGGGGCACACCGTCGGCACGGTCATGCTCACCGAGACCGCCGACATCCAGGACGAGTTCTACGTCGCCTATCTGCTCGACCGCACGGAACGCACCTTCCTCGCCATGGCCTCCGCCGAGGGCGGCATGGACATCGAGGAGGTCGCCGCCACCCGCCCCGGGGCCCTGGCCCGCGTCCCCGTCGACGCCGACGAGGGCGTCACGGAGGACAAGGCGCGCGAGATCGCCGCCGCCGGCGGCCTGCCGGACGAGGCCGTGCCCGTCCTGGTCGCCCTGTGGGAGGTCTTCACCGAGGAGGACGCCCTCCTGGTCGAGGTCAACCCGCTGGTACGGACCGAGGACGGCCGCATCCTCGCCCTCGACGGCAAGGTGTCCCTCGACGACAACGCCCGCTTCCGCCACCCCGCCCACGCCGCCTACGAGACCCCCGGCGAGGGCAACCCCCTGGAGGCCGCCGCCCGGGCCAAGGGCCTCAACTACGTCAAGCTCGACGGCACGGTCGGCGTCATCGGCAACGGCGCGGGCCTCGTCATGAGCACCCTCGACGTCGTCGCCCACCACGGCGGCGCCCCCGCCAACTTCCTCGACATCGGCGGCGGGGCCTCCGCCCAGGTCATGGCCGACGGCCTCGGCGTCATCCTCTCCGACCCCGACGTCACCTCCGTCCTCGTCAACGTCTTCGGCGGCATCACCGCCTGCGACGCCGTCGCCGACGGCATCGTGCAGGCCCTCGGTCTCGTCGACCTCACCAAGCCCCTCGTCGTGCGCCTCGACGGCAACAACGCCGAGCGAGGCCGGGCCGTGCTCGCCGCCGCGGCACCGACGCTGGGGCCGCTCGTACAGCAGCTGGACACCATGGACGGCGCGGCCGCGCGGGCCGCCGCGCCCGCAAGGAGCTGATCGCGATGGCCATCTTCATCGACCGCAACAGCAAGGTGATCGTGCAGGGCATGACCGGCTCGGAGGGCATGAAGCACACCCGGCGCATGCTCGCCTCGGGCACGGACGTCGTCGGCGGCGTCAACCCGCGCAAGGCCGGCACCCATGTGGAGTTCGACGGGCGCATCATCCCGGTCTTCGGGTCGGTCAAGGAGGCGATCGGCGCCACGGGCGCGGACGTCAGCGTCGTCTTCGTGCCGCCGCCCTTCGTCCGCGCCGCCGTCGACGAGGCCGCGGACGCCGGAACCCCCCTCGTCGTCGTCATCACCGAGGGCGTCCCCGTGCACGACACCGTCGCCTTCCGGGCCCGCGCCACCGCGGCCGGGACGCGCGTCATCGGCCCCAACTGCCCCGGCCTGATCAGCCCCGGGCAGTCCAACGCGGGCATCATCCCCGCCGACATCACCACCGCGGGCCGCATCGGACTGGTCTCCAAGTCCGGCACCCTCACCTACCAGCTGATGTACGAGCTGCGCGACCTCGGCTTCTCCACCGCCGTCGGCATCGGGGGCGACCCCGTGATCGGCACCACCCACATCGACTGCCTGCGCGCCTTCCAGGACGACCCCGACACCGACCTCATCGTCATGATCGGCGAGATCGGCGGCGACGCCGAGGAGCGGGCCGCGGCCTACATCTCGCGCCTGGTCACCAAGCCCGTCGTCGGGTACGTCGCGGGCTTCACCGCCCCCGAGGGCAGGACCATGGGCCACGCCGGCGCCATCGTCTCCGGCTCGGCGGGCACCGCCCGGGCCAAGAAGCAGGCCCTGGAGGCCGCGGGCGTCGCGGTCGGCAGCACGCCCTCGGAGACCGCCCTCCTCGTCCGCGGGCTGCTGTGATGACGGGCACCGAGGACCTGCTGGTCCGTCGCCACGACGTCGGCGCCGCCCTCATCCCGCTCGACCCGAGGAAGCGGGAGCCGCAGACCCGGGTCGCCATCCTCGCCTGCATGGACGCCCGGCTCGGCGTCGAGGCGATGTTCGGCCTGCGTGCGGGCGACGCCCATGTCATCCGCAACGCGGGCGGGTGCGTCACCGACGACGCGGTCCGCTCGCTGCGGCTGAGCCAGATACGGGAGGGCACCCGCGAGATCGTGCTGGTGCACCACGAGGACTGCGCCGCGCTGAGCGACCCGGACGAGGACCTGCGCACCTGCATGGCCCGCGTCGAGGACAACCCGCAGCTGCCGCACACCGAGGCGGTACGGGGCTTCCTCTACACCCGCAGCGGCGCACTGCGGGAGGTGCGTCCGGCGTGAGTCGGGCCCGATGACCGCTGCCCGATGACCACAGACCGCGGCACCGTGCGCCCCGCGACCCCCCGGGGGAGGGCGGCGTACGGTGCCGCGGCCCCGCGGATACGCAGGTGAAACCCGCCCCGAATCCTTGGTATCGTTGTCCTTGTCGCCGCGGGGATGCCCCGCGGTCGGACACCCGGTCCGGGTGGCGGAATGGCAGACGCGCTAGCTTGAGGTGCTAGTGCCCTTTATCGGGCGTGGGGGTTCAAGTCCCCCCTCGGACACAGCAGTCGAAGCAACGGAAAGTGCCGGCAGGGAGTGATCCCGGTCGGCCTTTGTGCTTTCCGCGGGCGCGACGTGCCGACGGGGACGCCGCGCGGGGCAGCCGGTTCCCCGGCTGCCCCTGGCGCCGCGGAGCGTGGTCGCCCCGTCGCCCGCCGTGTCCCTCAGAGCGCCTCCGGCAGCGGGGCCGCGCCCATCCCCTGGTGCACGCGGTCGAGGAGCGCGGCGTACGCGGCGATCATGCGCGTGCGGCTGAAGCGCTCGCGGCTGAGGGCCATCGAGGCGCCGAATTCCGCCCGGCGGGCCAGGGCGTCGGCCCAGGCCTCCCCGATCGCCTCGGGGTCCTGCGGGGTGATGATGCCGTGGCCGGCCACGATCGCCGCGGTGTCGCCGACGTCGGTGGCGACCGGGACGGCGCCGCACATCATGCCCTCGATCAGGCACAGCGGCGCTGCCTCCCCCGAGGAGGACGTCAGGGCCACCACGTCGGCGGCCGCGTAGACCGTCTCCATGTCGCCCCGCACACCGAGCAGATGGAGTCCGCGGGGGAGCCGCGACCCGTCGCCGAAGGCGTCCGCGATGTCCGCGCGCAGCGCGAGGTTGGCCTCGGTCATGCCCGCGCCGCACATCAGGACATGCCCGTCCGGCTCACGCCGCAGCCACGCCTGCGCGGCCCGCAGGAACAGCGGGACGTTCTTCATCGTGGCGTAGCGCGCGGCGAAGACCACCGCCGGCGCCTGGTCCGGGATGCCCAGCGCGGAGCGCAGCAGCACCCGCCGCGCGGGGTCGGGGCGGAAGCGCAGCAGGTCGACGCCGTTGGGGATGACATGCAGCAGCTCGCCCGGGATCCCGGCGGCCTCGTACGCGACGCGCGTGGACTCGGCGCAGCAGACGCAGGCCGCGATCCTGCCGCTCGCGACGGCGGCCTTGAGCTCGTCGAGGGCCTGTCCCTGGTTCTCCGGGTCGGAGCGGTGCAGGCAGACCACGACGGGCCGCAGCGGCAGGCCGGCCTGGTTGAGCAGTTCCAGGGGCTGCTCCTTGAGCGACAGGATGACGTCGGCGGCCGCCGTCGCCCTGGCGGTGGCGGCCAGTTCCGGTCCGGTGAAGGCCGTCGGGCCCCCGGTCGGCCCGAAACTGCGGCCCAGGGAGGTGACTTCCACCCCGGCCGCCGTCAGCGACCGGTAGCAGGCGTCGTTCTCCATCGGCTGGCGGGTCGCCTCCCGATGCACCTCACCGTGCATGCTGAGCACGCTGTGGTGCTGACCGCCCTCGCGCAGTCCGAGGACGACGTCGCTGTGCAGGATCCGGGCCCCACCGGAGAAGAAGCCCTCATAAACGGAGAGCACACGCAGTCCGTGCGTCACGCGCACACCATCACCCGCCTTGCAGAAGTTCTGAACGACCCCCGTGATCTGCGGGTTAGCCGATATCTGGGGGGATGGAGATGACGCCGTCCTGAACACGGCCCTTCGCCTGGACGTACGATCGGTTGTCTGCGACCCAACAACCTGAGCCAGGGTCTATACGGTACAAGTCGGGCCCCGGCGAGGTCACCCCGGCTGCGCGAACTTCGGCGGGTTTGCCCGGATGTACGGGCGGCCCGCGCCGCCGGACGCGTCGACCCGCGGGTCAGCGGGCACGGGCATTCCGATAGGAACCGCGCATACGCCGCACATATACTGCCAACGGACAGGAAACCTCCGTGATGAGCAGCCGGACAGTCACAGGACACGACCGCGAGGCGGTCCCCTCCCCGGCGCTGGGCGGCGATCTGGCGGCGGTGATCCACCGTGCGCTCCGCGAGGCCGCGGACCGGCTCGACGGTGTCGCGGCGGCCGTGTACCTCCTGACCGCGGACGGCGGCGAACTCAACGCGGCCATGATCGGCGGCAGCTCGCCCTCGGTGTTCACCCTGCCGGGACACATGGCACTGGACGCCCCCTACGCCTCCTCACGCGCCCTGGCCGCCGAGGCGGTCGTGGTCCTGACCGATCCGGACCCGCAGGTCGAGGACCGGTCCGATCCGCCGCTCGACCTGCCGCACTACCCCTTCGCCGTCGCCGCGACCCCGCTCGTCTGCGAAGGAGTGCGTTTCGGCGCGCTGTCCGTCCTCCGGCCGGAGACCCGCGGCGGATACGACGACGCCGACCGCGCGCGGCTGGCGGCACTCGGCGACCGGCTCGCGCAGACCTTCGCGGCGCTGGCCGGGCGGGGCACGGCGATTGTGCCCGGCCACATGCCCGCGGTGGTCCCTATCGACCGCGCCGCACGCACCGAGGTGGTGGACGAGACGGCGGGGGACGTGCTGTGGGGAGTGCGCGGCGTCGCCGGCTCCGTGGGGCTGAGCCTCATGTACCCGCTGCGCCGGCTCTCCGAGATGGTCAACCAGGCCACGACCCTGGACCAGCTCGTCGGTGCGGCGGGCTTCTGCGTCATGGCGCCGTTCCGGGCCAAGGCCCTGGTGCTGGCGTCCGTCGGCCGGGGGCGCCTCTGGGTCGTCGGTCACAGCGGGGACTCCGCGGACCTGGTGCGGCGGATCCACGGCAGCGGGCTGCACACCGCGCAGCCCGCGACGGAGGCGGTCCGGCGGCGGACACTGGTCGTCGCCGGCGGGTGCGCTCCGCTCGCGGCCGGACCGCTCCTGCCCGACGACGGGTCCCCCTCCGCGGCCTTCCTCCCGCTCGTCGGGAACCAGCACGTCATCGACCTCCCCTTCATCGGGAAGGACGACGTCGTCGGCGTGTGCTGCCTGGAGTTCGCCGGCCCGCGCCGCTTCTCGCCCGAGGAGCGGGCGGTGCTGGCGATGATGGCGGGCACGCTGGGCCCGGCCGTCGAACGGGTGGAACTGGGCCGCAAGCGGCACGCACTCGCCGAGACCCTGCAGAAGAGGCTGCTTCCGCCGGTGCTCTCGGAATCGCCCCAGCTGACGACGACGGCCCGCTACGAGCCCGCCGTGGCCGCCTCCGAGGTCGGCGGCGACTGGTACGACGTGATCGACCTGCCGGGCCGCCGTGTCGTGCTGGTGGTGGGCGACGTGGAGGGGCACGCGATGGAGAGCGCCGCCCTCATGGGCCAGTTGCGCGGCGCGGTGGTGGCGTACGCGACCGAGGGGCACAAGCCGGCGGCGGTGATCGACCGGACCGGCAGACTGCTCGCCCGGCTCGGCACCGACCTGCTGGCCACCTGCTGTGTCATCGCCCTGGACACCGCCGACGGCGTGGCCGAGGTGGCCCTCGCGGGCCATCCACCGCCGCTCGTCATGGGCCCCGACGGAGGTGTCGCCGTCCTGGAGGCCCCCTCCAACGTGCCGCTCGGCGTGGCCGCGGGCGGGGCCTGCCGGGCGCGGGAGCACACGGTCGCGCCTGGGTCGGTGCTGATGCTGTACTCGGACGGGCTGGTGGACGCGTGCGCGCCCGACCCCACCGCCGCCGCGGCCGGCTTGTTCCGTACCGGCGGCTGCATGGCGGGGGACAACCTCGAAGAGCTCGCCGACGGCGTCGTCGCCGAGATGCCGGGGTTCGACCAGCGCCGCGACGACGCGGTACTGCTGCTGGCCCGTTTCGAGGGCGCCGACGTCCGCGACGGCTCCCGGACGGGTCATCTCCACCTTCAGGAGCACGACCTGCTGGGCGTCAAGGCGGCCCGGGGCTTCGTGCACGACTCGCTGCGCGCGTGGGGCCTGGAGGAGATGACGGAGGACCTCCAGCTCGTCGCCTCCGAGGTCGTGACGAACGCGCTCATCCACGCGGGAAGCGACGTCGACGTACGGCTGCGGGCCTTCCGCGACAACATCCGCATGGAGGTCCGCGACTCCGACAGCGACCCGCCCGTCCCCTCGGCCTTCTCCCTCACGGAGGAGGGCAGTTCCCAGGCGGAGTCCGGACGCGGCCTCTTCCTCGTGGACGCGCTGACCAGGGCGTGGAACAGCTCCCCGAACGGCCGCGGCAAGACGGTCTGGCTGGAGATGGCCATCCCGGGCGCCTGAGGGGCCGCCCAGGGGCGGCGGAGGGTCTCGTGCGCCCCTGGGCGGTGCCGCCCGTCAGGCGCGTCCTGGGCCGCCTTGAGCCACCGGCGGGGCCGGTCGCGCGGTCGGGGCCCGGCGGCCTGCCGCACCGGTGTCGTTCCGGAGACCCCGGGCCGGTCACCGGGACGTCCCGCGAGGGGGAGGGCCGCGACCGGGGCAACCGGTGCCGGTTGGAGCGCTCCGTGGCGCGAGCACGACGCCCGGGCCGGCTCCCGCCCCCCCGGGCCGCAGACCGCTGTCGGACCGCGCTGTTACGGTCCCCGGTCATGGCGGCAGACGACGGCATCGCATGGATCGGCGCACGGTGGCCCGACGACGACGCGGACCCCCTCCTCGGGGTGCAGGCGGGTCTGGTGTTCGCGGAGGGCATCGCACCGCAGGACCTGGCGGTGGTGTTCGGCGCGGTTCCGTGGGAGATGCCGGAGCCGGTGGGCGCGGAGGCCAAGGCGGTCTGGGACCGCACGCATCCCTCCACGTGCGTCCCCGACGAGCCGCTGGTGACCGTCTACGGCAAAGAGGGCGAGTGGTCGTTCCTCGCCGGGCACTTCGACTACCTCGTCCCGTTCCGCGAGGACTTCGCGCTGCCGCGCGGGCCGGGCCGGGCCGTGCTTCTCTACAACATCGCCGCCAAGGGCATGTACTGCATGGCCTGGTTCGAGGGCGGCCGGCTGGTGTGGCAGGGCGAGCTCCGCCGCCGGTTCGACGGACAGGCGGCACTGGACGGCCGGCACTACTTCGACGACGTGCCCGAGCCGGCCTTCCTCAACTGGGCCATGCACGACGCGGGGTGCCGGCCGGAGGTCCGGTACACCGACGGGCGTCCGGTCTTCGAGGACGACGGCCGCATAGCCGACTGGCCGCAGCGGTTCCTCAAGGGCCTGGAGATCGCGTTCGGCTTCTCCGTGTGCCAGGAGACCTTCGACGCGGGCGGGTACCCGCTGGCCGCCGTCCACTGGTCCTGAATCGCCGGGCGCTCCCCGCCCGGCCCCGCGGGGTGCCCGCACGGGCAAATATTTGCCGGCGCGCTCTGGACATCCGTCACGCCTGCCGCGACCATGAAGGAACTCCATACGGTATGCAATCTACAGTCCAGGAGTCAGTCAGTCGGTCGGGTCGGTGTGGACAGGTGAGGTGGGGACGGCGATGAGCAGGGCACTCGAAGGCATTCGTGTTCTGGACATGACGCACGTGCAGTCCGGGCCGTCGGCGACGCAGTTGCTGGCGTGGCTGGGCGCCGACGTGATCAAGCTGGAGGCGCCGGGGGGTGACATCACCCGCAGTCAGCTGCGCGACCTGCCGGACGTGGACAGCCTGTACTTCACGATGCTCAACGCCAACAAGCGGAGCATCACCCTGAACACCAAGACGCCGCGCGGCAAGGAGCTCCTGACCGAGCTCATCGGCCGCAGCGACGTGATGGTGGAGAACTTCGCCCCGGGCGCCATCGACCGGATGGGCTTCACCTGGGAACGCATCCACGCGATCAACCCGCGGATCGTCTACGCCTCCATCAAGGGCTTCGGCGACGGCCCCTACACCGACTACAAGGCGTACGAGGTCGTCGCGCAGGCGATGGGCGGGTCGATGGCCACGACCGGGTTCGACGACGGCCCGCCGATGGCGACCGGTGCGCAGATCGGCGACTCCGGCACCGGCATGCACGCGGTGGCCGGCATCCTGGCCGCGCTGTACCAGCGCACCCACACCGGACGCGGTCAGCGGGTGCAGGTCGCCATGCAGCACGCGGTGCTCAACCTGTGCCGCGTCAAGCTCCGCGACCAGCAGCGCCTGGCCCACGGCCCGCTCGCGGAGTACCCGAACGACGACTTCGGCGACGAGGTGCCGCGGTCGGGCAACGCCTCCGGCGGCGGCCAGCCCGGCTGGGCCGTCAAATGCGCGCCCGGCGGGCCCAATGACTACGTGTACGTCATCGTCCAGCCCACCGGCTGGCCGCCCATCGCCGAACTCATCGGCCGCCCGGAACTGGCGCGGGACCCCGAGTGGGCCACCCCCCAGGCGCGGCTGCCGAAGCTCGCCAAGATGTTCCAGCTCATCGAGGAGTGGACCAGCACGCTGCCCAAGTGGCAGGTCCTGGAGCAGCTCAACGGCCACAACATCCCGTGCGGGCCGATCCTGTCCACCAAGGAGATCATCGAGGACGCCAGTCTGCGCGCCAACGAGATCGTCGTGGACGTCCCGCACCCCCAGCGCGGCTCGTACACCACCGTGGGCAACCCCCTCAAACTCTCCGACTCGCCCACCACCATCACCCGCTCACCCCTCCTCGGTGAGCACAACCACGACATCTACATCTCCGAACTCGGCATCGACGAGGCCGAGTTGCCCGACCTCAGGGCGCGGGGCGTGATCTGACGGCGACCGCGATCCGCAGGTACCGGGGCAACAGCAGAAAGGCACAGGCCAGAACGTGAGCACCATCGAGGACCCGAGCGACGAGCATCTGGAGGTGACGGCGCCCAAGACCTGGGCGACCGGACTGCCGGCCGTGACCCACGCGATCCAGTACTCCCTGGGCCAGACCACGGTCCGGCGGACGGCGCTGACCCTGCTGAACATCAATCAGGCCAAGGGTTTCGACTGCCCCGGCTGCGCGTGGCCGGAGCCGGACCCGGCACACCGGCACCTCCAGGAGTACTGCGAGAACGGCGCCAAGCACATCAGCGACGAGGCGACCTCGCGCCGGGTCACCGCGGACTTCTTCCGCGCACACCCGGTGTCCGAGCTGGACGGCAAGTCCGACCTCTGGCTCAACCAGCAGGGCCGGCTCACCGAACCCATGGTCAAGCGGCCCGGCTCGGACCACTACGAGCCGATCGGCTGGGACGGCGCCCTCGACCTGCTCGCCGGTGAACTGCGCGCCCTGGACTCCCCGGACGAGGCCCTGTTCTACACCTCGGGCCGCGTCGGCAACGAAGCCGCCTTCCTGCTCCAGCTCTTCGCCCGCGCCTACGGCACCAACAACCTGCCCGACTGCAGCAACATGTGCCACGAGTCCAGCGGCTCCGCCCTCAACGAGACCCTGGGCATCGGCAAGGGCAGCGTCTCCCTGGAGGACATCCACGGGTCCGACCTGGTCTTCGTCGTTGGCCAGAACCCGGGCACCAACCATCCGCGGATGCTCTCCGCGCTGGAGGAGACCAAGCGGCGCGGGGGCCGGGTCGTCGCGGTCAACCCGCTGCCCGAGGCCGGGCTGATGCGGTTCAAGCACCCCCAGAAGGCCCGCGGCATCCTCGGCCGCGGGACGGCCATCGCCGACCAGTTCCTGCAGATCCGGCCCGGCGGCGACCTCGCGCTGTTCCAGGCGCTCAACCTGCTCCTGCTGGAGGCCGAGGACGCCGCGCCGGGGACCGTGCTGGACCACGCGTTCATCGACACCCGCTCCACGGGCTTCGACGAGTTCGCCCGGCACGCCCGCAAGACCGACTGGGACGACGTCCGCGAGGCCACGGGGCTGACCCGCGAGGAGATCGAGCAGGTCCACGAGCGGGTGCTGAACAGCAGGAGCGTCATCGTCTGCTGGGCGATGGGCCTGACCCAGCACAAGCACGGTGTGCCCACCATCCGCGAGGTCGTCAACTTCCTGATGCTGCGCGGGAACATCGGGAAGCCGGGGGCGGGCGTGTGCCCCGTGCGCGGCCACAGCAACGTGCAGGGCGACCGCACCATGGGCATCTGGGAGCGGATGCCGCAGGCCTTCCTGGACGCGCTGGAGCGGGAGTTCGGCTTCACGCCGCCCACCCGGCACGGCTGGGACACCGTGGACTCCATCAGGGCCATGCGCGACGGACGGGCCAAGGTCTTCGTCGGCGTCGCCGGCAACTTCGTCCGGGCCGCGCCCGACAGCGAGCTGACCGAGGCGGCGCTGCGCAAGTGCCGCCTCACCGTGCACATCTCGACCAAGCTCAACCGCTCCCACACGGTGTGCGGCGAGACGGCGCTGATCCTGCCGACCCTGGGCCGCAGCGACCGGGACGTCCAGGGCGGCGTCGAGCAGTTCGTCACCGTCGAGGACTCGATGAGCCAGGTGCACGCCTCGCGCGGCCGGCTGGAGCCCGCCTCCCGCACGCTGCTCAGCGAGGTGGCGATCGTCTCGCGGCTGGCCGCCCGGACCCTCGGCGACACCCCGTCCCTTCCCTGGGCGGAGTTCGAGGCGGACTACGGCGCCGTCCGGGAGCGCATCTCCCGGGTCGTGCCCGGCTTCCACGACTACTCCGCCCGGGCGGCCGAGCCGGGGGGCTTCGCGCTGCCGAACCCGGTCAACCACGGGACGTTCCCCACCCCGAGCGGCAAGGCGGTCTTCACATGCAACGACTTCGCGATGGTGCAGGCCCCCGAGCGGCACCTCGTCCTGCAGACGCTGCGCTCGCACGACCAGTGGAACACCGTCCCGTACGCGATGAACGACCGCTACCGCGGCATCCACGCAGGCCGCCGCGTCGTCCTGGTGAACCCCGCCGACCTGGCGGCCCTCGGCCTCGCCGACCGTGACCTCGTCGACCTGGTCGGCGTGTGGCACGACGGGGTGGAACGCCGCGCCCGCGGCTTCCGGGTGATCCCGTACCCGACGACTCCGGGGTCGGCCGCCGCGTACTACCCGGAGACCAACGTCCTGGTGCCGCTGGACAGCGTGGCCGACATCAGCAACACCCCGACATCGAAGGGAATCGTGATCCGGCTCGAACCGTCCGGCAGCCCGGCACGGGTCCCTTCACCCCGACGACCGGAATGAGGCAGCCCAGCATGTCGACGTCGACGCAACCCCCCGCGCAGTCCTCCGGCGGCCCCCGCGGCCCGGAGACGGTCACCGACCGCCTCGTGGCGTCCAACCGGAAGTACGCCGCCGGGTTCACCGATCCGGGCATGGGGGCCCGCCCCGTCCTGGGGGTGGCCGTCGTGGCCTGCATGGACGCGCGGATCGATCTGCACGCCGCCCTCGGCCTCGCACTGGGCGACTGCCACACCATCCGCAACGCGGGCGGCGTGGTCACCGACGACACGATCCGCTCCCTGACCATCAGTCAGCGGGCCCTGTCCACCCGCAGCATCGTGCTGATCCACCACACGGGGTGCGGCCTCCAGACCCTGACCGAGGACTTCCGGCACGAACTGGAGCGGGAGGTCGGGCAGCGGCCGGCCTGGGCCGTGGAGGCGTTCCAGGACGTCGACCAGGACGTCCGGCAGTCGATGCAGCGGGTGCGGACCTCACCGTTCCTCCCGCACACCGACGACGTCCGGGGCTTTGTCTTCGACGTGTCGACCGGGCTGCTGCGGGAGATCGGCCCCCAGGCCGACGCGCGGCCCTGAGCCGGCCAGGTGTGCGCGCGGGCCGGCGGACGGCAACCGGCCGGGCCGCCCGACGACGGGCCCCGGCACACGGCCCGCGCGCACGGTGGCGGGGCCGGCCGGCGCGGACGTGCTCCGCGGCGGCCGGCCCCGTACGCCCGGGAACCACGACTCCCGTACGCCGACCGGCCCCCAGCGGGCCGGAAACCACTCCCGAGGGGGCACCCCGTGCCGTACCGCACCGCTTTCTCCCACGTCCTGAGCAGCGTCATCGAGCCCTCCGCCGAGCGGACCGGCACGGAGGGCAGGTTTCCGCGCGGTGCGGTGACGGCTCTGGGCCGTGCCGGGCTGCTCGGACTCACCGTCTCCGCGGACCTGGGCGGCGGCGGCCTCGGCCTGTCCGAGGCCGCCGAGGTCGTCGCGCGGATCGCCCGGGTGTGCCCGGCCACCGCGGCGGTGCTCCAGTCGCACTACGCGGCGGTCGCCGTCCTGGAGGTCCACGGCAGCCGCTGGATCCGCGGCGAGATCGCCGCCGGCCGCCACCTCGGCAGTCTCGCCCTGACCGAGGGCGCCCCCGGGGAGCGGGTCCCCGCGAACGGGCCCTGGACCCCGCGCTCGACGGCGTCCCGCACCGGTGACGTGGTGGCCCTGAGCGCCCGCAAGCGCGAGGTGGTCGCCGCCGGAGAGGCCGACAGCTACGTATGGTCCTCCCGGCCGCTCGCCGCGGAGGACGGGATGACGCTCTGGACGGTGCCCGCGCACGCCCCCGACCTCTTCGTCCCCGCCCGCACGGACGGGGCGGGACCGTACGGCAGCGCCACCTCCGGCGTCGTCGCGGACCCGGTCCTCGTCCCCGCGGACGCGATGCTGGGGGAGGACGGCGGAGGGCTCGGCATCGTGCTGGGCACCGTGCTGCCGTGGCTGCTGGAACTGCGGGAGGCCCTCGGCGAGACCGCCGTCCACCCCTCCGTGGCGGTCGTGGCCGACGCGGGCCCTGACCGGCGTCCCGCCGGCGCCCTCGCGTCCTGAGGGGGCCGGAGGTCAGCCGCGGCCGGACGCCTTGCCGGCGACGGCCCTGCGGAACTCGCCGGTGCGCTGGGTGTGCTTGCGCATGATCTCGCTCGCGCGGTCCGCGTCGCCCTTGGCGATGGCCTTGATGAGCGAGGCGTGCTCGTTCCAGGCCTCCTTGCCGCGGGGTCTGGCGATGGGGGTGTAGTACCAGCGCACCTTGCGGCTCACCTGCGAGATCAGCTCGGCCAGTACGGCGTTGCCGGCCACGGAGGTGATGAAGGCGTGCAGCGCGATGTTGGCTGCCACCAGGCGCTCGATGTCGCCGCCGGCGAGGGCGTCGACGCCGTCCTGGTGCAACTCCCACAGGCGGGCGACGTCCTCCGGTGTCGCGTTGCGCGCGGCGAGTTCGGCCGAGTACGTCTCCAGGACGCCGCGGACACCGAGCAGTTGGCCGGCTTCCTCTTCGGTGGGGGAGTGGACGAAGGCGCCTTGTGCGGGGCGGAGGTCGACCCAGCCGTCGGTCTGGAGGCGTTGGAGGGCTTCGCGTACGGGCTGGCGGCTGACGCCGAGGTGTTCGGCGAGTTCGGCCTCGACCAGGTGCTGCCCGGGCGTGAGGGTGCCGTTGATGATCAGTTCGATCAGTGCGTCGTAGACGGCCTGGCGCAGCGGCGCAGGGCGGGCGACGCGATGACCGGCCGCCGCCGTCAGGGCCTCGCGCATCGTTCCCCCGTTCTGCCGGCGAGCCTGCGGGGCCGACGGCTCTGCCAGTGGAGTCCGCCGAGAGGGGCCTGGACGGCGGCGCCTGAGTATACAGGTTTTGGTATGCAACATGGCGTGTGCTGCCGGTGTGCGGAGGCGTGTTGATCCTGCGTCAGGGCGCGCCGGGCGGCGGTGCCGAACCGGTAAAAGTTCGACAGCATTCTGTATGCAGAAGCTTGTATGCGTTATCTTCCTAGGAGTACCGCCAGCACCGCCTGAAAACCGAAGCGGCTCTGTACGTCGGTCACGGACCCCGCGCATCCGCAGGAGAGGTCAAGGGGCCCGCATGTGTGTGCATCGAATGTGCCGTACGGCAGTTGAGCGTCCCGCGCCCGGACTCCCGCGCGCCGCGAAGGCGGAGCGGTCATGACGCCGGGGAGCACCGACGGGACCGACGCGTCCGTCGAGCAGGTGGTCCGGGCGGCCGCCGCCGACCACCGGGGTGACCGGGGGCCGCTGCTGCCGATCCTGCACTCCGTCCAGGCCGAGTTGGGCTGCGTGCCGCAGGAGGCCGTCCCGGTGCTCGCGGACGAGCTCAACCTCTCCCGGGCCGACGTCCACGGAGTGGTGACCTTCTACCACGACTTCCGGCGCGAGCCCGCGGGACGTACCACCGTGCGGATATGCCGCGCCGAGGCCTGCCAGGCCGTCGGCGCCGAGGACCTGATGGACTGGGCCCGCGAGGCCGGACTGAAGCCGGGCGGCACAACCGCCGACGGCTCGGTGACCGTCGAGCAGGTCTTCTGCCTCGGCAACTGCGCCCTGGGGCCCTCGGTCGAGGTGAACGGCCGGCTGTACGGACGCGTGGGCACGGCCCGGCTGGGCTCCCTCCTCAAGGGGACGGTCCGATGACAGAGCGCACTTCCGACCCCACTGTGACGATCTGGGTCCCCCGCGACTCGGCGGCCCGGTCCGTCGGCGCGGACGAGGTCGCCGACGCGCTGCGCCACGCCGCCGCCGAACGGGAGCTGCCCGTCGAGATCGTGCGCAACGGCTCCCGCGGCATGCTCTGGCTGGAACCACTGGTGGAGGTGGCCACCCCCGCCGGCCGCGTCGGCTACGGACCCGTTGCTCCCGAGGACGTCGAGGGGCTGCTGACCGCCGGCCTGCTGGAGGGCGCCGACCACCCGCTGCGCCTCGGCATCGTGGACGAACTGCCCTGGCTGGCACGGCAGAAGCGGGTCACCTTCGCCAGGATCGGCGTGACCGACCCCCTGTCGGCCGAGGACTACCTCGCCCACGGCGGACTGGAGGGGCTGCGCGCGGCACTGGCCCTCGCCCCCGCGGACGTGGTCACCGAGGTCACCGACTCCGGACTGCGCGGCCGCGGCGGCGCGGGATTCCCCGCCGGCATCAAGTGGAAGACCGTCCTCGGCTGCGCCGACGAGCTGAAGTTCGTCTGCTGCAACGCCGACGAGGGCGACAGCGGCACCTTCGCCGACCGCATGGTCATGGAAGGCGACCCGTTCATGCTCATCGAGGGCATGACCATCGCCGCGCACGCGGTCGGCGCCCGCGAGGGCTACCTGTACATCCGCTCGGAGTACCCCGACGCGGTGGCCACCATGCGCGCGGCCATCGACATCGCGCGGGAGCACGGATGGCTCGGCAAGGGCGTCCTCGGCTCCGCGCTCGACTTCGACCTGCACGTGCGGGTCGGCGCCGGCGCGTACATCTGCGGCGAGGAGACCTCCATGCTGGAGAGCCTGGAGGGCAAGCGCGGCACGGTGCGCGCCAAGCCGCCGATCCCCGCGATCGAGGGCCTGTTCGGCAAACCGACCGTCGTCAACAACGTCCTCACCCTGGCCACCGTGCCCGTCGTCATGGCGCACGGCGCGAAGGCGTACCAGGAACTCGGCGTCGACCGCTCCCGCGGCACCCAGGTGTTCCAGCTCGGCGGCAACATCGCCCGCGGCGGCATCGTGGAGACCGCGTTCGGTATCACCCTGCGCGAACTGGTCGAGGACTACGGCGGCGGGACGGTCTCCGGGCGCCCGGTGCGCACGGTCCAGGTCGGCGGGCCGCTCGGCGCCTACCTGCCGACGACGATGTTCGACCTGCCGATGGACTACGAGGCCTTCGCGGCGGCGGGCGCCATGCTCGGCCACGGCGGCGTCGTCGTCTTCGACGACAGCGTCGACATGGCCGCGCAGGCCCGCTTCGCGATGGAGTTCTGCGCCGAGGAGTCCTGCGGCAAGTGCACCCCCTGCCGCGTCGGCTCCGTCCGCGGCGTCGAAGTGATCGACAAGATCGTGGCCGGTCACCAGCGGGACGAGAACCTCGCCCTGCTGGAGGACCTGTGCGAGCTGATGACCGACGGCTCGCTGTGCGCGATGGGCGGCCTGACCCCCATGCCGGTGCGCAGCGCCATCGCCCACTTCCCCGACGACTTCCTCGCTCGTGACACCGGCCAGGGGAGCCGGAACAGGCAGCCCAGCGGCGCCAGGACGGAGGGTCCGGCATGACACTTCTCAAGGAACCCGACTTCGGCACACCCGAGCGGCCCGGCGCGGCGACGGTGTCGGTGGAGGTCGACGGGATGCCGGTGACCGTGCCCGAGGGCACGTCGGTCATGCGCGCCGCCGCGCAGGCCGGCATCGACATCCCCAAACTCTGCGCCACCGACAGCCTGGAGCCCTTCGGCTCCTGCCGGCTGTGCGTGGTGGAGATCGACGGCCGCCGCGGCACCCCCGCCTCGTGCACCACGCCGGTGGCCGACGGCATGCAGGTGCGCACCCAGACGCCGAAGGTGGAAAAACTCCGCCAGGGCGTCATGGAGCTCTACATCTCCGACCACCCGCTGGACTGCCTCACCTGCCCGGCCAACGGCGACTGCGAACTGCAGGACATGGCCGGGGTCGTCGGACTGCGGCAGGTCCGCTACGGCTACGAGGGCGAGAACCACCTCGACGCCCCCAAGGACACCTCCAACCCGTACTTCGACTTCGACGCGTCCAAGTGCATCGCCTGTTCCCGCTGCGTCCGCGCCTGCGGCGAGGTCCAGGGCACCTTCGCGCTGACCATCGAGGGACGCGGCTTCGACTCCAAGGTCTCGGCGGGCGCCGGCGAGAGCTTCATGGACTCCGAGTGCGTCTCCTGCGGGGCCTGCGTGCAGGCCTGCCCGACCTCCACGCTCCAGGAGAAGTCGGTGGTCGAACTCGGCATGCCGACCCGCTCGGTGGTCACCACCTGCGCGTACTGCGGCGTCGGCTGCTCGTTCAAGGCGGAGCTGCGCGGCGACGAGCTGGTGCGGATGGTGCCGTACAAGGACGGCGGGGCGAACGAGGGCCACTCCTGCGTGAAGGGCCGCTTCGCCTTCGGCTACGCGTCGCACCCCGACCGGGTCCTCAAGCCCATGGTGCGCGAGAGCATCACCGACCCGTGGCGCGAGGTCGAGTGGGACGAGGCCATCGGCACCGTCGCCCGGCGGATGCGCGAGCTCCAGCAGCGCTACGGCTCGGGCTCGATCGGCGCCATCACCTCCTCGCGCTGCACCAACGAGGAGGTGTACGTCGTCCAGAAGATGGTGCGCGCCGCCTTCGGTAACAACAACGTCGACACCTGCGCCCGGGTCTGCCACTCCCCGACGGGATACGGGCTCAAGCAGACCTTCGGCGAATCGGCGGGAACCCAGGACTTCCGTTCCGTGGCCGAGGCCGACGTGATCATGGTGATCGGCGCCAACCCCACCGACGGGCACCCGGTGTTCGCCTCGCGGATGAAGCGCCGGCTGCGCGAGGGCGCCAAACTCATCGTGGTCGACCCGCGCCGCATCGACCTGGTGCGCTCCCCGCACATCCAGGCCGAGCACCACCTCCAGCTGCGGCCCAGCACGAACGTCGCCGTCGTCAACGCCATGGCCCACGTGGTGGTCACCGAGGGCCTGGTCGACCGGGCCTTCGTGGCCGAGCGGTGCGAGGACTTCGACGAGTGGGCCGAGTTCATCGCCCGCCCGGAGAACAGCCCGGAGGCGGCCGAGGAGATCTGCGGCGTGCCGGCCGAGGAACTGCGCGCCGCGGCGCGGCTGTACGCGCAGGCACCCAACGGGGCCATCTACTACGGCCTCGGCGTCACCGAGCACAGCCAGGGCTCCACCATGGTCATGGGGATGGCCAACCTCGCGATGGCGTGCGGCAACCTCGGCCGGGACGGCGTCGGCGTCAACCCGCTGCGCGGCCAGAACAACGTTCAGGGCTCCTGCGACATGGGCTCCTTCCCGCACGAACTGCCCGGCTACCGGCACGTCTCCGACGACGCGGTGCGCAAGGTCTTCGAGAACCTGTGGGGCGGTACCCTGCTCGCCGAGCCCGGGCTGCGGATCCCCAACATGTTCGACGCGGCGATCGACGGCACCTTCCGCGGCCTGTTCGTCCACGGCGAGGACATCGCCCAGTCCGACCCCAACCTCGGGCACGTCACCGCCGCGCTGGCGGCCATGGAACTGGTCGTCGTCCAGGACCTGTTCCTCAACGAGACCGCCAAGTTCGCGCACGTCTTCCTGCCCGGCGCGTCCTTCCTGGAGAAGGACGGCACCTTCACCAACGCCGAGCGCCGGATCAACCGGGTGCGCGCGGTGATGAAGCCGAGGACCGGCAAGCACGAGTGGCAGATCGTGAGCGAGATCGCCACGGCCATGGGCTACCCCATGGCGTACGACCACCCGAGCCGGATCATGGACGAGATCGCCGCGGTCACGCCCACCTTCACCGGCGTCTCCTTCGAGCTGCTGGACAAGCTCGGCAGCGTCCAGTGGCCGTGCAACGAGGCGGCACCGGAGGGCACGCCGATCATGCACGTGGACGAGTTCGTGCGGGGCAAGGGCAGGTTCGTGGTCACCACCTTCGTGCCGACCGCCGAGCGCAGCACCCGGCGCTTCCCGCTGGTCCTGACCACCGGCCGGATCCTCAGCCAGTACAACGTGGGCGCGCAGACCCGCCGCACCGGCAACGTGGCCTGGCACCCCGAGGACGTGCTGGAGATCCACCCGCACGACGCCGAGGTCCGCGGCATCACCGACGGTGCCATGGTGACGCTGGCCAGCCGGGTGGGGCAGACGACGCTGCGCGCGGAGATCTCCGACCGCATGCCCACCGGGGTCGTCTACACCACGTTCCACCACCCGGTCACCGGCGCCAACGTGGTCACCACCGAGAACTCGGACTGGGCGACCAACTGCCCGGAGTACAAGGTGACCGCCGTGCAGGTCGCCCTCGCGCGGCCGCCGCGGCACGAGGACGCCGAGCCCGCAGCCGACAGCCTGCTCACGGTGGGGGACTGAGATGGCCGCGGGAGTGCCGTCGGAACGGAGAATGGCGAACGACATCGCCGCGAACCTTGTGCACCTGCCCGGGGAGCGGGCGGCCGAGGCCGTCGCGGGCCACATCGGCAGGTTCTGGGACCCGCGCATGCGCGCCCGGCTCTTCGCGTACGTCGACGCCGGGGCGGACGGCCTGGACCCCTTGGTGGTGGCCGCGGTGCGGCTCATGCGCTGACCTGGTGCGGCACCGGCACCCGGACGGCGGAGGAGGCCCCCTCCGCCGTCCGGGAACCGGCTGTGGGCGGACTCACAGCCGGCCGCTCCCGAGCGGCGGCGGGGCCGGCGGGCGTCCTGTGCTAAGGTTGCCGTAGTTGCAGTTGTGGTACCCAAGGATCTTTATGCGCCTGGTGGGAGTGACTTCTCCTTCAGGCGCATTATTTGTTCTCCGGCATCTCCGGATGGGGCCTCTGCCTACTGAGGGAGAAAAGTCATGGCACAGGGAACCGTGAAGTGGTTCAACGCCGAAAAGGGTTTCGGCTTCATCGAGCAGGACGGCGGCGGCCCTGACGTCTTCGCCCACTACTCGAACATCGCGACCCAGGGCTTCCGTGAGCTCCAGGAGGGCCAGCGGGTCTCGTTCGACGTCACCCAGGGCCAGAAGGGCCCGCAGGCGGAGAACATCGTCCCCGCCTGATCGCCTGACGCGTATCTGCTCACCGGGGTCCGCACCGTCTGGTGCGGACCCCGTTTTGCGCTGGTTCCAGGAAGGCAGTAACCGCATGTCCCGCAGGCCCCAGAAGCCGGTCCGGCGCACGTCGCCGTCCGCATCGTCCGCAGCGTCGGCGCCGCGGGAGTTCCGGCTGCCGGAAAGCACCACCCCCGCCCTTCCCCCCGTCGAGGACTTCGCCGCCCTCGACATGCCCGCGGGGCTGCTGAAGACCCTCACCGCGCAGGGCGTCACCGACCCCTTCCCGATCCAGGCCGCCACGCTGCCGAACTCGCTGGCCGGCCGGGACCTCCTGGGCCGCGGGCGGACCGGCTCCGGCAAGACCCTCGCCTTCGGGCTGGCGCTCCTGGCCCGCACCGCGGGACTGCGCGCGGAGCCCAAGGCACCGCTCGCCCTGGTGCTGGTGCCCACCCGCGAGCTCGCCCAGCAGGTGGCGGACGCCCTGACCCCGTACGCGACGGCCGTCAACCTCCGGCTGACCACGGTGGTGGGCGGGCTGTCCATGACCCGGCAGGCCGCCACGCTGCGCCGCGGCGTCGAGGTCCTCGTGGCCACCCCGGGCCGGCTCAACGACCTCGTGGACCAGGGCGCCTGCCTGCTCGGCGACGTGCGCATCACCGTGCTGGACGAAGCCGACCAGATGACCGACATGGGCTTCATGCCGCAGATCACCAAGCTGATCGAGCGCGTACGCCCCGACGGCCAGCGCATGCTCTTCTCGGCCACCCTGGACGGCAACATCGACCGCCTGGTGCAGCGGTTCCTGACCGACCCGGTGACGCACTCCGTCGACCCGTCCGCGGGCGCGGTGACCACCATGGAGCACCACGTGCTCCACGTCCTGGACGAGACCGACAAGAAGGCCGTCACCACGCGCATCGCGGCACGCGACGGCCGGGTCATCCTCTTCCTCGACACCAAGCGGGCCGCCGACCGCCTCGCCAAGCGGCTGCTGTCCGTCGGCGTCCGCGCGGCGGCCCTGCACGGCGGCCGCTCCCAGCCGCAGCGCAACCGCACCCTGGAGCAGTTCAAGACCGGCCTGGTCACCGCGCTGGTCGCCACGAACGTCGCGGCGCGCGGCATACACGTGGACGACCTCGACCTCGTCGTGAACGTCGATCCGCCCACCGACCACAAGGACTACCTGCACCGGGGCGGCCGCACGGCCCGCGCCGGCGGTTCCGGCAGCGTGGTCACGCTCGTGCTGCCCGAGCAGAAGCGGGACGTCACCCGGCTCATGTCGGACGCGGGCATCCGCCCCCGGACGGCCCGCATCACCTCGTCCGACGCGGCGCTGACCACCATCACCGGCGCGCGCGAGCCGTCCGGTGTGGCCGTCACCATCGAGGTCCCCGAGCCGACGGCGCCGGCCCCCCGCACCTCCGAGCCCGGCAAGCGGCCCAGCCGCCGGCGCCGCAGCGGCGGCGGTGCGACCGCCGCCTCGACCGGCACCGGTACGGGCGGTCAGGGCGCGGACCGCCGCCGGGCGGGTACCCGCGGTGCCACGACCGGATCGGCCGCCACGGGCGGCGGGACCCCCCGGGGCCGCGACCGCCGTACCGGCTCCGGCACGGCGAACGGCACCGCCCGCCGTACGGCCTCCGGCGACGGGCAGGGCGGTACGGGTGGCCGCCGCGGCGGCCAGGGCGGTCAGGGCGGCCGCACCGGCCAGGCCGGCCGCCGCACCTCCGCGAACTGAGCGGCCGGGCTCAGGCCCGGCGGCCCCGAAGGCGGCTCCCGCACGGCGGAGAGCCGCCTTCGCCCCTGGGGGCCCGTGACGACCCGGCTCGGGCCGCCGGGCTCAGGCCCGGCGGCCCGGATTTACGACGGGCGCCCGCCGAACTGCCAGGGGTGCACCTCGATTGCGGCGTACCGGTCTTGGGTCAGGACGGCGCGTGCCGTCCCCGGGTCCGGTGCCCGCAGCAGGGCCGCCGTGCCGAGCCAGGCGCTGCCGTCGTCGGACAGCAGCGGCCCGTAGGCGATCAGGTCGTCGTCCCGGCCGGGCGGCGGGGTGAGGTCGGCGGCCTCCCCGGCGCCGAGGCCGAGCACGAGGTACCGGCTGCCACCGGTCCTGCCGCCGGGGAACTCCCACATGGTGCGCCCCAGCAGGTTGCGCCACCGTCGCAGCAGCACGTCCCGGTAGACGCCCGCCTGGTAGTTCGGCTCGTCGAAGGCGAACGCCCGGGCGGCGGCCGCGTCGGGCAGTTCGAGGATGTGCACGCTTCCGGTGGGTGTGTCGAGGTCGTCGGCGAGCGTCGGTCCGCGGGCGATCATCTCCTTCGCGTACTGATCCATGTAGGACCAGTGGTCCTCCAGCAGCGCGTCGCGCAACGCCAGGGATCCGGACCGGTCGCGGTGGTAGCAGAGAAACTCCATGCGCAGAGGGTCCCGGCAACGGGGTCCCCGGGTCGAGCGGGTTTCGCCGCGCGGTCCGCCCGTTAACTCTGATAGCCCGTCAATTCGGCCCTTTGCCGCGGTTCCGGACGCCGCATGCGGCCGTGCGCGTGTGATTCCGCAGGTCCGCCGCGTGAATCCCCGGGCGTAAGCGGGCCGTTGGCCGTCCGGGGGCGGGCGCCGATGGTAATGCGGTAGTCAATCTTCCCGACATCCTCTGGACACACGCTTCCGCGGATCCATACCGTATGCAATCTCCAGTATGTAATGCATCGCACAACGACCGGCTGACCAGCCACAACTGGGCCCCGGGCGCGGCTTTGCCGTGTGCCGCGGGGGTCCATGGATGTGCCACCGACCATGCGCCGCAAGGCCCGGGATGCCGCCCCGGACCCCGGCGGACGGACGGCGTACCACCGGCACGGCCGCGTGCCGGGCGTGCCGCAGGGATGGGAATCCGTACCACCCCGCCGCATGAGAAGAGATAGGCCCAGGGAGCGCACGCCAGGTTCTTTTCACGCAAGGGAAGGCACACATGTCAGCAATACCTGAGGTGGCTCCTGCTCCCTATCGGGAAGTCACCGACGTGAACGGCCGCGTGTACCGGATCGGCGAGACCGACCGGTCCATCCTGGGCAGGCCCCGGGCCTGGATGGTGTGGCTGCCGTGGTTCGCGATGATGGGTGTCAGCGTCTTCGAGTACGGCTACAGCTCCGCGGAGTCGACGCTGGAGACCGCCCACGGGTGGACGCTCACCGAGGCGTTCTGGATCGCCAGCATCTGGGCGGTCTTCCAGGCCGGTGTGGCGTTCCCCGCCGGGCGGCTGAGGGAGACCGGGGTCCTGCCGGCCAGGACGGCCATGCTCGCCGGCGCGCTGCTCTCCGGGCTCGGACTGTCGGCGGTCGCCCACTTCGGCAACCCCTTCGTCGTGATCCTCGGCTACTCCGTGCTCGGCGGCACCGGTGCCGGTCTGGTCTACGCGACCTGCATCAACATGGTCGGCAAGTGGTACCCGGACAACAAGGGCGCCCGCACCGGGTTCGTCAACGGCGGCTTCGCCTACGGGACCCTGCCGTTCATCTTCGTCTTCAGCTACTGGTTCCACCCCGGCAACTTCAAGCTGGTGCTCGACCTGATCGCCGTGTTCATGGTGATCGTCGTGGGCGTGTGCGGCATGTTCTTCAAGGACCCGCCGAAGAGCTGGTGGCCGCAGGACGTGGACCCGCTGAACCGGGGCACGACCGAGGACTCCGCGCGCGTCGCGAAGCGGCTGGCCAAGAACCCGCCGGCGAAGGCCCAGTTCACCCCGATGCAGGCGATCAGGACCGGGCAGCTGCCGCTGATGTGGTTCGCCCTGGTGTGCATCGGCGGTGTGTCGCTGTTCGGCATCAACTTCCAGGTGCCGTTCGCCAAGAGCCTCGGCTTCGGGCCGCTGGTGGCCGCCTCGTCGGCCGGTGTGCTGGCCGTGGTCAACGGCGTCGGCCGGGCGGCGGTGGGCTGGCTGTCCGACACCCTGGGCCGCAAGCGGACGCTGACACTGGTGCTGGTCGTCGCGGGCGTGGCGCAGTTCGGCGTCCTGTGGTCGGGCCAGGCCCACAACGAACCCCTCTTCCTGTTCTTCGCGTTCGTGAACGGCTTCGGCGGCGGCGCCTTCTACCCGCTGTTCGCCGCGCTCGTACCGGACTACTTCGGTGAGAACAACAACGCGCAGAACTACGGTCTGGTCTACAGCGCCAAGCTGTTCGGCGGTGTGTTCGGCGGCGGCCTGGCCGCCTCGGTGATCAGCGCCTGGGGCTACACGGGCGGTTACAGCCTGGCCGGAGGCATCGCCTTCCTGTCCGCGGCGATCACCTTGTTCCTGCGCCAGCCGAAGCCCTCGCACGCACAGGGCGCGCCCGCCGTGCAGGAGACCGCGGGCGGCCAGGCGGCCCAGCCGTCGCCCGCCGAGGCGAGCAGCGGCTGACCGTTCCGGTACCGGAGGGGGCGCCCGCCCCGGCGCCCCCTCCCGCATGACGTGCGCGGGCGAACGGAGCCCGGCCCGGTCCAGCGGCAGTTCCGCGCCGGGTCGTCCGCGTCACGGGAGCGGGGCCGGCCGGTGGGGTGCGCTCCCTGCTTCGTCCGGCCCCGCCCCATCTCCCCTGACGCCGAAGGGGGGACGGGGCGGCTGTGCGTCACCCCTTGCGGGCACCGGCGGCGGCGATCTGCCGGCCGTAGAAGTCGGTCGTGCGCTGGGTGTGACGGCGCATCAGTTCCTCGGCCCGTTCCGCGTCGCCCTCGGCGATGGCGTCGATGAGCGAGGCGTGCTCGTTCCAGGCCTCCTTGCCGCGGGGCTTGGCGATGGGCATGTAGTACCAGCGCACGCGCCGGTCGACCTGGGGGATCAGCTCCGCCAGGACCTTGTTGCGGGACAGCTCGGTGATGAAGCCGTGCAGGGCGGCGTTGGCCTCGACGATGCCCCGCGCGTCGTCCGCCGCCAGGGCCGCGATCCCGGCCTCCTGGAGCTCCCACAGCCTGGCCACGTCCTCCTCGGTCGCGTGCAGCGCGGCCCCGTGGGCGGAGTGCGTCTCCAGGACGGCCCGCACGCTGAGGAGTTGGGCGGCCTCTTCCTCGGTGGGGGAGTGGACGAAGGCGCCTTGTGCGGGGCGGAGGTCGACCCAGCCGTCGGTCTGGAGGCGTTGGAGGGCTTCGCGTACGGGCTGGCGGCTGACGCCGAGGTGTTCGGCGAGTTCGGCCTCGACCAGGTGCTGCCCGGGTGTCAGGGTGCCGTTGATGATGAGATCGATCAGCGCGTCGTAGACGGCCTGGCGCAGCGGCGCCGGCCGGTTGATCCGGACGGTGGCGGCTGCGGCGGTGCGTGTGTCGCGCATGGGCCCCCTCATCGGACTGCGGTTCGTGACGGAGCCAGGATACAGGTTTTAGTATGCAATCTACGTACAGTCTTGTCCAAGCCTTCGTCATCGAACGGCGGTTGACGCAGCGCAAGGCAGCGCAAGGCAGGACGCAGCGGTGCGGGCGGGGCGGGAAGGCCACGGCCTCCCGCCCCGCCCGCACCGTCGCGGGAGCGCCCGTCAGGCGTGCGTGGGCTGCTCGGCCGTACGGCCGCCCGGCCGCGCCGCCGCGGACCCGGCCTCCGGTGCGCTCAGCGCGCGCAGGATGCTCTCCACGCTCTGCTTCGCGTCACCGAAGAGCATGCGGCTGTTCTCGCGGAAGAACAGCGGGTTCTGCACGCCCGCGTACCCCGAGGACATGGACCGCTTGAAGACGACGACCTGCCCGGCCTCCCAGACCCGCAGCACCGGCATGCCGGCGATGGGGCTGGACGGGTCCTCCTGCGCCGCCGGGTTCACCGTGTCGTTGGCGCCGATGACCAGCACCACCGAGGTGTCGGTGAAGTCGTCGTTGATCTCGTCCATCTCCAGCACGACGTCGTAGGGCACCTTCGCCTCGGCCAGCAGCACGTTCATGTGCCCGGGCAGCCGCCCGGCCACCGGGTGCACGCCGAACCGCACCCGCACCCCGCGGTCGCGCAGCGCCTGGGTCAGCTCGGCCACCGGGTGCTGGGCCTGGGCCACCGCCATCCCGTAGCCCGGGGTGATGACCACCGAGGTGGCGTTCTCCAGCAGCTCGGCGGTCTCCTCGGCGCTGGTCTCGCGGTGCTCGCCCTGCTCGGCCTCACCGCTCGGCGCCGCCTCGATGCCGAATCCGCCGGCGATCACCGAGAGGAAGGACCGGTTCATCGCCTTGCACATCACGTACGACAGGTAGGCACCGGAGGAGCCCACCAGCGCGCCGGTGACGATCAGCAGGTTGTTGTTGAGCAGGAAGCCGGCCGCTGCTGCCGCCCAGCCCGAGTAGCTGTTCAGCATCGAGACCACGACGGGCATGTCGCCGCCGCCGATGGACGCGACCAGGTGCCAGCCCAGCGCGAGCGCCAGGACCGTGACGGCGATCATCAGCCCCAGGCTCGGGCTGACCGCGAACCAGACCGTGAGCCCCACGAAGACGGCCAGCGCGCCGAGGTTGAGTGCGTTCTTCCCCGGCAGCGTCAGCGGACGGGACTTGATCCGGGCCGACAGCTTCAGGAACGCGATGATCGAGCCGGTGAAGGTCACCGCGCCGATGAAGATGCCGATGAACACCTCGGCGTGGTGGATCCGCAGCAGGTCGGCGGCGATCCGGGTCTGCTCCGCTCCGTGCGCCTCGACCTCCAGGTAGCTGTTCCAGCCGACCAGCACCGCGGCCAGGCCGACAAGGCTGTGCAGGACGGCGATGAGCTCCGGCATCTGCGTCATCTCGACCTTGCGGGCCCGCCACAGGCCCACGGCGCCGCCGACGGCCGTGGCGGCCACGATGAGCAGGACGGCGCCGGCCGATATGTCCCGCGCGGCGACGACGACGGTGGCGACGAGCGCCAGCGCCATCCCGCCGATGCCGTAGGCCACCCCGGCGCGGGAGGTGCGGTGCTGGGAGAGCCCGGCCAGGCTGAAGATGAACAGCAGTGCGGCGACGATGTCGGCGGCCTGTGCGGCCGTTGTTGCGGTCATCGGACCTCAGCCTTTCGAGAACATGCCGAGCATGCGGCGGGTGACGGCGAATCCTCCGAAGATGTTCACGGTGGTCAGCGTGATCGCCACGAGCGACAGCACCGCGACGAGCACCCCGTCGTGGCCGATCTGCAGCAGCGCGCCGACCACCACGATCCCGGAGATCGCGTTGGTGACCGACATCAGCGGGGTGTGCAGGGCGTGATGGACCTTGCCGATCACGTAGTAGCCGATGACCACGGCGAGCGCGAACACCGTGAAGTTGCCGATGAGCTGGGCGGGGGAGAACGCGACGAGGAAGAACATCGCGAGCATGCCGAGCCCGACGAGCCCGTAGCGGACGGCCGGGGTCAGACGGGGCTCCTTGGCCTGCGGGGCCGCCGTCACCGGAGCCGGGGCCTGCTGGGCGGGCGCGGCGGCCGACACCTGCACGGGCGGCGGCGGCCAGGTCTTCTCGCCGTCCCGCACCACTGTCACCGACCGCTGCACGACGTCGTCGAAGTCCACCGTCAGCCGCCCGTCCTTGCCGGGCGTCATGAGCCGGAGCAGGTTGACCAGGTTGGTCCCGTACAACTGCGAGGCCTGGGCGGGCAGCCGGCCCGCGAGGTCGGTGTAGCCGATGATCGTCACGTCGTTGCCGGTGACGATCGCCTTGCCGCTGACCGTGCCCTCGACGTTGCCGCCCTGCGCCGCGGCCATGTCCACGATGACGCTGCCGGGCTTCATGGCCGCCACGTCCGCGGCCGTGATCAGCCGGGGCGCCGGGCGGCCGGGGATCAGCGCGGTGGTGATGATGATGTCCACGTCGGCGGCCTGCTCGTGGTAGATCTCGGCCGCGCGCCGGTCGTACGCCTCGGACGTGGCTTTGGCGTACCCGTCGCCGCTCGCCTGCTGCTCGACCTCCACGGCGAGGAACTCGCCACCCAGCGAACGTACTTGGTCGGCGACCTCGGGCCGCGGGTCGGTGGCCCGCACCACGGCGCCCAGGCTGCCGGCCGCGCCGATCGCCGCGAGCCCCGCCACCCCCGCGCCGGCCACCAGGACCTTCGCGGGCGGCACCTTGCCCGCCGCGGTGACCTGGCCGGTGAAGAAGCGCCCGAAGACATGGGCGGCCTCGATCACCGCCCGGTACCCGGCGATGTTGGCCATCGAGCTGAGGACGTCCATCGACTGGGCCCGCGAGATGCGCGGCACCGCGTCCATCGACAGGACGGTGATCGGCCGCCGCGCGAGCTCGTCCAGCAGGCCGGGGTTGACGCCCGGTCCGATCAGCCCGACGAGGGTGGCCCCGTCGCGCAGCTTGGCCGTCTCCTCCTGCGAGGGCGGGTTGACCTTCAGGACGACGTCCGCCCGCCAGGCGTCGCCGATCCGTGCGCCGGCCTCGGTGTAGGCGTCGTCGGAGAAGCCCGAGGCCGTTCCGGCCTCCGACTCCACGACGACCTCGTAGCCGATGGCCAGGAGTTTGCGGACACTGTCCGGTGTGGCCGCCACGCGGGTCTCCCCGGCGGTGGACTCGGTGACGACACCGATCTGCTGTGGTGGTGAATCCGACATCGCTCTCCTGTTCCGTCCCTTCCGACTGACTTGACCGGTGCCGTTGTCAGTTGAGCCGTCCGCCGTGCTGTGCCCGTTCCTGTTCCTGTGCCGGGCGACCCGCCCTGACGTGGGCCTTCGCCACGGGCCGCCGGCGGACGTGCCCAGCGGTGCGTTCTGTTGCGACCGCGTGCCGGCCTCGGTGCGCGGTGGCGCGCGGCACAGCGTGTGCGGCGAAGGTTTCCCCCGCTGGGTGCCCGGCCAACCAGCCGGGGGTGTGAGTTGTGCCGCCTTGTGGGGCGTCGGAGCCGGCCCGACGGGGCGCCGGACCGCGGTCGGGCCCCGCGTCGCCCCGCGTCGACCGGCGTTCGGGCGTGCGCCTTTCCGTAGGGGGACTGTACATCGCGAGAGAGCACTGCATACAGTATTCATTCCCGCTCGAATCGAGAGGAGCCGCCGTGAGAATTGCAGTCCTCGGAGCCGGTGCGATCGGCGCCTACTGGGGCGCGGCACTGCACCGTGGTGGCGCCGACGTCCACCTGATCGCCCGGGGTGAGCATCTGCGGGCCATACGCGCGGACGGAGTCCGGGTACTCAGTCCGCGAGGCGACTTCGTGGCGCGCCCCAACGCCACCGACGACCCGTCCGAGATCGGTCCCGTGGACTACGTCTTCCTGGGGCTGAAGGCACACGCCTACCCGACCGCCGGATCACTGGTCGCCCCCCTGTTCGACGACAGCACCGCGGTCGTGGCCGCCCAGAACGGCATCCCGTGGTGGTACTTCCACAAGCTTCCCGGTCCCTACGAAGGGCGCCGCATCGAGGCCGTCGACCCGGACGGCGCCACCAGCCAGGTGCTGCCGCCGGAGCGGGCGATCGGCTGCGTCGTCTACCCCGCGACGGTCATCGAGGCCCCCGGAGTCATCCGGCACCTGGAGGGCACCCGCTTCTCCATCGGCGAGCCGGCGGGCGGGATCTCCGACCGGTGCACGGCCCTGAGCGAGGCCATGATCGCCGGTGGCCTGAAGAGCCCGGTGGAGCCGAACCTGCGCGACGACATCTGGATCAAGCTGATGGGCAACGTCGCGTTCAACCCGATCAGCGCCCTGACCCGGGCGACGATGGTCGAGATCTGCCAACACCCGCACACCAGGCGGCTGGTCACGCAGCTCATGGAGGAGACCCTCGACATCGCCGCCAGGGTCGGCAGCACCCCGGACATCTCCATCGAGAAGCGGCTGCGCGGCGCGGAGGGCGTCGGGCACCACAAGACGTCCATGCTCCAGGACCTGGAGGCCGGCAAGCAACTGGAACTCGACGCCATCGTCACGGCGGTGGTGGAGATGGCCGACATCTCCGGCGCCGAGGCACCCACCCTGCGCACCGTCCACGCCGCCACCGACCTGCTGGCCCAGCGGGCCGCGGCGGGCTGGGAGATCGACGACACCGCCCAGAAGGCGGCGCCCGCGTAACCTCCGTGCGCCGCGCGGCGGCCCGCGGCCCCGGTGCGACCGCGCCGGGGCCCGGGCCTCGCCCGCACCGGCCGTGCGGGCGGCGACGGCGGGCTCGGTAAGCTGGCCGCGCCGAACGCCCCTCGCATCCCGCGTGTCCGTCCCCGGCCGGCCCGGGGACGTGTCCCACGTCCGGGGCGTCGACCAGGCACCACTGACGGCCTTGCGACTCCAGCAGGAAGCGCCGGCGCGGCCACGGCCCCAGGCAGAGAGGAGTCGTTCATGCTGTTCCGTCAGCTGGAGTACTTCGTGGCGGTCGCCAGGGAGCGCCACTTCGCGCGGGCGGCGGAGTCCTGCTACGTGTCCCAGCCCGCGCTGTCGGCGGCGATCGCCAAACTCGAACGGGAGCTCAACGTCACGCTGATCAACCGCGGCCACAACTACCAGGGCCTCACCCCGGAAGGCGAACGCCTCGTCGTGTGGGCCAAGCGCATCCTGGCCGAACAGGAGGCCTTCAAGGCCGAGGTGGCCGCCGTCCAGTCGGGCATCACCGGCACCCTGCGGCTGGGCACGGAGCCCACGGCGTCCACGACGCTCGTGCTCCCCGTCGCCGCGTTCTGCGCGGCGCACCCGCTGGCCAAGGTGCAGGTCCGCTCCCGGCTGTCGACCACCGAGCTGCACCGCCAGCTGCTCGCCTTCGAACTCGACGCCGCGATCGCCCACTTCGCCCCCGACGACCGCGAGAACCTCCAGGTGATGTCGCTGTACGAGGAGCGGTACATGCTGCTCGCGCCCAGCGACCAGCTGCTGTCCCCGTCCGACACGATGCGCTGGGCCGACGCGGCGCAAATGCCGCTCGCCCTGCTCACCCAGGACATGAGGATCCGTCAGGTCATCGACAGCGCCTTCGCCGAGAGCGGGGTCGCGGTGACCCCCCAGGTGGAGACCGACTCCGTCGCGGCCCTGTACGCCAGCGTGGGGGCCGGCGCGTGCGCGAGCATCGTTCCGCACACATGGCTGCGGGCGATGCCGCCGCTCGGCAGGATGCGCGCCGTCCGCCTGGTCGAGCCGGACGCCAGGGCGCGGGTGTCGGTCGCCATCCACGCCGCGACCCCCGGTTCGGTCGCGGCCCGGGCGTTCATGACCGCGGCGGCGGGCCTGTCGCTGGACGAGTTCTTCGACGAGCCGCTGCCGGCCGAGCACCGCGTCAGGTGAGTCCGGGCCCGCGGGGCCGGTCCGCGTACAGGGCGTGCACCGCCGGACGGTCGAGCCCGCCCTTGGCGGTGTGCGGGAGCGAGGCGACGACGGCGAGCCGGTCGGGCACCTCGAAGGCGGCCAGCCGGGTGCGGCAGTACCGCAGGATCTCCTCGGGGTCGACGCTCTCGCCCCGCGACAGGACCACGGCCGCGCCGACCCGCTGACCGTACGTCGCGTCGGGCACGGCGAACACGGCGGCCTCGGCGACCCCGGGACAGCCCGCCAGGACGTCCTCGACGCGTTCGGGCGAGATCTTCTCGCCGCCGCGGTTGATCAGGTTCTTGATGCGTCCGGTGAGGAAGAGGTAGCCGTCCTCGTCGAGCGTGCCGAGGTCGCCCGTGCGCAGCCATCCGTCGCCGAAGCCGCGCTCCGTCCCGTCGGGGTCGGCGAGGTAGCCCCGGGCGACGGTGGCGCCGCGCACCCACACCTCGCCCTCGGCGCCGGCCGGGCAGGGGCGCCCGCCGGGGCCGACGACCCTCAGCTCCACCCCGGTCGCGCGGCCGACCGAGCCGTGCTTCAACTGGCCGTGGTGCGGCAGCGGTTCGCTGGCCGCCTGGTGCGTGGACTCCGTCATCCCGTACGCCGACAGCAGCGGCGCACCCAGCGCGCGCTCCAGCGCCCGCTGGGTGGCCGCGTTGAGGGGCGCGCTGCAACTGCGCACGAACTTCAGCGGCGGCCGGTACGACGCCGGCTGCGGGCCGGCGTGGTCGACCGCCGACCGGTCCAGGAGGATCTCGTGGATGGTGGGGACAGCGGTGAACCACGTGGCGCCCGCCGCCCGCATGTCGTCCCAGAACGTGTGCGCGGAGAACCGGCCGCGCGCCGGCAGCAGCACACTGCCGCCGCTCGCCAGGGAGGACAGGAGCGCCGCGAGCAGCCCGTGGCCGTGGAAGAACGGCATCACCGCCACGGTCGCGTCGCCGGGCCCCAGTTCGTAGGTGGCGCAGATGTTCCGCACGGACGCGGCGACGTTGGCGTGCGTCAGCGGAACCATCTTGGCGCGGCCGGTGGTGCCCGGCGTGAACAGCACCAGGGCGTCGTCCGCGGCCAGTTCGCGGGCCGCGCCCCGCCCGTCCGGGGGCGCGGGCGCGCCGGCGTCGAGCGCGGCCGACGCCGCCCCGGCGCGGGAGACCGCCACGCGCAGGGTCCACGCCGGCACGCGCACCCCCCCGACCGGAGCGGCTCCGCCCGCCGGCGGACCGACCAGCAGCGCCCGCACCCCGAGCGCCTCCAGCCGGGCGGACACCTCGGCCTCCGGCAGCGCGGGGTCCACGGGCGCGACCACCAGCCCCGCGCGGGCCCCGGCCAGCAGCGCCACAACGAACTCGACGGTGTTGGCGCACACCAGGCCGACCACGTCCCCGCGGCGCAGACCCCTGCCGCCGAGGCGCCCGGCCACGTCGTCGGCGAGGCCGGCCAGCGCGCCGTACGACAGCTCCACCCGGTCCCCGGTGACGACGAGAGCGCGGGCGCGCGGGCGTTCGCGGAGCTGACGGTCCAGCAGACCGCCGAGGCCGGTGACCGCCGGCGGCCGGTAGCGCTGCGCGTCGCGCACGGGTGCTGCGGCCGGAACGGTCATGACCGCACCTCCTTGGCGCCGGGTCGTTGAGCCAGGTCTGTCGAGCCACGTCTGCGAGCCCGGTCGGGTGCGCCGTCTCCTCAGCGAGACTGGGCGGGGCGCCCGGCGCACGTCCAATACGCGCTGGTGAACGGTCGATAGCGGGCGTCTATCAAGGGTGTTCCGGACCCCCTCGGCATGCGTTGATAGACGCCGCTTATGGGCTGGTCGCCGATAGGTCTTGGACGCGGGCGGGCGGGCTGCGGATGGTGAGACGAGTAGCCGCACCGGCATGACCTGCCCAAGGAGGACCTCGGACCATGACCGCCCCCTCACCACTGGAGACCGTGGCGACCGCCGACGTTCCGGCCGAGCTCACCGACGGGTACCACCTGGTCGTCGACGCGCTCAAGCTCAACGACGTCGACACCATCTACGGGGTGGTCGGCATCCCGATCACCGACCTGGCCCGCCTCGCCCAGGCGCAGGGCATCCGCTACATCGGCTTCCGCCACGAGAGCAACGCGGGACACGCGGCGGCGGCGGCCGGCTACCTCACGAAGAAGCCGGGCGTGTGCCTGACGGTGTCCGCGCCGGGCTTCCTCAACGGGCTGGTCGCCCTCGCGAACGCCACCACCAACTGCTTCCCCATGGTGCAGATCTCCGGCTCCAGCGAGCGCCACCTCGTCGACCTCAAGCAGGGCGACTACGAGGAGATGGACCAGCTCGCCGCCGCCCAGCAGTTCTGCAAGGCCGCCTACCGCGTGAGCCGCGTCGAGGACATCGGCCGCGGCATCGCCCGCGCGCTGCGCACCGCGATCTCCGGGCGCCCCGGCGGTGTCTATCTCGACATACCCGCCGCGGTGCTCGGCTCCATCATGAACGCCGACGAGGGCGCGCGGACGGTCAGCCGCCTCGTCGACCCCGCGCCGCGCCAGATCCCCGCGCCCGAGGCGGTGGACCGCGCCATCGAGTTGCTGGCGGCCGCGCAGCGGCCGCTGGTGGTGCTCGGCAAGGGCGCCGCGTACGCGCAGGCGGACGACCAGGTAAGGGAGTTCATCGAGTCCACCGGCATCCCCTACGTGCCGATGTCGATGGCCAAGGGCCTGCTGCCCGACGACCACCCGCAGTCGGCCGCCACCGCCCGTTCGCTGGCGCTGAAGAAGGCCGACGTCGTGATGCTGGTGGGCGCCCGCCTCAACTGGCTGCTCAACCACGGCGAGGCGCCGCAGTGGAACCCGGACGCCAAGTTCATCCAGGTGGACATCGAGCCCCGGGAGATGGACAGCAACCAGCCCATCGCCGCCCCGCTCGTCGGTGACATCGAGTCCGTCCTCGACGCGCTCGCCGAGCGGACCAAGCCCGGCCAGATCGCCGCCCCCGCCGCCTGGCGCGAGGAGCTGGCGGCGCGCTCGGCGCAGAACGTCGCCAAGATGGCCGAGCGCCTGAAGGCCGACCCGCACCCCATGCAGTTCATGGGCGCGCTGAAGGCGGTGCGCGACGTGGTGCGCGAGCGCCCCGAGACGTACATCGTCAACGAGGGCGCCAACGCCCTGGACATCGCGCGCAACGTCATCGACATGCACGTGCCGCGGCACCGCCTGGACAGCGGCACCTGGGGCGTCATGGGCATCGGCATGGGCTACGCCATCGCCGCCGCCGTCGAGAGCGGCGCGCCGGTTGTGGCCGTGGAGGGCGACAGCGCCTTCGGGTTCAGCGGCATGGAGCTGGAGACCATCTGCCGCTACAAGCTGCCCGTGGTCACCGTGATCATGAACAACGGCGGTGTCTACCGGGGCGACGACGTCAACCCCCTCGACGACGCACCGTCCCCGACGACCCTGATGTCCGCCGCCCGCCACGAGCTGATGATCGAGGCGTTCGGCGGCAAGGGCTACCGCGCGACCACCCCCGCCGAGGTCACCGCCGCCCTCACCGAGGCCCTGGCCTCGGGCGGCCCGGCCCTCATCGACTGCGTGATCGACCCCTCGGCGGGCACCGAGAGCGGCCACATCTCGCACCTCAACCCGAAGGGCATCACCGTCGGCAACATCGTGCCGGCGAAGAAGTGAGCGCCCGAACCCCCTCGTCACCCAGCTCCCGCACAGCCCACGCCCGCTCAGCGAACATTCACCAGAAGGAAGCCACCATGAGTGACAAGCCGCTCGCCGGAATCAAGGTGATCGACTTCACCGGGGTCCAGGCCGGTCCCGCATGCACCCAGATGCTCGCCTGGTTCGGCGCCGACGTCATCAAGGTCGAGCGCCCCCAGGGCGGCGACGTGACCCGCAACCAGCTCCGCGACATCCCCGACCTCGACGCGCTCTACTTCACGATGCTCAACAGCAACAAGCGCTCGCTGGCCATCAACACCAAGACCGCCGAGGGCAAGGAGGTCATGGAGAAGCTGATCCGCGAGGCCGACATCCTGGTCGAGAACTTCGCGCCGGGCGCCATGGACCGCATGGGCCTGGGCTGGGACCACATCCACCAGCTCAACCCCCGCCTGATCTTCGGCTCGGTCAAGGGCTTCAACGACGACTCGTCCTGGAACGACCTCAAGGTCTACGAGAACGTCGCCCAGGCCGCCGGCGGTGCCGCCTCCACCACGGGCTTCTGGGACGGCCCGCCGACCATCAGCGGCTCGGCCCTCGGCGACAGCAACACCGGCATGCACCTGCTGATCGGCCTGCTGACCGCGATCATCCAGCGCAACGCGACCGGCCAGGGCCAGAAGGTGTCGGTGTCCATGCAGGACGCCGTCCTCAACCTCACCCGGGTCAAGCTCCGCGACCAGCAGCGGCTGGAGAAGGTCGGCTACCTGGAGGAGTACCCGCAGTACCCGAACGGCGAGTTCGGCGACACGGTGCCGCGCGGCGGCAACGCGGGCGGCGGCGGCCAGCCCGGTTGGATCCTGAAGTGCAAGGGCTGGGAGACCGACCCCAACGCCTACATCTACTTCACCATCCAGGAGCAGAACTGGAAGCGGACCGCCGAGGCCATCGGCCGGCCCGAGTGGGTCGAGGACCCGGAGTACACGACCGCCAAGGCGCGCCAGTCGCACATCTTCGAGATCTTCGCCGAGATCGAGAAGTGGCTGGCCGACAAGACCAAGTACGAGGCCGTCGACATCCTCCGCACGTGGGAGGTGCCCTGCGCGCCCGTGCTGAGCATGAAGGAGCTGGCCGCCGACCCCGACATGCGCAAGAGCGGCACGATCGTCGAGGTCGAGCAGAAGGAGCGCGGCCCCTTCCTGACCGTGGGCAGCCCGATCAAGTTCTCCGGCTTCAAGCCCGAGATCATCGGCGCCCCGCTGCTGGGCGAGCACACCGACGAGGTGCTGGCGGACCTCGGCTACGACGCGGACGCCATCCGCGCGCTGCACGAGGCGAACGTCGTCGTCTGACCGCCTCCGTACGGCAACGGTGCCCCGCACGCGACGCGCGTGCGGGGCACCCGTGTTTTTCACGTCGCCTGTGCCGCCTTCGCGGCGGCGAGTTGCCCGTACAGCTCCTTCTCCTTGGCGCGCCGCGCGGTGACGTCCCGGATCACTGCCCCGACCCAACCCGGCCGCCCGTCCGCGTCGTTCAGCAGCACCACGCTGAACTCGATCGACAGCTTCCGGCCGCCGGCGCCCACCGCGGGGACGGCGAGCAGGTCGTCGTCCCCGTACCGGGTGGTGCCGGTGGCCATGGACTTCTGGAAGCCGTCCCAGTGCCGCCGCTGGTGGCGCTCGGGGATGATCACGTCCAGGCTGTGACCGATGACCTCGGCAGCCGGGAACCCGAAGATCCGTTCCGCGCCGTGGTTCCAGTAGCGGATGCGCCCTTCGCGGTCGATGATCACTACGCCGTCGGGTGCCTGGGCCACCATCCCCAGCACCACATCGGGATCCAGATCCGCCATGTTCCCTCCAGGCTCGGGCCGTTGAAGATGCCGTATACAGCATACTGTCGCCCTCCCGGGAGGGCCCGGGACGGGAAAGGACGTGACGTGCGGCGCCCGATCGCCGAAAATCCATGGCGTGGCCACCATGAACGCCGACGCGAGCAGCCGTGACCCGTCCTCCCCCCGAGCCTCCCCGACCGCGCCGATCGGACGGGCCTTCGGCGCGATCCCGCCCACGGGACTGGTCCTGCTCGGCATCGTCAGCGTCCAACTGGGCTCTGCACTGGCCAAGAACCTCTTCGACGAGGTGGGCAGCTTCGGGACCGTCACCCTGCGCCTGTGCTTCGCGGCGGCGGTGCTGCTCGCGGTCTGGCGGCCCTCGCCGCGCATGAGCCGCCACACCTGGGCGGCGGTGCTCGGCTACGGTGTGACCCTCGGCACGATGAACCTCTGCTTCTACCTGTCGCTGGCCCGGATCCCGCTGGGGATCGCGGTGACCGTCGAGTTCCTCGGCCCGCTGACGGTGGCGCTGGCCGGGTCGCGGCGATGGCTGGACTCCCTGTGGGTGCTGCTCGCGGCAGGCGGCGTCCTCCTGCTGACGGAGGGACGCGGCGACCTCGACCCCCTCGGCGTGCTGTTCGCCCTCGCCGCGGGAGCGTGCTGGGGGCTGTACGTCCTGGTCGGCGCGGCCCTGGGCCGCCACACCACGGAAGGCCGCGGCCTGGCCCTGGGCATGGCTGTGGGGGCCCTGGTCGCCCTGCCGTTCGGCGTCGCCGACAGCGGCACGGCGCTCGTCCAGCCGTGGGTCCTGCTCGCGGGGCTCGGCGTGGGACTGCTGTCCTCGGTGATCCCGTACTCGCTGGACCTGGAGGCACTGCGCAGGATCCCCCCGCGCGTCTTCGGCATCCTGATGAGCCTCGAACCGGCGATGGCGGCCCTCATTGGGCTGGTCGTGCTCCAGGAGTCACTGCGCTGGACGCAGTGGATCGCGGTGGTGTGCGTGGTGGCCGCGTCGGCGGGCGCCACGCGGGGCGCCCGCGCGGACGCCTGACCGGAGGCCGGGCGAGGCGGCGGGTCAGGGCGTCGCCTCGGGCGGCCCCTGGTGCCGTGCCGTCATGCGCGCGCTGCTCACGGCGCGTTCAGCGCCGCCGGGACGTTGACCTCGAAGTGGATGGACTCGTACATGCTGTAGTCGCTGTACTCCTTCATCCCGAGTGCCTCGCGGACCTGGTCGGCCGACAGTCCCTTGCCCTGGGCGTCCCGCGTCAGACGGATCAGCTCCTCCAGGTAGGCGATCGAGTGCGGGACGTCCGCACGGCGCATGGGCCGGCCGTGGCCCGGCACGATCAGGGTGTCGTCGTCGAGGACCCCGTAGAGGCGGCGGTAGGTGGCGAGCGTCTCGTCGGCCCGCCCCTCCAGCAGCCACGGGAAGGCCGGGGGCGGGGCCTGCAGCATGTTCCCGACGAAGACGATGTTGTCCTCACGCATGCGGACGACCAGGTCGCCGTCGGTCTGGGCGAAGCCGAGGTGCTCGATGTCCACGTGCTTGCCTCCCAGGTCCACGGAGCAGGACCCGGACACCGCGATGTCCGCCGAGCGGGGCACCACCTCCTCGATGCCGACGTTCGCGCCGAGCAGGTCGATCATGAAGGCGCGGTCCTGCTCGAAGCGCTCGTCGATCGCCCGCTTGGTCGCCTCATGGTGGATGATCACCGTCTGCGACGGGAAGGCGAAATTCCCGAAGCAGTGATCGCCGTGGAAACTGGTGTTGACCAGGAACCGGATGGGCAGCGAGGTCACTGCGCGCACCGCGCCGATGACCTGGGAGGCCAAGCGGCCGTTGCTGAGCGATTCGACCACCAGCACTCCCGAATCGCCGACGACGAACCCGGCGTTGGTCGCGGTGTGGTCGGTTTCCTCGACATCCGCCCCATGACCGCGTACACACCGTCGGCGAGTTCGCGCGCGTGCATGCGGACTTCGGCGATGTCGAAGGGCCTGTTCTTCTGCTGCATGGTTCTTTTCTCTTCCGGAAGACGGGCCGGCTGGTCCCATTTGTCTCATGGTCGGGCGGCGGTTGCATCCAGCCCCGGCGCGCATGTCCGTCGACGTCAGGTGAGGACCTTGTCGAAGACCTCATTGAGGGCTTCGGTCGAGCTCGGGTGGGTGTAGATCGCGTCGCGGAGCTGCGTGGCCGTGATGCCGTGCCGCATGGCCAGCGCGACGGTGTTGACGATCTCCTGCGCGTCGATGCTGAGCAGGGCGGCCCCGAGGACGAGGTCGGTGTCCGGGTCCACGATGAACTTCATGACGCCGCGGGTCTCCTCGACCGTGTAGGCGCGGGGCATGGCCACGATGTCCGCGACCCTCTCCCGCGAGACCTTGATGTCCAACCCCCGCGAGCGCGCCTGGCTCTCGGTGAGTCCCACCGTGGCCAGCGGGGGTGTGATGAACAGGGTGTGGGGCACTGCCCTGCGGTCGCTCGTGGAGCGCTTGCCCTCGCCCAGGAGCTGGTCCAGGACGATGCGCGCGTCGTCCAGGGAGATGTAGGTGAACTGCTCACCGCCGTTGACGTCCCCGAGTGCGTAGATGTGCGGCCGGCTGCTGCGCAGGAACTCGTCGACCACGATCGCGCCGCTCGGCGCGGTGCGGACGCCGGCGGTGTCGAGCCGGAGGCCGTCAGTGACGGGCCGGCGTCCGGTGGCGGGCAGCAGGGCCGAGGCCTCGACGGTGTGGGTCCGTCCGTCCTTCTCGTAGACGACGGTCGAGACGGCGCCGCTGTCCCGCACCTCGGTGACGTGCGCGCCGGTGACGACACGGATGCCGTCGCCGGTGAGGATCTCCTCGACGGCCCCGGCGATGTCCTCGTCCTCCCGCGGCAGGAGCCGTTCGGCCGCTTCGAGGACCGTCACCTCGCTGCCGAAGCGCCGGTAGATCCCCGCGAACTCCAGGCCGAGGTATCCGCCTCCCAGGACCACGAGACGCTCGGGCAGGTTCTGCGTGCGGGTCAGCTCCGTGCTGGAGACCAGATGGGAGCTGCTCGCGAGCCCGGGAACCGGGGGGATCACGGGCTCCGACCCGGTGTTGACCAGGATCGTGGGGGCGGTGACGGTGATGACGTCCGGTCCCTCCCCGACGGCGACGGTGTACGGGTTGATGAACCGGGCCGTGCCGGTGATGACCGTCGCGGTGTCTCTGCCGTTGAGGGCCTCGAAGTTGCCGGCACGGAAAGCGCTGGTCAGCGCGCGGACGCCGGCGACCGAGCGGGCGAAGAACTCCTGCGCGTCGTCGCTCAGGCGTTTGGTGCCGGCGTAGTGGACGAGCATCTTCGTCGGCACGCAGCCGACGTTCGGGCAGGTCCCGCCGTACATGTTCGCGGACCGCTCGACCAGGACCACGCGGCGGCCGGCCCCGGCGAGCGCGTGAGCGGCGGTCTTGCCCCCCTTGCCGAAACCGATGACCAGGACATCCGCGGTGAGTGCTGTGGTGATCTCCATGCGTCGAGTCTGCGACCCGGCCACCGGGGCAAATAGACTCGGCCGTCTCACTGTCCTGCCCGAAAGTCTCACCGTGGACTCCGTCAGCCGACTGCTGCGCCTGGCCCGGCTCAGGGCCGACCTCGACAAGCACTGCCTGCTCGGGGCCGGCACCAGGATGGAGGTGCCGCCGCACGGCGAGCTGGAGGCGCCCTTCCACGTGCTGCTGGAAGGCACCTGTCAGCTGCAGGTGGGCACGGTCCTGCTCGACCTGCGTCCCGGGGACGTGGTGATGATCCCGAGCGGCACACCGCACCGGGTGATCACCGACGGCGAGGGCGGCCAGGTGGGGACGGCGGAGACGCCCGGCGACGTGTTCACGACCACCCGCAGTGAGCACGGCGGGGAGCCCGTCATCGACCTGTTCTGCGGGCACTACACCTTCGACGCCGGCACGGGCGCACTGCTGTTCGCGAGCCTGCCCGACCCCGTGCACGTCTCCTTCGGGCAGTCGGCGGAGAGCGACGAGGTGCTGCGCATGCTCAGCGCCCTGATGCGCGGTGAGGCGCGCCGCGAGGGCGAGGGCACCGCGGCGATCCTCTCCGCCCTGTGCACTGTGCTGCTGGCGATGGTGCTGCGCACCGCGCGGGGCGACACCACACGGACCACCCTGTGGACCGCGGCGGCCGACGGCCGTATCGCGGCGGCTGTCGAAGGCATGCTCGACGACCCCGGAGCCGACTGGACGATCGAACGGCTCAGCCGCACGGCCGCCATGTCCCGCGCCACCTTCCTGCGCCACTTCACCCGGGAGACGGGAACGACCGTGGGCGTCTTCCTCACCCGCGCACGGCTGATGACCGCGGCGGAACTGCTCACCGCCACCGACGCCACCGTCGCGAGCGTCGCCGGGCAGGTCGGCTACTACTCCGAGTCCGCGTTCTCACGGGCCTTCCGGGCCCACCTCGGCACGACGCCCGCCCGCTTCCGGCGCGAGCACACCCGTCCGGCCTGAACATGTCCGCGGTCGCATCCCGAGACCGCGGCTCCCAGGTCACGCGATGGCCGGGGTCGAGCTGCTGCGAACTCCCGGTGTCCCGCTCCCGGCGGACCTTGTCCGCCGGGTCGCACAGAAAGATTCTTCCCACTGGGACGACCAGCCCGCGATCATCCGTCGGGTTTTGCCGCAGCTCGTCGTGGTGCTCACCGAGGGCGAGACCGAGTCCGGTCTCATGGCCCTTGGACTGGCCGCGGCAGGCTGGTCACGGTGGCCCCGCGAGCAGGCTGGGGCTGTGGCCGGATTCCTGGACGCGTGGTGGACGCAGACCCTGCGGACGAAGTCGTCGCCCATTCCGGCGTGTGCAGTGTTCGAGAGCTGCGTGACCGCGAGTTCCTCGGTCACCCCGTGGCTGGCCCGCTGGGAGGCGGAGACGGGCCCTGTAGCCCGCCGTCATCTGGCTGACAGCCTCGGCTGGTGGCGGGAGGAGTTGACGTCCAACAACTCTCCTTTCACATGGTGGTGGGGCACCGAGACGGCGGAGCAGGCTGCCTGGCATGAAGTGAAGCAGTGGCTGGCCGGTCAGGCCAGGGCAACGTGATGCGGGAAGTTTCAGACGCGGCCGGCAGCCGTGAACGCCGACGCGGTGGAATTCAGGCGATGTTGGCTCCGGTCACGACCTCGCGGAGGCGCTGGTCGTCGGCGTGGCGGTTCGCCAGATGATGTAGCGGCGGATCGTGCTGCCCTGTTCCGCGGTACACACATGGCACGATCCTCACACGCCCCACCACTCGAACCGGGGCGCGTCACAGCACCCCCGTTCAACGGTCAGGTCGTGACGACATCACCCTGACGACCGGCATGCTCTCGTACCTCCGCCGCCATGGCAGCAGGCTGCCACACGCTCATATCCGGGATCTCAGCACGTCGACCTCACAGCCCGGCGCGAACGGGTCGAAGCCGTGCTCGACCAGCCAGCGAACGCCCAGCAGGCTTCGCAGCGACCACCAGGCACGGATCACGTCGAGGTCGACCTCCGTGCCGTAACCGGAGACGACGTCGCCGAGGCGCTCCTCGTGTCCGAGCGTCAGGGTGGCGAGGTCGAACAGAGCATCACCCGGGCCCGCCTCGGACCAGTCGATGATGCCGGTGACCTCGTCGCCGTCGACGAAGACGTGCTCGATCTGCAGGTCGCCGTGGGTGAACACCGGGGTCCACGGCCGGATCGCGGCCTCGGCGACCCGGCGGTTGCGGGTGACGAGGCCGGCAGGCAGGACGCCGTTCGTCACGAGCGACGCGCACTCGGCGTCGAGTTCCGCCGCCAGCTCGTCGGGGCTCCGGCGGCGCCGGCCGGGCCAGGGCGGCAACGGGGCCTCGTGCAGCCGCCGGACGGCGGCGCCCGCTGCGGCCCACGCCGCCGGCGACGCGGCCGACGGCTCACCGAGACGGCCGAGCACCGTCCCCGGGACGGCGGCGATCGCGAGCACGGGCGGCTTGCGCCACAGGACCTCCGGCGTCGGGACCGGCACCAAGGCCATCGCCTGGACCTCGACGTCGGTGCGCGCCTCGTCGGTGTCCACCTTCAGGAACACGTCGCCGACCCGCAGGGTCGCGCGCTCGGAGTGGGCGACGACGACTTCGACCTCATCCATGGGCACCCAGTATCCCGGGAGGATCGGCGATGTCGACGGGCTTGTGTGCGCACTCGCGGTCCGGTGGCAACCACAGCACCCTGACCCGGTCGGCGGCGATGTCGTACCCGAGCAGCGGTTCCGTGCCACCGCCCTCGGGGAACAGCGGTACCGACGTGCCCAGCCGCCGTCCGATCGCGGTCAGGAACCCGCAGAGGACGTCCAGCCGCTCCTGTCCCTGGAGTTCGCGCAGGTCGACGTCGAAGTCGATCTGCTCGTCCCCGAGGAACCGGAAGATCGCACAGACCTCGGGATGCGGCCACACCCTCAGGCTGGGGCACTCGGCGTCGGGCGAACGGGACAGTACGGCCTTGGCCCGGGGCAATGGCAACATCGCGGCGCCCTCGAAGTACTCGAAAGCCCAGCCCCGTTCGCGGATCAGGTCGAGCACGGCCTGCCAGTCCGCCGCCGTCGTGTCCTTGACGAACACGTCGGGGAGGTAGCCCCCGTCGGCTGGATCGAGCAGCCACACGACGTCGTCCCACAGCAGATCGCCCATCTCACCATCCTCCCGGCCGAGTTCCGCCGTGCCGACTGGTTTTTCCAGGGCGGACCCGTAAATCAGAGGCCCCGGCGCACCCCTCGAAGGGGTCGTGCGCGGCCTCGGCCGGGGTGCGGCCGGCTTCTCGGCCATCCCGTGACTCCCTGGACCAACCGCCTGTGGGCAGGCGGCCACCCGCCCTTGCACGCCCTCCCCGAAGCGGCTCTGACCTGCTGATTTCCCGTGAATCGCCTAGGCTTGTCAGCACTGTCGGAGACGGTCGCAGGGGGAATTCGTGACTGAGGACGCCAAGAGGTACAACGCAAGCGACTTCACGGTGCTGCACCTGTGGGAGGCCGTTCGTGCGCGGCCCGGGATGTACGTGGGCTCGGCCGACGAACGGGGCTTGCACCAGGCGGTGTTCGAGGTGGTGGGCCGGGCCGTGAACGAGGTGCTGGCCGGCCGGGCCACCACCGTCGACGTCACCCTCACCCCGGACGGCGGTGTGAGCGTCGCCGACGACGGACCGGCGGTCCCCGTCGAGCTCGAAACTCTGCTGACCGGCATGCTTGCGGCGAGAAGGCCCGGCGTCGGCCGCGACCACGCAAACCTGGACAGGTTCGGGCTGGGGTCCTGCGTCACCAACGCCCTGTCGAGCCGGCTGACGGCCGAGGTGCGGCACGACGGAACCCGCTGGGTGCAGGAGTACGCGCGCGGTGTCGCGACCGCCCCGCCCACCGCCGCGGGAGCGGCGGGCGGCAGCGGGACCACCCTCACCTTCTGGCCCGACGCCGGCATCTTCGAGACCGTGGAGTGCTCGTTCGCGGTGCTGGAGGAGCGATTCAGGGAACTGGCTTTCCTGTACCGGCGCCTGGCCATCTCCTTGACCGACGCGCGCGTTCCGGGCGAACCCCGATCGGAGCGCTTCCGGTTCCCGGGCGGGGCGCGGGACTTCGTAGCCTTCCTCGACGCGGCGGCGGGCCCGCCCGTCCACCCCGACGTCATCGCCTTCGAGTGGGAGGACGACCGGATGGAGGGGCGGGCCGAGGTGGCCCTGCGGTGGTGCGCCACGCGCGAAGAGCGGCTGCGCAGCTTCGCCAACAGCGTGCCCACACGCGAGGGCGGCACCCACGTGGCGGGCTTCCGCGAGGGGACGGCGGCCGCGCTCACCGCCTACGCCTGTGAGCGACGACTGCTGTCCGCGACGGAACCCGACCTCGACGCCGAGCGCATCGGCGAAGGCCTCACGGCGGTCGTGTCGGTGAAGCTGGACCACCCCGAGTACGGCGGCGCCACGTTCGGCGCGCTGGGCAACGCCGCGGTGTCCGCATGCGTCAGGGAGGCCGTCCGGGAGCACCTCGGTGGCTGGCTGGAAGGCCACCCGGAGCAGGCCGCCGCCGTCGTCCGCCGGCTCCTCAAGGACACCTCCCGGAGCTGAGCCATCGATGGGCATCCACGAACGCGAACGCAAGGTGCATCGGTCGCTGTGGCGCGCCTCGAAGTGATCCCGGACGCCGTGCCGGAGGGCACGATGCCGTTCGTCGTCGGATACGGAGCCGAGGACGTGGACGGCGCCTTCTCCCACCGGTACGACACCCCCCGGCTCGTGGAACGCCTCAATCAGGACTGGTGCGACCTCGCCGTCTCCTCGGGCCTCCCCGACCGGCGGCGTGAATTCCTCGTCCAGCTCCCGCAGGGCGCCCGGACCCACCAGGCCGTCCTGCGGGACATGCACAGTGACAGCGGCGGCCACAGGCGGCCTGCCGTCTGGACCCGGGTCCGGCTGCTCGCGCACTGGGAGATCATGGGGCGGGGCGCCGATGTACTGCTGTGCGCCACCCCCACCGCTCGCAGAACGTCCTGCGGCACCTGGAGTGGATCACGCGTGACGACAGCCCCTACGTCGACCGCGAGTTCAAGCAGCGGATCGCGGCATGGCTCGCGGACGGGAGGACATGAGCGAGGTGTTCGACTTCGGGATCGACGGCTACCGGCCCGACTGGCTGAACGGCCACCCATCGGTCGCGGCACGCCACGGCGCACGATTGGCGGCGCTCATCGGTCGCCCGCTGGCCCGCGCCTGGCTGGTCTGGGACATTCGGGATGACGAGTGGTTCGCCGACTGCCCGGTCCTGCTCGACTTCACCGGGGACCAGGTGGAGATCAACCACCAAAAATTCGACGACGTCTCGATCACCTGGAATTCGGCGGACCCCCATCAGCCGGTCGTCTGGCCCGATTTCGATTTTCGGTGGCGCCACGACGCGCGCGGCGAACTCCAGGCCCTCCAGGGCCAGATCCTTCAGGGCGTACAGCTCCTCGAATGGACGGGGAATGACATGGCCCTGGGGACAGTCGCCGTCGGCTTCCGCTTTCCGCGCGGCCAACTCACGGTCTTCAACGCCCTCGATGAGAACGGGCTGCTGTTCGGGCCGCCGGATGCGCGCTACCGGTGTCACCCGGTGCGCTGAGGCCCCCGGCCCGATCGTGCCGACGCCGCGCACCCGCGCCTGGCGGAGTGCGCGCGTCGGTCGTCGTCCCGTACGTCAGCCCGCGACGGAGCAGTTCCTCCAGGCGGCGGTCAGGGCGTCCGGGATCTGCAGGATGTCGGCGCAGCCGTGCGGGCCCGCGGGGAAGCCGTCGGAGGCGAAGTAGCTCCAGTCGCTCCCCGTGGTGGCGCGGAAGTACTTCATGGCGCCGCCCTCGTCCTGCAGGTTCACGAGCTCACCCTCGTTGGCCCCGGACGTGGGGTCGAACGGGGTGGCGGCGTAGCGGACGGTGCCGCACTGGCCGTAGAAGAACCGGCCGGGCACGGGCGCGATGTGGACGAAGCGGGGATAGCTGCGCTGGTAGGCCCGCGTCACCGCGGCCTTGACCGCGCTGGTGACGCCGAGGTTGCGGCAGCCGGGGACGGAGGCGGGCGCCTGCGGGACCTTGACCGGGGCGGTGGTGTGCTTCGACGTCGGCGGCGGAGTCGCGGTCCGCGTCGGTGTCGACTTCGAGGGCGTGGCGGCCGCGCTGGAGGACGACGCCGAAGGCGAGGGCTCACCGGAAGGGTCCGCCGAGGCGGACACTGAGGACTCCGCCGAGGACTCCGCCGAGGCCGAAGCGGTCGTACCGGCGGCGGAGTCGGTCCCGGACCCGGAGGAATCGGTGCACCCCGAGAGCAACAAGGTGCAGCCCAGCAGCGCGGCCGCTATCGAGGCACTTCTGATTCCGGACAACTCGAGTCTCCTGTTCGGTCGGCAAAGCTCATGTGCGTGGAGCCGTTGCGGCCCTCCGGCCGGCACACCGCTCGCCATCCATCACTCCCGCAGCACTGCGGAGGGTTGCACAGGAGTCTGTGTCCATGGTTTCGATTCGGTATAGACGCCACGGGGGCGGGAAGCGGTGACCGCTTCCCGCCCCCCGGTGGGCCCTTCGCTCAGTAGGAGAACTGGCGGATCTGCCCGTCGTACGCGCCGTACGTCCAGCCCGTGCGGGTCGCCGGGTCCAGCTGGACGGAGTTCATCACGCCGCCGTGGACCAGGGGACCTCCGTGCCCGTTGATCTGGAAGCCGCTCAGCGTCTTCACCACCGCGCCCGTTGTGGTGTCGATGACGAGCAGCTGGCCGGTGGCGTTGTTGTCGGTGACGACGGCGGTTCCGGAGCCGGCGTAGCTCGTGCCCTCCGGCGCCGTGAACGCCGCCACCGCGAGCCGGTTGACCCCGTCCACCGCCATCCCCGCGGCGGGGCCGCGGCGTACGGCCACCGGGTCGTCCGACTCACCGGTGGCCACGGACAGCGAGCCGAGGACACTGGTGGGCACGATCTTGGTGCTGATCGCGGTGGCCGACAGGTTGTAGAGCGTGCCGGCGCCGTCGGAGCCGAAGCCGTTGCTGCAGCCGGACATGGTCCCGACGAGGCTCACGCTCCGGGCCTGCGTGTCCACCCGGGGGATCTGCACGCCGCCCAGGCAGAGGGCGATGGGAGCGCCCTTCGCGAGGTAGACGTCGCCGGTGGAGGAGTCGATGTCCAGGAGGCTGTACGAGCCCTTGGCGACGCCCGGCAGATCGGCGGGGAGGGGCGCGGCGGTGGTGCCGTCCGCCAGGTCGACGGGCAGCACCAGGTCGGCGTTGTCGGCGACGGCCCGCAGCAGCAGCGCGCCGCGGGAGCGGGCGGCGTCGACGCGTCCGACGACGAAGCGGTAGTCGGCCGTCGCGAGCGTGGTCCGTCCGACGAGGGTGCCGGTGGCGGTGTTCCAGGTCTCCACCTGCACATCGGCGCCGGACTCCGCCTGGTGCACCGCCAGGGCGCGGTGCGTGGCCGGTGCCACGCCGAGGACCTCGTAGTCGGACGTGCCGCCGGCGTCCGAGGCGACGACCGGGCCGTAGGCGCCGGTCCGGGTGGAGTAGTGCCGGAGCTCGGTGGCGCCGGAGACGGTCCGCAGCGCGGCGATCGAGTCGTCGCCGGCGGCGGCGAAGGACAGCACCGTGCTGCCCGCCGGCGCGGGACCGTCGTCGACTTCGAGGGTGGCGACGGGCGAGGCCTGGCCGACGACCCGGTGCCTGCTGTCGAGGGCCATGACGCGCACGCCGTAGACGGTGGACGTGGACAGGCCCAGGCGCAGGGCGTCGAGGTCGACGGTGCCCTTGGCGGCGGGCAGGACGCGGTGGGCGCTGGAGGGCGCGTCGACGCCGTTGTCGTCCAGGGCCGTGCCGTTGGCGTTGGTGAAGGTGTTCAGCGAGTTGTGCAGCGTCGGGGCGGGCGCGGCGAACTCCACCTGCGTGTACTTCGCGCCGGGGACGTCGCGGACGTCGTACCGCAGAGTGAAGCCGGCCTTGGCGCGGGTGACCACGGCACTGTGCCCCGCGGCGCCGTCGCGTCCCGCGACCAGCGGCGCCTGCGGGCGCAGGCTCGCGGTGCCGCCGTCGACGCGGACCGGCGCGAACTCCCCGTACGTCACGAGGTTCGGGTTGCCGCCGAATCCGGACTGCGCGATGCCGATGCCGTACAGGCCGCCGCCGGCGGCGAAGGCGTCGGCGGGCACGGTGACCGTGCCGGAGTCGGCGGTCAGCGCCTGGTGCCACGCGGCGCTGAACAGAGGCGCGAGGGCGGGGTTCCAGTGGCCGACGGTGGAGACGACGAGCTGCGGGTCGCGCAGGCCCGCGACGCCGGACAGGTCGTAGGAGACGGTGACCGCGTGGCCGGCCTTCACCACCTCCGGGGCCTTGGGCGCGGTGCTCTCCACGTAACGGCCGTCGCTGGGGCCGACGGTGAGGGTGCGGCGCACGGTGGCCTGGGTGCGGCCGCTGGTGAGCACGCGGTAGGTGACGGTGACCGTGCGGTCGGCGTCGGAGACCACGGGGAGGCCCGCGGCGTTCAGCAGCTCCGTCGGAGTCACCCGGATCGCAGGGCCGGCGGAGGTCCAGGTCTTCGCGCCCACGCTGAGCGTGTACGTGGGATCCGCCCCCTTGGGCAGCCCGGTGACGTCGGCGGCGAAGGTGACCGGGCCCACCAGGCCCATGCCGTTGCCGCCGGAGGCCATGTCCCCGAGGTCGATGCGGCCCGGGTCGGTCGTCTCCAGGAACTGCCCGCCCAGGCCCGCGTTGGTGACCCGGTGGGCGACCGACAGCCGGACGGCCGAGGGCCGGTCGTCGCGGTGCCCGAGGACGTCCTCGACGGCGGCGGTGACGTCGATCTGCCGGCCGACGTTGAGCTCGCGGTCGATCTGCGCCGGGGTGGCGACCTCGCGGCCGGTCCGCTTGAGGACGTCCCGTACCTGAGCGGGCGTCAGGTGGTGTCCGGCGAGCCCGGCGGCCTGGAGCACCACGGCGGCGGCCGCCGCGATCTCCGGCGCGGACGCGGACGTACCGCCGTTTAGGACGGGGGTGACGGACTGCGCGTCGCCCCGCTCGGTGTGGGTGAAGGCGACGATGTTGTCGCTGGGCGCCGAGAGGTCGATGCGGGTGCCGAAGCCGGAGGAGAAGGTGCCGAAGCCGCTGATGCGGGTCTCGGCGGTGGTGGCGTCCCTGGTCCGGGAGGCGAGGGTGTCGTCCAGGGTGGTGCCGCCGGCGGCTATCGCGCCGCTGTCGGGGACCTGGGACGGCGTGGTCGAGTACGCCACGTCGTCGATGTCGGTGGCGGACCGGTCGTTCTTCGCGGTGTCGGTGGGCGTGCTGCCGCCGTCGGGGCCGACGGCGGCCGGGGTGTAGAGGCGGGTCCCGTCGTTGGAGGAGATCACCACCACGACGTGGTCCTTCTGGACGATCGAGGCGACGACGGACCGGATGTACGGGTCGTCCTCCAGGTAGCGTCCAGGGAAGCCCTGAGAGTCGGTGCCGAAGCCGAGGCTGGCGGTGATGACGTCCGGCTGGGGCGACTGGTGGGCGGCGGCCAGGAGCGCGGTCGCGATCTGGTCCATCGTCGGCTGCTGGGGGACGACGAGGCGGTAGTCCGCGCCGGGGGCGATGCCGAGCAGGTCGGTGTAGCCGCTGCCGGTGCGGTCCGGGCGCTGGCGGTCGTGGGCCAGGGGCGACATGACGCTGAAGTCGAGCAGGACCTCGCCGAGGCCGGGGTCCTGGTCCTTGGTGGACGCCGAACCGCTGAGGCTTCCGTCGGGAGCCGCGACGTAGGCGGGGATCAGCGGCATGGAGGGGAGGTCGAGGTAGCGCTGACCGCCCTGGAGCACGGTGGTGGGGCCGTGGCCCTGCACGTAGGCGTCACCGGCGTCGGCCATGGCCTGGTCGGTGAGGTCGCCGATGGAGACGTTGGTGACGGTCCGGCTGGCGCCGGGCTGCTGCCCGTAGCGGCCCTGGAGGATGTCGAAGGCGCCGACCGCGTTGACGCCGCCGGCGTTGAGGAAGGCCTGGGCGGAGTCGGTGAGGGCGAAGTTGGCGGGCACGGCGCCGGGTACGGCGGTCTTCGTGCGCTTGGCCGACGTCACGGCTGTGGCGGGCAGTTGCCGCCCGCCGGTGTTCATGGTGTTCACGTACCGGTTCGGCTCGGCGCCGATGATGCCGGGCGTGCCCTGGAGGGCGCGGGCGACGGCGGCGGAGTCGCGGTCGCGGGTCTGTACGACGTAGGTGCGCGACAGGTCGGCGGCCTCGTCCCCCAGGCGCGTACGGGCCGAGGTGGTCATCGACGCGGCGGCGGAGGCGGACAGCGAGGGGAGGAGCGGCTGCAGCGAGGTGGCGCCGACCGCGGTCAGCTTCTCGTTCAGCGCGGCGCTGCTGGTCCCGGGGGCAACGGCACGGGCCCGGTTGCCCGGCAGCGTCCGGCCGGTCACCGCGGTCTGCGGGGAGAGGGTCACCAGCACCTGCCCGGGGACGACGCCCGCGCGCTGGGCGGGCAGCGCCTTCTGCGGCGAGCTGTCACCGAGGGGCGTACGGACGGAGTCATCACTCGGGGATGCGGGAGCGGCGGAGGCCGGGAGCGCGGCGGTGAGGGCGAGGAACACGACGGACGTGACGGATATGGCACCGAGCCGCCGTCTGCCGTGCGAAGGGGCACGCGACATGGAACACCTTTTCAGCGGGGCGAGGTGTGCGGGGGACACACCGCGGCACGCTGACGCCCACCTCAACGCAGGGCAGCGCGCTCGCTGCTGGAAGATGTCAACTGAGGCGGACGAGACACAAGGTGGGGAAGGTGGCCTACCTCCGCCAGGTGGCCGGTTGGTGCCACAAAGGTGTGGGAGAAGGCATGGAATTTAACGTACTGGGGTTCACGGCGGACACGGAGCGCGTGTACACGGCGCTGGTGGGGATGCCGCGGAGCACGGCGGCGGAGGTGGCCGAGGCGTGCGGCCTGACCGCGCCGGCCGCGGGGAAGCTGCTGTCCGGCCTGTTCAGGGACGGTTTGGCGATACGCAGCGCGGGGCGGCCGCCGACGTTCTCGGCGGCAGCGCCGGACGTCGCGGTCGGCGCGCTGATCCAGGAACGGGAACAGCAACTGGGCGACGCGCGGGCGCTGGTGCAGCGGCTGGTCGAGACCCACCGGGAGGCGGCCAGGATCAGCCACCCGGACATGGCCGCCGAACTGCTGACGGACCGCGAGGACATCAGCAGGGCGGTGTACCGGCTGACAGCCGGGGCGCAGCGCGAGGTGTGCGCCTTCGACCGCCCTCCGTACGTGGACCGGCCCGGCAGCAACCTCGACGCGCAACTGGAGCGCCAGCGGACGGGGGTGGTCCACCGGGTGATCTACGACCGTGAGGCGGTGGCCTGGCCCGGCAGGCTCCAGGCGGACATCATGCCGAGCATCCGGGCGGGGGAACAGGCCAGGATGCGGCCGGAGTTGCCGCTGAAGCTGGTGCTCAGCGACGGCCGGGCAGCGATCATCCCGTTCAGCCTGGCGCCGGGCGGCCAGTCCGCGGCGTACCTCATCCACCCGTCGCCGATGCTGGTGGCGCTGCAGTCGCTGTTCGAGGCGCAGTGGGAGCGGGCGATCCCGCTGGGAGAGGGGCCGGTCTCGGCGGAACCGGGGCAGCCGGACGCCGAGACGCGGGCCTTGATCGGCCTGCTGGCCTCGGGGCTGACGGACGCGGCGATCGCCCGTACGCAGGGCTGGAGCACCCGGACCACGCAGCGGCGCATCCACCGCCTGATGACGGAACTCGGCGCGGCCACGCGCTTCCAGACGGGCCTGGCGGCGGCGCGGCGGGGGTGGCTGTGAGCGGCGGGCAAAACTCCCTTGCCCCTCCCGCGCGCCCGGCGTTATCGTCAAGGTGACGTTTAGGAGGTCACCGCGTGGTTCTCGCGGACATGGTCACCCGGCTCCAACAGCCCCTGTTCACCCTGCTCGACACCCCCGTCAGCTGGGTGGAGGTGCTGGGCTTCGGCAGCGGAGCGCTCTGCGTATGGCTCGTGGCCCGCCGGCACATCGCCAACTGGCCGATCGGCATCGCGAACAACCTCTTCTTCATCCTGCTCTTCGCCGGCGCGGGCCTGTACGCGGACGCCGCCCTCCAGGTCGTCTACGTGGCGCTGGCGGTGTACGGCTGGTGGGCCTGGGTCGCCGGGGCGTCAGGGCACCTCGCCATCAGCCGCACGGACGCCCGCACGTGGTGGATCCTGGCCGCCGCGACGGTGGTCGCCACCGGGGTCCTGACCGTGCTGCTCGACCGGGCCACCGACTCGACGGTGCCGTTCTGGGACGCGCTGACGACGGCGCTGTCGCTGGCGGCGACGTACGGCCAGTGCCGGAAGAAGGTCGAGTCCTGGTACCTGTGGATGGCCGCCGACGTCGTCTACATCCCGCTGTACGCGTACAAGGGCCTCTACCTGACGTCGCTGCTCTACGGGGGATTTCTGCTGCTGTGCGCGGTGGGGCTGCGGGCCTGGCTGGCCGAAGCCGGGGCAGTCCGGAAGGAGGCCCTGGCATGAGCGAGTTCGACCACGGGCTGGTGCTGGGCAAGTTCTACCCGCCGCACGCGGGCCACCACCACCTGGTCCGCAGCGCGGCCGCGCGATGCCGCCGGCTGACGGTGCTGGTGTGCGCCTCGGCGGTGGAGTCGATCCCGCTGGCGGACCGGGTGGCGTGGATGCGCGAGGTCCACCCGGAGTCGGGCATCGAGGTGGTGGGCGCGGTCGACGACATACCGGTCGACATCACGGACCCGGCGGTGTGGGACGCCCACATGGCCATCTTCCGCGCGGCCGTCCCGGACCCGGTGGATGCCGTGTTCACCTCCGAACCGTACGGGGAGGAACTGGGCCGCCGCTTCGGCGCGACGCCGGTGACGGTGGACATCGCCCGCACGACCCACCCGGTCTCGGGCACGGCCGTCCGCAGGGACCCGGTGGGCTGCTGGCGTTTTTTGGCCGCTCCGGTGCGGGCGGGACTGGCCCGCAGGGTGGTCGTGGTGGGCGCGGAGTCGACGGGCACGACGACGATGGCCCGGGCGTTGGCGGAGCATTACCGGGCAAGGGGCGGGGTGTGGTCGGGGACGCGGTGGGTGCCGGAGTACGGCAGGGCGTACAGCGAGGCGAAATACACAAAGCTCCTGGCGATCCGCCCCGAGGCCACGTTCGACGAGGTCACGTGGACCTCCTCCGAGTTTGAGCTGATCGCGGAACGCCAACTCGCGGACGAGAACCCGGCGGCACGCGCAGGCTCCCCGGTCCTGTTCTGCGACACGGACCCCCTGGCCACGACGATCTGGCACGAACGCTACATGGGCACCCGCAACCCCCAGGTCGAATCCATCGCGGCCCGGGCCAACCACCACCTGTGGCTCCTCACGGACGACACGGGCGTCCCCTTCGAGGACGACGGCCTCCGCGACGGCGAACACGTCCGCACGTGGATGACGCACCGCTTCCGCGAGGAACTGACGGGCCGCAACCTCCCCCACATCCTCCTGACGGGCCCGCACGCCGACCGCCTGCGCACGGCGGTGACAGCCGTCGACGCCCTCCTCAGGACCGGCTGGCACTTCACCGCCCCACTCCCAGAACGCGGAGGACTCGCCTCCCCGGGGTGATTGCGCCCGGCAGCGGTCTGACGCCACCGTTGGTGTCCTTCGAACCGCTGCCGCAAAGGCTCGGGACACGGGCCATGTCCGCCTAGCGGCAGAGATGGCCCGTGGACTCCCCCCCACTTCCATGAATTGCAACTGCTCAGACAAGACGATCTACCGGACCACGTCACCCCGCAGTGGAAAGTCCCGCACATTCAAGAGGACTGCATACGCGCGCCGTGGAGTGGCGGAGGCGAAGTGCACGACACCCTTCAGTGCGCCGAGGGTCAGTCACACGACTTCTCGGACGGTGGTGAAGCGTTGTCCACTGGTGATGACCACGACATAGGAGGCGGGCCAAACGCGCGACGACCGGCCTTCACAGCCAGAGCGGCGAGGGCGGCGTTGGCGCCACCACCGATCACAGCGCCGATACCGAACGGTGCCACTCGGCCGAGAACGATGATCCCCTGCTTGGTCCCGAACTTCGTGACGAAGTTCTTGCCCAAGACCTTGTTGATCTGACGCAAGGTCTCGACAGGCACCTTGGCGACGATCTGACGTCCCCAATGCTGCCCTGTGCGCTCGGCGACCTTGCTGATGGTGGCGGAACCGCTTCCGCCGAGCATGATTCCCATCACAAGCGTTCGGCGGCGCTCGATCTCGTCGATAGGGACTCCGTGAACTTCGGCGACCGAGAGCGCGTAGAGGGCGCTCAGCTCAAGAGAGGAGAGAACCTCACCTGCCGACAGTGCCAATGCGACGCCCGTGCCGACGCCGGGCGCCGCTGCGGTTCCTCCAACTGCGGCACCCGTGCCGGTCAAAGCGCTGACGTACATCCGCTCCAGATTACGTATTACCTGGGCCGGAATCGCTTCTGGATTCCGCTGGCGGGCCCGGGCAATGTTCTTGCGCACCAGGGGGCTCTGCAACTCAATGGCCTTGTCCAGGAGGGCAAGGACTTTCGGCGTTCGCACCCCTTCTGGCGGATCAGGCGCGTCGAAGTCATCTGTCGTCATATCTGGAACTCCTTAGATCTCAATAAATCCTGCGCATTCAACACGGTGTGCGCTGCCTGAAACGGATTCGGTGTCTCAGCGGGCCCTCGCCAGGGGCTACTTGCCTGGCTGAGGACACCACGGCCAGATCGAGGCCCTTGTCCCAGGCGCCCTGCTGCCCCTGGGCTGTGACCGCGCCTCGTCGGAACTCGCCGTACGCGCCCTCCTGACCCCCCTCGGCAGTGGAGCGACCCGCGTTGCCTGCGTCTCGCGGTTGATCGTAGATTCTTCACGCTTTCTGCGCAGCCCTGATGCCGAATCACTACGGTGCTGGCTTAGCTGGGACGAGAGCCGCGGGGCCGGTTGAGGACGGCCCGGCACGGCTTGTTCCGCCGTCCGAACAGCCCCTGTCAGCGGCGGATGGGCACGATCTCGACCTCGGCATTCATCGCGCGCAGTCTGCGGACCGACTGGAGCAAGGACACCTGGGCAAAGGCGAAGAGGGAGTCGACGGTGATGTCCTGGCCGTCCTTGAGCAGGATGCCGAAGACCACCCGCAAGGTGCCGAAGTCCTCCAACATACGGTGACCGGGGGTGTGCTCGGCCACCTGCGCGAGGAACTGGGTTCGGATCCGATCATCGCTGCGCAGGGTCTCGACCGCGGTCACTCCCTGGGCGAAGAGGTGGTTGAGCGGTGCGGTGCCCTGGCCGGAGGACGCCTTCTTGACACAGATCAGCTGGTTCTGTGGACCGAGGAGGTCGCAGATCTCGAGTCCGCCACCATTGAACTTGTCGGTGACGATGTTCTTCTTGTCGAAGAGGATGTAGCCCGTGCGGTCGGCCGCGTGCTCGTTGTACCAGCCCTCGTCGTGCTTGTCCCGGCCCTTGCTGTCGCGTTCGCCTTCGGGCCAGCGCGGAAGCACGACGGTCGGCTCCTTGGCGAAGAGTTGCCGGAGCTCCTCCTCCAGGGTCTCCAGGAACCCTGCGCCGACCTCGTACCACTTGCCCTGGCCGTAGAAGCAGCGGTCGGTCGCGACCGGTACGTCGGCGATGAGCCAATCCCTACCGTTGGTGGCGGCACTTGCCGGCGTCTGCTGGTCGTCGGCGCTGTACATCATGACGCGAACCTCGCCGAGCGCCTTCAGCCGACTGCCCTCTTCCTTGCCGCGTACGAGGTCCAGGAGCGTGGGCAGATCCAGATCGGCAGTGTTCACGGAGCGGCTTCCCCGGGTGAGGCGGAAGGACTGGGCGGAGCCGAACCCCTCCTGGCACGACTCCGGTACGCCGAGTGCCAGCCGGGGGCTGCACTGGTCCGCGAGCAGCTTCTCCAGAACGGCCTGGGCGTCCGTGGCCTTGCGGCCCCGGGGATCGAGCGCGCGCAGGCGGGCGACGAACCCCAACTCCGGCAGAGGTTCCTCACGTGCGCACACCTCCTCAATGGCATGCAGATCGCTGAGGAAATCCTCGAGGCTTGTGGCGAGGGGCAGCTTGATGGTCGACTCGGCGCACTCGACCTTGACTCGCTGTGCCGTGCCGGATCGCAGGGACGTCAGTTCGATGCCGCTGACCGTGCCGCCGATGCGCCGGACGATGGCTCCAAACCGGTCCAGTCCGAAGCCGTCGATGCGTTCACCACGAGCGACCGAGTGCTCGTCGACGCGTCCCCGGCCGTCCATGATCTGGTTGCGGACCTTGATGACGCCGTCCTCGTCGAGACTGCGGGTGGCGAACTCGAGCCCGAAATCGTCGTCGCGGAAGTACGGGTCGAGCATGTGGAAGCCGACGCCGTAGCTGAGCGCGTAGATTCCCTGCGAGGTGCGCATCAGGATGAGCCCGGCGGCGGAGTGACTGCGCTCATTGACTTCGAGCCCTGTGATGCCCTCGACGGCGGTGCACCAATCGGCCCTCGTGCGGGGAACGCCGCCCGTGACCAGGAGTCCTTCGATCCCCTCACGGGAGAATTCCCGGGCCTGATACCCGGGGCGCTGAAGGTAAGGACTGCGGACGAAGTCACGCAGTAGGACATCCCGTTCGTCCGGGACTTTGAGGCGATGGAGTGTCGACTTGCGGGTCGTGTGCTTGCGCTTCTTCCGACTGTTCATGAGGGGTCCCTTCGGGTGGTCCGGTACGCGTTGCGCAGGCGGCGTGGCGGCATTGGGCCGTGGGCAGGGACGGCAGCAGCACGGTCAGGCGGCGCGGCGGTACTCGGCGAGGGCGCCGGCCGCCCACAGCGGGACGAGTCGCGGGATCTCGGAACCGGCGACTTGACCGCGTACACAGCGCAGCCCGAGCTTGGCCAGGGAGTCCGCGGCTTCGTTGAGGGGGTTGCCGACGTGGGCCTTCTCGTGCACGAACGTCAGGTGCGGCGTGAACTCGGCAACCATCTGGAGTTGTACGAGGGTGGGGGCCCGCCCCTGGGAGCGGACGTTGGTGCTGTAGCCCTCCGGCATCCTGTTGCCGCCGCGCTGCCAGGCGTGCAAGTACTTCAGTGCCTCGATGCTGTCGATCCGCACCTCGACGGGCCTGCCGGAGCGAGCGGCGAGTACGCGCTTCAGGCCCCAGTGAACGGCCCGCAGTTCGGTGACGACGACGCGGGCGCGGGGTCGGGCGACGTAGGTCGGATAGATGTGGGCGCACAGCCCCGTGTGACCCGTGGTGGCGAGGTAGCCGGAGGCGACGCGGTCCGCGCCGACAGACCCGTCCGTGGCAAGGACGATCGGCCCGGACACGGCCTTGACCGTCGAGTTGACGCAGATCCCGTGCCGAATACGCGTCTTCGGCCGGGGCGCGTGGGCGAGCGGTGAGCGGTGGCCCATGATGTTCCTCCTGTTCGTATCGGGTGGGCGGCGGGCGACGCGAGGTCGCCTGCCGTCGGCAGCGAGAGATGCGGCCCCAATGGCAGGGGCCGGTGTATCCGGGGTGTCAGTCACCGAGCGTGAACGCCAGGCCGCCGGCCCGAAGGTCGGCCTCGGTCTGGGTGAGGCCGCCGCGTTGGGACACCTCGACGGTGTAGAACTTCGAGCCCGGGGTGATGTCGTCGACCGTGAACGTGAACGCACACCCCTCGTCGATCTTCTCTCCAAGGCCCAGCGAGCCAGTGGCGACCAGGGTGCCTTCCGCGTCGGTGACGTTGACCTGGGTGCCGAAGTCGATGTCGGAGTAGCCGCCGGTACCGGAGCACGGCTCGCCGGCCTCGAGCGCGGCGCCGACCTCGGTGAGGGTCAGGGTGCCGTCCGTTCGGAACGGCTCCGGCGCCGAGGTGCTCTCAGCCGTGGCGGTGCTGGAAGGGGTGCCGGCGTTCGCGATGACCGCGTGGTCGCCAAGAAGGGACGAGGAGAGCCAGCAAACACCGACCGCTGCGGCTCCCATGGCGACCCCGAGGGCCAGGACCGTGCCCCGCGACAGGCGGGTCCAACGGGAACCGCTCAGCGGCGGAGGCGAGGGCATGGGCGGGACCGGGATCGTGTCCGGGAACGGGGCCGCCGGTGCGGCAGGCTCGGGAACCGGCTCCGAGGCGGGGACGTAGGCGGGCTGCGCGGACTCGGGGGCGGACATCGCGGTGATTCCTCTCATGAGGATGACTGGAGCGAAGCTGAGCGTGGGCGTGCAGGGCGTATGGGCACGATCGGCGCCCATGGCTCTACGCGGCGTATTTGAAAGGGAGTCGGCAGCCCGAGCAGATACGCCCGGGGAGGTACGCAGCCGCCGCGCCGTGATTTCGGCGAAGCCGGAGGCGTCTGGGCGTCAGCCGACCTTCTCCCACTTGTTGCAGCCCTTGGTCTCGAAGTACTCGCCCTTGTGGACCGTCACACGCGCCTGCCCGGTGATGTTGTCGTTGGCGATGATCGCGTCGAACTCGCCCGAGGCGTTCTTGAGCCGGGCCCAGTAGCAGCCGAGGCCGAAGTCGTCGTCCTGAGGACCGGCGGTCTTGTAGGTGCCGGCCTTGATGTCCTCGCCCACCAAGTACTGGCCGTCCCCGTCGATCGCGGCGGGCGCGGCGGGCTTCTTGGTGGGCTTCGGCTTCGCGGGGGCCTTCGCGGTGACCGTCACAGCCGGCTTCGGCGCGGCGGCCTCGGCGGTCCTGGTGACGGTGACGGTCGGCGTGGGCTGCGCGGACGCCGCCGTGGAGCCGGACTCCCCGCTGCCGCCCATTCCGGCTCCCACACCCAGAGCGACGACCGCGACCGCGCCGTGGGTGAACCACGCCTTGCGGCGAGAGGGCTTGATGCCGGGGGGCGTCGCCGGCGGGACCTGTCCCCACGCGGGCTGGGCAGGCTGACCGAACGGGGACTGCGGGGTCGGGGTGCTCATCTGAGGTCCTCCGGTGGGTGGTGGTGTGCTGCTGCGCAGCGGGGAACGGCAATAGCCACGGCGTTGCCGCCGCTTCCAAATGGAAGCGAGACCAGATAAGCAGCAAAGTGAAAGCACTGTCAAACGTCTAGACGGATTTGGCGTCCGCTGTAGAGCGTTTACTGTTCACTCCGACTGGCCAGAGAGGTGCATGACCCCACGCCATGCACCAACAGCCGTCAGCCCAGCGCCCCGACGCGGCGCATGTGACTGCGGCCGAGATCTCTCGCATCGCGGGTGTCACGCGCGCCACCGTCGCAACCGGCGCCGTCGCGACGATGACTTCCCCGTCCCCAGCGGAGGCACGGGGAGCAGTCCGCTCTACGACCTGACGGCTGGGTATGGCTCTGGGGCGCGGGTGGTCGTCCGCCGCCTCGCCAGAGAAAGAGTCGCGCACGGCACTGTCCTGCGCGGGTCCTGCCCGCCGGCTCAGCTCGGGCTAGATGGCGTCGCTTTCGTGTGGTCCGTGCGGGATTTCGTGTTCCTTGAGGGTTTTCCGGTGTGTGCACGAGGCTGGTTGACTAGTTCCGTGCGGGCTGTCGAGGGCGGGCCTCTGGCCGGGCAGCCCCTGCACTGACATACCGCTGGGGCTCACCGGAGGAAGAGAACGTGGAGCAGTTCGCTGCGGGCAAGGTTCTGCGCAGCAGATACCGGCTGGAACGGATTCTGGGCAGAGGAGCGATGGGGCACGTCTGGCAGGGCACGGACGTGTATCTGGAGCGCCCCGTCGCGGTCAAGACCGTCGCTGCGGATCTGCTGGCCCTGCCCGACTGGCGTCGTATCGCCCTGGCGCGCTTCGAAAGGGAGGCCAAGGCCGCCGCTCGTCTGGACCACGCCAACATCACCACCGTTTACGACGCGGCCGTGACCGAGGATGTTTGCTGCCTGGTTATGCAGCTCGTCGACGGGACAACCCTCGACAACGTCATCGACGGCGCCGACGGCGGGCGCCTGCCCGTGTCTGCCGCGGCCTCTACGGCAGCGCAACTGTGCTCGGGGCTGTCCGCCGCGCACGCGGCCGGCTTGGTGCACCGCGACCTCAAGCCTGAGAACGTCATGGTCCGCACCAGCGGTCTGGTCAAGATCCTCGACTTCGGTCTCGTGAAGGTTCTCTCGAACACCGACCCGCAGCTCACCATGACGGGCGAGAGGCTCGGCGACGTGTCGTATGCCTCGCCCGAACTCCTCTCCGGCACGGAGCCGTTGGACGGGCGGAGCGACCTTTATGCGCTGGGGTGCCTGCTGCACCGTATGCTCACCGGCCGGCCACTCTTCTCCAGCGAGGGCGTTGCCGAGTTGGTGACTCAGCACCTCACCGCATCCCCTCCCCGGTTGGCCGACTGCGGTGCCGATGCCCCGGCCGCGCTTCAGGAGCTGGTGCACGCCCTGCTCTCCAAGCGTCCCGAGGACCGCCCCGGCAGTGCGGTGGAGGTGTACGCGACCCTCGCCCCGTACCTGCCGGCCCCAGATCCGGCGCTCGCGGCCCGGAGGATGCCGCCGGAGGATCCCCGGCGGCCGTTCCTCGTGCCCCAAGGGCCGATCGTGCTGCGTTAGCCGAAGTTCACCGCGGCACGATTCCAGGGGCGGTCATGCCGCAGCCGGCGGCCGGGCCTGGATCAGTTCCTTGAGGAACGGGCTTGGCTCCCCGTGCCAGAAGACATCCAGGCTGTCTCGTGCGCGCGTGGCTGCAACGAAGAGCAGAGACCGGGCGCGCTGCATCTCCGTCCGGTAGCGCGCCGGGTCCGTGGTCCGTCGCTGCTGGACGCTCGCACGTGGCACCAGCCCGTCGGTCACCCCGGCGATGATCACGCGCTGGTACTCGAGCCCCTTGAACCGGAACATCGTGCCGATGTGGACGCCGCTGTCGCCCCGGGGTCCGTCCGGGCCGATCTCCAGCGCACGGATGCCGTGCCGAGCCAGCGTCGACGCGGCTTCACTCGCCATCTGGTTGGTCGGCACGGCTATGGCGATCTGCTCGTGCGGCACCTGGCCCCAGGACTCGATCAGCGCGGCGATCGCCTCTCGCTCGTCCTCCCAGTCGTTCAGCCTGTGCAGATCCGGAAGAGCTCCGCTGAGGACGGACCGGTACCCGGCCAGCGTCTCGGTGCTGCCGTCGAGGTCGTCGTACGTCTCGTCGCCGAGCACGTTCAGCGCGGAGCGCAGGATCTGCCGGGTGGTGCGGTAGCTCAGCGACAGCTTCGACGACCGGCCCCGGATGTTGATGCCGAGGCTGCCGAGGGTCACCTGGTTCTTGTAGATGCGCTGGTGGGTGTCACCGACCAGGAAGAGGTCGTTGCGGTCCGGAGCGGTCATCGCGCGGAGCATCTTCCAGTGTGCGGGGCGTAGGTCCTGAGCCTCGTCGACGACGATGTGCCGGTACCGGTAACGCAGCCAGCCTCCCGAACCGTCGGCCACGTGGATGTTGTCCAGGCCGCCCGCTTCTTCCCGCTGACGGTCGATGGCCTGGATACGCCGGGCGCGTTCCGCCTCCAGTTGAGCCGCCCGCTCCGCGACCTGGTCCCAGGTCTGGACTCCGAGCCGGTCCAGGCGCTGGACGAATCGCTCGGCAAGCTGCCAGATCTCGGCGCGTTCGGTACGGGTGACCGTGCCTCCTCGTCCGGCGCGGCGGGCACGGAAGTAGTCCGTGCGGGAGGTGACGGCCTGGCCGAGGATGACCTGTGTCCATTCGTCGTTCAGGAACTCCGCGTCCCAGCCGTCCTCGCCGAGTTCGTCCAGGAGCGAGCGCCATTCGCCGACCGCCTGCGCCTCGTCGATGATCCTCTTGCGATTGCCCGGTTCCGCCTCCCGGACGGTCCGCAGCGCGAGCTGGTCGACGTGACTGATCTCGACGCGCGACAGCAGCGCCTCGCCGCCGAGCGCCAGCAACCGGGACCGCAGGTCCGCCGCGAGGTTCTTGTTGTAAGTGGTCAGCAGGACCGGCTTGGTCCGGCCGGCCGGGAGCTGGGCGACCAGGTGCTTGACCCGGTGCAGCGCCACGATCGTCTTACCGGTGCCGGGGCCGCCGCCCACACGCGCCGGCCCGCTGTAGTCCCGCGAGACGAGCTTGGCCTGGGTGGGGTGCAGGAACACCTTCCAGCGCCCGAAGTCCTCGCCCTCCAGCGCCTCGCGCAGCGCGTCGTCGGTCGTGGTGACGATGGTGGCGGGACGCTCGATGGCGGCGCGGAAGTCCTCGGGGTCGACGGGTTCCGGCGTCGCGACAGGAGCGGTGACCTGCTCCAGAACGTCGTCGTACGCCTTGCCGTCGTACAACGCCAGCAGCACCTCGCCGGTGAGCTGGGGCGCATACTCGACGAGTCCGAGGAGCTGGTCAACGGTGGTCAGTGCGGCGACGACCGGGATCAGCGACGGGGCCACACCCAGGTCGGTGAGCTCTTGTTCTGACCACTTCGCGAACAGCGGCTCCGGAGCGACCGGCTCGGCGGGCTCGGTGGGTGTGGTGGTCCGCGGGGCCGCGGGACTGAGCACTTCCTCCTGCACGACCTGCAGGTCCACGTACTCGATGCCGCCGGTGACGCGGTTGACCGAGTACGTGAGCCGGTCCAGATGCGCGTACACGTCCTTGCGGTGCTTGACCGAGACGATCAACCAGTCGTCGTCGGCCAGGCGCAGCAGCAGGGCACGGTACTCGTCGTTGACACGCGCCGAGTACAGCTTGTCGTGCCCCTGGAGCTGCTTGAGACGCAGGCCCGCGGAGTCGGGGTTGGTCTTGAACTTGTGCTGGAAGTCGTAGATCGCGCCCTTGACGGGACGGGGGAGCCTGAGGATCTCCCGGTCCGCCTTGTCGAGCAGGCGCAGCGTCACGTTCTGGCCGGTCACGGCTGGTCGTTCTCCCCGTTTTCCGTGGTGGTGCCGTCAGGCTGGTCTGGATGCTTCCGGTCGCCGGACGGAGGCGCGCCCTCGAGGCGGTCCGCGATGTCGTCCGGGGTCCAGTGGGCGGCGGGCCGCACCTCCCAACCGGCAGCGGCGAACGCACGGTCGCGGTCGCCGGCCTCCGGATCCTCGTCCTCGCCCGCCGGCGGGCGAGGGGCGAGGACGACACCGACGCGTGCGGTGGGCCAGGCCAATTCGGCCAGCCAGCCGTTCTCGTCGAGCTCGTAGCCGTCCTCGGGAACCGGGACACCGCGCGTGGCGAGGGCCTCGGCGAGCGCGAGCAGGCCGGGCTCGTCCGGGTCGAGGTATTCGACAACCCGGTCCCATGCCTCGTCCCGGACGGGCGGGGCGACGCCCGCCGCGGACAACTCCGTCGCGGCCGGGGGCTTCGGCGAAGGCGCGACGGCCTCGGCCGACGTGGGCGTGCCGTCGGCGGTCGCGGCGGTGGCGAGTGTGACGCGGACACTCTCCAGGACACCGCTGCCGCCCGTGACGGCCAGGGTCTCGACGGCGAACCCGTCGATGCGGCCGGTCGTGAGCTGGACGGCGTCACCACTGCCGGTGTCCAGGAACTGGAGCAGGTTGGTCCAGTACAGCCAGGCTCGCCAGCGGCGCTTGTGCGCCTCCTCCCGGGTGTGGACGCCGGGCGCGTCGTCGAGGAGGACGATGCCGGTCCACGCAGGTGGCTTCGTACGGCCGTCCGCGGCGAGGACCAGAGGCAGCCCCGACCGGTCCGTGACCGTGAACAGTTGCACCGGGCCGCGCGGCCCTGCGGGTGTTGTGCCGCGCAGCGCCGCCGTGATCTGCTCGCCGAGTACGTTCGGCGACAGTGCGACGGGGCGGGTACCGGTGCCCATGAAGCCAGCGAGGGCGGCCTCCGCCCGCCACTGCCAGCGCTTGGCGTCCGGCCGGCGGAGATATTCCACGAGCTGCACGGCCGGGTTGACCCACACCGTCTCCGCGAGCTCACCAGGCAGGGCGCCCCAGACGTTGGCGTAGTAGTCGCGGGCCTTGCTGCGGGCCTTGTCCTCGTACGGTTCCCACACCGGGTCGGCCGGGCCGGCGCCAGCGTAGCCGGTGTCCCGGACGCGGCGCTGCCACTCCTTCACGTCGCCGTAGGTGAGCTGGAAGACCCTGAGCCCTTCCGCACGCAGCCGCGTGCGCTTGTCGGCGTCGTCGCCGACACGGTTGTGCTGAGGGCCGGCGTGGAACTCGTAGCCGTCCAGGTAGACCGCCAGGCGCGGGCCTGGCGCGTCGACCCGTTCGAAGAGTACGTCGGGGCGGGTGCCGTCGAGGACACGCTGCTGCGACACCCGCCAACTCAGCGTGGAGCCGTCGGCCGCAGTCAACCGCAGGTCGAGCGCGTGGGTGCCGGCCGGCGTGATGTAGGCGTCACCGCTCGCACGGCTCTCCGGAAGTCCGGCCCACTCGCGCAATGTGTCGATGAACAGGACTTCGAGATCGCTCTCGGCCTGCTGGTGCATCGGGATGTGCTGGGTGGTGGCGACGGGAGAGGTGCGCCAGCGCTCACCGTCCGCACCGAGCAGCTCGTCCAGCATCTGCCGGACCTCGTTGCGGCTGACCTTGTCGTAGTCGGCCGGCGGTACCCGGCGCAGCAGGCAGCGGTGGCAGCCGTCGAGTCCCTTCTCCAGACAGCCGCAGCCCTCGATCACCTCGCGGGCCTTCAGCAGGACCTCGCGGAAGCCGTCGGAGGTCGCCAGGCGGTGCAGGTACCCCGTGCCGCCGGGCAGCCGGTCATACACCACGAGGAACCGGCGCGGCCAGTCGCGGTCCTCGCCGTCCGGCATGGAGGCGGCGGTGATGTCGATGTGGTCGGGGTCGCCGCCGTAGCGGGCTGCTATGCCCGCGAACAAGGCCGCGGTGAACGAGGCGAGCCGTTCCTTGGCCCGCGCTACGGACGCCGGCAACAGGATGCGGACTGCCTCCGTCGTCAGTTCGTGCGCCAGTAGCAGCGGCACGTCCACTCCGGCGCCCTGCTCCTCCCCGCTGCCGCTCAGCCGTCGGCGCGGGCACCACAGCTGATGGTGGGCGCTCGCACGGGTAGAACGGGCGAGCGAGGCGGTGAGCGCGTGCTGCGACTGGTCGACGACCGGCCGCCCGTCGGCCGTCGCCCCACCGCAACTGGTGCATACGTAGAACGGGTTCAGGCGTACGTCGTCACCCGCCAGTGGAACCGTGCTGCTGCCGTCCTGGCGGTCGACCCCGAGGTTCAGCGTGCGGACGACGGCCTTGCGTGTGAAGTCGGCGCCGAAGACCGCGGTGTCGTGCCGCCACGATCCGGCCGCCAGGTGCGCCGGATCGACGTCGACGGTGGTGAGGACCGCGTACCGCCTCCGGTCCCGTTCGTCACGGTCGTCCCGTACCCGGGCGTCGTCCCGCTTGTCCCGGGACATCACCCGCCGGGGCTCCAGCACGTGGTGCACGCAGCCCGCGTCGGCGATCTCCCGGGAACCGCACCGCGGGCACGGCGAGGTGTCGTTCTTCGGGTCGCCGTGGGTGCGCGCGTAACCGCAGCCCGGGCACAGGCGCCACACCGCCCAGGCGCGCCGTTCGGGGCTGCCGATGTCCAGGGCGCGCACGACGTGCCGGTAGCCGTTGACGTAGAAGCTGTTGCCGGGAGCGAGCTCGGTCAGGGCCAACTTGCGGGAACGCTCGTAGTCGCGCACCTCGCTGCGGTACACCCAGTCCCGGCGCCGGTCGTCGCCCTCCGGGCCGGCCTCCGTGGCTTCGTCGTCCCCGGAGGCCTCCTTCCAGTAGAGCGTGGCTTCCAGTGACGTCGTCGTGTCGGTGAGGCTGTAGTTGGGCAGCAGGCCCAGTTCGACGAGGGCGCCGTGAGCGCTGGTCTGGCTCAGCTCGCGCAGCAGCTCGCCCGTGGCGCGCCGCTCCGCGATCAGCTCACGCCGCTCCGCGCCCTGTTCGCGGTCCTCGGAGAGCAGCCCGTCCACGGCGTTGTCGATTGCGGCGATACGGCGGCGCAGCTCCTCACGGCGCGCCGTCCACTCCTCCTCGGCCTCCTGCAAGGCGCGCGCGATGCCGCCGGTGGCATAGGCGCGCAGTTCGTCCGCCGCGTGCGCGGACACCCCCCGGTCGTCCTCGGGGCCCCCGGACGCCTGGGGGAACAGCGCCAGGAACTCCTCCATCAGCCGCGCCCCGTGGGTGAGCGCCGCGTCCGACAGGTCCTGGCACCAGCCGGTCGTGCCGAACAGCGCCGACGACAGGCGCGGCACCGGCATGAGCAACTCGCCGTCCGCGGTGGTCAGCTCGCCACGCGCCGCCCGGTCCAGCAGGTGCGCCGTGTACTGGCGGCGCAGGATCTCGACGGCCGACAGGTAGCAGCCCGGCGGCACGATGTCACCGGCGATCATCTCTGTCGGGTCGTCCAGGTAGTACCGGTCGCGGGCCCGGCGCCCGCCGAAGGCGACCACCAAGGCGTTGCCGGTCCTGCGTCCCGCACGTCCGGCACGCTGCACGTAGTTCGCCGGGCCGCCCGGCAGCGAGCCGAGCAGCACTGCCGACAGGTCACCGATGTCGATGCCCAGTTCCAGGGTGGGCGTGCAGGAGAGCACATTGGGATCGGTGTAGTGGGTGCCCTGCCGGAACGTCCGCTCCACCCGTTCCCGTTCCGGCCGCGTCAGCATGCCGGTGTGCTCCGCCGTGACGACGCGGTAGGTGCCGCCGGTCAGATACAGACGGCGGTAGTAGTCGGCCCGGTAGTCACGCTCCAGTTTCCCGCCGAAGCCACCGCTGCCCGCCCCGGTCGACGACATGCCGTGCTGGGGAGGGGTCAGGATGCCGGTACAGCGCCAGCGGGGGCAGGGGTGCCCGTACCAGCGGGTGCGCCGCTCGGGCGGCACCACCTGCTGCCAGCCGCACTCCTCACAGGACACGAACGCTTTGTTGACCAGGTCGTCGGCCAGGAGCCGCACGTGGATGTGGCCCGGTTGAAGCCCGTAGACGCGGGTCATGCGGTCCTTGGCGGTGCGCACCGACAGCACGCCCTCGTCCGCGAGGACGGGCAGCAGCCGGCGCAGGTACTCCGTCGCCTGTGCCGGGTCCAGGCCGAGGCAGCGCCGCGTCCAGTCCTGGTACCAGTTGCCACGACCCGAGATCGTGTCGAACTTCGTCTTCTCCTTGGGGCCTTCGAGCAGAAACCGCGGCGGCGCCACGTACCCCTCGGGGAAGGCGGGCATCCCTTCCGGCCGCTGCCCGGAGATCAGGTACTGGTTGACTCCCGCTTCCTTGATCCAGGTGTCCAGCCATTGGTGCCGTACGCCGCCGCGCAGCCGCACCCGCTCCAGCAGCCCGCGCACGAAAGCCGCGTAGCGCTCGGGCGTGGGCAGCCCGCCGTCCAGTCCCAACTGCCCCGGCAGCGTGAGGTGAAGGTCCCGGGCGAGGGCGACGATCCGGTCCGGGTCGGCGACCACCACCTCCGCGGCCGTGGTCCGGGTCAGCTCCAGGGTGCGCCCGAGCCGCGAACGCAGCCCGAACTCCATGACCGTCGCGAAAGCGAGCCGTTCCCCGATGAGCTTCCAGGTCCGCGCGTCACCGGTACCGCGGCCCGACAGGAGCCGGTCCACGCCCGGTTCGTCGTGCAGGTCCGGCGGGACGACCGCGGCCAGCGTCTGCGGGTCGTCCACGGAGTCCAGCACGTTGCCGATGAGGTCGTTGAGCGGGAGGGGTGCGCCGACCTCGTCCAGTTGGTGTGCCAGCAGCGAGCGCAGCGAGAACTTGTACGAGGCGTTGGCCACGTACCCGGCGCGGTGCGCCGCGTCCTGGGTGGAGTCGTTGAACAGCAGCGTCTTGCGCTCCTCAGGCGCCAGCGCGATCTCCTGGCCGCCGGTGAACAGCTGGGTGACCGTGGCGGAGGCCAGCGCGGCGAGCGCGGTGCCGAGGAACCTGATGCCGTTGTCGGTGTTGCATGCCGGACAGGTGTCGTCCTTGGCGGCCTGGTCGGCGGTCTTCTTGTCCAGGACGGCTCGCGCGAACCACGCGTCCTGCAGTCCTTCCTCGTCCTCGGCCACGGGCATGCGGTAGGTGCCCTGCGCACCGTCCAGCACCGTCACGGACAGCGGGTCGGCACCGTCGGCCTGTTTCGGCCCGGCGCCGGTGAGTGCGGCGAGGGCGTCCCGGGCCTCGGCGGGGGTCGCCGAGATGAAGTACCGCAGCCGCCGCTTGTCACGTCCGACAGCGGCCTGCCAGATCCGCAGCGGGCTGGTCTCCAGCTTCTGCGGATCGGCCTCCGGGGACAGGGCCGCCCAGCCCGAGCGACCGCATACGCGGCAGTAGATCGCCGGCAGGTGGACCTGGGCCGGTCGTTGCACGGTGTCCGAACCCGGCAGCGCCTGCGGGCGCCGTGAGTCCGCCATCGGCCATTCATCACTGTCGGACAGGTCTTCGGAGGCGGACGCAGCGGTGAGCGCGGAGCGACGTGCGATGGTCCGCTCGTCCTCGTACCAGCGGAACTCCGGCCGGGCGCCCACCCCGCTCAGGACCCGGCCCACCGGCCGGACCCACAGATGAGCCTCGATGTGCAGCAGCGGACGCGGCCGGCGCTCGTCGGACTCCGGATCCCGCGCGGACGACAGCAGCGCCACGAACCGCGACAGCGCCTCCAGCGCGAGCCGCGGGTTCTCCCGCGCGGTGCGCGCCCACGCGTACCCGAAGCGGGCCATGCGGTCCCGCAGCCCCCACTCGTCGAGCGGCTCGCCGTTCAGCAGCGCGAGCACACCGTGGGTGAAGTCGTGCTTCCTCAGCAGCCTCCCGATCTGGAAGGCGTCCAGGCCGCGCCGCCCCAGCAGCCGCTCGGCGAGTCCGTCCAGGTCGAGCCGGTCCGGGTCGGACTCCACGCCCGGCCCGCCTGAGACGTTGATGACGTCCTTGGGGCTGGGAGGCTCGGGCAGCTCGTAGTCGATGTCGCCGACGAAGTCGTCGGCGCTCAGCCGTTCCTCGCCGATCACCGAGTCGGGCCCGAACGGAACGCCGAACACCTGCTCGGCGACGGTGAGGATGCCGCTGGCGTCGCCCCCGCCCTCACCGAGGGTCGCCGAGGTCGCCACCGGGCAGATCGAACCGAGCGGCCGCTCCGGCTTCGAGGCGCCCACGGCGGCCGCCAGCCGCCGCAGCAGCATGGCCACGTCGGTGCCCTGAGCGCCGTCGTAGGTGTGGAACTCGTCCAGCACCACGTACGCCGGGTCCGCGCCCTCCCACAGCGAGCGGTCCTCGGCCCGCTGCAGCAGCAGGTCCAGCATCTTGTAGTTGGTGATCAGCACGTCCGGGGGCGACTGGCGCATCTCCTCGCGCCGCGTCATCACCCGCCGGAAGTCCGTGTCCGGCTTGTCGCCGATGTAAAGGCCGGCCGTCACCTGGGCCAGCTCCGGCTGCGCCAGGTAGTCGCCGATGCGGCCGGCCTGGTCGGTGGCGAGCGCGTTCATCGGGTACAGCAGCACGGCCTTCACCCCGCGCCTACCCAGCGCTTTCTGCCGTCGGCAGTGGTCGAGCACGGGGATCAGGAACGACTCGGTCTTGCCGGACCCGGTGCCGGTCGTCACGAGAGTCGGCTTGGCCGCACCCTTGTACGTGCTCAGCCGTTGCCATGCCTTCGCCTGGTGCCGCCACGGCGTGAACGACGGCTGCCACTCGAGCGCTGACTGCCACCCGTCAGCGGCGGGGTGGAACGGCGTCCTGATCCGCAGGTACGGCCCCCGGAATATGCCCGTCTCCGGATCCCCGAGGAATCGCTCCAGCGCGAGCCGGGTGTCCTCGTCGGCCAGCGCGTACGTCGTCGTGAGGTACTGCGTCAGACTGCCGCGGAGCTGCGCGGCGGCCAGGGTGGGCTTCACGAGGACCTTTCAGGCAAGTCGGTTACCGGGACCGTCGGTGTGTGGCGCCGTGACAGACGGCGAAGGCACCGTGCCGATCGGCCTCAAAAATAGCGCCCGACTCTGACAACGGCACCCACCTGGTCGAGGTCGCCGTGGCCGATGCTGCGTTCACATGCGGGACTCGAAGCAGGCGGTGGAGGCACTGAAGGTCAGCTCGGTGGCGCGGTCGGCGTTGCGTGAGACGATGTGAGCTTGTTGCTGCTGCGATGAGCCAGTCCCGTGGCCCGTTGGGTAGGCGTACGGCGGCCTGCGAGGTCGGCGCTTCTCTAAAGGAAGCGCCGACCTCGCGACGAGTAAGGGAACTTAGGCCTCACGGCCCCCAGATGGAGTCCAGCGACCAGCAGCGATCTCCTTGTCAAGGCGAGCTTGGAAGTGCGTGTGAGCGACACGCATCTCGGCCTCGCGGTCCGCCTTGTAGAAGGGGGCGGTGTAGCCAGTCGGGGGCGGGGTGGTCTCCGGGTTCTCTAGGTGGACCATCAGATCGAGGTAGTCCTCCTTGGTTTGGCCGTGGCCGTAAGTGTTGTGGTTCGCAGCGATCTTGCGGCCCTGTGCGTCGAAATACATCTTCGACTCGTAGTCGGAGAGGACCGGGTAGCGGGACTTGTAGATCGCCACCAGTTGGTCAGAAGTAATGCCGAGCCAGACGGATACGAGGGCGTCGAGCTCCACCAGAGCCGCGCGGCGCCCGTATTCCGTACGGAAGGGCGTGCCGTATTCCCAAGTCGGTTTGAGGTGCGCTGCGAGCGGCTTTAGGTTCGGCCAATTGGGGTTGGCCCAGTTCTCGTAGCCGGACCAGGTGGGGTGGAACAATTCCTCCCAAAGGGGAGCGTAGGCTTCGGTTAGGGCATTGAGGCGGAGGGTGCGGAGGAGTAGAGGGTGAGCGAGAGGGTGGTTGAGGGTAGGGGCAGGCATTTTCCGGACCTCGGAGACACTCATATGCGCGCGACCCGTGATGCGGAGCAGGTAGTCAATGGGGAGAGCGGCCCAAAACCCTGCGGTGAGCGCTGTCGTCTTGTTGTCTTCTACGTGCATACTGCGGACCGCATTCACGTGAGCTGGCCCTGGCGGGATCAATGATGGAAAGAGGCTTCGCTCGGTGTCGAATGGGATCATGTCGCGCCATGCGACGCGATAATAATCCGTATATGTGCCCCAATCTCCCCATTGTTCTTGGGCTTGCCTGAAAAGGCTCATGGAGCTGATGCGACGGTAATTAGTGCGTGGAATGGCGTTGGCTGCGAGGGAAGATAGCTCGTAGGTTGTGTAATCGCGATTCGTCTTGCAAGGGATCTTTGGCTTCTTTGCCATGGGGGTGGCGATGCCGAACAGTGGACCTTGAAGAATCACATCATTCCAACTCTCGGGGTCAGTGGTCTCCCAGGTAATCAGACGATTCTTGCGGGCTTGATCCTCCAAGTACCCGATGGCCACTCTTGCGTCGAGAGATGCCATGCGAGGCGTAGTGTAGGACAAGGCGGCAATCGCCCCCTGCTCATCGGTGGTCACCGGGTAAAGCAACGAGGCCTGCGTGCCCGGTGTGTCCTCCTCTCCAGATAGTTCGTTCCATTCGGCGAGGCGGGCGGAATCCACTGCTACAAGCCGGTCCTTGTGGGGTCGAAGCTCCCACTTTCCATTATGTTTTATTCCTGGAAGCGGCCCATTCCCGTCGTGCTCGAATGATTTGAGCAGAGTGGTAGGGTCGAATAGCCAGCTGGCGTGAACGAAGCGAGGACTCCTTCTATCGCCGTAGATGTTTATGCTGAACTGGCGAGTGCCTTCTACTTCGTCAAATAGTTGGAGTCGGTTGGAGAAATGTGCATGTGTGCGCAGGTGTTCATATGCTGCTTCTCTTAGCGGGCCTTCATTCACTCCGCTGAAGTGTGTATCTGGGTGAATTAGGCCGGTCATCCCGTCGGTAGCGGTATGGCTCCACGTGCGACACATGAAAGCTCGGTACAGGTCCGGTTTTGTCTTCACTAGCACAGGATATGTGGTTGGGCTGCCGAGTACTGTGGCGATGCCGCAATTTTTGGAAAGCTCGCTGAGATAGTATGTTTTGGTTTGTGAACTGACGAGCTCATCTCGCCTTTGCCGCCAATCGGCTGCGCTGGGCCTTTCTGACAGTGCGAACCAAGGGTCCGCCTCGGCGAGCACCAGGTTTTCTTTCCACTCCGGCCGCACCCAAGGCGGATTTCCCACCTGCAAGTCATACCCGCCCCGCGCACCGAAGACCTGCCCGAACTCCAGCTCCCAGTGGAAGAACCCCTGCCGCTCAGCCACATCACGCGCGACCGCCGCCCACGGATACCGCGACTCCAGCGAGGTGAACCGCTCCATGCCCATCCACTCGGGCAACTCGTTCTCGTAACGCTCCAGTTCGTCCAGCGTGTCGAATTGGGCCACCAGCGAGTCCGCAGGTACGTCCTGCGTGCCCAGCAGCGACTCGGTGAAATCCAGCCAGTCGTCTAGCGAGGCCAGCGCGATCACCGGGCGCCGCTCGCCCCGGATCTGTTCCTTGCGGCTACCGGCCCGTACGCTCTTTGACTTGACCTCGACGACCTCGACCCCGCCGAAGAAGTCCTCCTTCTCATATGTCTCCCGTGCGGGCGCGCTCGACTGTGCCGGGACCGGGGTCGCCGACACGACCCACCCCGCCGACTGCAAGGCCACCGCCGCCGCCCGCGCGTACGATTCGTGCGAGCCGTCCAGCAGCGCAGCCTCCTGCACCGGCCAGAACCACAGCGCGCACCACGCGTCCATCAGCGTCTTCAGGCGCCAGTACGGGGTATCGACCGCTTCCAGGTCGGCCTTGACCTTCTCCCTCGGCACCGCGACCTCAGGCGAGCGCAGCCAACCTTCCTCCGCGCCCCACACGTCAATCCGCCGTGAGATCTCCCGCTCGGAGATCTCCAGCCGTCGGACGACCAGCCCCCACAGGTACTCCGCCCGCCTCGCCAGGCCCTGCAGACGCTTGGTCTGCGTGGCGTTGGGGGACTTGGTGATCGCCTTGCGCCAGGCCGCGAGCGCCTTCGCATCCTTCGGGGCCAGCGCCTTGGCCTCCTTCTCGGCTGCGACCGCGCCCCACTCCTTCGCCGGGAGTAGGAAGTGGTGCACTGCACCCTCGGGCAGCGGAGCGCCCGTCAGCGCCTCCGGCAGCGGGAAGCGCTCCGGAGTCGTGCCCAGCCACCCGCCCTTCTTCAGGCGCTCGGCGGAGTAGACCTCCCGACGACCGCCGATCAGCGAGTTGCCGCGCCGCAGGTGCAGGCCGAACCATGGGGCCTCCATGCCGGGGTGCATGGTGTTCAGCCACAGCGACACCTCCGCCAGCTCCACTGCCGTGTTATTGAGGTCCACGCCATAGGAGTTGTGCAGGGCGATGTATGCCTTGGTTTTCTGGAGCTCGACCGCGTACTTCTCCGTGTCGATGCCGACGCCCAGCTCGTCCTGGCGGCGCCGCAGGTACTCCGTTGCGACCTGGTTGATCGCCTCGTTTAGGAACGCGCCCGAGCCGAGCGCCGGCTCGCAGATCTTCCACTCAAGGAGTTCGCGTGCCTCGGTGATGGTGTCGTCCTGGTCTAGGCGACGCTGCAAGGCCAGTTGGACCGTCACGTGGGTCAGCGACTCGGGCGTGTAATAGGAGGCCGAGGTCTGGCGGTCGCGCCCCGACAGGCGGTACACGAACGCGCCGGGCGCGTACCGCACGCGCTCCTCCACGCCGGTGTCCTCGTCCTTGTGCCGGACGAACACCTCGTCGGGATACTCGTCGGCCTTCATCGCCGGGACCAGCCAGGAGCCGTCCTTCGGGTCGCCGTTCTTCGCGACCTCGTACAGCTCCTCGCCCGCGACGAAGCCCGAGTAGGACATCAGGCCCTCGTACACGGCGCCGAGCTGGTTGATGCCGAGCTGGGCGTAGGAGATGAAGCCGCCGCGCTCGCGTCTCTTGCCGCGGGTCAGCATCAGCAGGCGCAGCACCCGGTACAGCGTCTCGTTGCGCAGGCGGGTGTCGATGAAGCGCTCCCCACCCGGCTCACCCTCCCCCTCGCCCTCGCCGCCGGCCTCCGTGTCGACGCGCGGGTCTGGCACGGTGTCCCGGCCGATCAGCCGGATCGCGTCCGGCTCGAACAGCTTTGAGTGCAGTGGCTCGAAGCGCAGGCCCATGCCCTCGGAGGTCTTCGCGGCCACGGCCTCAGTGGACTCCGCGTCCACGCCGTGGGTGCGGCGCGGGCGGTGGCCCTCCTGGACCTTGCGGAAGAGCAGGTCCAGGGACTCGTACAGGTAGAAGCCCTTGCGGGACTTCTCGTCGACGAGGTCGCGTTCGGCGATCAGTTCGCCGAGGCGGCCGAGGCCGTAGCCCATCTGGTACTCGGGGTAGTCCGAGGGCAGGATGCCCAGTTCGGGGCGGGCCTCCGCGTAGAGCAGGAACAGGACGCGGTACAGGTAGCGCAGCGACTCGCGGGTCAACTGACTTCCCAGTTCGGGGAGTTCTTTGACCTGGTCCGGGCGGACGCCGGACTCGCGCAGGCGGTCCAGGACCTCGTTGGCGATCAGTTCGACGCTCAGCCGAAGGCCGTCGCGGAGTTCACTGGAGACGCCCACCGCGTGCTTCGTTGACTTGTCGAGGAGCGAGGCGAGGGGGTTCTCGCCGCCCTCTTCCGGGGTGCGCAGTGAGTCGGCGCCAAACAAGGCGGCCACCGTGTCGAGTTCGCCGCCCGCCTTGACGTCGTTGCGCTCCAGCGCCATGTCCAGCGACACCGCCAAGTAGCGGCCCTCGCCCCACGCCGCGCGGTCGGCGAGCACGACGACACCACCGACCAGCAGCAGGACGTAACGCGGTGCGTCCTCGCAGGCGAACAGGAAGGACGCCAGCTTGGAACCGGTGGCGACGGTGTGCTGCCCATCCAGGCGCACCTCGTCCAAGAGGCGGCCCGCGCCATCGGGGTCCAGGGCGTCGTCCGGCTCGGCCGACCAGCCGCAGTCCAGGGCGACGAGGTCCTTCTCCGCGTGCGCGACCGTCACCTCGTGGGACTGGTCGGCGCGGACGACGGTGAGCGTGCCGGGCTTGGCGTCGAAGCCGAGGGCGTGCAGCACCTCCGCGTTGAGGGCATGCACGCGGTCGCGCCATTCGGGTGCGTCGTACGTCACGGCGTCGTCGCCGGTGGCCGCCCGTTCCTCGTCCATCGTGAAGTACGAGCGGGCCGTGAAGTAGGGGCGACGCAGCGCCCGCAGGCCGGCGCGCGGGGTGACCGGCAAGGCGCCCTCGGCCCGCTCGGTGCCGGCGGCGTCTTCCTCGCGCTGCTTCCATTCGGCGAGCAGACCGGACTTGAGGTCCTTGGGGAGGACCTCGGCGAGGTAGTGCGCGGAGAAGTAGTCGCCGCGGTTGACCAGGCTGTCGTACGTCATCTTGGTGAACCTCTATGGGATGGGTCAGGCGGCGTGGGCGGAGGCGGGGGCCAGGACGGTGAGTACGCGCAGCATCGGGCGGCCGGTGGTGAGGAGGGAGTCCGCAAGGGAGGTGAGACGGTCACGCGTGCTGGTGGACGCGGCACCGCCGCTCGTCAGCGTCGGCTGCTCCCAGGAGCCCAGACGAGCCTTGTACTCCTCGATGGGAGCCCTGAGCGGTTCGTCCCACGCCTCACGGTGCTGCTCGAGGAACGCCTCCGCGATGTCCAGGACGCTGGGGATCGCCTCGACGAGGAGGTTCGTGTCGTGGGCGAGGCCCGGGTTCGCCATTGTCGGGCCGACCTGGGCGCGGCGCAGTACCGCCACCATGTCGTCGTCGACCTCGCCGTCCGTGGTGACGGCCATCCACTTGACGACGGTCGGACGTCCGAGCGCATTGGAGTAGATGCCCTGGACGAGGTAGGTGGGTTGGGACACGTCGGCGGTCAGAACCGGCGCCTCCTGGCGGTCCAGGCGGACCAGGACCTTGTCCGTGAGCCACTCCATGACCGGGTGCAGGTCGGTCAGCAGGGAGATGTCGGGCCAGCTGGAGGTCGCCGAGGCGCGGGCGCGCGTCAGGCTGTGGTCGGCGAGCCGCCAGTTGAAAGTGACCTTCAGGCGGTCCCGCAGTCCCTGCTCACGCACGTACTCCGGAGGCAGCGCCTTGAGGCGGTGGACCAGGTCGGAGGGCGGGACGAAGGAGAGCAGTCCGGTCTCCGGGTCGGCGGACAGGTCCAGCCGGTCGTGGGCATCCGGATATACCTCGCGCAGCGCCTCGTCGAGGAACTCGCGGGCGGAGGCGAACAGCCGGGGCACGTGCGCCCGGGGCACCGTCCCGGTGCCGTCGTCGCCGCCCGCGTCGGAGGCGGCGGTGTCCTGCTCAGGTTCCTCGTTCACGGCGCCGAAGAACTCGGCGAGGAAGTCGTCCACACCGTCGTCGGTGCCGGCGTCGGAGGTGCGGTCCGTGTCCAGGGACTCGTCCACGGTGCGGCCCCGCAGCAGGTCCTGGACGAGGGACTTTTCCTCGGCCTCGGCCCGGTAGAGGCCGGACACGGCCTCCGCCGTGCCCAGCGCCTGGTGGGCCTGCGCCTCGCGCTCCAGAAGGCGTTCCGCGACGAGGGTGTCGTCCTTGGCGTCGTCGACGGAGCTGGTGAGGATCAGGGCCCGGAACTGCGGCTGGTGAGGCTGCCCGTAGCGGTCGATGCGGCCGTTGCGCTGCTCGATGCGGATGAGCGACCAGGGCACGTCGTAGTGGACGAGCTGGTGGCACTGGCGGTGCAGGTTGACGCCCTCGGAGGCGACGTCGCCGGTGAACAGCATGCGTACGGGCGTGTCCGCGAGGCCGAAGTCCTCCACGCACTGCATCTGCTGCTCGTCCGACAATCCGCCGTGCATGACCCTGGCCGCCTCCTGGGCGGCCTTCCCCTTGAAGCTGAGGGCCTGCGGCACGGTACGCGCCAGCCACTCCAGGGTCTGCACGCGCTCGGAGAAGACTACGACCCGGGTGTCGGACTTCGGCCCGACCCCGATCTCCCGCAGCTGGTCCAGCAGGGCCCCGAACTTGCCCGAGTCTGTGTCCGCCATGCCCGACGCCAGCTCCAGGAGCCGGTGGAGGGCGGCTTGTTCGGCGGCCGTCGACTCCGGGGTGTTCTTCTTCTCCAGCGTCTTGATGCGTGTGGTGACCGTGGCCTTCAACGCCGCGTGAGAGGAGAGGAAGGACTTCAGCAGTGTGTACGGGAACAGGGGGACGTCACTGACCGACTTGGAGCCGTCGGACGGGAGCCAGACCGCGGACAGTTCCTCGAAGACTTTCTCCTCGGCGGGCGTTGCCGTCACCCGGATCGAACGGGAGGGGCCGCGGTCCGCCCACTGGCCCTTCATCTGCTCCCGCACCTCGGGGCTGACCTTGGTGCGCCGGATGAACAGGTGCTTGATGTCCTCGGCGCGGTAGTGCTCCGGGTCGCGGATCGCGGCCGGGTCGAGCAGGGAGATCAGCTCGGCGAAGGAGCGGGCGTCACCGTTGTGCGGGGTCGCGGAGGCCAGCAGGAGGGCGTCCGTGTGCGGGGCCAGCGTGCGGGCCAGCTGGTTGCGCAGGGAGCCCTTGTTGATGAGGTTGTGCGACTCGTCGATGACGACCGCGTCCCAGGTGATCCGCTCCAGGTGGTGCTTGTACTGGTCGGTGTTCTTCAGGGTGTCGATGGAGACGATGACGCGCTTGAAGTACGTGAACGGGTTGCGGCCGGCGGGGATCTCCCGCTGGATCCGCTCGATGCCCACCGAGTCGAGGCGCACGAGCGGGATCGCGAACCGCGTCCACAGCTCGTGCTGGAACTGCTCCAGGACGTGCTGCGGGGTGACGACGAGGATGCGCTCGCCGCGGCCGCGGCGGATCAACTCGGCGAGGATGAGGCCGATCTCCAGGGTCTTGCCGAGGCCGACGACGTCCGCGATGAGCATGCGGGGGCGCAGGTTGCGGCCGGACAGGGCGAGTTGCGCGGGACGCTGCTGGTAGGGGAGCGAGTCCAGGAGGAAGGAGTCCGCGAGCGCCAGGCCGCGCTCGGCCTGCGGTAGTGGCGTCTTGCGTAGCACCGCCTCCAGGAACAGGCGTGAGCGGCGAAAGTTCGGCGAGTCGTCCCGCACCAGGCGGGTCCGCCTCGGGTCGAGCAGCTCGATCTGGTCCAGCCCGGTGAAGAACACCGCGTCCTGGTCGCGTACGAAGTCTGAGGCGCCGACCGCCTCGATCCGGGCGCCGTCGTGTTCGGTCCGTGTCGCGTTGCGCACCAGCCACACCTCGTCCCGTACGAGGATCTGGGCACCGGGCGGGAACAGGGCGTCCTCGCCGCTTGTGGTGTGAGCGGTGCTCAAGTCGGCGGTCACGCGGGTGCCTCCTGGGCGTTCATGTCGGTCGGCTGGGCATGTCCCGTTATGGGTGGCCGGTGGTACACGGAGTCAAGGGAGTCGCCGGGCTACTGGGCGCGGCGAGCTGGGCTCAGGTCTCAGAACGGGGCGCTTGCCGCGTAGGCGACACGCAGGCGCTCGGCCGTTCTGCGGGCTTGCAGCGAATGCCGTGGAGTGGACGGTGCTTCCCTGGGCCGCCTGGATACTGTGGGTGGGCGTCCCGGCGCCGGCGGTTCGCGATGGAAGCCGTCGGACGGATCCCGCTGGGCGGGAGGCGTGGGGCCGGGCGAGTCTTCATCCGCCGAGTCGGTGAGGCCGGAGATCTCGACCACGCTGGGGGAGGGGGCTGGTGAACCAGGCGGGACCGGAGTGTTCTGGGCGGCTGGGGCGGTATCCGGGCCCGGAGCGTCAGTCGCGGGGGCGAGCAGGGAAACGGCGTCGGCTGACGTCGCCTTGTGCGGCTGTCCCGCAGTATGCGCGGTGAGCTTGCGACGCGCTTGGGCGATCTTCATGCCATGGGCCTCGATGACCGAGCGGCACTGCTGCACCACGTCGCTCAGGGAGGGCCGGTCCTTGGCGTTCTGGGCGAGCATGCCGGTCAGGAGCGGCATCAGTTCGCCGGGCACACCGGAGAGGTCCGGCGCCGTGCCGGGGTCGGTGACGAGGTGGAACACCATGTACGGGGTCGCCGCCTCGTGCGGATAGTGGCCTGTCGAGGCAAAGAGCAGCACAGCGCCCAGTGCGTACACGTCTACGGCGGGCGTCAGCGGCTTCAAGCCGGCGGCCTGCTCCGGAGCCATGCAGATCGGAGTGCCGACGACCTGATTGGGGGCAGTGAGTGAGACGTGCGACTCGGTGAAGGCGGCCAGGCCGAAGTCGATGATCTTCGGGCCGTTCGGGCCGAGCAGGATGTTGGCCGGCTTGAGGTCGCGGTGCAGCAGGCCCTGCGTGTGCACGGCCGACAGTGCCTCGGCGAGGATCGCGCCGAGCGCGGCAGTGAGGACTGACGGGAGAGGTCCGTGCGTTCCCACATGCCGGGCGAGGTCCGGTCCGTCCACGTACTCGGTGGCCAGCCACGGTTGTTCCGCCTCCGCGTCGGCTCCCAGGAACGCGGCGATGCGCGGACCCCAGATGGTCTTGAGCACCTCGATCTCCTGCGCGAAGCGCTGGCGGGACTCCGAGTCCACGATCGAGGGTTTGATCACCTTCACCGCGGCGGGTTCACCGCCGAGCGATTCCCCCAGGAAGACCTGGCCCATGCCTCCCTGGCCGATCCGGCCGAGGAGGTCGAAGTCGCCCAGTGAGGACGGGTCCTCGGGGCTCAGGGGCGTGATCTGCACGTGTGTCCTCGAAATTCGGTCGTGGCGAGCGTCTGATCAGCCGCGATGCGCGCCTCAAGACACGGTAGTGGATGCGGTCGGGGCCGGGAACGTGGATTGCCGGATGGAGATGTCAACCTCTTGAGGTGGAGAACGTGTGGAGGGCGCCGACTGGGTGTGGGTCGGGCCCAGTCCATACATCCGTCGCCATCTGGGCACGGTCCAGTGGGCTCCGTGTGCTTTGCCGCCCCGTGTGGCCGCTGCTCAGCAAGTGATTCCCCCGACTTTCTCTATCGAATGGGCTGAATTGCCGCACGGCGGGCGTGCAGTCGTGTCCCGCGAGGGAGCAATTGGCCGCCCGTAAGCCCGCCTGACAGCAGCCGTGCCGTCTCCTCCGCCAGCCGCGTCGCCCGCCGTGCCTCCGCCCGGAGCGCGTGCACGTGCCGGAACGCTTCCCCGTACTGCCGCTGCTCCTGTAGCGGCAGCAGGGGCACGCGCAGCCGGCCGGGGATGACCGTGAGCGCCGTACTGCCCGTCGACGCGCCCGCGATGTTCTCCTCCGCGCCCAGGAACCCGGCGAGGAACCAGGCGTCCAGGCGCGCCGGGTCCGGCCGGAAGAGGTGAATCTGAGGGCCGAGCAGTGCGCCCGCGTCCTCCTCGCCCGCGACCCGGGCCATGGGCCCGTCCGTGCTTGCGACTGCCCGTACGAGGACGTCCCCGACAGCGATCACGGGTGCTGTGTCGTCGTACAGTCCCGTCGACTCTTCCGTGGGACATGACCCAGTCGCGATGTCCGAGCCGGTGAGCACCGCCCGCGTCTCGGGCCTCCCGTCCCCGACACTCGCGGCTTGTCCCTTGCTGCGCACGCTGTCCGGCTGGGTGCGCAGCAGGGTGAGTGCTCCACCGCGCGACAGGTCGGATGCCGTAGCCGTCCGCCATTCGCGGGCCGAGGTGCCCGCCGCACTCCAGCCTTCCTGACCCGCCGTCCGTGCGAGGGACTTCGCGGCCTTGGCGAGGTTCCGGCGTGTGGCGTCGGCCTCCACCGACAGCTTCGTCGGGTCGACCTCGGCTCGTGACGTCCGTACGAGCCGCGCCGGCGTCAGATCCACCACGTCGTCCAGCAGGTCCACTACGCCTGCCGCGTGTGCGGCACCGGGTTCGCCCTCGTACGCGTCCGGGTTCTCCATGAACGCCCGCCACGCATCTAGGGCACGCGCCGTGATCCACTCCCAGTCCAGGGAGGCGGACCGGCTCGCGCCCCGCATCCGCGCGGTCAATGCCGTTCCGCCGCGCCCGGCTACCGTTGCCGCGTCCGCCGCCGTGTCCACGAACAGCACCGACTTGCGCTCCGGACCGCCTGGCTCGGGCCGTTGCAGCACCCAGATTTGCAGACCGACGTGCAGCGGTACTGCCGCGCCGACGGGCAGTGCGATCACCGCGCGCAGTGCCCCGCCGCGTACCAGCTCTGCCCGTACCCGGCGCCCCGACGCGCGGCCGGCTGTGGCTGGCGGCAGGAGCAGGGCCGCGTAGCCGCCGGGTGTCAGGTGGGCAAGCGCGTGCTGTACCCAGGCGAGCTCCGACTCGGCGCGCGGCGGCACACCGTAGGCCCAGCGCGGGTCGTACGCGAGCTCGTCGTGACCCCAGTCCCGGAGACCGAACGGCGGGTTGCACAGGACCGCGTCGGCGACCAGGTCGGGGAAGGCGTCCGCGCGGAGGCTGTCAGCGGCGTGCACGGTGGCCGTGGTTTCCGGGGTCGTCAGCATCAGACTCACGGCGCTGCGCTGGGCCTGCACAGGAAGCGTGTCCTGGCCGTACAGCTCGCGTGCGCCTCGGCGGGCGGCGGCTGCTAGGAGGGTGCCGCTGCCGCAGGCCGGGTCGAGGACGCGCGCCGGTGATCCGGGGATCAGGCCGGCGAGTAGATCCGCCAGCGGCGCGGGGGTCTGGTACGCGCCGGACGCGGCACTGTCCTCCAACTCCCGCTCCGCCAAGACGCCCAGCGCGGCTTGACCACCCTCGTCACGTACACAGGCGTACAGCGCGCGCAGCACCGCCGCGTCGCCCGCATCGAAACGGACCGTCTCCGCTGCCGGCACGGCGTCGGCCGTGGACGCCGCGTCGCGTTGAGCGCGGGCGGCGAGGTCGGCGTCCGGCAGCTGTGCGGCAGCTGTCAGTTCATCGGATGATCGGCCCGCCGCCGCGAGAACGAGGAGCAGCAGATCCGACGTTCCGCCGCCGTGTGCGTGCAGGCGGAGGGTCGTCCGCAGTTCCTCCGACGGGGTCGCGGCCGAAGCGTGACCGCGCGAGGAGAGCCAGGCACGCACGGACTCCAGGTCGTACAGCGGACTGCTCTCCGTGCCGCCGGACGGCTCGGGGAAGTCCTCGTGCCGGCGCCGCCAATTGCTGACCGTGGCGCGCGTGACGCCCGCAATGCGGGAGATCTCGGCGGCTGTTACCTGGGCGGATGGTGCGGGTGGCTGTGACATGGAAGCGGTCCTGGCTCTGGTGGGGGGCGTAGTCACACCTTACAGCACGAGTCAACTTCCTCAAGCTGTTGGACAACGCTTTCATGAGTGTGCTTCCATGAAAATGCTTCCGGCGGCGAGTGGTGCTCTCCGACGTGAAGCGTGAGTTCTTTGCACAGGCGCACCGATGTCGCGGTCATGGGCCCGTCCGCACCCACGCCCGATCGCACACCACCTGCGGACCCCTTACCACCACGACCCGCGACCTGGAAGGCCACTGTGACGATCACCGAGCGCACGGAGCTGATCCGTCGATTCGCCGACGACTTCACGGCCCTGCAGGAGGCCGTCCTCGCACGAATGAACGGGATCTGCGTTCCCGAGATCGCCGCTGCTCTGGAACACCCTTCGCTCGCCGGTCCCATCACCGTCGCTTTCACCCACGCCGAGGTGCTTGCACGCGGTGCCGTCCGGCGCGCGGAGCTCGCGGCTCAGCCCCCCGAGCCGCTGCGCCGGCTGCGAGCCGACGCGCGCAAAGTACGGCGAGCCCGGTCGCAGGCGGAGGCCGTGTACAAGGAGCGGCGTGCCCGCCGCCTCGCCGGCCGCTCCCGGCCGGTGGACATGCTGGAGTTGAGGGTGGCGCGGATGGCGTCCCCTGCTGCCTTCGCCGAGGCCATGCGGCAGGAACTCCGCGACAGGGGACTGCCGGACGGCACGCCGCGGGCGCCGGAGTGCGACCTCGCCCAGTGGGTCTGGGACCGGAAATCGGCAGGCGACGAACTGTTGGCACCGGTGCGCGAACTGCGGGACTGCGACGACGACGCCTTCGTTCAGGCCCTCCTGCGCGACGCCCGTGAGGAGGAGAACCCGTACCTCCCGCACGACGCGGTGGCCGAACGGTGGAGCCGCCATGCCCGTGCCGCGCTGGCCTGGGGTCGCTACGCGATCGCCCAGGCCGAACGGGACGTACTTGCCTGCTCCTTCGCCGGCCGGCACGCCCGACTTGACGCTCTGGACGACGCTTACCAGGACACGGCGGTTCTTGCTGCCCGCTCACGCGAAGCTTTGCTCAAGGTCACGGAACTCCATGATCGGATGCTGGCCCATGCAACCAGGGGGCCCTTCGCGGAGCTCATTGCGCAGTGTCGCGCCGCGGCCCTGGCGCGCTTCGCCGACACCGAACCCGAGCTGTGGCACAGCGTGCGTGAGCTGACTGTGGGGCACCGGGCGCACTGCCCCGAGCGGGCGGACGGCTGCCCCCACTGTCACCGCTCCCTCGCTGGCCTCCTCGCCACCGCCCATCCTGTTACCACGGCCGAGGACGGCGACGGCGATCAGGCGACGGCGACGCTTCCGGCTTACGGCGACCGCTACGCCGTGCTCGCCGACGTTCCCGACACCGCCGTCGTGGCCGTCGCCGACGCCGCCGTCGGTGACGAGTCCGCACTGTGCGGCTATGGCTGGGCTGCCGAAGACGGCACCACCGGATACGGCGACTCCGTCGCCTCGAGCAGTGGCGAAGCCGAAGTCATAGGTATCTGCGCGGCCGCCCTGAGCCTGATCGAGCACCACGAGGACGTACCCGTGATGCTTCTGTGCGACAGCGTCCAGGCAGTACAGGCGGTCAACACGGCCCTGCATTCCGCGGACCCGACAGCCGCCCACAGCACCCTTCTCTTCCCGGAGAGCCGGCAGCTGATGGACCACCTGCTGCGCCACCGCCACCGCGTCCAGGTCCGCTGGCTCAAAGGCCACATCGGACACGACCTCAACGAAACCGCCGACGCCTTCGCCGGCCTCGCCCTCCGCCGCGCCAACGGCCGAATCGCTGCCTCCGCCGCACGGAAGGAGGAGGCGCGAATCCTGCGCGCGCTCGGCTCCGGGACCGGCCCGATCTCGGTCGCTGCCTGAGCCCATGGTCTGACGCTGCCGGCCGCAGGACACGCGGGGCCAGCCGCATCACGTCGCCTGCGGACAGCCCTACCACCCTGTGAACGGATCTCCCCACCCCTGGACGAAAGCGAGTGATGCTCTCATGGCTCATCCCCGGTGGCGCTACATCCTCATGGAGTCCCAGCGTCACGCCCTCAAGGCGCTCGACGAGTGGAACGGCTCCAGCGGCGACTACAGCGACTTCCTCACTCACATGCACAAGGCCTGGCACTACCTGCTCCACGCGGAGTTCCACAAGGCCAAGATCGACTACCACTACCGGGACACAAAGACCGGCCGCCACCAGATGATCGACGGCGAACCCAAGGCCTGGGACCTCGAGAAGTGCTTGAAGGAGCGCTTTGCCAACAGCGGCGACATGGTGCGTCTCAACGCGGAGCTCTTCGTGGCCCTGCGCAACAAGGTGGAACACCGCTACGAGCACAACCTGAGGATTGCCACGGGCGGAAGGGCGCAGGCGTACGTGATCAATTACGAGCAAGAGATGACCTGCCACTTCGGCGCGGGCCACAGCCTTGCCGACCGGCTCCGCTTCCCCCTCTCCGTCCAGGCGCTGACCGCGGACGGCTACGAGGAGATGCGGAAAGCCGCCAGGGAGTTGCCCAGGAAGACCCGTGACCTGGTGGCCAGGTATGAGGCGGGCATCGATCCGTCCGTCCTCGACGACCCCAGGTACGACTACCGCGTACGACTGGTGCCGATCACCGGCGCCAAGACGGATGCCGACTTGGCGGTCAACTTCGTCAAGCTCGACGATCTGAGCGAGGACGAGCGACGCACCATGGTCGAGGCTGGTCGGGATGGTTCCGTCATCACCAGGGATCGTCATGTCGAGGTGGCGGACCTGAACAGGATGCGCCCGGCGCAGGTCGCCGCCCGCGTCGAGGAGCAACTGCCTTTCCGGTTCAGCGCATCCCGAGAACATGTGGAGATGTGGAAGCGGCTGAAGGTCCGTCCGGCCAAGGGCTCCGGCGACCCGTATGCCACCGAGGCCAAGTACTGCACGTACAACGAAGCCTTCGACCAATACGTCTACACCCAGGCATGGATGAGGAAGATCGTCAAAGAGATCGGGACGGTCGAGAAGTACCGCGCGTTCTTCGGCAGGGAGCCGCGGATGAGGACGGGGGCCATCGCGTCGAAGAATGCGGCCTAGAAGGCGTCGCCTCCCGAGGATCGGAGGGGTGGCACAGCAGTCACCGCGGCGGGCGACAAGAAGCACAGTGGATTGCCGTACTTTCCGGCCGCGCTACCTGACAGCAGAGCAGTCGGCAATCCCCCCGCTTCACACACATAATCTTCACAGGTAGCCTTTGATTGCAGGGGATCTGCAGCTGATGACTTCCGGCTTACTGTGCAGGCACTGCGATGGGCCGCTTGTGAAGAGTGGTGGGGGATGAGTGGATACGTCTTCGCTTGTGGCGCGCCGTTAAGTTGCGCCGGGCGATGATGGGCGAGGGCTGCCAGGCCGACGGGCGGCGCGCCAGGGGCGTTCGGTGGCGACCCGTTGTCTGCAGCGGGTTCGAGTGATGCGAAAGACCGTTCCATGCCCGGGGGACATCACAAACGGGGCATCGGAACCTCTCTCTTGGGGACAGAGTGGATCATTCATATCAGGTGTGGCAGGAAGTGCTGGCCGAAGAGTTCTTCGGACGGCAGCACGCCGGCCACCCGACGCTGTTCTACGTCGATGACGACGTGGAGCAGGAGCTCAGGCACGGATACGGCATAGAGGAGCCCCTCGCCCACTGCGTGGGCAAGTTCCTCCGGTTGGGGACCGCGGAACCGTACAGTTCCCTGGAGGACTACCGCTGGCGCAAGCGGCAGCAGGACAAGGACGGCGTGCCCGCCTTTCTGCCTCTGGTGGCCTGCTCGGTGATGGCTGCGTCCAGGATGGTGAACGACCGGAACCACCGGGCCACCGCTTACCACGCCCGTTTCTCCGAGCTGCTGACCGGTGACGAGAAGCAACTCGGCAGCCATCACTATGAGCCCATCTCCCGCATGTGGCAGGTGTTGGCCTCCTGGCAGCACAGTCAGAAGGGTGCGCGGGGCCTCTGCACCATTCCGGTCCCCGCCGACCTGCCCTCCAACCGCAGCATGATCGGGTTCGCCCAGTCTCAGGCGCTCCTCAGCGGCGCGGACCGTTCCTTCATGCCGAAATTCTTCCGGTCGTTGCGAGAGCACGGCACGACCTGGCCACTGCCAGGGCAGACGCTGCTGGCCCAGATCGAGATCCGGGGCATGGAGCGGCACTTCTCCAAGGGCTTCCGCAACGCCATGCAGGAGGAGGAGTTCCGCTCCTTTCTCGCCAAGCTGATCGGCAACTATGCCGCTTCCTGGGATGGTTCGGACGAACTGGTGCCCACCGGCGTTACCCGGGCCGAACTCCTGGTGCGGCTGGACGCGGGGCGTCTCAGTTGGGTGGCGCGCCTGCGGTCCGTGGAGCAGAAGAAGCGCATCGAGTTCCAGGGCGGCGTCGTCCTCGAGCAGCTTGGCGACACTGCCTACTACGAGGTGACGGGCTTGTCCGCCCCGAGCGCGGACACCCTCGCCAGGGGCATCCGCCGCGACGGGAACGACTTCGTGCTCAGCCGCGCCTCCTGCTCCGTCCTGGTGCTCTCCAGGGACGACGTGCTCGGTGTTTGGGCCGGCACCGACGGCTTCCGCCCGGGAGAAGCGCATGTGGTGCTCGCCGCCCCGACCGCGCAGCGGGACGTGCAGCGACTGCTGGACAAGGCCGCGACGACGGGCCGGAGCGCCGATACCAGCAAGCTGGCCTGGGTGCCGCAGGGCTGGTCCTTGCACAAGCCTGTCACGTTCGACGACGCCGTCACCCTGCGCCGGGCGCTCCAAGAGGTCCAGGGTGCTGTAGGCCTCCTGCAGCCCCCGGCCCAGTTCAAGCTCCGCCTCGAGGGCGGACTGAAGCTCGCGCCCTCACTCGATCCCCACTTGTACCTGCGGGGAGGCGAGCCCCAGGTGGTCCTCCCGGACGCCACGGAGGGCGCGGGCACTCTCTTGATCGACGGAACGGAGCGGCCCGAGCTCAGGAAGGTGATCTCCGCGGGCCTCCCCGTCCCCCTGGCCCCGCTCCGGCTGGAGCCGGGCCGCCACAGAGTGGGCTACGCAGGCGTGGAGATCGACTTCGGCACCGCGGATCAGGCCGTCGTCGAGCCGAAAATGACCAAGGTCTGCGGTTTCACTGTCGTGGACGGCAAGGCCTCGGAGTCACCCTCCCTCCTTGTCGAGCAGAACCTCGCGTCCGGCATCACCGGCGCCGACTGCACGAGCGCCGCCACGCAGGACGCGGGAGCCGTTTTGGAGCTGTGTCGTCGAGACGCGGACGAGGTGCTGTTCGCGGCGGCCGACGGACGGCTGTGGACGTTGGAGGCCCCGGAACAACCGGGCTGGTGGACGGAACGTCTTCCCGACACCCCCGCCCCGCTCCGCTTCGAGGCCGACTTCCACGGCATCGGCGGCTGGCTCCTGGAGCGCCGGAACGGACGCTGGAAGGGCCGCCCGGTGAACCCCGGAACGCCGAAGCCGAAGAGCGCCAGCAACCCGCGAGCCTGGGCCCGCGCTGTCCTCAACGTCCAGCAGGCGTCCGTAGAACCCTCGTGGGCCGAGTACGTGCAGGCAGCGAAGGAGCTCGACCGATGACGGGACCGATGAGCAGCAACGAGTTCGGTGGGATCCTCCTGCGCTGGCTGAGCGAGAGCCGCAGCGGCAAGGCGTCCGTACTGCGCGACGGGGTTCGCAGCCAGGCCCAGGCATGGGGCCTGGAGCTGAAGGAGTACGCCGACTGGGACTGGATGCGCAAGGCCGCCGCCCTCGGCTTCATCGACGTGGACCTGCGGGCCGACCGCTGGTCGGTGGCCCCGCCGGTATTGACCCGACTGCCCCACGCCGACGGCCTCGCGTTGCTGACCGGTGCGCGTACCGCGCAGATCAGCGCGCGCGTCGAGGAAGCGGCACAAGAGTGGATGGAGCTGATCACCGTCCCTCACCGTCCGGAGGCCGGTGAGGCCCCGCTGCCCGACACCCTCCTGTGCCAGTACGAGGACCCGCGGTCCCTGCAGAAAGCCGCGGAGTTCCTCGGATCCCGCTACGTTCCCTGCGCCGCCATGCAGTTGACGGAGATGCTTCCGCAGGCGGTGCCGGGCCCCGAGTCCGCACCGCCCGGTGGGAGCACCAACACGCTGGAGAAGTACGAACTGCGCCTTCAGCGGTTTGTCCCCGTGGGAAGGGACGACGAGGACGGCCTGTACCGGTGGCGCGGAGCCGACTACGCACGTCTGACACGGGTCCGCCGCAACGGCGTCTTCCATGCAGTGGAACGCGAGACGGGCATCTATCTGGAGCTCGCCCGCCACCGCACTGGCGCGATGCGCTGGCGGCCGGAATCCGGCAAGGGCCGTGGCGGCATCGGCCGACTCTTCGTCGACCGGTACGCGCCCCTGCCTGCCCTGCACGAGCGCGCGGCCGTCCTGTGCAGCGGCTTTCCGCCCTCGGTGGGCAAGCAGTCGCAGACCCGCGCGTACGACAACGTGCCGAGGGCGCTCGCCGAAGCGATCGCCGCCTCGTTGCAGCAGAACCTGGAGACCATGCCGCGACCGGTGGCGGCCACCGGCGGGAGGACCCAGTGAGCGTCGAACAGCAGACAGCGGCGGTGACGAACATCGACGTCCAGGACGTCATGGGCACTTTCGGTGACCTGCGCAGCGCGCTCTTCCGCTACTACGACACCCCGTTCAGCGTCGATGATCGTTCCATCATGGAGGAACGGCGCAACCTCCTGGACCGGGACAACGGGGCTTGGCGCGACCCGCTGATCGAGCTGCGCCCGAGGTATGCCTCCCGGGGCGTCAGCATCGCGGAGTCCTTCGCCGAAGCAGGGGCGCACCCCGACGCGGCCGAGTTCGCACGCTTTACGCTCCCGGGTGGCGTGACCAGCCTCTACCAGCATCAGCACGACGCCTTGGTCGCAGCCTGCGAGGGCAAGGACTTCGTGGTCACGGCAGGCACCGGTTCTGGAAAGACGGAGTCCTTCCTGTTGCCGGTCCTCGCCGATCTGATCGCCGAGTCCGCCCACTGGCAGGGCACCCGAGCGGTGCAGCACGAATGGTGGCAGGGAGACGCCGACTACGCGCCCAGCCGACAGAGCGAGCACGGGCACCCTGCCGCCCTTCGTGTGCTGATCCTCTACCCCACCAACGCCCTCGCCGACGACCAGCTGGTCCGGCTCCGGAAGTCGCTGGACAGCCGCGAGGCCCGCGCATGGCTGGACCGGAAGCGCAACGGACACCGCTTCTACTTCGGCCGCTACACCGGAGCGACCCCCGTCTCCGGCAGCCGGGATTCCGGGCCGGCGAACTTCCGTCTCCGCCAGTACCTACGGGAAGTCCAGGAACGGCAGCGCAAGGCCGACGAGAAACTCAATGAGGAGCTTCAGTCCTTCATCCCGCGCCTCGGCGGAGCGGAGATGCACGCTCGCTGGGACATGCAGGCCGCGCCGCCGGACATCATGGTCACCAACTACTCGATGCTGAACATCATGCTGCTCCGCAAGCAGGAGGAGCACATTTTCCGTGCCACGAGGAAATGGCTGGAGGAGACCCCCGACGCCCGCCTCACCCTGATCCTCGACGAGCTCCACATGTACCGCGGCACGGCCGGCACCGAGGTGGCCTACCTGCTGCGCAACCTCCGGCACCGCCTCGGCCTCGACAGGAACCCCGAGAAGCTGCGTGTGCTCGCCGCCTCAGCCTCCCTGGAGGCCGGCCGGGACGACGAGTTCCTTGACGGGTTCTTCGCCCTGCCCGGCTCTCGGCGCGTGATCATTCCGGGAAAGGCGGAGGAGATTCTCGGCGAGGGCGACCTGGCCGCGCACACCGAACGCCTTGCGCAAGCCGCGAAGTCCCCCGTCACTCAGGACGAAGCCGTCGCCCTGGCTCGGGAGACCGGCCTCGGCCCGGCCCTCCAGCGCGCACTCACGCCCGGCGGCAAGCCTCGTGCTCTGCCCGCCCCCGAATTGGCGAAGAGCCTCTTCCCGGACGTGCCCGAGGAACAGCGGCAGGACGCTCTCCACGGAGTTCTGCGCACGCTCGGCTCCGCCCATGACCCCGAACTTCCCCAGCTCCGTGCCCACTTCTTCTTCCGGAACATCGAGGGCATCTGGGCCTGCTCCGACCCGCAATGCCCCGACATCGCCGTGGACCACGGCTCCGAACGGCGGGTCGGCCGGCTCTTTGCCGAGCCGACCTCCCGCTGCACCTGCGGCGCCCGCGTACTTGAGCTTCTCTCCTGCCAGGCTTGCGGCGACCTCATGCTCGGCGGGTACGCCAGCCCCAAGGACACTCAGCGGCGTAAGTTCACCGGTGCTCTCCACACCGACTTCCCGGACTTGGACCTGCTCCCCGACGAGGCCAGCGGCGCACCCACCGCGGCGAACTACGTCGTGTACTGGCCGCGCACCAAGGGCCTCGGACTCGATGACCCCGGCTGGCACGCGGGCCTGTCCGACGGGGGACCGCAGGTCGAGTTCGAGTTCCGCCGCAGCGCTTATCAGCCTGCCACCGGCCGTCTGGAGAATCGGGACGTCCAGCACACCGGATGGTCGTTCCACATCTCGGTGCCCCTGGACAAGGAGAGCAAGAAGCCGGCCTACGACCCGGCCCGGCTGCAGTCCTTCCCCACCCGCTGCCCCGCCTGCGGCGACGACTGGGAGATCAAGCACGACAGAGACGGCCGCTTCATCCCGCTGGAATCCCCCGATCGGCTGCGCAACGCGCCGGTCCGGCGGATGCGCACCGGTTTTTACAAGATCAACCAGGTGCTGGTGACCGAAGCCCTCGGCCACCTTCCCAACGGCCGGCGCAAGGCGATCGCCTTCTCCGACAGCCGTGACGACGCCTCCGAGCTCGCCAGCGGTCTTGCCCTCCGCCACCACCAGGACCTTCTCCGCCTGCTCACCGCCCAGGCCGTCGAGAACCAGGGGGATCCCTTCGGAGACCTTCAGCTGGTGAAGGCCCACTATGCCGGGGAAGCCGTCGATCGTACCGGTGCCCGTGCCGCCATGGAACGGTTGCGCGACCGCAACCCGGTGGACTGGGGGCGCCTGAAGGCGATCCTCGCCGACGACCTTGACGCCGAACCGGAAATCCTGCCCGACCTGGAACGGAAATTCTCCGAACTGCCCTCCCTGGACGACCTGGCCTCCGACCTTGAAGGCGTGCTGCTGGAGTACGGCACCAACCCCGCCGGTCCCGCGGCGTCGCTCCAGCAGACCTCGGCCGGACAGCCCTGGACCGCGCTCTACAACTGGGAGCGGGACAGGGAAGCGGTGGTGGAGACCCAGGCACAGGAGGAACTGCTCAACCGCATCCGCTCACGCCTCCGCCTCGAGACCATCGGAAGCCTCTTCTCCGGCGGTGGCCGTGACTTCGAATCGCTCGGACTCGGCTGGCTCTGCCTGCGCGACGACCGCTCGCCCGTAGAGATCGGTCCGGACAGCGATCAGGCCGTGGCCCGTGCCAGTCTGCGGATTCTCGGCTTGATGCGGCGCTTCTCCCGGATACGTGCCTCTCTGCAGAGGCCACCTGCGCCTCTGAAGCGTTTCTGGAAGCAGATCGCCGAACATCAGGGCACAGAATTGCAGGCGGTTGAGGACCGGGTGCTCGGCGTTTGGAAGGACGCCGTGGTCGACTACGTCATCAAGCCGGAGAAGGTGGCGTTCCGCCCCGGCGAGAACAAGACCTGGACGTGCCGCTCCTGCCACCGGCCACACCTTCACCCGGGCGCGGGGCTGTGCACCAAGTGCCTGACCTCGCTGCCCGCCGTGCCCCAGCAGTACAGCGGAGTCCTCGAAGACGACTACTACGCGTGGAAGGCCGCTCACCGCACCGGTGACTTCCCCCTGCGCACCGCGGAGCTGACCGGCCAGACGGACCGGCTGGAGGCCCAGCGTCGGCAGAGCCTCTTCCAGGACGTCTTCCTCGGCGACAACGACGTCCCGCAGGCCGACGGCCTGGAACTTCTCTCCGTGACCACGACCATGGAGGCCGGCGTCGACATCGGGCCCCTCAACACCGTGATCATGGCCAACATGCCGCCCACCCGCTTCAACTACCAGCAGCGAGTGGGGCGCGCAGGGCGACGCAACAGCCCGGTCGCCGTGGCCCTCACCGTCTGCCGCGGCCGCAGTCACGACGAGCACTACTTCGCTCGCCCGGAAGCCATCACCAACGACCCGACTCCGCCGCCCTACCTGGTCCTGGGCATGGTCTCCGTCTTCCGGCGGGTCCTGCTGGGAGAAGTCCTGCGGCAGGCATTCGAACCCCTGCAGCCGGAGGAGCGACGGAAGGGGGCGGACATGACGACCAACGTCCACGGACAGTTCGGTCTCGCCGCCGACTGGCCGACGCATCGTGGTGCCGTCCGACGCTGGATCGCGGAGCACCCGGACCGCATCAGAGCCGCTGCCGCCGCCTTCCGGGCTGGAACGCCGGAGAGCATCGCCGCCATCGATCCGGTGGCCGCCATTGACGAACTCCTCGGCCAGGTCGACGAGGTGGCAGCCAGGGCGGTCGGCCACTCCGACCTCAGCCAGCGTCTGGCAGAGGCGGGTCTCCTGCCGATGTTCGGCTTCCCGACCCGCTCCCGTCTCCTCTACCGGAGCATCCCGCAGAAGACCTTTCCCTGGCCGCCGGCGGACTCCGTCAACCGTGATCTGGCCGTCGCCCTCAGCAAGTTCGCTCCGGGCAGCGAGACCCCGCAGGACGGCCGTCTGCTGCGCTCCAGGGGAGTGGTCTCCCTCGTCCCGAGTGGTCGCGGAGTGCAGGCCGCCGAGGACCCGTTCGGACCGGAACAGTTGGTCGCCATGTGCCGGATCTGCTCTCACGTGGACCCGCAGGCCGCTCTCGACCCGGAAACCGGGAGCGCCGGCATCTGCCCTGCCTGCGGCGCGGAGAGCAAGTACTACAGAGCTGTCCACTTCCGGGAGCCCGCCGGCTTCCGGGCTGCCCACGAAGCACGGGACTACGACGGCTACCGGGAGTTCGGCTCCAACGCCACCAGCGCACGGACTGCCACCGACCTGGAGAAGACCGCCCCGCGCATCCACCGTGCCGCCGACGACTGGATGGTCGTTCACACCGGCAGCGGCGACCGCTACATCGTCAACACCAACGCCGGAAAGCTCTTCCGGTTCGTCAAAAATGCCGGCCCGTGGCGCGGATACATTGCTCTGGACAGCCCCAAGGCGGAAGCCGACCTGGAGATCGCCCTGGGCGCCACCCAGCATACCGACATGCTCTTCATCGGGGCCAAGGGTGCCCTCGACACGAGCCGGGGCCTCCGCTTCGACATCTCGAAGTCCCGGCAGATCGACGGCTTTCCCGAGGCCTACCACGGCCGGCGCGCTGCCTGGTACTCGCTGGCAGCCCTGCTGCGCCGTGCCGCCGCCCCGCATCTGGACGTGCAGCCGGAGGAGCTCCTCAGCGGCATCCACGGCTCGGACGCCCCGGTGGCCGCTCCCGTCATGGCCTACCTGGCGGACAGCCTCGACAACGGCGCAGGATTCAGCACCCACCTCGGTTCGGAGGCACACATCGAGAAGTTTCTCCAGGCTGTCGACCGGTACGTGCACGACCTGGAGACCGACCATCATGCACAGAACTGCCGCAGCTCCTGCTACGCCTGCCTGCGTGACTACTCAAACATGCGCCTCCACCCGCTGTACGACTGGCGGCTCGCCCGCGACCTGACCGACGCCCTGCGTGGCCGGAAACTGCAGATCGACGCGGACGAGCACACCGTCCTGCTGAAGGGCTGGGCGGATGAGGAGCTCAACGTCAGCCTGAAGGAGACCGCCGCCGGACCGGTGGCGCTCTTCACGTCGGACTTCACGGGCGATCCCGTCGCGGTCGCCGTCAAGCATCCGCTGGAGTCGGCCGGCGAGGAGTGCGAGAACGAACGGCTCCGAGCCTTGCGTAGCGAAGTCCGTGCCCATGGTCTCGCCACCAGGATCGCCTTCGCCGATTCCTACAGCTTGGACCGGACCCCTGCCGCGGTGATCGAGCAGGTGCGCATCTTCGCTGAGGAGCTCTGATGATGGCAGGAAACCCACTGGGGGCGGCCCAGGACGAGCAGGCCCGTCTGGAGGAACTGCGGCAGCGCGAGATCGCCCGCCGCCTCGCCCTCCGCCAGGCCCGCGCCCAGGGCCAGGCCGTTGCCGAAGCTCCGCCGGTCGCGGAAGCTACTGGCAGCCCTGCCCCGGTCGACCCGCAGCAAAAGCAGCCGGAGCCGTCCGTGGTGCAGCCGGTCCCCGAAGGATTCGCCGACCGGCAAGCCTGGGAGCGCGCCCGCTCCTTCGTCGAACTCATGCTGCCCGACGCGCTGGAGGCGGAGACTGGAACGCTCTCCGCACGGAAACTGACCCGGGCCGCGGCCGATGCAGCGTGCCGGCAGGACGACCCGGTCAAGGGCGTCTCCCTGCTCGTCACGGCACAGGAACATGGGCTGGACGTCTTCGATGGCCGGCTCAACGACCGCGCCCGCGCCCTTCTGGAGGACAAGCCGCTGCCGCTCTTGGGGCAGCCGGGAAGCATGTGGCAGATCTACCAGGACGACCGTCGCCTGATGGAGAGCAATCTGCCGGCTGCTCGGCAGAGGGCGCTTCTCGCGAAGCTTCCCCGGCCACTCCTCGACGACTACATCGAAGAGGAGTGGATCGGCACGCTTCCCGAGCGTGACGGCACCTCCCGTGCCGCCTACTTCCGTGCCCGCCTGGACCCGGCTTCCCTCACGGACGAGGAGATGGAACTTTTGGCCTGGCCGCTGGAACGGGAGCGCCGGGAGGCTGGCCCGGAAACGGAGCCTGGCCGTGACTGGCCGCAGGACTGGCGCCTGTTGGTGAGATTGCAGGCCAACGACGCCAAGGCCGTCGCCGAGGAGTGGACCGACCTGCTGCCGCCGATGCAGAAGCTCCTCGACGCCTTGCGCGAGGTGCGGCGAACCGGAGAGGTCCCGGACGACCTTGTCGCCGACGAGCGGCTATGGGTTCTTCTCGAGCGGATCCACCCTCGCGTGCTCAGCGCGAGCAACAGGAAGTTCAACGGCTGGATCGGCGTGCGGACCCTGATCAGGGCCGTGCGACAGATGCACGGTGCCTTCCTGCGCGGGGACGAGGAGACGGTGGAGCAGCGGAGAGCGGTGGCCCTCACCGTGGCCGCGAGGCTCCGGCACCACTCGCAGCCGGTGCGCTGGGAGGCCCAGAACATCCAGGCTTACCTGCGCGCCGACCAGGAGATGACGGAGGCTGTCGGATTTCTGAGGCAGGATGCCGAAGGCCGTCCCCCGGTGCAGGACGAGCTCGGTGGAGGTGCCGTGGCCACGCTGCGGAAGAATCGGACGTTCCTGGAGGGCCGTTTGCTCGGAGAGCGCGACCAGCCGCTCAACCCGTATTTGGTGCTTGGCGTGCCCGACGGGGCGGACAGCTGGAAGAAGGCCTGGCGTGCCTTGAGGAAGGAACTCGACGACAGCGGCCGTGTGCGGATCAATCGCGCCAAGGACATGATCGAAAAGGCCGAGCGGGAGCAGCAGGGAGTACCGTGGTTTGCCGCCCCGCTCGCCCCACACCGCTGGAAGGACCCCAACGGCGTGAGCCACCGGCTGGAACTCCCGCCCGCGCCTCTGCAAAGGCTCACCGGGCCGCCCACGGACAGCGACCGCGAATGGTCTCGTACCGAGGCGGCTCGCGAAATAATCATCAAGGCAACAGAACGCCTTTCCCCGGCTGCTGAAGACACCGCAGCCCTTGAAGACCCAGAGAGCAGCGCATCGTGAGCAACGGAGCCGGTAGGGGCGACAGTGGTTCTGGCCCCCGTGACGAATCTCGGCCGCACCGGGGACGCGGGCCGAACAACGGAAGCGTGCGGAATCGTGGGGAGCTCAGGGCAGCCGAGGTTGCTCCTTGGCGGTTTGCCGAGAGTCACCTGCCCGAGGTTGCCCCAGGGACCCTGGACGCTGCCGCGATCCTGAAGTCGGTCAACGAGACGCTCCTGCCCGTGGTGGAGAAGGAGCTGGAGGCGGCAGCGGAGAAGTTGGGGGCAGCTCTGGTCGGCATGGAGACCGAGGCCGATCTGGTATCGGCCTTTCAGGCCGAGCTGATGCGTCGAGTGCTGCCCCAGTTCACCGAAGCAGTGCGCAAGGGAGTGTTGGAGAGCATCCGGATGCGTCAGATGCACCTGGCCCAGCTGGCCGTCCTGCACCGGCAGGCGCTGGACGCGAAGTCCTTGAAGATGGTGCTGACCCGCATAGATCACGAGGTGGCGAAGGCAGGTCTGCAGATCGTCGGCGACGCGAGTGATCTGTCTCTGTTCAATGTCCTGGAAGATCAGTCCGGCGCGGTGCAGGCCCCGGTGGCCTTCGAGCTCCTCGTGCCGGCCTATGTCGACAGGGAGTCAGGGAAGCTCGTCGAACGCGGCTGGCTGAGGGCTGTCCCGGGCGAGCAACCAGTTCCTGCAGCGGGAATCAGCGGTCCAGGTACGGAACAAGCTGAAGATCCCGATGTTTTGTCAAGCGCAGAAGGCACGGCCTCGGCGTTGACCTACAGGCAGATGCTGCGCGCTGCAGTTGGCCGGCGGATCGGAATGACTTGGAGTGAACGGCGATGACTTTCGGTATCGACTTCGGCACCAGTAACTCCGTGGTGGCTCACTGGAACGGGCACAGCACCGAAGTGCTGCCGGTCGACGGCGACAACGTGCCTGCTCAGTGGCAGATGTCGGAGTTCGAGCAGCTCTTCCCCTCGGTGCTCTCGGTCCGCGACATCCAGCGCACCCTCTGCTTCGGTTGGGAAGCCAAGACCGGCACCAGCGAGCCGCTCGACGCCGTGAAGCGCATGCTTGGCACCCGCTCCGGTGCCGAGAAGGACGGCGACATCGGCGGCCTTGAGGTCGCAGCCCAGCTAGAGGAGCACCACGTCTGGATCGGCCCTGAGAAGTTTCACAGTACGGTCGCGGCCGCCTCCCTCTTCAGCCGTATGAAGGAAGGCGTCTCCGCTCAACTACTCGACCTCTCAGACGCGGTCGTCACCGTCCCCGCCAACGCCACCGGGGGTGCCCGCTACCGCACGCGCGCCGCGGCAGCGCTCGGAGGAGTGCGGGTCCGGGCTTTGCTCAATGAGCCCACCGCGGCGGCGATCTCGTACGTCCACGACGTACCGATCCCCGGCCGTTTCCTTGTCTTCGACTGGGGTGGCGGCACCATCGACGTCACCGTCCTCGAATACGACGACGGCCTTTTCGAGGAGCAGACCTCCCGCGGCATCACCGCCCTCGGAGGCTTGGAGTTCGACAATGCGCTGGCCCAGTCGATTCAGGAGAAGATCGGTCTGAACACGGACCAGCTCACCAAGGTCGAACGACGCCGCTGGCGCCGGTCGGTTGAGTTGACGAAGATTGCTCTGTCCTCCGTGCCCATCGACGGCGCGCTCTACTTCGACCTCCCGGTCGGCCTGGCCCCCTCGATCTCGAAGCGCGAGGTCAGGATCACCGTGGCTGAGTACACCGAGGCGATCGCCCCGCTCATCACCCGCGCTCTGGTGCCGGTTAAGCAGGCACTGGAAGACCTGGCCATCACTTCGGACGACATCGAATCGGTCCTGATGATCGGCGGCACCTCGCAGATCCCCCAGGTGCGTCATGCCCTGGGCACGCTCCTTGGCCATGACCGCATCGTCGACAGCGGCTTGTGCCGGCCGATGACTGCTGTCGCCCGGGGCGCCGCCATCTATGCGGCCTCCCTCGACGGCGAACTCGGCGACCACAGGGACTTCTCCCTGGTGACCAGCTACGACCTCGGCACGGCCGTGAGCGCTGGTGAGCAGAAGGGCTTCCGCACCATCATCCGGCGCAACGCCACGCTCCCCGCTGAGGGTTCGGCCAAGTTCTACCCGGACAGACCAGGCGCTTCCTCCGTACGGGTGCCGGTGATTGAAGGCGAGGTCGGCTACCCGGCCGACAGCGACCGTGCCTTCCCCCTCGCCAACATCGAGGTGCATCTCCCCACCCGTGAACAGGACATTCGCCGGAACAAGATCGAGATTAAGTTCCGCTACAACGAGAGTGGCATCCTGCGCTTCACCGCCACTCACGCAGAGAGCGGCGTCGTGCTTGCGGAGCGGGAGATCGACTCCTTCGGACCTGACGGCACCCCTCTGCAGCACGGCCTCGACGACGAACTGACTCGCCTTCTGGCGCACACAGTCCGCCCGTTCGCCGAGGCCTCGTCCAACGTAAGAAACCTCTCGGCAGCCGAGCTGGCCAACACACGCCCCGCACCTATTGACGTGTCCGTGCGCGTGGTGGAGGCCGACCCTGCGGTAACGGTCAATGGCGAGCCGCAGGGAGTGGTGACAGGGGGATTCTGACCAGCTCTGGGCTGACGAAGAATCGAGTGAGTACCCCGCACAGGGCCTCGTGTTGGTGCTCTGAGATTGGATTCCAACGAGCCGATCAGGACGTTCTACTCGTACATGCCGGGCACGTCGCCACCACATTGGGTGGCGGCGAGTTCGTACGCTTCCGGTCGTGTTGCCTCATGCTGCTTGAGAGCCGATCGTTCTGGGTCCCACACGCCACTGAATAGGGCCAACTCCAACGAGTCGGGGGTCTCAGACCACAGTGTCGTACAGGCGAGTTGCTCTGCTGCGCCATGAGCCCATCGCAGGTAGACGTTGTAACGGTAGGCGGTCCATCCGCCGTCGCTCCACAACCACTTGGCGAGCCTCGCCGGCTCCTCAAGACCGAGCTCCCCACCCAAGCGGGTCGCGTACGCGCGCACAACTCGGGCAATGCGCTGGTCGAGAATGAGTGGAGCGGGTCCAGCCAAGTCGGAAATTGCGCTACCGGCAAAATAGAGGAACTTGGTGAAGAACGCCGGCCCAAGGCCGCAAATTGCGCCGCGCAAGGCGTTGTACGCAACCACCGCACCGTCATTCGCGAGTACCTTGGTGGCCTCCGTCAGTACCTCCTCGGTTGCTGGGCCAAGGAGTTGACTCAACCGATAGGCGGCGTAACCGTTGCTCCCTTGCCCCCAGATGTAACTGGCTACGAACGTCTCCGTCCAATTGGATGTTTGCCACCCGGCGCGTGCCACCATCAGCACTTCAGCGCGGCTCAGGAGAGTTCGCTGTTTTTGAGTCCTGTCGGCCAATGACGCCGGCCATGCTTCGATGTCGGCCCAGGCAGCCGGTATATAGCCAACGGCGTGTGTACCGGTCCCGTGCGCGTAGAACGCACCGTCCCCGGCTAGCCAGGACTCAAGCGCTACGACCGCGTCTGGTGGCAGCGGACGTTCAAGCATCCCCGCGTCCAACGCCCTTGCACCTTCTCGCCACCCCATACATCCCCCTTCGTGATCAGACAGTGTGTCGCACTTTGGAGGAATGCATCGGCCGCATCGCGGATTTCGACCGGTGGCTGGTGAACTGCGGGCCGAGTGCCGTGCGGGCAAGCCTGCCCTTGCACGGCGCTTCGATGGGATGGGAACTCTCCGTTCCTGACCGGTCTCAGCGGTGCCCGCCGTCACTCCCCGCCTGTCGTGCCGGGGAGTGACAGCGGGCCGCGCCGGTGCTACGACAGGCGGAAGTAGTCGATGTTGAAGCCGCCCGTTTCGCAGAAGAGCCTGACCGTCTGGTCGCCCGCCGCGAGGGTGACCGGGACGTGGACCGACTGGTACGAACCCCAGCCGCCCGTGTTCGGGACGGAGGCCGTGGCCAACGTCGTGCCGGCGGCGTCGCGGAAGGAGAGGGCGTTCGGGACCGTAGTGCCGCCGCCCGTGGCGACGCGGAGTTCCAGGTCGTACGTGCCGGGCTTCGGGACGTCGACCCCGTAGTCCAGCCAGTTGCCTGCCGCCGTCCAGCCGACGTTCGCGCCGCCGCTGGCCCCGGGGTTGGACTCGATGAAGTTGGCGCCGCCCGATGTCCAGCCGTGCTGGGCCGCGTACGATTCCGCCTCGACCCGGACCCCTACCGGTGCGCTGTGCGGGCGCACCGTCACGTGCAGGGTCGCCTTCGTGCGCGCCGTGCCGTCGGTGACGTACACCGTCACCTCGTGCTCGCCCGCCACGGTCGGGTTGACCGTCACCACTCCCGTGGCGGCGTCGACCGTGATGCCGTCCGGGAGGTCGGTCGCGTAGAAGGCGAGCCGGTCGTCGTCGCGGTCGGTGGCCTTGAGGGGGACCTGCAGCGTGGCGTACTGGTCCGCCACCACGTCCGGTACGGGGGCCACCAGCGGCGCCCTGTTGTGGGTGTTCCGGGGGACGTGCTGCTTCCACTGGTACGTGGCGTACGAGCGCGCCGGGACCTTCACCGCGAACGACCTGTCGGCCAGCACCACCCGCACCGTGGAGTCCGTGCTGTTGGCGTTGCCCAGGACCGCCGTGAACCGGTCCGCGCCGTGCCGGTAGACGACGTTGCTCACGCCGTTCGCCGTCGTGCTCGACTCCAGCCGGACATCGCCGGGCGCCAGGTACTTGGCGAACTGCCCCATGGTGTAGAGCTCGTCGCGGACGGTGAAGTCCTTGGTCGTCGTGTTCACCTTGACCAGGCGGTCGGGCCACTTGGTGGTCGCGGCGACCTCGTCCCAGTCGATGTTGTTGTCCCGGGCGGGCGTCCAGTGGAGCGTGCCGCCGTCCTGGTCGGTGGTCTGCGCCCACAGGACGTACGAGCTGGCGTCGAGCCGGAAGTAGTTCAGGATGGTGGCCGCGGACAGGTCGCTGGTCTCCGTCATGTGGACCGGCTTGCCCGTCTGCTCGAACGCGTCGCGCATCACCGTCGGGTCGCCCCAGTAGGGGTGGAAGGCCACGGCGTCCGTCGCGTTCAGGACCTGCCGGCCGGTCACGGAGCCGTCCGGGGCGTCGTTGAAGATGCGGTAGTAGTTCTTGGTCGCCGTGCTGTTCGGGTCGCGCCAGTCCCAGAAGTTGAAGTCGTGGACGTACAGGCCGGTGTTCAGGTTTGCCTTGTGCAGCGCCTTCTTGATCGCGAGGGCGAGCTTCTGCTGCTGCGCGACGCTGATGTCCATCGCCGGGTACACCACGTCCATGCCGGGCTCGTTCAGTAGGGTCAGGGCGTCGACGCGGATCCCGTGCCGGGCGTACGCCTGGACGAACTTGACGTAGTAGCGGGCGAAGACGTCGATGCAGTCGTCCCGGAGCTTGCCCACCTGGTAGTAGTCCGTCGTGCTGCCGGGCTTGAGCGCGACCTCACCCGTGAACTGGTTGTTGGTCTTCATCCACGCCGGGGCGCTCCACGCGGACCCGAAGAAGGTGGCCTTCGGGTTGTAGCGCTGGATCAGCTTGATGGTGTCGATGATGTGCAGGTCGATGTCGCGCTGGATGGAGAAGTGCTTCAGCTGGAAGTCCTCGGTCACGCCGGGCGGAAGGTCGTCCTCGGACCAGAACGGCAGGTGCTCGATGAGGTCCGGGCTGCCGATCGTCAGGCGGAAGCGGTTGAGTCCGGCTCCCGTCTTCGGGTCGACGAGCAGCCGGACGGCCTTCTCACGCTCGGCAGGGGTCAGCTTCCACAGATTGGACACGCTCGTCTCGTCCAGCGAGAAGCCGATGCCCGAGTACTTCTGGCGGGTGGTGCTCGGGTCGACGACCACGGTCGCGTCGGCGGGCGCGCCCGGGCTCACCGACGGCAAGGGTCGCCACGCGTGGCCGGCGCCCGTGGAGTAGGTGCCCGTCACGGAGGAGTCGTGCTGGGGGACGGCGGCCGGGGCCGCTGACTCCGTGCCGACGAGAACGACCAAGGTGAGAGCTGCGGCTGCCCCGATGAGGGAACGTCTCACGATGTTCTTCCTTTCTGCTGGGATGCGCCGGTGGTCCGGTGACCCACTGTTGGCGAGGGTGGGTTCGGACGGTTCCGCCCTGTGCTGGGGAGCTCTCCTTCCTCGGGACGCGAGCAGATCCCAACAGCTTGTCGGTGTTCTGTCAAGACGTGAATTAAGGCGTGAGGAAAGTCTTCGTAAGCTCTGTGCGTACGTGCATTCCGCGTCAGGCCTTGTGCGCCAAGGCCTCCGGCCCTGCTCGCGACGCAGCCGCACCCGGCGCCGGTGGCCCCCTCTCAGGCGGACCGTGGACAATGGCCGGGCCGCTCCGGGCCGTCGTCCCGAGGCCGAAGCGGGGACAGCGATCGCGGTTGACGAGAGGCCCGGCGACATGGGTGCACCACCACTGCTCGAACTCAGCGGCGTCAGCCGGGTCTACGGCAAGCGCACCGCGCTGGCCACGATGAACCTGCGACTCCGGTCCGGGAAGTGCGTGGCGCTGCTCGGCCACAACGGCTCCGGCAAGTCGACCTTGCTGCGCATAGCGGCCGGCCGGGACAAGCCGAGCACCGGCACCGTGAAGTTCGACGGCAGGCCCATGAACGAGAACGACCCGGCGGTCCGGGCCCGGGTCGCGGTCGTCGGCGACACCGCGGCCTGTTACCCCGACCTCACCGTGCGCGAGCACCTGCAGCTGGTGGCGGTGGCCCACGGCGTGGAGGACGCCGGCGACTGGATCGGCCACGTCCTGGCCGAGCGCAAGCTGACCGACCACGCCGACGCGCTGCCCGGGGCCCTGTCCTCCGGGCAGCTCCAGTCGCTGCTGCTCGCCTCCGCGATGGTCCGGCCGCGCGACCTGCTGCTCCTCGACGAGCCGGAACAGCGGCTGGACCCGGGCGCGCGCCGGCAGCTGGCGGACCTGATCAAGAAGGAGACCGCGGAGGGCGTCGGAGTGCTCCTGGTGACCCACCACGGAGAGCTGGCCCGCGCGGTCGCCGACCAGGTCCTCGTCCTCAGCGACGGCAAGGTGGTGGCCGACGGCCACCCGGACAAGGTGCTCGCCACCGGGACCGACGGACTGACCTGGCTGGCCGAGAGCCCGGACGGTGCCCGGTGAGCACCCTCGCAGAGGAGACGGAGGAGGCCGGCGAGCACGCCGCGGCCTGGTCCTACGAGGACGACTGGACCCGGGAGACCCTGCGGCTCGTCCGCGACCTGCGCACCCCGCACCGCCGCAAGAAGGCCGGCCAGATCGGCTACACCGTCTACTGCGTGGCGCTGCTCCTCGCGGTGTGGGGCGGGCTGCCGAGCCTGGGGCTGTTCCTCGAGAAGTCGATGGGCGCCGACTACTCCGGTCACGGACCGGCGATCCTGGCCGCCCTGCCCGCCGGGTCCTGCGCGCTGGGGCTGGGATGGCTGCTCGTCGCCGCCTGGGACGCCCAGTGGCGCGGCCCGGTCGTGCCGCCGCGCGAAACCGTGGACTGGCTGCTCGCCCAGCCGGTGGACGCCGGCCGGGTGCTGCGGCCGTGGTTCTGGGGGGCGGCCGCGATCTCCGGCGGAGCCGGGCTGCTCGTCTCGGCCATCGGCACAATCGCGCTGGGCCTGACGGTCGGCGTGGGCCTGCCGGCCGCGTTCGGCTGGTGCCTGCTCGGCGGCGTCGGTCTGCCCCTGCTGGCGACCGCGCTGGCCACCGCGGTGGAGGGCAACGAGCGGGTGGCCCGCTGGGCCCGGCTGGCCACTCCCTACGTCGGCATGGCCGTGCTCGCGCTGGCGGCACAGACCGTGATGGCGGTCAACGGTCACCGGCTGCCGGGACTGGAACGGGTGGAGCTGTGGTCCGGGCCCTGGGGCTGGGCCGGGCTGGCCGCACTGGCCCCCACACCGGCCGCGCTGCCGGGCGGCCAGGTCGCGGGAGTCCTACTGGCGGTCGTGGTGGCCGGCGCGCTGATCGCGGCCCATCGCTACGCCGGGTCGCTGGCGCTGTCCGCCGTACGACGGCGTTCGCGCACCGCGACCGGGGTGATGGCCGCGCTGCGCACGGTGGAGTTCCGTACCGCGCGGCAGGTGGTCGCCGGGGTCACCGGCGGGAGCCGGTCGGCACGATGGCGGTTGCCCGCGCCCCGCTGGGCGCAGCTGGCCGTGCCGTGGCGGGACATGCTCGCGCTGCTGCGGGCTCCGGGCCGGCTGGGCCGGGCACTGGTGCTGGGGACCCTGGCCGTGCTGGGTGCGGTGCTGGCCGCCTCCGCGCACGGTGGCACGGGCGTGACGGCAGCGCTGGCCGCGCTCGTCTTCGGCTACTGGTCGCTGACCCAGCTGATGGAGCCGGCCCGCCTGGAGACCGACGACACCCGGCGCGCGTCATGGGCGCCCTACCCCTATCGGGACCTGATGCTGCGGCACACCGCGGTGCCCGTCGCGCTGGGGCTGGTGGGAACGCTGGTGGCGGCCGGGGTCCTGGCCGCGGAGGGCGCGGGGGCCCGCGCGCTGCTGGCGCCCGCCCTGGTGCCCGCGCTGGTGGGCGCGTCGCTGGTGAACGCCTGCCGGGGTGCGACCAAGCACCACCTGCTGATGTCGTCGGCCCAGTCTCCCGCCGGCAGCCTGGGCCCGGTGCTGTTCCTGGGCTGGTACGGCTCCGGGATGCTGGCGGCGGTGGCCCTGCTGGTCGTCCCGCTCCTGACCGCGCTGCATTCCGGCTCGGCCGAATCGATTGTCACCGCTGTCGCCGCGAGCGGCTTCGTCACCGTGATCATGGTGCGCTGGGCGGTCACGCGGATCGGGAACCTGACGGCGCCCTTGACGGACTGACGGGCGTGCCGGTGGCCTGGGTGGTGAACCTGCCGGCGTCCTTCATACCGGGGTACGGCGCGTCGATGGGCCCGGTCGACGGATCGGAAGGCACGTCCTCGCCCTTCGCCGAGCGCACGCACTCGCGGACCCACGACTACGGCAAGCTCCGGCGCTGCCCGGAGGGAGCCACCGGCCCGCGGGCGATCAGGACGTCGGCTGCGTGGTGCCAGCCGAGGGAGGAGTAGAGGCGCTGGCCTTCCTCGCTGGCGATGAGCAGACCGGTACGGGCACCGTGGGAGACGGCGGAATCCGCCAGAGCGCTCATGATGGCGCGGCCCAGGTCGCGTCGGCGGTGCCCGGGGTCGGTCTCGATGCGATCGGCGATCGCATCACCACCGACCACGGCGATGGATCCGTGCGCCGCCACCTCTCCTGAGGGGCCACGGAGGGAGACGACCGTGACGGATCCCTCCGTGCGTACGTCGCGCTCGTACGGCGCGAGGGCAGCGTGCCGCGGGTGCTCGGTCAGGTCGGTCGTCATGAACCACTCGGACCGGTGGAGCAACCCCAGTCCGGCGGCGCCCACGACGGCCTCGACTGTGGCCGGGCGCAGCGTGGGCACCGTGAGCCAGGTGATCTGCCGCGCGGCGGCGACTGCTGCCGCCAGTCGTGCCACGGACTCGGGTTCCTCGTCCGCACGCAGTGCGAACACCTCGACCTCGCGGCCGGGTTGGTCGCATGTGGACCGCAGGCCGTCCCCGGCAGGCTCGACCGGCTCGGCCTCGGGCAGGGAGCGGGCAACAGTCCAGCCATCCACCCAACGTCGTATCAGCTCTGATTCGATCTTTGTCATCCGGAGATTAGAACATGACCGCACCGGGCGGCCCGGGGAACAGCGGTCCCCCATGCGGCCAGGCCGGCCGCCCGATAGTCACGTGCGGCGCGGCAGGCTCCAGTGGTGCGGCGCGATCAGCTTGCGGACGCCCGGCTCCGGGCCCCATGAACCGGGCGCGTACGGCTCCACCGGTGGCGGGTTCTCCAGGAGCGGGGCCGCTGCCTCCCACAGGCGCTCGATGCCGTCGGAACGCGTGAACAGCGACTGGTCGCCCAGCATCGCGTCCAGAATCAGGCGTTCGTAGCCCTCCAGCGCGTGCATCGAGTCGAAGGACTCGGCATAGCTGAAGACCATCTCCGCCTCGCGCAGGCGCATCGCGGGGCCGGGGTCCTTCGCCAGGAAGCAGGCCGTGATGCGGCCGGGGTCGTCGAAGTCGATCATCAACTCGTTGCTCCGGACGCCGGCGCCCGCCCGCGCGGCCAGCGGGAACATGCGCAGGGCCGGTTCCCGGAAGCCGAGCGTCACCACGTGCCGCGCCTCGCCCAGCGACTTGCCCGAGCGCAGGTAGAACGGCACCCCGGCCCAGCGCCAGTTGTCGATTCCGACGCGCAGCGCGATGAACGTCTCCGTGTCGGACTTCGGGTCCACGCCGGGCTCGGAGCGGTATCCCTCGTACTGCCCGCGGACGACATGGGCCGGGTCGACCGGCTTGAGCGACTGGAAGACCTTCTCCTTCTCGTCCCGCATGGAGTGCGCCTCGAGCGCCGTGGGCGGCTCCATCGCGACGAATCCCAGGAGCTGGAACAGGTGCGTGACGATCATGTCCCGGAAGGTGCCCGTGCCCTCGAAGAACTGCGCGCGGCCCTCGATGCTGATGCTCTCCGGCACGTCGATCTGCACATGGCTGATGTGGTCGCGGTTCCAGATGGGCTCGAAGAGGCCGTTGGCGAAGCGGAGGGCGAGGATGTTGTCGACCGACTCCTTGCCGAGGAAGTGGTCGATGCGGAACACCCGCGACTCGTCGAAGACCGCGTGGATCGACGCGTTCAGCGCTCGCGCAGAAGCGAGGTCCGTACCGAAGGGCTTCTCCACGATGATCCGGGCGTTCTCGGCCAGCCCGCTCGCCCCGAGCGTCTCCACCACGGAGACGAACGCGCTCGGCGGCACCGCCAGGTGGAACAGGCGCCGCGGGCTGCCCCCGATGGCCTTCTCGGCCTCCTGCACGGCCGCGAGCAGCGGCCCGGCGGCTCCAGGGTCGCACGCGCCGAAGGAGAGCGTGGACTCGAACTCCTGCCACGCCTTGCCCTCGGGCTTGGACCGGCCGAACTCCGCGACCGCATCCCGCGCGTGCTTGCGGAAGTCCTCGTTGCTCAGCGTGCTCTTGGCCGGAGCCGAGCCGACGATCCGGTAACGGGCAGGCAGCAGCCCCGCCTTGGCCAGGTGGAACAGTCCGGGCAGCAGCTTGCGGCGGGCGAGGTCTCCGGTCGCACCGAACAGCACCACCACGTGGTCGTCGGGCACCGGGCCATGACTCGGCGAGGGGGAGTGGCGGGTCATCGCGCCCTCACCCGGTCTTCTCGACGTGGCCGCCGAACTCGCCGCGCATCGCGGACAGCACCTTGTCGCCGAACTCGCCCAGTCCGCGCGACGCGTACCGCTCGGCGAGCGCGGCGCTGATGACCGGGGCCGGGACGCTCTCGTCGATCGCCGCCTGGACCGTCCAGCGGCCCTCGCCGGAGTCCGAGACCCGGCCGGTGAAGGAGTCCAGTTGCGGCGAGCGGGCCAGCGCGTCGGCGACGAGGTCGACCAGCCAGGACCCGACCACAGAGCCTCGGCGCCACACCTCGGCGACCTCGGCCACGTCGATCTCGTACGGGTACGCCTCTGGCTCGCGCAGCGGCGCGGTCTCCGCGTCGACCGTCCGGTGGCCGAGGCCCGCGTCCGCGTGCCGGATGATGCTCAGGCCCTCGGCGATGGCGGCCATCATCCCGTACTCGACCCCGTTGTGGACCATCTTCACGAAGTGCCCGGAGCCGCTCGGCCCGCAGTGCAGATAGCCCTCCGGCGCGGTCCCGTCGGACCTGGTCCTGCCCGGTGTGGGCTCGGCGTTGCCGCGGCCGGGGGCGATGGTGCGGAAGATCGGGCCCAGCCGCTCCACGGGCTCGTCCTCACCGCCGATCATCAGGCAGTAGCCGCGTTCGAGCCCCCAGACACCGCCGGAGGTGCCGCAGTCCACGTAGTGGATCCGCCGCGGGGCGAGCTGCTTGGCGCGGGCCATGTCGTCGCGGTAGTACGAGTTGCCGCCGTCGATGACGGTGTCGCCGGGCTCCAGCAGAGGCGCGAGTTCGTCGAGCGTCGGCTGCACCACCCCGGCGGGCAGCATCAGCCAGACGTTGCGCGGCGTTTCCAGCTTCTCCACGAACTCCTGGAGGGAGCCGGCGCCCGTCGCGCCCTCCTTCTCCAGTTCCAGCACGGCATTGCGACTGAGGTCGTGCACGACGCACCGATGGCCGTCGCGCATCAGCCGGCGCACGAGATTCGCGCCCATCCGGCCGAGCCCGATCATGCCGAGCTGCATGGGTGAGTCAGTGGCCATGGTCGGTCTCCCCGTTCGTCAGCGGCGGCCTGCGCGGGCCGGACGTGGGTCTCGCGGTCGATGCCTGTGCGGGCGTCCGCGGTCCGGGCACCCGAGGCGGAATCTACCTATTCAGGGTGTTTGCCGCTCAGGGGATACCCGTCCCGGGACGGCGGTCCGCGGTCAGGCCCGGCCCGCGATCCCCCTCCGCGCCGGGGGCTTCGTTCTGCGAGGGACGCCCATGCCGCGCTGCGCCGTCCTGGTGACGTGTGACCGCGCAAAGACTCGTGCCGAGCGCCGAGCGCCGAGCGCCGAGCGCCGAGCGCCGAGCGCCGAGCGCCGTCGGCGTGGGCGGGTACTCCGGTGCGCGGTCGCCGTGCACGTGCCGCATCCGGGTGGGTGCCCCGACCCGATGTGACGGCGGCGGGAAGCTTGCGCCGCGCGTGGCGCCGGGTCCGTCCGGACGGACCCGCTCGGGCTGATTCCGGTGGACATCAGCGGCGCGGTTCCGCGGCCCGTTTTTCAGCTCGGCCGGGCGGGCGATTTTCGGTTCTTCAAGGTCGGCCCGCCGTGGCCGGTGCGGCAGTCTGAGGATACAGCACCGCGAAGATCCGTTCGAAGCGTGCCGTCATGTCGTCGGCGCTCTGCTCGGGGTGGTGGCGCCACCAGGCGACCGCGGCGCTCACGGTTCCGTACCACAGGTGCGTGGCGAGGTCGGTGTCGAGCGCCTCGCCCGCCTCCGAGGAGCCGAGGAACTCGGCTACGCCGACCGCTCCGAGGCGGTTCAGCTCCTGTCGGTAGACGGCAGCCGCCGCATGGAGGGGCCCGTCGGCCGGCAGCGTCGTGTCATAGACGAGAGCCCAGTCGTCGACACGGGGCTCCAGCCTCCGGAAGATGGCCTCGAGAGTGCGCGCGGCACGCGTGATGTCGGACGGACCCTCCTGCGCCGCAGCGACGGCTTCAACGAGGCGGGATCCGGCGTACTCCAGGCACGTCAGGTAGAGGCCGTCCTTGGAACCGAAGTACTCGTAGATCATGGGCTTGCTGATTCCGGCACGCGCTGCCACCGCGGCGGTCGACCCGCCTGTGTAGCCCTTGGCGCCGAACTCGTGTGCCGCCGCGTCCAGGATCAGCCTCTCCCGGTCGGCGCGGGGCATCCCCTTTGTCCCGGCCGTGCGGACGGCTTTCTCCTGCTTGTCCATGGTCCCATCCTATGCGAAAGTGACCGACGGGTAATTTACCCGGCGTTCAGATCGGGGGTGCGGCATTGGGCAGCAAGACGCGGTCGTGGTGGGGATGGGGAAACGTCGAGGACGCGGTGACGGGCGCGGAGCGTGCGGAGATCACCCGGCGCACCGCGGAGATGCTGCCGGGCGCCGACCTGACGGTGCACGAGGCCCCGCCGATCGAATCGTTCGAAGTGCGGGCGAGCCGCGTCCAGGCGCCGCCGGCTCTGGCGTCGATCGCGTCCGCCGATGTACGCGACCGGCTCGCACATAGCCACGGGCAGGCGTTCCGCGATGTCGTGAGAGCGCTGCTGGGGCGCCTGGCCCATGTGCCCGACCTCGTGGTGCGCCCGACATCCGAGGCACAGGTCGTCGATCTCCTGGACTGGTGCAGTGGCGCCAACATCGCGGCCATTCCGTTCGGCGGTGGTTCCTCGGTGGTGGGAGGCGTCGAACCGAGGGTGGGTGACGCCTACGCCGGGGTGGTCAGTTTGGACATGGGCGCGATGGACCAGGTCCTGGAGATCGACCGCACCAGCCGGGCCGCGCTCGTCCAGGCCGGGGTCCTCGGCCCGCACCTGGAGGACCAGTTGCGGCCCCACGGCTACAGCTTGAGGTTCTTCCCCCAGTCGTTCGAGTTCTCCACCCTCGGCGGCTGGCTGGCCACCCGCGCCGGCGGCCACTTCGCAACGAACCTCACCCACATCGACGACCTCACCGAATCGATGCGGGTCATCGCTCCCAGCGGGGTCATCGAGTCCCGCCGTCTCCCGGGCTCGGGAGCCGGACCGTCCCCCGACCGGATGTTCCTCGGCTCGGAGGGAGCGCTCGGCGTCATCACCCAAGCCTGGGTCCGCCTCCAGGACCGGCCGCGGTGGCGTGCGGGAGCCTCGGTGGGCTTCGCCGACCACGACGCGGGCGTGCGCGCGGTGCGCGCCCTGTCGCAGTCCGGCCTGAACCCCGCCAACTGCCGCCTCCTGGACCCCATGGAGGCGTTCATCAACGCCGCCGCCCCGACAGCCGTCCTGGTACTCGGCTTCGAATCCGCCGACCACCCCGTCAACGGCTCGATGGAACGCGCGCTGGACCTGTGCAGGGACCACGGCGGCACCCTGGCCGAGGAACCGCGCTACGCCGACACCGCGGAGCAGGACGCACGGACCGGGGCCGCCGACACCTGGCGCAACTCCTTCTTGCGCATGCCCTACCAACGGGACGCTCTCGCCGCTCAGGGCATGATCGTGGAGACGTTCGAGACGGCCTGCACATGGGACCGGTTCGACACCCTGCACGCCGCCGTCGACGCCGCTGCCCAGGACGCCATGCGCCACGTCGGCGCAGAAGGCGTCGTGACCTGCCGCTTCACCCACGTGTACCCCGATGGTCCGGCCCCGTACTTCGGTGTCTACGCCGCAGGGAAGTGGGGCAGGACGGTCGAGCAGTGGGACGAGATCAAGCAGGCGGTCTCCGAGGCGCTGATCAGCTGCGGGGCGACCATCACCCATCATCACGCGGTGGGGCGCGACCACCGCCCGTGGTACGACCGCCAGCGCCCCGACCTGTTCGCCGCCGCCCTGCAGGCCGGCAAGACGGTCCTCGACCCGGCCGGAATCCTCAACCCCGGCGTTGTCATCGATCCATCGGGTTCCAGCCGCGATGCACACGGCCCACGTGCCGACAACGCGCCCGGCAGATGATCGTCGCGCCGCCGTCGGTTCTGGCGGACACCACCCGGCAGGCGTCTCCGTAGTTTCCGTCTTGGGGGTTGAAGCGCCGGCGTAGGCGGCAGCGGATGAAGGCCCTTGCACACGTCCTCGCGGCTACTGCAGCTGACCAGCAAGCGCGAGACCGGTGCGTGTGTTTACGCCGTCACCAGCCTCGACGCCCACCAGGTACGTTGAACATTGCTGAACTCGGCCGGGTGACGTCGGGGCCGTGCGCGCGCATCCACGTCATGCAGACCTGCCGCCCGCGACGGCCGGGCGGTGCGCCGGGCCAGGCGGTGGCCGGACATCTCGTCAGCGTCTCCGACAGCACCCCGCGGGCCCGGTGCCCGTTCACCAGCCGGGGTAGCGGCTCAACCAGTGCTCGTCCCAGCCCCCGGTGTACTCGCCGCCGCTGGGTGCGTCGGTGAGCTGGGCGAGGAGGTCGCGGGCCAATGTGTCCAGGACCCAGGCCAGTTCGTGGCGGCTGACCAGGTCGACGGGCAGGGCCTCCACACCGTGCGCCGCGCCGAGCAGCGCGCCGGCTACGCAGGCGACGGAGTCGCCGTCCGGGGCCCCGGCGGCGAAGCGCAACGCTTCACCCACCTGCTCGCGCCGGGGGAAGGAGGCGGCGACGTAGACACCGCCGAGCAGGGCCGAGGGGGCGGTGGCGTCGGGTGCGAGCTGCGCGAGGCGCTTGGCGTCGCCCCGGTGGGCGACGGCCTCCCGAAGTGCCGCCTCGAGCGTGTCGAGTTCCTTGCCCGCCGGGCCGTGCTCGTCCCCGCGGAGCGCCTGGAGGCCATCACTCAAGGCCTCTCGCACCTGCCCGCCCGTCAGGCAGTGCCCGGCCAGTACCACCGCGTGGGCCGCCGCGGAGTGCGCGGCCGGGTCGCCGTGGGTGAGGGCGGCGATCTCGCGGGCCCACTGGGCCGCCCGTTCGGAGCCTTCCGCCGCGTCGAGCACCGCGAGGGGGAGGGTACGGGTCAGCGCGTGGCAGCCGCGGCTGTTCGTCGTCGGCCGCTTCACGCCGCCCTGCTCGATCTTGGCGAGGGCGGCCACGGTCGCCGGTGCCGAGCCGCGTCGTTCCGCCAGGACGGGAACGTGGGCGAGCCAGCCGTCAGGCCAACCCCCTTCGCCCGACCCCCGTCGCTCGGCCTCCAGACCTTGCAGCGCGGCCCACCTGCCGTAGGCGTGCCAGACCACCGACGGCGGGTGACAGATGCCCTTGTGGTCGCCGCGGACCAGTGCGCGGATCGTGCCCTCGACGGTGAAGCACGCCAGTTGGGTGCTGACGCCCGCCCGCAACGGGCCATCGGCCGGCAGCTTGCTCCCTGCACGGCCCACCGTGTCGCCCACCGCGAGACCGAGCAGCAGTCCGCGTACCCGGGACACCGACTCCTTCGACGTGAGCAACCCCCGCCGCCGCTCCCGCTCCGCGTCACGGCCCGGGTGCGGCTCCACGGACCTCAGATCGGCAGTGACACCGTCCGACCGGTCCGGCCCGCGCTCCTCCAGGACCCGCTGCCGGCGGGCCTCCTGATCATCCAGGACGGCCTGCGACTGCTCGGGGGTGACATCCTCGGGGTGGACGATCCACTCGATGCCCAACGTCCGTGTCCTCCCGGTGGCGGCGGACCCGGTCGGCCGGGGGCCGTCGCCGCCTTCGGTCCTGCCACTCGTCCCTGTCGGGCCGGCGGTCCCGGTGGTCAGTTCGTGGACCGCGGCCTGGAGTTCGGGGTGGGCGTGGAGGTGCCAGCCGCCGGTGAGTGCCGTGCGCAGGTCCCGCAGTGCGGTATCCGCGTCGGTTCCGTGAGCCAGGTGGCTGTAGACGGCGGCGACGGCCGGGGTGCGGCTCTGCCCGGCGAAGCAGTGGAGCAGGACCCGCTTGCCCTCCTGGCGCAGGCGCAGGACCTCGCGGGCGGCCTGGTCCACGGCGTAGTGGAGGTTGGCGTTCGATCCCTGGCTGTCCACCAGCCACACACGGACCTGCTCGATGTCGGTGCCCGTTCCGGGCAGCAGCGGGGCCGTGCCCACGCGGCACAGCGAGACCACGGCGTCGACGGCCACCGGCTCGGTGCCCTGGGCCAGGGCCAGGTTGCCCAGGATCACTCCGGGGTCGTGGGGGTGGGGTATGGCGAAGCTGCTGTGGTCGCCGGGCGGCAGGTGCGGCGACGAGGGCCAGCCGAGCTTGTCGTCCGCCCCGCCGCGCGCGGTGAGCACTGCCAGCCGCACCAGATCGGGCGCGGTCAGGCCCGGCCACCCGTTGACGGCCTGCTGCCACTCCAGCGGGACGCCGGAGCAGCCCCAGCGCGCGCCGAGCAGGGCGCCCGCGATCGCCGCGACGGTGTCGGTGTCCGTGCCTGCCCGTACCGCCGCCTCCAGCGCCCGTTGCAGGTGCTGGGCGGGGAAGCTGCCCTCGGCGGGCCTCAGTTCGGGCACCGTAGTGCGGGTGACGGCCGACCAGGCGGCCTGGAGGGCGTGGACGACCCATCCGTTGTTGGTGAAGTGGTGCGGCGGGTTGGCCTCGGCCTCGTCCAGGCGCTCGGCCCACGTCGCCCGGCGGTCGGCGGGGAGCAGGGCCAGGCCCTCGCGTACGCCGTCGAACGTGCCGTGCAGCACCGCCGTGCGGATGCCGGAGCACCACAGCACGCAGGCGTCGGCGCAGTCGGAGTCGGGATGGGTGAGCGCGCTGACGGCGACGGCGGCCTCGGCCATCGCGGCGGGGTCGCCGAGGTGGGCGAGGGCGACGATCCCGGTCCGCATCAACGAGCCGTTCCCCGCGCTGCGGAGGTTGCCGGCGGTGTACTCCCGGGCGGCGTCGCGCATCGCGGTGCCCGGGGTCCCGGGGGCGCGGGCGGCGGTGCTCAGGATCAGGCTGGTCTGGTTGCCGACGTCGCTGGCGCCCTCGCTCAGCCAGCCCTGGAAGTTGGCGGCGATCGCGTCCAGGGCCTCGGGGGTCCGCAGGTCCGCGCCGGTCGCCGCCACCTGGGCGATGCACACCTGCATCTGGGTGTCGTCGGAGTATTCGCCGGGCTCGTACGGTCCCAGGCCGCCGCCGATCATCTGCGGCTGCTGGTCCTCGCTCAGCGTCGGCTTGAACTCGTAGGGCACGCCCAGCGCGTCGCCGACAGCCGCGCCGAGCAGCACCCCTGCGGCCCGGTCCAAGACCCGCGCGCCCAGGTGGGAGTCGCTTGAGGGGGCGTGCGCCATGGGTGTCCTCCAGGTCGTCGGGTGGTACACGCAGGACGGGCCGCGGTCCTGATGTCGCGTCAGCCTCGCACGCCGAGGACTTATCGTCAATGGGACCTTATGGGGTGTCGATCGGTGCCTCAAGGAGCCTGCGAACGACCTGCTTTGGACCGCCGCCCCCCGCCCGCCCCGAGTCGACCATTCCGCTGCTTGTTTACTTTTGCTTTAACCCCGTTCATCTGTGCCGCCCAGGATCCGCCATGGGCATGTCGTGGGTCTTTCCCGACGTGCCCTTTACCTTGCATCGATCGGGAGGGGCAGTTCGTGAAGCGGCCAACACAGTGGCGCAGAGCGCCACATGGCGGATCCGGGGGATCAGGTGGCCGGCGGCTGCTCGGGGCGGCGCTCGCCTCGCTGCTGCTTGTGAGCGGGAACCTGACGGCGGCCTACGCCGCCGACTCCGCGCCGGAGCGCAGCGCGTCGGCCGACGCCCCGAGCCGGCCGACCCTCACACCCGGCGACGGCACGTACCTGGAGGGCACCCGGAAGCTCGTGGCCACGCCCACGGCCGCCGGTGACTCCATCCGCAGGATCACCGTCGACGGCAAGGGCATCGACGCCGAGCCGACGATCGGCGTGTCCCGGCTGAGCTTCGACGTCGGGTCGAACTCCACCGAGGCCCGCTACCACAACCACATCCTGGTCAACGGCGACTACCGCGCCGACATCGGCGACTTCGTCAACCAGCGCGGCACCATCGAGATCCCCAACGACCGCCTGCACAAGGGCGAGAACACCGTCGAGTTCTTCGCCGGCACGGTCGACAGCTCGTGCGGCACCAACTTCGACGACTTCGTGCTCTCCGACATCGGCCTCGACCTGCTCGGCGAGGTCGCGGACGGCGAGGAGAACGAGTACACGTACTCCTTCGGCGACGGCAGCTGCGGCAGCAACACCACGCTGCTGACGAAGGCGAAGCTGAGCTTCTTCGTCCTGGGCGACCCGCAGGCCACCACCGGCCTGTCCGCCGACGTCGACACCACCGGGCTGTCCAACGGCGAGCACGTCATCGGCGCGCGGACGGTCTCGGGCGAGTCCGTCAAGAACACCGTGACGGTCAACAACGCCCCGGCGGGCGCCCCCAAGCTGCTGCCCACGGACGGCACGCTGGTCAAGGGCCTCCAGCCGGTCTTCGCGAACTTCCCCGCGGGCGCGGCCGGCGACACCGCGGCGCTGACCGTGGACGGCAAGGTGCCCGCCACCGCCGCGCACCTCGGCAATGGCGCGGCGACGTTCTCCTTCGACGTCGGGTCGAACTCGATCGACGACAGGTACGACAACTTCCTGCTCGTCAACGGCAAGCGCATCGACCTCGGCGGCACCTGGGTGAGCCAGCGGGTCGACATCGCGGTCCCGGCGCGCTTCCTGGTCCCCGGCGACAACACGATCACCGTGGTCACCAGCGCGTACAAGGAGACCTGCGGCAACAACCGCGACGACTTCGACATCTCCGGGCTCGCACTGACCCTCGACGGCGGCACCGTCACCGGCCACGGCATCGCCGACTCCTACGCCATGGGCGACGGCAGTTGCGGCAACAGCGCCACCCGCCTGCGCGAGGCGGACCTGCACTGGACGATCGACGCCCCGGCCGTGCACGCCGAGCCGACCCTCGGCTCCGGCAACGCGACGCTCGGCTTCACCGTGGGCACCAACTCGATCGAGGCCCGCTACCAGAACCACCTGCTGGTGAACGGTCAAAAGCACGTGCTCGACGGCGACTTCGTCAGCCAGCGCGTGAACCTGGCGCTCCCCAACGAGTGGCTGGTCCCCGGCTGGAACACGATCGACTTCGTCACCGGCACGTTTCCGACGTCCTGCGGCGACAACCGCGACGACTTCGCCGTCTCCGACATCACCCTCACCCCGGCGAGCGGCACGGCCACCGGCCGCATGCTCAAGGGCTCGTACAGCCTGGGCGACGGCAACTGCGGCGACAACGTCAACCCGCTGACCGAGATCGACCTCGAGTTCTTCGTCGACGGCCCCGCCCAGGGCCTGCGCGCCGACCTCGACACCGCCAAGATCGCCGACGGCACGCACACCCTGGCCGCGACGTCGAAGACCGGCAGGACCGCCACCCGCGTCCTGGTCACCGACAACTCCGCGCCCGAGATCGCCTCCAGCGTCCCGGCGGCAGGGCAGCGAATCACTTCCTCGGTCGTCCTCGACGTCCGGCTGAAGGACCTCTCCGCCGTCGTGACCGGGCCGGTCGCCACCCTCGACGGCAAGCCGGTCCAGCTTGGTGCGGCGGTGGGCCCCGGCCTGTCCGCCGGTGAGCACACGCTGGCGGTGTCCGCCACCGACGGCGTCGGCAACAGCGCGAGCCGCGAGGTGCGGTTCACCTCCGCGGGCATCCCCGACGTCCCGACCGGCCTCTCCCCGGCGTCCGGTACGACCGACGCGGGCGGCAGCGTCCAACTGTCGGCGAAGGTCGCCGAGCCCGACGGCGGCGAGGTGACGGCGACGTTCTCCGAGACCGAGATCGTCACGCCCGACCACGTCTACCAGGGCACCGCCCCCGCCGTCCCCACCACGCTCAAGGTCGACGGCGAGCAGAAGCTGAAGGCCACCGGCATCGAGCCCGCCGACGGCGCGACGATCGACGCGCCGGCCGGTGACGCCGTCACCTACCAGCGGTTCGACGTCCGGGCCAAGGACCTCGTCGACGCGCCCGTGCTGCGCTGGGAGGGGACCATCGACCCCGAGCGGCTCGCGGCGCTGCGCGTGTGGAACTCCGCGACGGAGAAGTGGGACGTCCTGACCAGCGCCCGCGGCGCCGTCAAGGGCGACACCGTGCTGACCGCCGTTGTCGACCGGAAGTATGTCGACGGCACCAAGGTGCACGTCATGGTGACCGGTGAGGACCCGTTCGCCGACGACATCGACGCCGGCGACCCGAACACCTTCGCCGACCCCGACTCCTACGACTTCTCGATCGTCCACTACACCGACACGCAGTACCTCTCCGAGGGCGCGGTCGAGCAGGAGACGGCCGAGGAGCGCGCGGTCTGGGAGAAGGCGTACGGCGACGTCTCGCGCTGGATCGCCGACAACAAGGACAAGCGCAAGATCGCCTACGTCGCGCACACCGGCGACCTCATCGAGAACAACATCCGCAAGCCCGCCGACGAGGCAACGCAGCGCCAGGTCACCGGCGAGCTGGAGGTGTCCTCGAAGCAGCAGAAGATCCTGGACGACGCCGGCGTGCCCAACGGCGTCATCGCGGGCAACCACGACAACCAGTCGGGCACCGAGAACGGCCCGGGCGCCATCTACAACAAGTACTACGGCCCCGACCGCTACCAGGCGCTGTCCAAGGGCTGGGAGCACGCCGAGTACGGCGGCCCCTGGCGCGCGGGCGACAACCAGAACCACTACGACCTGTTCTCCGCCGGCGGCCTCGACTTCGTCGTGGTCGGCCTGTCCTACGGCGTGACGCGCGAGGAGGCCGAATGGGCCGACTCGGTCTTCAAGCGCTTCCCCGACCGCAACGGCATCCTGCTCTCGCACGACTACCTCGCGCCGAGCAGCAACGCCAACGGACGCGGCGCCCCGTTCTCCGCGCCCGACGGCTCGATGCTCTACAAGACCGTGGTCCAGGACAACCCGAACGTGTTCCTGATCCTCGCCGGTCACGAGCACGGCGTCGGCACCAACATCAAGCCCCGGGTCGGCGAGGTCGCGCACGACGTGGTCGAGCTGCTGGCGGACTACCAGTTCTACACGGTGTCCGCGGACCGGCTGGGCCTCACCGAGATCGGCGGCTACAAGCCCGACGACCAGCTCCAGTTCGGCGCGAGCTTCTTCCGGATGCTCCAGTTCGACGTCAGGCGCTCCCAGCTGACCGTCGACACCTACTCGCCGCTGCTCGACGAGTTCGGCGCGACCGAGTACGACACGGACCACCGGTACGACGGCACCGAGGACAACATGGTGCTGCCGATCGACCTCAGCAGCCGCAAGACGACCTTCAGGACCGACTCGCTGGCGCTCTACAACCCCGTGAGCGTCATCGGCGAGGCCAAGGCCGCCTCCGGCGGGGTCGCCTCGGTGACCTGGCGGGACCTGGAGCCGGACACGACCCACGCGTGGATCGTCACGGCGCGTTCCACCGGCGGCGGTGTCACCGGCTCCGAGCCGGCCGTGTTCGTGACCAAGGACGCCAAGGGCAGGGCCGGTTCGTGGGGGCCGGAGGACTCCGCGTACCCGTGGTTCGGCCCGTCCGCGTCCCGCGGGTGACGTGCTGACCGGCTGACCGCCCGCCGTCCCGGACCCCACCCGGTCCGGGGCGGCGGGCGCGCCGCTTCCACCCCCTTCGACCACGAGAACCGGGATCCCCATGCGTTCCGCCGCTCCGCGCCTGCCCGCCGCGCTCCTCACCGTCGTCGCGGCGCTCCTGACCCTGCTCGCCGCCGGCCTCGCCCGCCCCGCCCCGGCCGCCGCGCACGACGCGACCACGACCGCGTACGTCGAGGTGACGGGCACCGGCACCGCTGTCCGGGCGGAACTCGACCTCGAGTACGACCTGCTGATGAAGTCGGCCTGGCTGTACGAGGAGGCGTACGGGGCGAAGGACCGCGCCGAGCAGCTGCGCCAGCTCAAGGCCAACGCCCAAGCCGTGAACGCGTACGTCACCGGTCGCTTCGCCCTCGCCCACGCCAGCGCCGCCTGTACGCCCCGGCCGGCCGGGGACGCCCGCGTCCACACCCGCGGCAGCCGCCCGTTCGCCGTCCTCACCCTGGCCTACGACTGCCCCGGCGGCGCGGGCGGCAGCTACACGGTCTCCAGCGCCCTGTTCCCCGACGCCGAGAGCTTCGTCCACAGCACGGAGACGATCGTCCACTACGACCTCGACGGGCAGCGCGGCTCCCAGGTGCTCACCGCCGCCGAGCCGACCCTGACGACCGGGGGACACCACCAGTCCCGCCAGATCGCGGACTTCTTCCTGCTCGGCATGGAACACCTGCTGTTCGGCCTGGACCACATCCTCTTCCTGCTGTCGCTGCTCATCGGCGCCCGCGGCCTGCGCGACGTGCTGCTCGCGGCGACCGCCTTCACCGCCGCGCACAGCGTCACCTTCCTGCTGGCGGCCATGGGCGTCGTCACCGTGCCGGCGGCGGTCGTCGAACCGGTCATCGCCGCCTCGATCGCCGTCATGGCGTGCGCGGGCATTTTTCTGCGGGACCGCGAGGGCACCGGGCGCTGGCGGCTGCCGGTGGTCTTCCTCTTCGGCCTGGTGCACGGTCTCGGTTTCGCGGGGGCGCTCGGCATCGACGAGAGCTGGTCCTGGGAACTGCTGCTGTCCCTGCTCAGCTTCAACGTCGGCATCGAGGCGGTCCAACTGGGCGTCATCGCCGTGGTGTTCCCGCTGCTGGTGCTCGTGCGCAGGACCCCCGCGCACCGCTGGGTCCTGCCCGCGCTGACCGCGCCGATCGTGGTCGTCAGCCTGTACTGGTTCTGGGACCGGGTGACCGCCGTCCCGTCGTGAGCCCGGGCGCGGGATTGGTGAATGGCCATTCACTCGATAAGGTGAATGGCGATTCACCGATCCGCTGCCTCGTCTGGAGACGTCATGGTCCAGCCCGCCCCGGTTCCCGACACGACCAGGACCGGGCCCGTGCCGGGCGGCCTGCGCAAGCGGCTGACCGTGCCGGTGCTGGCCTTCGGCGGCATCCTCATGGCCGTCATGCAGACCGTGGTCGTCCCGCTGCTGCCGGACCTGCCGCGGCTCACCCACTCCTCGGCGGGCACCGTCTCCTGGATGGTCACCGCCACCCTGCTGTCCGGCGCCGTGCTCACCCCGGTGCTCGGCCGCGCCGGCGACATGTACGGCAAGCGCCGCGTGCTGACCGGGGCCCTGGCCCTGATGACGCTCGGCTCGGTGATGTGCGCCCTGTCCTCGCAGATCTGGGTCCTCATCGCGGCCCGGGCCCTGCAGGGCGCCGCGGCCGCCGTCGTCCCGCTGTCGATCAGCGTGCTGCGCGACGAACTGCCGCCCGAGCGGCGCGGTTCCGCGGTGGCGATGATGAGCTCCACGGTCGGCATCGGCGCCGCGCTCGGCCTGCCGCTGGCCGCCCTGGTCGTGCAGTACGCGGACTGGCACACCATGTTCTGGCTCACCAGCGCCCTGGGCGCGCTGGGTGTGGCCGGTGTCTGGTGGGCGGTCGCCGACGCCCCGGGGCGCATGCGCGGCCGGTTCGACGTCGTCGGGGCACTGGGGCTGGCCGCCGGGCTGATCTGCCTGCTGCTCGGGGTGTCCCAGGGCGGGCAGTGGGGGTGGGGCAGCGGCCGGATCGTCGGCCTGTTCGCCGCCGCGGTGGCCGTCCTCGTGCTGTGGTGGCTGCACCAACTGCGCACCGCGCAGCCGCTGGTCGACCTGCGCCTCGCCTCCGGTGCCCGGGTCGGGCTCTCCCATGTCGCGGCGATGCTCACCGGCTTCGCCTTCTACGCCAACTCGCTCGTCACCGCGCAACTGGTGCAGGCGCCCAAGGCCACCGGGTACGGCCTCGGCCTGACCGTCTTCGAGACCGGTCTGTGCCTGCTGCCCGCGGGCCTCACCATGCTGCTGCTGTCGCCGGTCTCGGCCCGCATATCCGCCGCCCGCGGTCCGCGGATCACGCTGGCCCTCGGCGCGGCCGTCATCGCCTTCGGCTACGTGATACGCGTCGCGGACAGCCGCGACCTGTGGGTGATCCTGGTCGGGGCCACCGTGATCTCCAGCGGCACCACGCTCGCCTACTCGGCGCTGCCCACCCTGATCCTGCGGGCCGTGCCCGCAGAGCAGAGCGCCTCCGCCAACGGCGTCAACGTCCTCATGCGCACCATCGGCCAGGCCGCCTCCAGCGCGGCGGTGGCCGCGGTGCTCGTCCACCACACCAGCCCCGTCGCGGGGGTCCCCGTGCCGACACTCGCGGGTTACCAGGTCGCGTTCGCCATGGCCGGCTTCGTCGCGGTCGTGGCGATCGCCGCCGCGCTGTCGATCCCCGGCGACCGCGCGGCGCGCGGGGCCCGCAAGAGCGCCGGGACGGCGGAGCAGGCGCCGAACACGACCCTGGAGGACGCGTGAGCGCCCACGACACCGGTGCCGACGCCGGTGCGGGCGGGCGCCGCGACGCGGAGGCGACGAGGGCCGCGATCCTGCGGGCCGTGCGCTGGTTCCTGGCCCGCCAGCCGCACGCCGACATCACCTTGAAGGCGGTCGCCGAACGGGCGGGCGTCAGCCCGCCGTTGGTCCTGAAGTACTTCGGCAGCAAGGAGGCCCTGTTCGCCCGGGTGCTGTCCTTCGAGAGCGACGCCGACGCCCTCCTGGGCGCGCCGCTGGACCGGCTGGGCCACCACATGGTGCGCCATGTGCTGGAGACCCAGCGCCACGACGGCACCGACCCCGTGCTGCGGATCGCGTTCGCACCGCTCCACGGGGACTCCGGGGACGTCCTGCGCGCCAACTTCCACGCACAGGTGATTGATCGGCTCGCCCAGCGGCTGACCGGCCCCGATGCCGGGCTGCGCGCGGAGCTCGCGCTGGCCGTGCTGCTCGGTTTCGGCGTCATGTACGGCATCGCGCGGGGTCCGGCGATGCGGGAGTCCGGCACCGACGACCTCGTCGCGCGGTACGGGCCGTTGGTGCAGGCCCAGTTGACGCCGGACGCCGGATGACGACGTGAGGCCCGGACGGCCGCCGGCGAGGTGCCGGCGGCCGTCCGCGTCCGTGCCGTGACGGGTCAGCGGCGGCCGAAGATGCCCTTGGCCGAGCCGAGGCGGAGGAAGACCGTCTCGCCGGTGGCGTCCGCCAGGCCGTCGTTGTCGGTCACGGCGTAGACCTCGCCGTCACCGCCCACGGTCAGGCCCTCCAGCTTCTCCTGGGTCCAGCCCTTGGTCGCGCGCAGGTCGGGCAGCACGTCGTGGGCGAGCCTCTTCTGCAGTACCGGCACCGTGCCCGCCGGGGCGGCGGACCCCGGCATGTCGACCGTGTAGATCCGCTTGACCGCGGCGGCCGGGCCGTTGAGCTTGTCGCGCTCGATGAGGGCGAGCTTGTCGCCCACCGCGGTGATCTCGGACAGGCCGATCCAGTCACCGGGGACGGTGGTCGTGCCGATCCGGTAGCCGTACCAGCTCCAGGTGCCGGTCTGGACGTCGTACCGGCCGATCCTGACGACCCCGGCCGGGTCGCCCTTGACCTCGCGCTGCAGCGTGGCCCAGACCACCTCGCGGCCGTGCCGGTCGGTGGTGGCGGTGACGCCCTCGAAGCCCTGCTTGGCCAGGCCCGCGGCGACGTCCGCCGGGAGCGCGACGACCTGCCGGGTCACTCCGTCGCGGTCGAGCCGCACCAGCTTGTTGCCGTCGCCGGTCGCGCCCTCGACGGCGAGCCAGAAACCGCCCTGGGGACGGGCGAAGACGCCCTCGGCGTCGTAGCCGACCGGCTTGCCGTCCGCGTCCTTGACGGTGAGCGCCCTGGTGACGACCGCGGGCGAGCACGAGGTGTCGACGGTCAGGATCCTGGTGACGGCGTAGGCGGCGTCGGTGACCGTGTACAGCTCGTGCGACCGGCCGGGCACGGCCGACAGCGCGCCCAGCGCGCCCCAGCCGATCGGCGCGCCGGTGGAGTCCGTGGCGGAGACGACGGTCGGGAACGACGGGGTGCCCTTGCCCAGCTGGAACAGGCTGACCGAGGCCCGCACGTTGACCGAGGCGTCGTCCTCCTCGCTGGAGACCGCGAGCAGGTCGCGCGACGGGATCGGCAGCAGCCCCTCGGGGCCGTTGGTCGCCGGCAGCACCTGGCGGAAGACCGGGGCGGTCGGGCGGCTCAGGTCGTAGACGGCGACGAAGTTGCTGCGCTCGGAGCCCACGAACGCGTAGCGCACCCCGTGGAAGGCGGCGACGACCACGCCCTCCGGCTCGGTGCCCTTCTTGCCCGCGCGGTCCTCGTTGTGCAGGCCGTGGCGGACGGCGATCCGCTCGAAGCTGTTGCCCGCGTCCCAGGCGACCTTGCCGGTGCGGCTGTCGAAGACCGACCAGCCACGGGTGCCGCCCTTCCAGTCGCCCTCGTTGGCGGTGGCCAGGTAGCGGTCGTCGATCCAGTTGACGGCGTCGGGCTCGCGGCGGACGTCGGTGATCGAGCCGGTCTGGTCGATCACGCCGTCCTTGACGGTGTCGATGCCGCGGACGCCGGCCGTGCCGGCGCTGAAGGCCTTGGTGATGCGGCCGGTCGGCAGGTCGATCAGGACGATGCCGTTGTTCTCCTGGAGGGTCACCGCCAGCTGGTTGCGGCCGTTGACGGTGACGTACTCCGGCTCCGGGTCCGTGGGCTCCGCGATCCCGGCGCCGGCCAGCGCGGGCAGCGCCGAGCCGTCGGCGCGGGTCAGGGGGACGGCCCGGGTGCTCCAGTGCTGCGGCGCGGAGCCCTTGAGGTCGACGATCTGCACGAATCCGGCCGGGGCCTGGGGCAGGTCGCCCTCGTCGCCGCCGGGCGGCGTCGCCTCCTCGTCGCGCTCGTTCTCGATCGCGATCGCGGCGTACCGCTTGTCCTTGGAGATGGTGATGGAGTCCGGCTGACCGCCGAGGTCGATGCTCCTGACCCGCTTGCGGTCGCGCAGGGATATGACGTCCAGGCGTCCCGAGGGGCTGGTGTAGCTCGCGCTGGTGTTGACCACGACCAGGACGTACTGGCCGACGACGGCCACGGAGGTCGGCTCGTCCTCGGCGTTGCCGAGCCCGGCCAGTGACAGCGTGCCGAGCCCGCGCGGGCTGTCCGGCCTGCTGATGTCCAGGAAGCCGATGCGCTTGGCCAGCGCGTCGGTGTAGACCAGGGTCCGGCCGTCCTCGCTGACCGCCGAGATCTCCGCGACGGTCGCCGTGGCCGGGTCCTCGCCGGCCGGGCGGTTCTGGAACACCGGGTACGTGGCGGTGCGGTGGAAGACCGGCGCCTGGTGGTGGTGCTGCTTCTGGTGCGCGTCCGCCTGACCTGCGGTCGCCAGCGTGCCGGCGGCGACTGCCATGGTCGCGAGCACGGCGTAGGTTCTCTTCGGTGGCATTCTCTCTCCGTAACGCAGCGGGCACAGAAGGCAGATGCTCACATCTGTGGGCAATCAACGGGTAAACAAACAGCAAAGAGCGACGCTGTTGTCACACCGTTGAACCGACGCACCGTCACGGAGGGGGCGGCCGTGTGACGATCCGTCGAACTCCCGCTGCTGCGGGCGCTGTTCACGCCCACGCCCGTGCGGTGGACGTGGGCGTGAACAGCGCCGGGGGACACCCCGTCAGGACGCCGTGGGGGTCGCCGCCCGCTCGTGCGGGGCGTCGTCGAGGAAGCCGCCCGACTGGTGCTGCCACAGCTTCGCGTAGGCGCCCTCCGAGGCCAGCAGGTCCAGATGGGTGCCCTGCTCGACGATGCGGCCGCGGTCCAGGACGACGAGCCGGTCCATGCCGGCGACCGTGCTCAGCCGGTGCGCCACCACGAGTGCGGTGCGCCCCTCCATGAGTCGCCACAGCGCCTCCTGGACCAGGACCTCGCTCTCGGAGTCCAGGGCACTGGTCGCCTCGTCGAGCAGCAGGATCGGCGCGTCGCGCAGGATCGCCCGGGCGAGGGCGACCCGCTGGCGCTGCCCGCCGGAGAGCTTGACCCCGCGCTCGCCCACCATGGTGTCGAAGCCCTCCGGCAGCGCGTCGGCGAACTCCGTGACGTGCGCCGCCTCGGCCGCCCGCCGGATCTCCGCCTCCGTGGCCTCCGGCCGCGCGAACGCGATGTTCTCCCGCAGCGTGCGGTGGAACATCGCCGGGTCCTGCGGCACATAGGCGATCAGGCTGCGCAGGTCGGCCTGGCGCAGGCTGCTGATGTCCTGGCCCCCGACGAGGATGCGGCCGGACTCGATGTCCTTCATCCGCAGCAGCAGCCGTGTCAGCGTGCTCTTGCCGCCGCCGGACCGGCCGACGAGGCCGATCTTCTCCCCGCTCGGCACCGCCAGGTCCAGGCCCTCGAAGAGCGGCTCCGCGCCCGCGTGGGCGAAGGTCACCTCCTCGAAGCGGACCTCGGCGGACCCGTGCGAGGGGTGCCGCAGCGGTTCCGGCGACGCCGGGTCGAGCACCGTCGCCGGGGTCATGAGCAGTTCGGTGAACTGCGCCGCCTCCGTCATCGAGCTCTCCAGGCGGCGGTAGATCTGGTTGAACTCAAACATCATGCGGGTGGCGTTGCTGTAGTACGTGAAGGCCACCACGATCGCCTCCACATTGTGCGCGCCGCTGTGCCCGCTGCTGCCGAGGGTGATCGCGAGCAGCAGGCCCAGGCCGTTGGTCAGCACGGACAGCGGCGCGACGAGCGTGTCGATGCGCAGGTTGCCGTAGTCCCACGACCGCAGGGTCAGCCGCCGCGACTCCGCCACACGCGACCGGTGCTCCGCCGCCTCGCGCTCCTCGGCGGCGAACGCCCGGACCGTGTCCATGTTGGTCAGGCTGTCCGCGACATGGCCCGAGACCCGGGCCACCGCCGCCTCGCGCTGGTTGACGAGCGCCTGGCGGCGCCGGATCAGCGGGGTCACGCACAGCGCCGTCAGCGCGATCATCGTCACGAGGCCGACCACGAGGAGCGGTTCGTAGCGCCACAGCACCACCGAGCCGAACAGCAGCGGTACGAGGGTGCCGACGATCTGGAAGGTGACCGTGTCGACGACCTCCTCGAACCGGGAGGCGAAACTCAGCACCCGCTTGGTCAGCGACCCGGCGAAGTTGTCGTGGAAGAACGCCGCGTCCTTGGCGAACAGCTCGTCCATGCCGACCACGTACAGATGCTCGATGCCGAGGGCGTCCAGGCGGTTCAGGCAGTGCAGGCCGATCCGCCACAGGGTCTCCGCGAGCAGCAGCGCGCCGGCGAAGGCGAGGACGTACGGCAGGGCCGTCGCGAAGCCGATGGCGGTCCCGTCGGCGACCCGGCCGACGAGCTTGGCGACGACCAGCGGCGCCAGGTAGTTGATGCCGACGTTGCCGAGCGCCGGCAGGAGCATCGCGGGCACCGTCAGGAGCCGGAGCCGGGACAGTTCCCTTCCGTAATAGCGGAGCGCGAGCATGACCGAGCCCCGGCCCGGTGCGCTCGCGTGTGCTTCAGACAGTCCCATCACAACCCCGTGTCCCTGGTGTCGTACGGCGGCTCACGGCATGCCGTTCCACGGGCCGTGCCGAGCCTGGTTCCGGTTCGAGCGATCGCCCCGACGGAGGAGGTGCGGGGGAGGGGAGTCTCCCGCGCCGGAATCCCCGGCGTCCAAGGATTTTTCCCGTATGGACTACTTTCGGCCCCTGGTGCGGCGACCGCCGTCGACCGCCGTGAGGACGAGCCAGCCCCCGGCGGCGCCGATCGCGTACCAGAGCAGATCGGGCGCGTTGAAGGTGGAGCCGAGCACCAGGCGGGCCACGGTGCTCCGCGCGGAGAGCTCTGCCGGCACGTCGCTGAGCTGGAGGAACTCGACCGCCCAGCTGAGGGCCAGCGCGCTGCCGGCGGCCACGCGCGGGGAGACCCGCGGCGCCACCAGGACGACGAGCGCGACCAGCAGCAGGGTGTACAGCGCGTCCCCGCCGTACTTCGCCACGTCCCCCGCCGCCACGGCCCGCAGCCCCAGGCCCGCGCCGACGGTCGCCACCGCGGCGGCGGCCGCCGCCGGACGGGCGAAGGACGCGCGCGCCTCCAACAGCCCCTCCTCGTCAGGGGTGTTCACGCCCGGGGCGTCCACTCGCTCGCGAGCAGGCCGAGGACGGCCTCGTCCGCGTACCCGCCGTACACCCAGGCGGCGCGCCGCAGCGTCCCCTCGCGCACGAAGCCCGCGCGCGTCGCGGCCGCGATCATCGCGGCGTTGTCCGCGAGGGTCTCGACCTGGAGTCGCTGCAGGCCGCGGACGGTGAATCCGTACCCGCACAGCGTGTGCAGCACATCGGTGCTGAACCCGCGGCCGCGGAACGCGGGGCGCAAGGAGATGCCGAGGTGGGCCGACCTGTTGTGCAGATCGATGCCCCAGACCAGGGCGGCGCCCGCCAGCTCCCCGGACTCCAGCTCCACCACGGAGAACAGGGCCACGCTGTCGGACGGTTCCGCCACCGCGAAGGGCGACTGCCCGGAGCCGTGCGGGACCGGCTGCCAGGGGCGGGAGACGGTGCGCGCGTGGGTGGCCACGTCGTTGTACAACTCGGAATGCAGAACCGGTACGTCGCTGTCCTGCCGGGCGCGCAGCCCGGTCTTCTCGCCATGGATCACGTAGGTATTGCTATCCGAGGGGAGGCGGTCGATCAAGCGCGCGGCAGCGCGCACAGGGCAAAGGCAAAGGCAAGGAGATCAGCCGCTCCTTGCCACTTTCACCTTATAGCGCAGCGGGGGCCTTGCGGCAAGGCCCGGGTGGTGCCGCAGAATCTCCGGCCGAGGCCCAGGACCTGCCTCATGTGGGGGATTTCGTGATCGACGTGATGGACGTGATCGTCGCGGGCGGCGGCCCGACCGGCCTGATGCTGGCCGCGGAACTGCGCCTGCACGGGGTGCGCGTGCTCGTGCTGGAGAAGGAGGCGGAGCCGCCCGCGTTCGTCCGCGCGCTCGGTCTGCATGTGCGCAGCATCGAAGTGCTCGACCAGCGCGGTCTGCTGGACCGGTTCCTCCCGCTGGGCAGACGGCATGCCGTCGGCGGCTTCTTCGCCGCCGTCACCAAACCCTCGCCCGAGGGGCTGGACACCGCCCACCCGTACGTCCTCGGCATCCCGCAGCCCGTCACCGACCGCCTGCTGGCGGAGCGTGCCGCGGAACTCGGCGCCGACATCCGCCGCGGCCGCGAACTGACCGGCCTGAGCCAGGACGACGACGGGGTGACCGCCGAACTGGCCGACGGCACCCGGCTGCGCTCGCGCTGGCTCGTCGGCTGCGACGGCGGCCGCAGCACGGTGCGCGGGCTGCTCGGCGTCGGCTTCCCCGGGGAGCCCACCAGGGTCGAGACGCTGCTGGGCGAGATGGAGGTGACCGCGACGCCGCAGGAGGTGGCCGCCGTGGTGGCCGAAGTCCGCACGCGGCAGCTGCGGTTCGGCGTCGGGCCGATCGGGGACGGGCTGTACCGCGTCGTGGTGCCCGCCGACGGACTCGCCGCCGACCGCTCGGTCCCGCCGACCCTCGACGAGGTCAGGCGGCAGCTGAGGGCGGTCGCCGGCACCGACTTCGGCGCGCACTCGCCGCGCCGGCTCTCCCGGTTCGGCGACGCCACCCGGCTCGCCGAGCGCTACCGGACCGGCCGGGTGCTGCTCGCCGGCGACGCGGCCCACATCCACCCGCCGGCCGGCGGGCAGGGCCTCAACCTCGGCCTCCAGGACGCGTTCAACCTCGGCTGGAAACTGGCCGCGGAAGTCAACGGCTGGGCACCGCCGGGGCTGCTGGACAGCTACCACACCGAACGACACCCGGTAGCCGCCGCCGTGCTGGAGAACACCCGCGCGCAGATGGAGTTGCTGTCCCCCGAACCGGGCCCGCGCGCGGTCCGCCGGCTGCTGTCGGAACTGATGGACTTCGACGAGGTGAACCGCTACCTGATCGAGAAGATCACCGCCATCGCGGTCCGCTACGACCTCGGCGAGGGCCATGAACTGCTCGGCCGCAGGCTGCGCGACGTCCCGCTGGAGCGCGGGCGCCTCTACGCACTGACGCACCGGGGCCGCGGACTGCTGCTCGACGGCACCGGGCGGCTCTCGGTCGACGGCTGGGCCGACCGCGTCGACCATGTCGCGGGCGCCAGTGCGGAACTGGACGTGCCCGCGGTGCTGCTGCGGCCGGACGGCCACGTGGCGTGGGTGGGCGAGGACCAGGAGGAACTGCTCGGCGTACTGCCCCGGTGGTTCGGCGCGGCCGCGGGCTGAGGCCGCGCGGGCCGCCCCCGAGTTGCGTCCGGTCTGAACCACTGGTCCCGGGCCCGGTCCGCCAAGATTCGCCGCGCCGTCAGCGAACTGCCACCGGCCATTCCTCCGGGCCCCTTCTCATGGCCCGGACGGACATTCATGCGCCATGCATGCAGATATGACGGGACATACATGACCAGAATGACAGGGCGGGCCCGTACGGCGGCCGCGTCCCTCGCGGCGACGATCACGATGAGCGTCATGGTCCTGGGCGCCGGGGTCACCCAGGCGGACGCGGTCGAGCGGGTGCGGCTGGCGGAGGACGTGACCGTCGCCCCGGGCATCACGTACCAGGCCTTCTCGGTGGCCGCCTCGCACGGCAAGGTCACCGGTCACGTGATCACCGCCGACCTGAGCGACAGCCGGGTCTCGGTCGGGATGCTGACCCCCGGCAAGGTCGCTGCGCGCGCGAAGCTCTCCCAACTGGTCTCGGCGCAGGGCGCGGTGGCCGGCGTCAACGCCGACTTCTTCAACATCGACGAGACGCAGCACCCCGGCGTGCAGGCCACCGGTTCCGCGGTCGGCCCGGCCATCGACAACGGTGTGGCGCTCAAGTCCGCCGTGCCGAACGGCCAGCGCTTCGGACCGGGCCTGGCGCCCGGCACGTCCACCCGTGATGTCATCGGGGTCGACTACAAGAACCGCGCCCACATCGACTCGCTGAGCGTCGACGGCTCCATCAAGGGCCACCGGGACAAGGAGCTCGGCCTCGACGGGTTCAACCAGTACGCGATCCCGGTCGGCGGGATCGGCGCCTTCACCTCCCAGTGGGGCGACGTCTCGCGCAAGCGGGCCACGTGCGGCACCGACACCGTGCGGGCCGGCGCCTGCAGCACGGACGTCTACGAGGTGACCGTGCGCAACAACCGCGTGGTGTCCGGCTCGGACACGATCGGGGCCGGCGCCGTCGACGCCGACTCGGTGGTCCTCGTCGGCCGCGAGGCCGGCGCGGCGGAGCTGCGCTCGCTCGAGATCGGTGAGCACATCCGGGTCGACGAGGACCTGGAGTCCGCCGGCGGCAACCGCCTGAAGTTCGCGGTCGGCGGCGCCCCGGTGCTGCGCGACGGCAAGCCGCTCGCGGGCCTGGACAACAAGGCCGTGGCGACCCGGACCGGTGCGGCCTTCGGCGACGACGGCCGGACGCTGTACCTGCTGGTGCTGGACGGCACCGCGGAGAGCGGCGCCGGTCTGACCATCGCCGAACTCGCGGGCGTCTTCCAGAGCGTGGGCGCCGACAACGGTGTCAACCTGGACGGCGGCGGTTCCTCCACCCTCGTGACCCGTGACGAGGTGACCGGCAAGCCGGTCGTCCGCAACCACCCGACGGGCGGCGCCGAGCGCCCGGTCCCGGAGGGCATCGGGCTCTTCTCCCGCGCCTGACCGGACGGCCCGGGCGGCGTCGCCGACGCCGCCCGGGCCGGGCCCCGTCAGTCCTCCAGCCGGACCGGCATCAGGAGCGAGAGAGTGTCCTCCGCGTCCGGCCGGCGGATCGCCACCGGAGCGGTCGGGGCGCCGAACTCCAGGATCAGCCGGTCCCGGGCTCCCGCGGCCAGCGCGTGCAGCAGGAAGTCCCGGTTGACGGCGACGTCGCCGGTGTCCGTACGGGCCTCGGCGCCCCCGTCGCCGTCCGCGACGACCCGCACCGTGCCGTCGCCCGCCAACGAGAGCACGACGATGTCGAAGGACACGCCGTCCTGGTCGCGCACCTCGCTCGCGCGGACGGGCCCGGCCTCCACCGCCGCCCGGAGGGCCGCGACATCGACGAGGGCGCGCCGCCCCGCCGGGACGCGCACGAGTCGGCGGTAGTCGGGGAAGTCGTGGTCGAGGCGCCGGCCGGCCGCCTGGCGGTCCCCGGCCTCCAAGGTCACGCGGTCGCCGTCCACGGTGAGCCGCACGGACCCGCCGTCGTTCAGCAGCGCCCGCATCGCGTCGGCGAGCGGGGACGGCACGACCACCTGCGTGCGCGGTCCGTCGTGGCCGGCGGCGGCGGCTTGTGCGACCGCCATCCGGTACCGGTCCGTGGCCACGACGCGGAGCGCCGCGTCCTCGATGTCGAAGAGGACTCCGCCGAGCATCGGCAACTCGGGGTCGGTACTGACGGCGAAGCGGACCGCGTCCAACGCGGCGGCCAGTTCGGGCGCGGGTACGGCCAGCCGGGCTGCGGCGGGGGCACTGGACGACGTCATGGGGTTCTCCCTGCGTTCGAGAAGGGCTCGGACCGCGGAGAACTCGACACGCGCATCGGACAGCGTCCGTTCGAGACGGCGCAGATGCGCCGCGAGCAACTGCCGCACCAGGTCCGTGTCCTGGCCGGACCAGCCGGCCAGCACCAGCCGGATGTCCGCGAGCGGCATCCCGGCCCCGCGCAGCCGCGCCAGCAGGCGGGCCTCGTCCAGCTGTTCCGCGTCGTACCAGCGGTAGCCGCTCAGGGGATCCACCCAGGCCGGGACCAGCACGCCGGCGCGGTCGTAGAACCGCAGGGCGCTCACGCCCAGTCCACTGTCCCGGGCCAGCTCACCGATACTGCGCATCTCGCTCTCCACACCCGGAACCCTGGGCCCTCCACCAAGTCGAGGGTCAAGCGCCGCCCCTCCGGGACCGAACGGGGACGGTCCGCACCGTTCGGGGCGCCCCTTCACGGCGAATTCACCGGGTGAGTCTACCCGCGTAGTGGTGAGTGTGTTGTCATGAACGCGATCAAATTCGGGTGTTTCGGTCGTCCCATGACGCCGACACGCCCGCCGGACCCGGCACCTCGCAGGCGCCGGCCGCCCGACGTCCCCATGCTCCCCCGATCGAGGAGAGAAGGCTCATGACCACCGGAGAACACGCACCCCGCGGCCTGGACCGGCGCGCCCTGCTCCGCGGCGCGGCGGGCCTGACGGCCGCGGCCGGCATGGCGGCCGCCGTCAACCTGGCATCGGCGACCCGCGCCTCCGCCTACGGGTGGACGCGCACCCTCCAGCAGGGCGCGACCGGCGCCGACGTCACCGAACTCCAGATCCGCGTCGGCGGCTGGGCCGCCGCCGGCGCCAGTCAGACCTTCATCGCCTGGGACGGCGACTTCGGCCCCGCCACGGCCGCCGCGGTCAGGCGCTTCCAGTCCGCCTACGGCCTCCCGGCGGACGGCATCGCCGGCCCGCAGACCCAGAGCGTGCTCAACAGCCTGGAGAGCGGCGACGGTTCGACCGCGCACTTCGAATGGAGCGAGTTCCAGTCCAACGACGGCACGGGCTTCGGCAGCGGCAAGGTCGGCGCCACGCAGGTGAAGGAGAACGTGCGCCGGCTCATGTACAAGCTGGAGGCGCTCCGCAAGAAGGCCGGCAACAGCGCGATCACCGTCAACTCCGGCTTCCGCAGCGTCGCCCACAACGCCTCCGTCGGCGGCGCCTCGAACAGCATGCACGTCTACGGCGTCGCCGCGGACATCGTGGTCGCCGGCCACTCCACCCTCCAGGTCTACCGGATCGCCGAGACCTGCGGATTCTCCGGCCTGGAGGCCTACACGCACTCCTGGCAGCACGTCGACAGCCGCGTCCAGTACCCCTCCTACGGCTCCGGCTCGTGGTGGTGGGAGAGCGGCACCGTCTGACAAGGGGCCGGGGAAAGGAACGGCAGGTCCTCCACAGGGAGTCGGAGGGCCGTTCACCTCGCGGTCACAGCTCCGCCAGGGGACCCCACGAAGATCGTGGCCGTTCCCGACCCCGCCCCCAGGAGGAATCCTCATGCTGCGCCGGACCCTGTCCGCACTCGCCGTCGTCGTCGCGCTCACCACCGCCACCACCACAGGGATCGGCCAGGCGTCGGCCGCGGAGGGCAGAGGCGCGCGCGTGCTGGACGTGATGACGTTCAACATCCACCACGGCCAGGGCACCGACGGCGTGCTCGACGTCCGGCGCGTCGCGGACGTCGTCCGCAGGAGCGGCGCCGACGTGGTCGGACTCCAGGAGGTCGACAACCACTACTCCGGGCGCAGCGACTGGGCCGACCAGGCGGCGGACCTGGCCGCGCTGCTCGGCTACCACGTGGTCTTCGGCGCGAACATCGACAACGAGCCGCCGGCCCCCGGCGGGCACCGGATCCAGTACGGCACGGCCATCCTGTCCCGCTACGCGATCACCGAGTCGGACAACACCTGGCTGTACAAGTCGCCCGGGCAGGAGCAGCGCGGACTGCTGCACGCCACGCTCGACGTCCGAGGCAAGGCCGTGCACTTCTACTGCACCCACCTGGCGGCCAGTTCGCAGACCGACCGGCTGCAGCAGACGCCGCAGATCGTCGGCCTGATCGGCGACACGAAGCCTGCCGTCCTCGTCGGCGACTTCAACGCCGTCCCGGCCGCGCCGGAGTCGCAGCCGCTGCAGAGCGCGTACACCGACGCCTGGGCCTCGTCCCTGCACGGCCGCGGCGACGGGGCGACCTACCCCGCGGAGGCGCCGACCGAGCGGATCGACGCGGTCTACACCACCCGCAGTGTGCAGCCGCTCGTCACGCGTGTCGTGCACGCCGACCCGACGGCGTCCGACCACCTCCCCCTGCTCAGCAAGGTCGTCGTCGCCCCCTGATCAGGCGCCGGGCCGCAGCCGGTCGATGACCGAGCGGAGCTGGTCGCGGTCGAGCTCGTACACCGTCTCGCCCGCCCGCGGGTCGCGTGCCTGGAGCACGTGGAACAGCGGGGCGTACGGACCACCGAGGTCGATCAGGGTCGCCGAGGCCCCGCGAACGGCCCGCTCGGTCCCCGGCGGGGCCGTCAGGTCGATCCGGCTGAGGACCCCCGGGGTCGCCCACACCGGGACGGACGCGAGGTGGCCGAAGAGCTGGAGGTGGAAGTGGCCGCACAGGACGAGCCGCACGTCCGTGCCGCGCACGGCGTCCGCCAGCTCCTCCGCGTTCTGCAGGCCCAGGGCCTGCTGCACCTCGACGTCGAGGGTGACCGGCGGGTGGTGGAGGACCACCACGGACCCGTGGGGCGCGGGCGTGGCCAGCACCTCGCGCAGCCAGTCCAGCTGGCGGGCGCCGACCCGTCCGTGGACCTTGCCGGGGACGAGCGAGTCGAGGGTGATGAAGCGGTGGCCGTCGATCGTGCTCACGGCCGCCCGCTCGCCCTCCGGGGACTCCACGACGGCCGAGGCGCAGTCGTCCCCGCCGGCGCCGATGTGGCCGCTGCCGAGGATCTTGGCGAAGGCGCCGCGCTCGTCGTGGTTGCCGGTGCAGAAGACCACCGGGGCCCGCTTGCGGGAGGCGAACGCGCACACCATCTCGCGCGCCACGGTGTACGCCTCCGGTGAGCCGTCGTCGGCGACGTCCCCGCTGACGACGACGGTTCCGACGCCGGGCACCGCTTCCAGGTCGGTGAGCATCCTGCGCAGCGACTCCCTGGCGTTGATGCCGCGGGCGTTCGGCGCGTCGTCGGGGCCGATGTGGATGTCGGACAGGTGAAGGATCCGCATTCCGGCCACGGTACAGAGACCCTGACGTGACGTCACCGGCCCGCGAGGGCGCTTTTGGGTCGTGTCACCGAGGCGGGGGAGGGAGTGGCGCCCGTCGTCCGGGTTGTCCTCTTGCGTCGTCAAGAAGTTAGAGTGAGGGTGTGTCCCCCGCAGAGCAGTCACCGCCGCCGCAGCCACTGCGCCCCCTCAGCGCGAGCGAGGAAGCGTTCGTGCGCGAGCTGAGCAGGGTGATGCTCGTGCTGCCCCGCGTGGTCGACAACGACCTGGTGCGCGAGGCGGGGCTGCCGCTCTCCGAGTACACGTCGTTGATGCACCTGTCCGAGGCCCCCGAAGGGCACTTGCGGATGAGCGAACTCGCGGACGCCTGCAACCTCTCCCTCAGCGGCGTGACGCGGGTCGTCATCCGGCTCGAGAAGCAGGGCTGGGTGGAGCGGGTGAAGTGCGCCGAGGACGGCCGCGGCTGGAACGCCGTGCTGACCGACGCCGGCCTCGCCCGGCTGGAGCGGGCCTGGCCGACGTTCCTTTCCACCGTGCGGCAGCACCTCGTGGATCACTTCGACGGCCATGACCTGGCCCCCCTCACGGCCGCGCTGCGGAACGTCGCCGTCGAGGGCCCGGGGCACAACGGCTGATCTCCCGCACGGACTCCCGGTAGGACCGGTCCTCCGCATCCCCTTCCCTTTCATGCGTCACCGCCTTGACAGGTGACATTCGCGTCGGCCATGCTCGTCACCAGTCAGACCGGTGACACACCTCCTCACGGAAAGATGGATGACGACGATGGACCTGAAGCTCGAAGTGCTCGTTCTGCCCGTCTCCGACGTCGACCGCGCCAAGCACTTCTACGAGGAGGCCATGGGCTTCCGGCTGGACGTCGACTACGCCGACGACAAGGGCTTCCGGGTCGTGCACCTCACGCCCCCCGGATCGCAGTGCTCGATCCTCTTCGGCGACGACGTGACCACCGCGGCCCCGGGCTCGGCCCAAGGCCTGCACATCGTCGTCACCGACGTCGAGCAGGCGCGGGCCGAGCTCGTGGAGCGGGGCGTCGAGGTCAGCGAGGTCTTCCACGACGCAGGCGGCGTCTTCCACCACGCCGGCGACAAGGACCGGGTCGCCGGACCGCACCCGGAGCGCGCGAGCTACGGCTCGTTCGCGGCGTTCAGCGACCCCGACGGCAACGAGTGGGTGCTGCAGGAAGTGACCACCCGCCTCCCCGGCCGTTGAGCGGACCGTCGCGACACCGGAAAGGCACAGGAGACCCGATGACCGAGACCGAGACCGCGACGGAGACGTCCCGCACCTATGACGTCGTCGTCATCGGCGCCGGCCCGGTCGGCGAGAACGTCGCCGACCGGACCCGCGCCGCGGGCCTGAGCACCGTGATCGTGGAGAGCGAACTCCTCGGCGGCGAATGCTCGTTCTGGGCGTGCGAACCCAGCAAGGCGCTGCTGCGGCCCGTGCTGGCGCGCGCCGACGCCCGCCGCGTACCGGGCCTGCGGCAGGCGGTCGAAGGCCCGCTCGACGTGGCGGCCGTCCTCGCGCACCGCGACGCCATGGCCAACCACTGGCACGACGACGACCAGGCCGACTGGCTGGCCTCCGTCTCCGTCGACCTGGTGCGCGGCCACGGCCGGATCGACGGCCCCCGGCAGGTCGTGGTGCACACCCCCGACGGCGGGACCGTGCGGCTGCACGCCCGCCACGCGGTCGCCGCGTGCACCGGCACGGGCCCCGCGCTGCCGGACCTCCCGCACCTGGACGAGGCCCGGCCGTGGACCAGCCGGGAGGCGACCAGCGCCGCCCAGGTGCCCGGCCGGCTCGCCGTCGTCGGCGGCGGGGTGGTCGCCGTCGAGATGGCGACCGCCTGGCAGGGCCTCGGCTCGCAGGTCACCCTGCTGGTCCGGGGGAACGAGGGGCTGCTCCCGCGCATGGAGCCGTTCGCGGGCGAGATGGTCGCCGACGCCCTCCGGGAGGCGGGCGTCGACGTCCGCCTCGGGGCCTCGGTCACCTCCGTGACACGGGACGAGGGCGCCAGCGGGGAGGTGAGCATCACCCTCGCCGACGGCGAGAGGCTGGCCGCCGACGAGATCCTGTTCGCGACGGGCCGGGCCCCGCGCACCGAGGCGATCGGGCTGGAGACCGTCGGCCTTACCCCCGGGGACTGGCTGACCGTCGACGACACCTTCCAGGTCACCGCCGTCACCGGCGGATGGCTCTACGCCGTCGGCGACGTCAACCACCGCGCCCTGCTGACACACCAGGGCAAGTACCAGGCCCGGATCGCCGGCGCCGTGATCGCGGCGCGCGCAAAGGGCGAACCGGTGGACCTCCGCCGCTGGGGCCCGCACACCGCGACCGCCGACACCGTCGCCGTGCCGCAGGTGGTCTTCACCGACCCGGAAGTCGCGGCGGTCGGCCTGACCACCCAGGAGGCCCGGCGCACCGGACGCCGGGTGACCGTCGTCGACCACGACTTCTCGGCCGTCGCCGGTGCGCACCAGTACGCCGAGGGATACCGCGGCAAGGCACGCATGCTGGTCGACGCCGAGCGCGGCACCGTGGCCGGCGTCACCTTCGTCGGTCCCGGCGTCGGCGAACTGCTGCACTCGGCCACCGTCGTGGTGACCGGCGAGGTGCCGGTGGACCGGCTCTGGCACGCCGTCCCCCCGTTCCCCACGATCAGCGAGGTCTGGCTCCGCCTCCTGGAGACCTACCGCGGATGACGACTCCCCTTCCGGGGCCCTCCGGCTGAGGTGGTGCCGCGCGCATGCGCTTCCCCGTCGGGTGGGGCGCCGCGCTGTTGCCGTGGGTCGATGCCGGCCCCCGCCCGAGTTCTCCGTGCCGGGCGGGGGCTTCGCGGTTCCCTGACGGTCCGGGGAGGGCGTTGGGGGCGAGGCGCCCCGCGCCGCGCGGGTTCCGGCTGGTGGGCCGGGGCTTCGCGCGGCTGCGCTCTCGCGGCTCCGTGAGGAGTGGGACGCTCCCTGGCGGGGATGTTCGCCTGGCCCTGGCATGTTGCTTCCGCCGATTTGGCGAGGCCTTGCAGGGCTGCGCTTCTCGCCGGGTGGCGCCTCCCTGCCGCCGTGGGTCGTTGCTTCGTACGGTAGGGCGCATGGGGCGGGGTGCCCCCATCAAGGTGAGCCTCAGAAGGACCGGAAGATACCGGCGGGGTCAGCTTGGGCAGCGTCGACGACGTCGGCGAAGTCCAGGTTGGCGATCGACAGGTTTGCATGGATTTCGCCGATACCGGCGGGAACCGTCCGGACAGCCCCGCTGTACGCCTCGAACTCCTCGTCGCTCTCGCACTCCTCCCGGGACAGCACGGCCACCGCCAGGAGCGCGTGGTCGTGGCCGTCCATCGTCAGGTGGTCTGCCAAGTAGACGACGCTCAGTTCCTCGTCCCCGGAGAGGGCGGTGATCACGTCATCGGTCGTGGCCCCCGCCCAGGCCGGATCATCGACGATGTGCAGGCGAGACTCGATGTCCCCGTCGGCGAACTCCCACGGTTTCGACAACTCCGCCAGCACGGCCCGCCAGCCTTCCTCGTTGCCGAAGTCGGTTCTGATGATGAGCGCGGCGGATTCATCGCGGTCGGCAGTGGCGGGCAGCATCGTCGGACTCCGGTCTCCAGGAGGGCGTACGTACCGCACACACCATGCCAGCGTGCGCCGACAGCCCGGTCAATTGCCGGGGCAGGACGCGGGAGGCCTGGGCGGATGGGCGCGCGGCCTGCGCTCGGGTTCCGGCTGGTGGGCGGAGGCTTCGCGTGGCTGCGCACTCGCGGCTTCGCGCGGAGTGGGACGCCCGCCCGGGTTTTGCGGGCCGGGCGGGCGCCCGAGGTCTGCCACGGGTGGGCCCCCGCAGGGGAGGGGCGGGGCCGGACCGGGGTCAGGCGATGCCGGCGGGCTCCGCGTCGTCGTCCGTGCTGAACTGCGTGCGGTGGAGTTCCGCGTAGCGGCCCCCCGCCGCCAGCAGTTCGGTGTGCGTGCCGCGTTCGACGATGCGGCCGTCCTCGACCACGAGGATCAGGTCGGCGGCCCGCACGGTCGACAGGCGGTGGGCGATGACGACGGCGGTGCGGTCCTCCAGGGCCTCGTTCAGGGCCTCCTGGACCGCCGCCTCGGAGGTGTTGTCGAGGTGGGCCGTGGCCTCGTCGAGGATGACGATCCGCTGCCCCGCCAGGAGCAGCCGGGCGATGGTCACCCGCTGTCGCTCGCCGCCGGAGAGCCGGTACCCGCGCTCGCCCACCACCGTGTCCAGCCCGTCGGGGAGTTCGGTCACGAGGTCCGCCAGCCGGGCCCGGCGCAGGACCTCCCACAGTTCGTCCTCACCGGCCTCCGGCCTGGCCAGCAGCAGGTTCGCGCGGATCGTGTCGTGGAAGAGGTGGCCGTCCTGGGTGACCATGCCGACCGTGGCGCGGAGCGAGGCCGCGGTCAGGTCGCGCACGTCGACGCCGCCGACGCGCACCGCGCCCTCGTCCACGTCGTACAGCCGCGGCAGCAGCTGCGCGATGGTCGACTTCCCCGCGCCCGACGAGCCGACCAGCGCGAGCGTGCGGCCCGCCTCGGCGCGGAAGGAGATGCCGCGCAGCACCTCGCCGCCCGCGCGGGTGTCCAGGCTCGCGACCTCCTCGAGGGAGGCGAGCGAGACCTTGTCGGCGGACGGGTAGCCGAAGCGCACGTTCTCGAACTCGACCGCGAGCGGTCCCTCCGGCACCTCGCGGGCGTCCGGCTTGTCGGCGATGAGCGGCTTCAGGTCGAGGATCTCGAAGACCCGCTCGAAGCTGACCAGGGCGCTCATGGTGTCGACCCGCGCGCCCGCCAGGGCCGTCAGCGGGGCGTAGAGGCGGGTGAGGAGCAGGGCGAGCGTGACCACGGAACCGGCTTCGAGGGCGCCGGTGAGCGCGTAGTGGCCGCCGAGTCCGTAGACCAGCGCGAGCGCTAGGGCGGAGACCAGGGTGAGAGCGGTGATGAACGCCGACTGCGCCATGGCGGTGCGCACCCCGATGTCCCGTACGCGGCGCGCCCGTTCGGCGAACTGCGCGGACTCGTCGGCGGGCCGGCCGAAGAGCTTGACGAGCGTCGCGCCGGGGGCGGAGAAGCGTTCGGTCATCTGGGTGCCCATCGCGGCGTTGTGCGCGGCGGCCTCCCGCTGGAGGCGGGCCATGCGGGTGCCCGTACGCCGCGCCGGGACGACGAAGACCGGCAGGAGCACCAGGGCGAGCAGCGTGACCTGCCAGGACAGGGCGAGCATGACGCCGAGCGTGAGCAGCAGGGTGACCAGGTTCCCGACGACCCCGGACAGGGTGTTGCTGAACGCCCGCTGGGCGCCGATCACGTCGTTGTTGAGCCGGCTGACGAGCGCGCCGGTGCGGGTGCGGGTGAAGAAGGCGACGGGCATGCGCTGGACGTGGTCGAACACGGCGGTGCGCAGGTCGAGGATCAGGTTCTCGCCGAGGTTCGCGGACAGCCAGCGGTTCAGCAGCCCGAGACCGGCCTCGGCGAGCGCGATGACGGCGATGAGCACCGCCAGGGTGGGGACCCGTCCGGAGCGGTCGCCGGAGACGATCGCGTCCACGACGCGTCCCGCCAGGATCGGCGTCGCCACCGCGAGCAGCGCGGTGACCACGCTGAGCAGGACGAACCACGCGATGTGGCGGCGGTGCGGCCGGGCGAACGCCGCGACGCGCCGCAGTGTGTCGCGGGCCAGGGGGCGACGGTCCGTCGTGGCGTTCATGACGCTGTGCAACTGCATCCAGGCGGTGGTCTCCATGCTCATGTACGGACCGTAGAACCTCGACCGCCGTCGAGGTCAAGAAAACAGCCGGAAGGAATCCCTCCGCAGCGAGGCGCGGGCCCGGTGGACCGAGGGCCCGGGGCTCAGGCCGACGGCACCCGCCGCGTGGCGTCCGTGCCCCAACTGGCCAGCAGGCGCAGTGACTCCGCGGCCGGCGACCCCTGCTCGGCGTGGAACGTCACGAGGGTCATGTAGGCGTCGTCCGCGAGCCGGAACTGCTCGAAGTTCAGCTGGAGTTCCCCGACCAGTGGATGGTGCAGGCGTTTGACGCCGTGGCTCCGCTCCTTGACGTTGTACAGCGCCCACAGGCGGCGGAACTCCTCGCTCCTGACGGAGAGCTCACCGACCAGGGCGGACAGTTTCGCGTCGTCGGGGCAGTGGCCGGCGTCCATGCGCAGCGCGCACACGATGTCGATCGCCTTCTGCTCCCAGTCGACGAACAGATCGCGGTACTCGGGACGCAGGAACACCAGCCGCGCCCAGTTGCGCTCGGCGGGGGGCAGCTCCGACCAGTCGCCGAAGAGGGCGGCCGCCGCGCGGTTCCAGGCGAGGATGTCGGAGCGCCGTCCCACGATGTACGCCGGCACGCCGTGCATCGAGTCCAGGAGTTGCCACAGCGCCGGCCGGGCCTGCGGCTGACGCGCCACCGGCTTCTTCTTGTGCGGCTTCGGCTTCACCAGATGCGTCAGGTGCGCGTACTCGGCGTCCGTCAGGCGCAGTGCGCGGGCGACGGCGCCCAGCACCTCCGCGGAGACGTTGCGGCCGTTGCCCTGCTCCAGGCGCGTGTAGTACGCGACCGACACCCCGGCCAGCTGGGCCAGCTCCTCGCGGCGCAGACCGGGCACCCTGCGGTGCCGTCCGGCGACGGGCAGCCCGACGTCCTCCGGCTTCAGCCGGGCGCGTCGGGTGCGCAGGAACTCGCTCAGCTCGTCCCGCCGGGTCAGCGGCCGGCCGGCGGATCCTTCGGGTTGCTGCTCCATACCACCAGTATCCGTGCCGTGAGCTGGTCGTACGCAGGGCAGCCTGACCCCGCCAGTAGTAGGCACGGCAGTCGTACGAAAAAGCGTGTGAACGCTGATCCGCGCGGCTTCGGGCAGGCTCGGAGGTGCTGGAAGTCGTGCCCGCAAGGCAAGGCACCGGGCACGCAGACCACGAGGAGAAAACCCCCGCATGACGACTGTTGCTGCATACGCCGCGCCCACCCCCAAGGCACCACTGGAGAGGACCACCATCGAGCGGCGCGCGGTCGGCGAACACGACGTCCTGATCGACATCAAGTTCGCCGGTATCTGCCACTCCGACATCCACCAGGCCCACGACGGCTGGCGCCCCGGCATCTTCCCGATGGTCCCCGGCCACGAGATCGCCGGCGTCGTCTCCGAGGTCGGCCCCGGCGTGACGACGTTCGCCGTGGGCGACCGCGTCGGGGTCGGCTGCATGGTGGACTCCTGTGGGGAGTGCGCGAACTGCAAGGACGGAATGGAGCAGTACTGCACCGACGGCGGTCCGGTCTGGACGTACAACGCCACCGGCAAGGACGGCCTGCCCACCCACGGCGGCTACTCCGAGAAGATCGTCGTCCGCCAGGACTTCGTCGTCCGCATCCCGGACGCGCTGCCGCTGGACGTGGCCGCCCCGCTGCTGTGCGCCGGCATCACCACGTACTCGCCGCTGAAGCACTGGAACGCCGGCCCCGGCAAGAAGGTCGCCGTCGTCGGCCTGGGCGGTCTGGGCCACATGGGTGTGAAGATCGCCCACGCGCTCGGCGCCGAGGTCACCGTCCTGTCGCAGTCCCTGCGCAAGAAGGACGACGGTCTGCGCCTGGGCGCCGACCACTACTACGCCACCGCCGACGAGGAGACCTTCGGGAAGCTGGCCGGCACCTTCGACATCATCCTGAACACCGTGTCGGCGGGTCTGGACTTCTCCGCCTACGTGTCGCTGCTGCGCAGGGACGGCGCGATGGTCAACGTCGGCCTCCCCGAGGAGTCCGTGCACCTCGACCTGAAGGCCCTGAACGGCCGGCGCCGGGTGATGACCAGCTCCAACATCGGCGGCATCGCCGAGACCCAGGAGATGCTCGACTTCTGCGCCGAGCACGGTCTCGGTGCCGAGATCGAGGTGATCCCCGCCGACCGGATCAACGAGGCCTTCGAGCGCGTCGAGGCCGGCGACGTGCGCTTCCGCGTCGTGATCGACACGGCGACCATCTGAGGGACCGGTTGGAACGCCTCCGGGATGCCGTGGCCTGTTCAACCGGCCGCGGCGTCCCGGCGCTCCGCGGAGTCGTCCGGCGGGATCCGCAGCGCGACCGTGGTCCCCTCGCCCGGCGCGCTGCGCAGCGTCAGACGGCCGTTGATGAGATCGGCGCGCTCGCGCATCGCGGACAGCCCCATCCCGCGCTGGTACGGCGCCGGCCGGTCGGCGGTGGGTCCGGACATGCCGCAGCCGTTGTCGGTCACGGTCAGCCTGGTCGCGCGGCCGTTGCCCTCCACGGTCACCACGATGCGCGTCGGCTCCGCGTGCTTGACGGCATTGGTGATCGCCTCCTGGACGATCCGGTACACCTGTGCCTGCGTTTCGGGCGCCAGCCGCCCGCAGAGCGCGTCGCCGTGGGAGGCGACGCGCAGGTCCGTGCGGATCCCGAAGGTCTCGGACGTGTGCCGGCACAGCGCCTGGAGGGCCGGTTCGAGGCCGAGTTCGTCGAGCACCACCGGGCGCAGGTCCACGATGAGGTGCCGCAGGGAGACGATCTGGTTGCCGACCAGGGCCCGCGCCTGCTCGATGGCGCTGCTCATCGCGGCGGGCCCGCCGTCCGCGGCGGCGGAGGACAGCACGACCTGCACCGCGCCCAGCTCCTGGAGGGTGTCGTCGTGCAGTTCGCGCGCCCATCGTCGGCGCTCGCGCTCCTCCCCGTCGTGGCGGGCGCGCACCCGCTCCCGTCTCAGCTGCGTCTCCCGGCGCGACGAGGCACGGCTGGCGATGATCGCGTAGCCCGCCAGGAGCAGCGGGAACACGTGCAGCAGGTTCAGCAGCGGCTCCTGCGCCACCCGGACCATCCCGGCGACCGTGAGCATCAGCGCGACGGCGGTGGCGATCAGCAGCCAGATCCGCTGGCCGGCGGCGCACAGCGGCAGCATCAGCAGGTACGAGGCGGCCGCGACGAGCGACAGCACCAGTTCCCAGGACACCGACCGGTCGGTGACCTCCATGACGACCGCGGCCGCCAGGGAGGCGGTGCCGAGCACCTCGAAGCCCAGGCGCAGCGCGGCCCGTCCCGGCCCGGTCACGGTCAGGCCACCAGTCCGCGTTCCCGGGCGACGGCGATCAGTTCGGCGCGGCTGTCCTTGCCGAGTTTGTCGCGGAGCCGGGAGCGGTGCGTCTCCACGGTGCGCACGGAGACATAGAGGCGCCGGGCGATCTCCTGGTTGGTGTGGCCGAGCGCGAGCAGGGTGAGCACGTCGGTCTCCCGGTCGGTCAGCGGCTCCTCGCCGTGGCCCGGGAAACCGAGGTTCTCGACGGCCAGCCGCGCCCCCAGCGACGGCTGCACGTACGTGGCACCGCCGGCGACCTGGCGCACGGCGGCCAGCAGTTCGTCGGCGGCGGCCTCCTTGAGCAGATAGCCGGCCGCCCCGGTGCGCAGCGCCTCGCGGGCGTACGCCGGGTCCTCCTGCATCGTCAGGACCAGGATCCTGGTGCCGGGGGAGGCCGACAGCAGGCCAGGGATCGTCGGCAGGCTGGACCGGCCGGACATGGTCAGGTCCAGGACCAGTACGCGGGGGTGGTGCTCGCGCACGGCGTCGAGGGTCTCCGGGACGGTCGCGGTCTCCGCGACGACGTCGAAGGCCGGTTCCGCGGCCATCAGCAGGCGCATTCCTGCCCTGACCACGAGGTGGTCGTCGGCAAGCACCACCGTGGTCGCGGCGGAAGGGTGCCTGCCGTCGGGGCGGCGGGGGACTTCCATAGGTGCAACGGTAGATCCGCGCCGGGGAAGGGGCAGCCCGCGCCGACGGCGTTGCGGGAGACCCGCAGTCAGGACTGCGGGCCGCCACGGATGACGACTGCGGGCCCGGCGGGATGCGGTGGGACCGCCGCCTTGGCAGGCTCGTAGACAACGACTGAAAGCCGTCACAGCCGACGTACCCGTCCAACCGAGGCAACCGACATGTACCGCGTCACCGACCAGCCCCCGTCCGTCCCGCCGGACCAGCCCCAGTCGTACGAGGCGGCCCAGCAACTCGCCGACGCCGCCGTGCCCGCGGTGGCCGACTACGCCGCCGTCGAGGTCTCCGACGCCACGGTCAGCGAACGGGCGGCGATGTCCGGGCTTCCGGCGACCGTGCTCGACTTCCGGCGCGGTGCCTTTCGCGCGGTCCGCCCCGACGTGATGCTCCACGCGTACGAGGTCGGGGAGGTCAGCGAACTGCCGCCGCGCACCCCCTATCGCGCGTCGCTGGTCGACCTGCGCCCGCGCATCGTGCTCAATCTGCACCCCAGGACCTCCTGGCTGCTGCGCGACCCGGTGCGCGCGCGGCTGATGCGCGGCAGCCGCACGCACTCCGTGCTCGTGGTGCCCCTCGACGTCGGGGGTGTGCTGCTCGGGCTCGCGGCCTTCTACCGCACGGCGGGGTCGCCCGCCTTCTCCCAGGCCGACCTGCGGGAGGCCGGGCGGCTGGGCCGCCGCGCCGCCCTGCTCCTGGACCACGAGCGGCGCCGGCTCGTCCACGAGGCCGCCGCGCGGATCCTCCAGGAGGCCCTGCACGAGTCGGACACCCCGGCCGTCAGCGCGCTCGACGCGGTGCGCGGGCACGTCCCGGAGTCGTCGGCGCCCGGGTCCTGGATCGACGTCGTCCCGCTCCCCAGTGCCCGGGTCGCCCTGGTCACGGGCACGGCCGGGGGCTCGGGGGTCACCGCCACGGCCGGCATGAGCCAGGTCAGGGCGGCCATCCGGGCCCTGCTGCTGCTGGACATGAACCCCGGGGAGGTCATCGCGCGGCTGGGCCGCCGCGCGGGGGCCGCCCGCATCCCCGTGCACTGCCTGCTCGCGGTGTACGACCCTGTCACCCGCCGCTGCACGACCGCCTCCGGCGGTGACGCCGGGGCCGAACCGGCCTTCCCCGCGGACATGTCCCCGCCCGACCGGGCTGGGGCGGAGGAGTGCGCGCCCCTGGCCGCGGCTCCGGCGGCGGAGTTCGACGTGCCCTCCGGGAGCACCCTGCTGCTGAGCTGCGGCACGGACGACGGGACGGGCGCCGCCCCCGTGATCCGCATCCTGCCGCCGACGGGCGACGACCCCGAGGACGCCGTCGACACCGCCGTCTCGGTCGCCTTGGCCGCGGGCGCCGGCGGCCGTTCCGAGCCGGTGCTCCTCGCGGCCCTCATCCGCACCCTGGACCCGGCGGACGTCGCGACGTGGGAGGTCCCGAACGACCCCGCCGCCGTCTCCGCCGCCCGGGCCTGGGCCGACGGCCAGCTCACCCACTGGAGCCTGCCGGAGCTGTCGTTCACCACCACGCTGGTGGTCAGCGAACTCGTCACCAACGCGGTCCGCTACTCCAGCGGCCCGATCCGGCTGCGCCTCATCCGCGACCGGGCCCTCATCTGCGAGGTCTCCGACGTCTGCAGCTCCGCGCCCCATCCGCGCCAGTCCACCCCCAGCGACCAGAACGGCCGGGGCCTGTCGATCGTCGCCCATCTCACGGAGGCCCAGGGCACCCGCTACACGGCGACGGGGAAGACGGTGTGGGTGGAGCAGAACATCCTTCCCGAGGCGGCCTGATGGCCCGTCCCGGCCGCCGGCGGCCGCCCGGAGCGGGCGGCAGCCGCCGCCCCCGCCCGCCCAGGGGACCCGGGCGGCCCACCGCGCGCGGCCGTTTCACCGCGCACGGGTGAGCCGCCGCCGGCCACGGGGTTCCCGTGGCCGGCGGCAGCCCAAAGGTGCGACGGGATCAGCCGCTGGTGACCGGCTCCGCCTCGGCCGTGGTCTGCGCCAGGGCCGGGGTGTCCGAGGCGCGGACGACGCCCGCCGTGGCGTGCCGGCCGTGGAGGGCCGGGACGAGGAGAGCGGCGAGGGCCGCGCCGAGGAGCAGGACGGCGAGCAGGGCGAAGCCGTGGGTGTAGCCGGAGGCGTAGGGGAGGCCGGAGGGCTGCAGGCGGCTGGTGACCAGGACGCTGGTGACGGCGGCGCCGATGGAGCCGCCGATGGTCCGGATGTTGGCGTTCATGCCGCTGGCGGCACCGGTCTGCTCCGGCGGGACGCTGCGGACGATGAGGTTGGCCATGGAGGCGAAGGCGAGGCCGATGCCGAGGCCGAAGATGCCGGCCGACGTGGCGACCTGCCACTGCTGGTCGTGCCAGGCGGCGAGGATGCCGCAGGCCAACGCGCCGAGCGCGGAGCCGGCGACGAGGAGGCGCTTGGCGCCGACGACCGGTTCGAGGCGGCCGCTGAGCACGCCCGAGAAGAACATCGCGACCAGCATCGGCAGCATCAGCAGGCCGGCCGAGGTGACGCTCGCCCCGAAGCCGTAGCCCGCGGCGCGCGGGGTCTGGGCGAAGCCGGGCAGGAAGGACCAGATCGCGTACATGCCGGCGCCGAACAGGAGGCCGGCGGTGTTGGTCGTCCACACCGCGCGCAGGCGCATGATGCGCAGGTCGATCAGCGGGTTGCGGGAGCGGGCCTCGGCGGTCAGCCAGAGGGCGAAGAGCACCACCGCGGCGGCGAACAGCCCGAGCACGCGGCCCGAGGTCCAGCCCCAGTTGCCGGCCTGGCTGAGCGGCAGCAGCAGGGCCACGAGCCAGCCGGACAGGAGAACGGCGCCGAGCCAGTTGACGCGTCCCTCGGCCCGGTTGGGGGACTCGGGGACGTAGCGGAAGGCTATGAGCGCGGTGACGGCGACGATGCCGACCGGGATCCAGAACAGCGAGCGGTAGTCGAGGGCGGAGACGATCGGGCCGGCCGCCACGATGCCGACGCCGCCGCCCGCCGCGATCACCGCGGACAGGTTGCTGATGCTGGGGCTGACCCGGCTCGCCGCGAACTCGTCGCGGATGATGCCGAAGGACAGCGGGAAGAGGGCGCCGCCGATGCCCTGGACGACGCGGGCGATGATCAGGACGCCGATCGTCGGGGCGAGCGCGGCGAGCAGGCAGCCGAGCGTCAGCACGACGAGGACGCCGACGAGGGTGCGCTTCTTGCCGATGAGGTCGCCGAGGCGGCCCAGGATCGGCGTGAAGATCGAGGCGGACAGCAGGTACGCCGTCATCACCCACGTCGCGGTGGACTGGGACGTGTGCAGCGCGTGCTGGACCGTCGGCAGGGCCGGGGCGATCAGTGACTGCAGCATGGAGAACACGCCCGCACCGGTCGCGAGGACCGCGAAGGTGAGGCGGGTGGAGCGTCGGGGCATGAAGGAGCCTCTCCGGATCCGGACAGGGCACGGCCGGGCGCGGATACGTCCGGCGGCGATGTGAGCGGGCTGGTGGTACGGGACGGGCGGGCGGGGCGCGGGCCGCGTGGGGCGCGCAGGCGTCCGCCGGAAGTCAGAGGAAGGGCTTGCGTCGGTGCAAGGCCCGTAACGGGGCACATCAGTGCTTATCGAGGCGCTGCCGGCGCGTGTGGTGACACGTGTCGACGGAAGTGCGCCCCCTGCTGTTAAAGTGGAGGTACGCCTCCACTGTAGCGGAGGCTCACCTCCACTTCAAATGTTCCGGCCGGGGAGGCAGAAGTGACGGCCCAGCCGTTTCCCGTCAGCGAGATCGTCGCGGCCCAGCGCCCGCACCGCAGGGACGCCGCCCGCAACTACGACGCCCTGCTGGCGGCCGCCCGCGAGGCCTTCGCCGAGAACGGCGCCGACGCCTCGCTGGAGGACATCGCCCGCCGCGCCGGTGTGGGCATCGCCACGCTCTACCGGAACTTCCCGACCCGCCGGCACCTCTTCGAGTCCGTCTACGCGGACGAGGTCAACGACCTGTGCCGCGTCGCCCAGGACGTCGCCGCCCTGGAGCCCTGGGAGGCGCTGACCGCCTGGCTGCGCCGCTTCGTCGACTACACCGTGACCAAGCGGGCCATCCGCGAGGCCCTCAACAACGAGTCCGACGTCTTCCTGGCCTGCCGCGACTCCATGTACCAGGCGGGCTACCCGCTCCTCGAACGCGCCCAGAAGGCCGGCGAGGCCCGCACCGACTTCTCCTTCGACGACCTGCTCCGCATGGTCTCGGGCATCAGCTCCACCGCCTTCCCTGACGAGGGCCAGCGCGACCGCGTCCTGGGTGTCGCCCTGGACGGTGTCCGCACCACGCGCTGACGCGCATCACCCCGGCGTCGCCGGTGCCCGCGTCGAAATGCCGGCTGGTCCGCGCCGAGGCGGGCTCATGAGCGGAACCGTCATCGGTCTCGACGGCGACGCGTGGGAAGCCGCGGCCAAGGTGCTGGGCACTTCCACGAAGCGGGACACCGTCAACACCGCCCAGCGTGAGATCGTCGCCCGCAACCGCCGGCTGCGCGCCCTGCGCGATCCGCGGGATTTCGCGGACGAAGGCAATGGGGGCCCGGCTGATCGCTCCGTGCGGCCTCACCGCCAAGGGTGAGCATCGCCGTGCCTGCCGCGGAGGAGGCGGGACTCCCCCTGGTGCACGACGACCGTGACGTCGAAGCCGTCGCGCGCCGTCGGCCGGGAAGCGGAACGGCGAGATCCGGACAAGTGCGGGCGGAGGCGCCGGGGGTGGGTCCGTCCGCCGGGTACGGCGGTCCCCGCGAGGCCCGGCGCGCCGTCATCCCCTGTGCCGTGCAGCCCGGTTGACCGCGCTCACCAGGGGTTTTCCGGTCGCGGGATCAAGAGGAAACGGGAAACCCCTGTCCGCGACGGCCCGTTGGAGGCCACCGTGAGGGCCGACGCGAGAGCGAGGCGGCCCGAGGCGCCGCCGCCCGAGGGGGGATCACCACATGAGAGCACGACGCTGGGGAGGCGGGCTGGTCGCCACCGTGCTGACCGCACTGCTCCTCGCGCTCCTGCCGGCCGCCGCCGCCCACGCGGAGGGGACCAGGGAGCAGAACTGGTGCGCGCTGCAGGGCATCGGCTCCGACGAGGCGCACCGCGCGGCGGACGCGGCCTGCCAGGAGTGGCGCAACCGGACGCTGTACACCTGGGGCGGCGGCCACGGCCCCGCCCCGGGCGCGAGCTACGGCACGCTCGACCTCCACGACCTGGCGGAGACCTGGAACGACCCGTTCACCCGCGGCTTCGACTGCTCGGGCTTCGTGCGCTGGGCCTGGTACAAGGCCGTCGGCCGGGACATCCTCGGCGGCGGCACCGCCCAGGACATGTACATCGGCGCGGGGCGGACGTACCAGGCGGTCCACGGCAGCGGCGGCGGCAAGCCGGCCGTCTCCGACCTGCAGCCCGGGGACATCGTGTTCACCGGGGTGGGCGGCACGGTGGGCAGCATCAGCCACGTGATGCTCTACCTCGGTGGCGGCTACGTCGTCGAGGCGTACCAGTCGCAGCACCCGGTCCGGGTCATCGACATCAACGCGCGCATCAGCGACAACCGCCTGGTCGGCGTCGCACGCATGCCGCAGGGCGGACCGTTCACCGAGCCGCCCGGCTACGACGGGACGCTCCAGGTGACCTGGGGCACCGATGTCGCCGTACGGCAGCACCCCAACAAGACCGCCGCGCTGGTGACGAGGCTGTCGGGCCCCGACCTGGTGTACGCCACGTGCCAGCAGCACGGGGAGACCGTCACCGCCGAGGGCTACACCAACGACGCCTGGACGTACCTGTCCAACCGCGGCGGCTGGATCAGCAACATCTACCTCAGGGGCCCTGCCTGGCTGCCCGAGGTGCCGACCTGCTCCGGCTCGGCCCACGACCCGCAGACCGGGTCCGGCGGAGGGGGCGACGTCGCCCAGGGCGGCGCGTACAGCACCTGGGGCACGGATGTGGCGATCCGCTCCGAACCGTCCACCACCAGCGGCAGCACGGTGGCGCGGCTCAGTGGCCCGACGAGCGTCGCCGTCAGCTGCCAGACGCACGCCCAGTCCGTGACGTCCGAGGGGTACACCAACGACGCCTGGTCCTACCTCCCGCAGTACGGGGGCTGGATCACCAACATCTACATGCGGGGTGACGCCTGGCTGTCCGGCGTCCCCGCCTGCGACGGCAAGGGCACCTCGACCCCGGCAGGGGCGAGCCCGTACCGCACGTGGGGCACCGGGGTCGCGATCCACAGCTACCCGGCGGCGGGTTCGGCGGTGGTGGCGCGGCTGGCGGGCCCGACGAACGTCGCGGTGTCCTGTCAGAAGTACGCGGAGCAGGTCACGGCCGAGGGCTACACCAACAGCGCCTGGTCGTACCTGCCGGAGTACCAGGGCTGGATCACCAACATCTACATGCAGGGTGACGCCTGGCTGTCCGGTGTGCCGAGCTGCGGGGCCCCGGGCGGCGCGATCTGAGGTCCCCTCCGACGGGGATGCCGCGCGGTCACCGCCGCGCGGCCGTCCCGACCGCCACGGGCCGGAGTCGTCCCACCTCTCACGGGGGTGGTGGGCCGACGCCGGCCTGTGGCCGGTTCTCGCCCGTGCGCGTCCCCGCCGCGGCGTCCCCGGGAACCGTGACCCACCCGCCGCCCCTCCTGATCGTGCGGAAGGGCACACCGGCGGAACCGCCGGTGGCAGGCAACGGCGTCACCACGCCGTACGCGGCGGGGAGCCGATGGACCGGACACCAGACGAGCCGGCCGCACCTACGGCGCCGAAGAGGGCGTTCGGTCCGGCCTTGCGTGAACTGCGGCTGCAGCGCGGCCTGTCGCTGGCCGCGCTCGCGCGCCTCACGCACTACAGCAAGGGGTACCTGAGCAAGATCGAGACCGGCGGCAAGCCGGTCAACGCCGATCTCGCCCGGCTCTGCGACGAGGCGCTGGAGGCCGGGGGCGGTCTGCTCGCCCTGCTGCCGTCCGTGCCGCCGCCGGGGGACGACGCCGCGGCGCCCTGCCCCTATCCGGGGCTGTCCGCGTACGGCACCGAGGACGCGGCGCGGTTCTTCGGGCGCGAACGGGCCGTCGCCGCGCTCCTCGAACGCTTCCTCCTGCGCGTCGGCAAGGGGCCGTTGGCCGTGGTGGCGCCGTCCGGGGCGGGGAAGTCGTCGCTGCTGCGGGCCGGTCTGGTGCCCGGTCTGGCCGGGGGCCCGTACGGGCACTGGCCGGTGGTGGTGTGCACGCCGACCGCCCGGCCGCTGGACGCCCTGGTCCACGCGCTGCGCGCCGTGCCGTCCGTGGGCGGGCTCGACGGCCTGCCGGAGCAGGCACCGCCCGCCGTCCGCGCGTCCGCTCTCGTCGCGGCCCTCGGACCCGGCGCCGAGGGCGCGGGCCTGGTCGTCGTGGTGGACCAGTTCGAGGAGACCTTCACCCTCTGCGACGACGAGGCCGAGCGGCGCGCCTTCGTCGCCGCGCTCACCGGCATCGCGGCGTCCGCCGACGTCGCGGTCGTCCTGGGGATCCGCGCCGACGTCACGGGCCGCTGCCTGGAGCATCCCTCCCTCGTGCCGGTCGTCAGCGACGGCCTGTTCGCGCTGGGCGCCATGAGCCCCGGGGAACTGCGCTCGTGCATCGTGCGGCCCGCCGAGGAGGAGGGCACGGAGCTCGAACCCGGCCTGGTCGAGGTCCTGTTGCGGGACCTCGGTGCGCAGACGCAGGCCGGCGCCGGGCGGGAGGACGACGCATCTCCCGGCGGCCCCGCGGGCACGCTCCCGCTGCTCGCCCACGCCCTGATGGCCACGTGGCGGCAGCGCTCGGGCCGCACCATGACCGTCGCGGGCTACCTCGCCGCCGGCGGCATCCACGGGTCCGTCGCGACCGCCGCCGAGGCCCTGTTCACCGCGCTGTCCCCCGCGGAGCAGGAGGCCGCCCGGCGGCTCCTGCTGCGGCTGGTGCGGGTCGGCGAGGACAACGAGCAGTCCCGGCGGCCCCGCGGCACCGCGGACCTCCTCGACGGACTGCCGGACGCCGATGCCGCCCGCGCCGCACTGGACGCCTTCGTCGCGGCACGGCTGCTGACCGTCGGCGCCGACCACGTGGAGATCGTCCACGAGGCGCTGCTGCGCGCCTGGCCGAGGCTGCGGACCTGGGTGAACGCCGCCCGCGCCGACCTGCTGCTGCACCAGCAACTCACCGCGGCCGCCCGCGAATGGGAACGCGAGGGCCGCGACCCCGGGCTGCTCTACCGCGGCACCCGGCTCGCCGCCACCGCCGAGTGGGCGGCGGGGCCGGGCCCCCGGCCAGGTGAACTCAGCCCCGTCGAGGACGCCTTCCTCACCGCCTCCACCGGCGAGGAGGACCTGCGCCGCCTGCTCGTACGCCGCCGGGCCCGGCACCAGGGGATCGGGGTCGCGGTGCTGGCCGTCCTGCTCGTCCTCGCGGTGCTGGCGGGCGGCGTGGCCGTGGAGCAGCGGCTCGCCGCCGACCGGCAGCGCGCCACCGCGCTCTCGCAGGCCATGGCCGCGCGCTCCGCCGAACTGGCCGTGGGCCGCCCCGAGGCGGCGATGCTGCTGGCCGACGCCGCCTACCGCACCGCGCCCACCACCGAGGCCCGCGGCGCGCTGCTCAGTACGCAGGCCGACGCCTTCGCCGGGCGGCTCACCGGGCACACGGGCGCCGTCAACGCGGTCGTCTTCTCCCCGGACCGGCGGCTGCTGGCCTCCGCGGGCTCCGACCGCACGGTCCGGCTGTGGAACGTCGCCTCCCGGACCGGCGCGGCAGTGCTCACCGGGCACCACGGGCCCGTCCGGTCGGTGGTCTTCTCGCCCGACGGCCTGCTGCTCGCCTCCGCGAGCACCGACGGCACCGTCCGGCTGTGGTCCGTGCCGCGCCGCCGGCTCGTCGCCGTCCTGACGTCTCATCAAGGGCCGGTACGAGCCGTGGTGTTCGCGCCCGACGGGCGCACGCTGGCCTCGGCGGGCGGTGACGGCGGGATCAGTCTGTGGGACGTCGCCACGCGCCGCAGGACCGCTGTGCTCACCGGCCACACCGACGAGGTCCTCGCGCTGGCCTTCCGCCCCCGGGGCGCGCTGCTCGCCTCGGCGGGGGCCGACCGCACGGTGCGGCTGTGGAACACCCAGGACACCCAGGACACCCAGGACACCCGGAACACCGGGACGAGTCGGAGCGTGGCCGTCCTGCGCGGCCACAGCGGCGACGTGCTCGCCCTCGCTTTCAGCCCCGACGGACGCACCCTCGCCAGCGGCGGCGCCGACCGCACCGTGCAACTGCGGGACGTCGCCACCCTGCGCCGCACGGCGACGCTCACCGGCCACGACGACGACGTGAACGGCCTCGCCTTCGGGCCCGGCGGCCGCACCGTCCTGTCGGCCGGCGGCGACGGCACCGTCATCCGCTGGGACACCCGCACCCGCCTGCCGGTCGGTACTCTCACCGGCCACACCGACTACGTGCTCTCCGTCGCCGTGGCCGCCGGCGGCGACCTGGTCGCCAGCGCCGGCTTCGACCGGACCGTCGTCCTGTGGGACCTGCGCCGCAGCACCCTGGCCGCCTCGCCCGTCACCGAGGTGTGGAAGGCCGTCTTCAGCCCGGACGGGCACTCCCTGGCCTCGGCCGGCGGCGACGGCGGCGTACGGGTCTGGGACATGGCCCGCCACGTGCTCGCGTACACCCTGACCGGTCACATCGGCCCGGTCTACGACGTCGCGTTCAGCCCCGACGGACGGTGGCTGGCCTCGGCGGGCGGGGACCGCACGGTACGGCTGTGGGACACCCGGACGCGGCGGAGCGCGGCGGTCCTGAGCGGCCATCTGGGTGCCGTGTTCGCGCTGGCGTTCAGCCCCGACGGGCGGACCCTGGCGACGGGTTCCGCCGACCGCACGGTCCGCCTCTGGGACATCGCCGCACGGCGCCAGGCGGCCGTCCTCACCGGGCACACCGACTTCGTGAACTGCGTCGCCTTCAGCCCGGACGGCCGCCTGCTGGCCACCGGCAGCGACGACCTGACGCTGCGTGTGTGGGACACCGGGACCCGGCGCGCCGCGGCCGTCCTCACCGGGCACACCGGCTCCGTGCGGGGTGTCGCCTTCGCGCCGGACGGGCGGAGGCTCGCCAGCAGCGGCAACGACGGCAGCGTGCGACTGTGGGACGTGCCGCACGCCCGCCCGGCGGGCGTCCTCACCAGCCACACCGGCTCCGTGCGGGGTGTCGCCTTCGCGCCGGACGGGCGGACGCTCGCCAGCAGCGGCAACGACCGCACCGTCCGGCTGTGGGACCCGGCGGCACGACGGCTCACCGCCACGCTGACCGGGCACACCCGGGCCGTGTGGAGCGTCGCCTTCAGCCCGGACGGCGCGACCGTGGCCAGCGCGGGCAACGACGGCACGATCCGGCTCTGGGACCCCGACGTCCGCCATCGCACCGCCCGCCTGTGCCGTCTCGCGGGCCCCTCGGACCGGCAGCGCTGGCAGCACCTGCTGCCCGGCTACGCCTGGCGGGGCGCCTGCGGGAGCTGATGGGGCGAAGGGCGAAGGGCGAAGGCGGCGGGACGGCGTGACAGCGGCGGGAGAAAACCCGGTGACCCGGACGCCCGCCGCCCGCTACGCTCGCCCTCGATCACGCGCCGCACCGACACCGCGGCGCGTTCCGTGCCGAACGAGGGGAGCCGGGCCGTGCGTTGCCGCACCGCAGCCGTCGTTCCCCGGTCGGGCCACGAGGTGATCCTGGTGTCCTCCGCGGCCCGGTGCCCGCTGCGCGGCCGGCACCGGACGCCCGCGACGACTTTCTGATCCCCCGCAGGACCGCGGCCTTCGCCGCGCTTGTCACCGCGGGGGCACCCGCGCCCCGGCACCGGGGCGCGCCGTCCGGGAATCGCGCCGCCCTCCTCCCGATCACCTGATCGTCCGAAAGGCAACGGGCCATGCGCACCGTCCGACCCCTGACCACTGTCCGCGCCGTCCGCAATCTCGGCATCCTCGCCCACGTCGACGCGGGCAAGACCACCGTCACCGAGCGGATCCTCTACCTCACCGGCGCCACCCACAAGCGCGGCGAGGTCCACGACGGCACCACGGTCACCGACTTCGACCCGCAGGAGCGCGACCGGGGCATCACCATCTTCGCCGCCGCGGTGAGCTGCGACTGGGACGGCCACCGGCTCAACCTCATCGACACACCGGGCCACGTGGACTTCTCCGACGAGGTGGAACGCTCGCTGCGCGTGCTCGACGGCGCCGTCGCGGTCTTCGACGCCGTCGCCGGTGTCGAGCCGCAGAGCGAGTCGGTGTGGCGGCAGGCCGACCGGCACGGCGTGCCGCGGATCGCGTTCGTCAACAAGCTGGACCGGGCCGGGGCCGACCTGGACTCGGCGGTCGCGTCGATCGCCGAACGCCTCGGCGTCGTCCCGCTGGTGGTGCAGCTGCCGGTCGGGCGCGAGGACGGCTTCACCGGGGTGGTGGACCTGCTGCGTATGCGCGCGCTGACCTGGCCGGCCGGTGGAGGGACGTACGAGGACGGCGAGGTGCCCGAGGCGCTGCGCGAGGAGGCGCGGCGCCGGCGGCGGCTGCTGGAGGAGACCGTGGCCGGGCTGCACCCCGCCGCGCTGGAGGAGTTCTGCGCGGACGGGGCGGTGGCGGAGGCGACCCTGCGCGCGGCGCTGCGCGACCTGACCCGTACCGGGGAGGGCGTGGTCGTGCTGTGCGGATCGGCGTACCGCGACCGCGGCGTCGAGCCGCTGCTGGACGCCGTGGTGGCGTACCTGCCGTCGCCGCTGGACGTCCCGCCGGTGCGCACGGCGGCCGACCCGCGGCAGCCGTTCGCCGGGCTGGTGTTCAAGGTCGCCGCGACCGCGACGGGACGACTGACGTATCTGCGCGTGTACGAGGGCACGATCCGGAAGGGGGACACGGTGCTGGACGCACGGGCCGGGCGCACCGAGCGCGTCGGCCGCATCCTGCGGGTCCAGGCGGACCGGCACATCGACGTCGACCGCGCGGTGGCCGGCGACATCGTCGCGGTCGTCGGCGTGAAGGCGGCGGGCGCCGGGGCGACGCTGTGCGACCCGGCGGCGCCCCTGGTCCTCGAACCGCCCGGAACGGCCGAGCCGGTCGTCACCGTCGCGGTCGAGGCGCGCCGCGCCGCCGACACCGGCCGGCTGGCGACGGCGCTGGCCGGACTGGTGGAGGAGGATCCGTCGCTGACGGTCCGCAGCGACGCCGAGACCGGCCAGACCGTGCTGTCCGGCATGGGCGAACTGCACCTGGAGGTGGCGGTGGAGAAGGTCCGCCGCGCCCACGGGCTGGAGGTCGCCGTCGGCCGCCCGCAGGTCGCCCACCGGGAGACCGTCGTGCGCGGCGTGACGGGGTGGGTGCACCGGCACGTCAAGCAGGACGGCGGCGCGGGCCAGTTCGCCCACGTGGTGATCGACGTCGAGCCCCACGAGGACGACTTCGTGTTCGCCTCGGCGGTCACCGGCGGCCGGGTGCCGAAGGAGTACGTGCGCGCGGTCGAGGCCGGCTGCCGGGACGCCCTTGCCGAGGGGCCGCTCGGCGGTCACCGGGTCACCGGCCTGCGGGTCACGCTCACTGACGGCGCCACGCACGTCAAGGACTCCTCGGAGGCGGCCTTCCGCGCGGCGGGCCGGTTCGCGCTCCGCGAGGCGCTGCGGGCGGGCGGGACCGCCCTGCTGGAACCGGTGGCCGAGGTCACCGTCACGGTGCCCGGCGGGGCCGTCGGCGGGGTGCTCGGTGACCTGGCCGCCCGCCGCGGCCGCGTCACCGGCCAGGCCGTCCGGGCGGGCACGGCCGTGCTGACCGCGACCGTACCGCTGGCCGAGCTGTTCGGCTGGGCGACCCGGCTGCGCAGCCGCACCCAGGGCCGCGGCACCTTCACGGCCCGGTCCGGCGGTTGGGCCCGGGTGCCGGACGGCGCGCGGTAGGCCGCGCGCGCCGCGGCGGCCGGTCCGCTCCCGCTACTGACGGGGGCGGGACCGGCCGCCGTGTGCGCCGCCCCGGCGCGCCGGGCGCCGCCCAACCCGTGGCGCGATGCTCCCCGTTGGCCGGTCCGCGACATGCGCGCACCGTGACGACTGCGGCAGGATGGTGAAGATCGCACACGGACGAGTGATGTCCGGTGCGGTCCTTCGACGTCCCCAGAACGATAAGGCGACCAGTGACGACACAGCACGCACCCCGTCCCGCGGGTGGATCCGTACGCACGGCCGGAGCGGGCCGGTGAACCGCGCGCTGACGATGCACGACCTGATGGTCGCCGGCGCCTGGGTCGCCGCGGGCGCGGTGGCGGCGGTCGCGCTGCGGCTGGCGCTGCGCTGGCTCGGGGAACGGGCCACCCGCACGCGGTGGGACGGGGACGACATCGTCGTCACCGCGCTGCGCACCGCGGTTCCGTGGGCCGTCCTGGCCGCCGGCGTCTGGGCGGCTGCCGCCGCGCTGCCGCTCCAGCACGCGGTGGACCGCACGGTCAACCAGGTGCTGGTCGCCCTGCTGATCCTGGCCGCCTCGGTCGCCGCCGCCCGCATGGTGGCGGAGACGGTGCGGGCGGTCGCGCTGTCGAGGTCCGGTGTGGCGGCCTCGGCGACGATCTTCGTCAACATCACCCGCGTCGCGGTGCTGGCCATGGGCGGCCTGGTCCTGCTCCAGACACTCGGCATCTCCGTGGCGCCGCTGATAACGGCCCTGGGTGTCGGCGGTCTCGCGGTCGCCCTGGCGCTCCAGGACACCCTCGCCAACCTCTTCGCCGGTGTGCACATCCTCGCCTCCAAGACCGTGCAGCCCGGTGACTACATCCGGCTGAGCAGCGGCGAGGAGGGCTATGTCGTCGACATCAACTGGCGCAACACCGTGGTGCGGCAGCTCTCCGACAACCTGGTGATCATCCCCAACGCCAAGCTGGCCGGGGCCATCGCCACCAACTACCACCAGCCCGAGCAGCAGATGTCGCTCATAGTGCAGGCGGGCGTCGGCTACGGCAACGACCTGGAGCACGTGGAGCGGGTGACCGTGGAGGTCGCGGGCGAGGTGATGGCCGGCGTCGAGGGCGGCGTGCCCGCGCACGAGCCCGCGGTGCGCTTCCACACCTTCGGCGAGTCCCGCATCGACTTCTCCGTGATCCTGCGGACCTCGGAGTACGGCGAGCAGTACCGGATCAAGCACGAGTTCCTCAAGCGCCTGCACCGCCGCTACCGGGAGGAGGGCATCGAGATCTCCTACCCCACCCGCACGGTGATGCTCCGTCAGGAGGACGGCGGCAGGGGGACGGCGGAGGTCGCCCTGCCGCGCCAGCGCGACACGACGCAGACGCCGGGTCAGCGCATCTGAGGCTGCCGGGCCGGGTGGCGCACCCCGCCCGGGGCGAAGTCGCAGAGCCCGTCGATGAGTTCGATGGCGCTGTCGGTGAGGGCGGCCGCCTCGCAGGCGTCGTCGCAGGCCACCAGTTCGCGGCCGATCTCCGCGATGGTCGTGGTCAGCGCGATGAGCAGCGTACGGTCGCCCGGCTCCTCCCGGCTGGTGCCGAGCAGGGTCGCGTTGTGGTGGATCCAGGTCCGCAGGTTCCGGCGGCCCATCACGTCGAAGCCCGGCGGGGTGTCGCCGGTGTAGAAGAGCTTGGCCATCTCGCGCCGGGCCCAGGTGTGTTCGAGGTAGGCGCGGGTGCCGGTGAGGAAGAGCGCGCGGGGGTGGCTCTCCCCGGACGCGCGGCGGCGGGAGACGGCCTGCGCGGCGGCGTGCGCCTGGGCGGCGCGGAAGTCCTCCCAGAGGGCGAGGAAGAGGTCGGCCTTGCCGTCGAAGTGGTGGTAGAGGCCGCCCACGCTGGCGTCGGCGCGGCGGACCACCTCGGCTATGCCGGCGGCGGTGTAACCGGCCTCGCCGAAGACCTCCCGCGCGGCCTTGAGCAGGGCCTGGCGGGTGGTCTCGGCGCGGCTGGGCGTCCGGGCCGGCGCGGCCGCGGGTGCGGCGGCCGGCCCGGACCCCCGGTCCGTGAGGGCGTCAGGGGAATCGCCGGTCGGCGGCTCGTCGCCCTGTGTGTCGCCCATCCCTGGACCTCTCGTCCGTCACTGCCCGGTGGGGCAGAACACTACCCTTCGGTCCGATCGGTCCCTTCGGTCAGGATGCCGGTATCCCGTCCGCGGGCGCCTCGGGCTGAGCGGTGGTGTACTCCGTGATCGGTCCGGTCCCGCTGTCGGTGACCAGCGGCGTGCCCTCCATGCTGATCTCCGATCCCTTCAGCGTGCCGATCTGCACCCCGGTGTAGCCGGCGTGCGAGTCGGCGCTGTAGCGGAACGGGACCAGGCCGGGGCCGGTGAAGCCGCCCTTCTCGACGGCCTTGACCAGCGACTCGCGCGTCGGGTCCTTCCCGGCGGCCTTCAGCGCCTGCACGAAGGTGTAGGCCATGGACATCCCGAACTCCACGTTGCCCTCGAAGGGCGTCTTCGGGATGTACTTGTCGTGGATCGAACGGAACAGCTTGATCCAGCTGTTGGAGGTGTCCGTGGTCGGCGGCATGTAGGTGTCGGTGATGATGCCGTCCATCAGCGCGGCGACGTCGGCGGTGCCGCCCGCCTTCTTCACGTACGCGTCCAGCAGGCCGCCCAACGTGGTCGGGTCGGAGCCGACGTTGGTCACCACCAGCTGCGGGTTGTAGCGGAGCTTGACCGAGGTCAGCTTGAACAGCGCCGTGTAGCTGGGGATCGTGAACAGCACGACGACGTCGGCCTTCGAGCCCGCGATGGCCGCGACCTGCGGGCTGATGTCGGTGCCGCCGGGCTGGTAGCTCTGCCGGCTGACGACCTGGTCGGCCGGGATGAACTGGTCGAGGCCCGCGACGCCGTCCTTGCCGAAGTCGTCGCCCTGGTAGAAGTACGCGACCTTCTTGCCCGCGAAGTGCTCCTTGATGTACTGGCCGAGGATCTTGCCCTCGACGACGTAGTCGGGCTGCCAGCCGAAGGTCTGCGGGTGCTTCTTCGGTTCGTCCCAGCAGCGGCAGCCGGAGGAGACGAACAGGTCCGGCACGCGCTGGGCGTTGAGGAAGTCCACTACCTTGGTGTGCGTCGGGGTGCCGAGGCCGCCGAGCATCGCGAAGATCTTGTCCTGGAGGACGAGTTCCTTGGTGATCTTCACCGTCTCGGTCGGGTTGTACGCGTCGTCGCGGTACCGGAAGTCGATCTTCCGGCCGTTGACCCCGCCGTGGTCGTTGACGTAGTCGAAGTACGCCTTCGCGCCCTGCGAGACGTTGCTGTAGCCCGGCGCCGCGGGGCCGGTGAGCGGCTGGTGGCTGCCGATGACGATGCTGTCCTTGGTGACACCGGGCGCCGAGCCGCCGCCGGAGTCGCCACCGCACGCGGTGAGGGCGAGTGCGAGGACGGCGAACGCCGCCGTGGCGCGCAGGTGCAGGCGCGCGCGGAGTGCGGTGCGGAGACTTCTTCTCATGGTCCCTCCTGGAACCGAACCGGATTCGGTGGGTGATGGACGGATGTGCGGGGTCGTGCCGTGAGGGGGAGCGGTCAGGACGGCGCGCGGCGCGCCGCCCGCAGCCGCCGGGCCAGCCGGACCAGGGCGCCCTGGATGCCCTGCGGGAAGACGAGCATCGACAGGACGAGGACGAGACCGAACAGGGCGAGCGGCAGGTTCGCGTAGAAGCCACGCGACAGGTGCAGCGCGTCCGCGACGTCCCCGGTCCAGGTGGGGAGCAGGACGAGCACGATCGAGCCGTACACGGCGCCCGCGAGGCTGCCCAGCCCGCCGAGCACCGCCCCGGTCAGCAGCGACAGCGACAGCGCCAGCGGGAACGCCCCCGGCGCCGCGAGCGAGCTGACCACCGCGAGCAGGCCGCCGCCCAGGCCCGCGCAGGCAGCGCTGACGACGAAGGCGAGCACCCGCAGCCGGGCCACGGGGATGCCGGCGAGGGCCGCCGCGTCCTCGTCGTCCCGGATCGCCCGCCACGAGCGGCCCACCCGGCTGCGGCCGAGGTCCGCGAGCAGCACCAGGACCACCACCGCGCACAGCAGGCAGATCCACGCCTGCCAGCGCTCCAGCGGGAAGTACGGGCCGAGTGCCGCGGGCGGCGGGGGAGTGGCGACCACCAGGCCGTTCTCGCCGCCCAGCAGGTCCGACAGATGACGGTAGTTGGCCAGCGAGGGCAGGCCGACCGCCAGCGTCAGCGTCGCGCCCGCCAGGTACGGACCCTGAAGACGGGCCGCGGCGGTGCCGACGAGGGCACCGACCGCGGCGGTGACCGCCGTTCCGGCCACCAGGGCCACGAGCAGCGGCCAGCCGAGGTTGGTGAGGAACAGCCCGGTGCCGTACGCGCCGACCGCCATCAGGGCGCCGTGGCCCAGCGAGATCTGGCCGTTGAGCCCGGTCAGCACCGTCAGGCCGGCGACCGCGCACATATAGGTGGCCACACTCGCGACCTGGAGGTTCTGGAACGGCGGCAGGGCGGCGGCGACCGCGCAGAGCACGAGCAGGGCCACCGCGCCGGTCAGCGCGTGCCGGACCAGGGTCCGGTCGAGTGCCGGGCGCAGCCACGCCGGGCCGCCGAAGGGGGACTTCGCGGCGGAGGGCTCCATCGTGCCGGTCGTGTCCGCCGTGTCAGTCGTGTCAGTTGTGTCTGCCATCGTTCCTCACACTCGTCGCACGGAGGTACGCGAGAACAGCCCGTTCGGCCGCACCATGAGCACCGCCATCAGCACCACCAGGGCGCCCAGCAGGGCCACTTCGGAGCCCAGGTAGCCCGAGACGTAACTCAGCGTCAGCCCGACCACCAGCCCGCCGACCACCGCGCCCGGCGGACTGTCCAGTCCGCCGACGACGGCCGCGGCGAAGCCGAAGACCAGCACGGCGTCGAACTGGTTCGGCCCGACGAAGGTGGTCGGCGCGATCAGTACGCCGGCGAGTGCGCCGACCGCGCCGGCCAGCGCCCAGCCCAGCGTCAGCACCCGCCCGACCCGCACACCGAACATCCGCGCCACCTCCGGCGCGAAGGCCGCCGCCCGCATCCGCAGCCCCACCGGCGTGGCACGGAACAGGACCACCAGCAGCCCCATGACGACCAGCACGGCGCCGATGGTGAACAGGTCCGACGGCGACAACAGCAGCCGCGCGCCGCCGATGCCGAAGCCCTGGATGCCCAGCAGCGGCGGGAAGGAGCGCGGCGAGCCGCCCCACACCATCCCGGCGACCGCCTGGAGGAACAGCAGCAGGCCGAGGGTGACAATGACCGCGTTCATCGGCGGGGCGTTCTCCACCGGCCGCACCAGCAGCCGTTCCACCACCGCGCCCAGCAGGAAGCCCGCGGCCAGCGCGGCCAGCAGCCCGGCCCAGTAGGAACCCGTCGCGTGGATGACGCCGAGCGCCACGAAAGTCGTGATCATCAGCATGCCGCCCTGGGCGAAGTTGACGATCCGCGTCGCCCGCCAGATCAGCACCAGGGAGAGCGCGACCGCCGCGTAGACGATGCCGCTGCTCACCCCGCCGAGTGTCAGATTGATGAAATACATTCAGAACCCCAGGTAGGCGTGACGGAGGTCGTCCGCGGTGGCGAGACGGGCGGCCGCGTCGGCGGCGACGACCCGTCCCAGGTTCAGCACGACACCGTGGTCGGCGACGGACAGCGCGCTGCGCGCGTTCTGCTCCACGAGCAGCACGGTCAGTCCCTGCCGGTCCCGCAACTCCCGCAGGACGGCGAGGATCTGGGCGGTGACGCGCGGCGCGAGGCCGAGCGACGGCTCGTCGAGCAGCAGCAGCCGCGGCCGGGTTATCAGGGCGCGCCCGATGGCGAGCATCTGCCGTTCGCCGCCGGAGAGCGTCTCGGCGGGCCGGGCCCGGCGCTCGGCCAGCGCGGGGAAAAGGCCGTACACCTCGTCGAGCCCTTCGCCGAGCCGGGCCCGGCGCTCGGCGCGGCCGCGCCAGAGGCCGCCCAGGCGCAGGTTGTCGTGGACGCTCAGCTCGGTGATCACCCCTCGGCCCTCGGGCACATGGGCCAGTCCGCGGCGTACGGCGTCCTCCACGGGGAGGGGGGTGATGTCCTCGCCGTCCAGCACGATGCGGCCGGCGCGCGGGCGGACCAGCCCGTGGACGGCGCGCAGCAGGGTGGTCTTCCCGGCGCCGTTGGCACCGAGGACGGCGGTGATCGAGCCCTGGTCCACCGTCAGCGAGACCTCGTCCAGGGCCCGGACCATGCCGTAGCGGACGGCCAGACCGTCGATCTCAAGCACGGGAGGACTCCTCTCGGGTGCCGGGCGCGCCGGAGGCGGCCTCCCCGGCCGGCTCCGTGACCTCGTCGCCGAGGTAGGCCTCGGTGACCAGGGGGTCGTCCCGCACCTCGTCGGGCGTGCCCTGGGCGATGGCCCGGCCGAAGTCCAGGACGAGGACCCGGTCGCAGACGCTCATCACCAGGTCCATGTGGTGCTCGACGATGACGACCGCCATCCGCTCGCGCAGGCCGCCGATGATCTCGCCGAGCCGGCGCATCTCGGCCTCGGACAGCCCGGAGGCGGGTTCGTCGAGCAGCAACAGGCGCGGCTCCCCGGCCAGCGCGCGGGCGAGAGCCACCTGTTTCTGCACGCCGTAGGGGAGTTCGCCGGGCAGCCGGCCGGCGACGTCCTCCGCCCCGAGTTCGCGCAGCACCGCCAGGGAGCGGTGCCGCAGCAGGCGTTCGTCGCGGTCGGAACGGGGCAGTCCGAGCAGCGCCGAGGCGAAGCCCGCCCGGGCGTGCCGGGTGGCGCCCACCATCACGTTCTCCAGCACGGTGAGCCGGGGGAAAAGCCCCAGCCCCTGGAGCGTGCGGGCGATGCCGAGCCGGGCCAGCTGGTGCGGGCGCGGCCAGGACACCGGGCGGTCCTGCCAGTGCAGCGTGCCGGTGGCCGGGCGCACGAAACCGCAGACGGCGTTGAACAGGGTGGTCTTTCCGGCGCCGTTGGGCCCGATGACGCCGAGCACTTCACCGGGCCGGACCGACAGGGACACCGCGTCGAGCGCGGACAGACCACCGAAGGAGACTCCGAGGTCGTCGATCCGCAGGAGGCTTTCCACCAGTCACCCTTCCTAGGGGAGTTCGGCGGGGCGGGAGAAACGGGAGAAACAGCAGAAGGGGGGACAGGCCGCCACCGGAACCAGAACCAGAACCAGAATCGGATTCGGTCGCATCCAGGCGTCGGCGGGGACCGTGGACCGGCGGGGCCCACGGCACGTGATCCGGTCAGGCGGGCCGGGGCGCCGCGGTCCCCGGCCGCCGGCCGGGCACGGCGCGGCGGGGTGCGGACGGGTGGTGCCGGGTGTCGCCGAAGTACGTCATCACGTGGTCTCCCAGCGGGCAGGGCCGGTACGTCCCGGGGGCGCTCCGGGGTGGCCGCACGATACCGACTGGTCGGCATGTCGGGAAGAGGTGCTGCAGGTCACGGTTTTGAAGCGGTTCCGGTTCAACTGCCGTGGCACGGCGTCCGGTCGGCGGTCAGCGGTGATCAGGCGGGGTCCATCACGTCCGGGGGAGGCTCAGGAGGACCGTGGCGGCACCGTCAGCTCGCTCCACACCTGCTTGCCGCCGCTGAGCGGCACCGTGCCCCAGGTCGCCGACACCGCCTCGACGAGGAGGATGCCGCGCCCGCCCGTGTCCTGCCAGCTGACGACGGCGGGCTTGACGGGGGTGCGCGGCGAGGAGTCGCCGACCGCGATGCGCAGCCGGTCGCCGATCAGGGTGAGGTCGAGCCGGACCTGCCCGTCGGTGTGGACCAGGGCGTTGGTGACGAGTTCGGAGACGACCAGCAGCGCGGTGTCCACCTCGTCCCGGGGCAGCCCCCACGCACGCAGGGTGCGGCCGGTGAAACGCCGGGCGTGCGAGGCGGCGTCGGGCAGCCGCCACACCGTCCAGCTCTCGCGGACGGGCCTGACCGCCATGCCGTCGTAGCGCATGAGCAGCAGGGCGATGTCGTCGCCGCGGGTGGCGCCGTCCAGCAGCGCGTCGGCCATCAGCCCCAGATGGCCGGGGTCGGTGGCGGAGAGCGCCGCGGCCAGCCGCCGCATGCCGTCGTCGTAGTGCAGTTCCGCGGACTCCACCAGTCCGTCGGTGGTCATCGCCAGGACGGTGCCCGGACGCAGGCGCAGCGGGATCAGCGGGAACTCGGCGTGCGCGCTGACACCGAGCGGGGGCCCGCCGTCGCCCTCCACCGTCTGCGTCCCGCCGTCGGGCAGCCGCAGGACCGGGGGCAGGTGCCCGGCGCGAACGCACCAGCCGCTGCCCGCCTCCATGTCGACGGACACGTAGCAGCACGTGGCGAACAGGTCGGTCTCCATGCCCATGAGCAGCCGGTTGGCGTGCGAGACGACGACGTCGGGAGGGTGCCCCTCCACCGCGTACGCGCGGATCGCCGTGCGCATCTGGCCCATGAGCGTGGCCGCGCCCGCGTTGTGCCCCTGCACGTCACCGATGACCAGGGCGACGTGGTGGTCCTGAAGGTGGATCACGTCGTACCAGTCGCCGCCGACCTCCAGGCCGCCGGTGGTCGGCAGATAGCGGGCGACGGCGGTCCCGCCGGGCAGTTCGGGCAGGCGGCGGGGGAGCAGGGTGCGCTGGAGGGTGGCGACGAGTTCGTGCTCGGCGTCGAAGGCCCGCACCCGTACCAGTGCCTGGCCCGCCAGGCCGGCCGCGGCGGTCAGCACGGCCCGTTCGTCGGGGGCGAATTCGTGCGGGGAGTCCCAGCCGATCAGGCAGCAGCCGACCACCCGCCCCGCGGCCGGCAGCGGCAGCACGGCCAGCCCGCCGGTGCCCACCCCGGCCAGCGCGGGTTCCAGTGGCGTTCCCGGTGGGCAGAAGGCGATCCTGCCCTCGCGCAGCGCGGTCGCCAGGGTCGGCATCGAGCGGGTCGGCGCGTCCGGCCACTCGGTGCGCCACTCGCTGCGCCACACCTCGGGCCAGGCGCTCTGGTCTGCCGGGTCGAGCACGGTCACGACCAGCCGGTCGGTCTCCACCTCGGCCAGCGCGATCCGGTCGGCGTTGAGCGGCCCGCGCAGAGCCGTGGCCACGACCTGGCTGACCTCTTGGACCGTCGAGGCGTTCGACAGGTCGGTCGCCAGCTGCTGGATCCGGCCCACGTCGTTGGCACCGGCGCGCAGCCGCGAGGTGTCGCCGACGGTGCCCACCAGCCGCGCGGGACGCCCGTCCTGCGTGAACACCACGTGCCCGCGCAGCCGCAGCCAGCGCAGTTCGCCCGAGGGCCGGCGGATACGGAACTCCAACTCGCGCTCACCGGTGGCCATGTGACCGGGTTCGACCACGGACATGACCGTCGGCAGGTCCTCCGGCACCGTCAGTGCCAGCAGCGTGTCCACCCGTCCGTCGAAGTCCGCCGGGGCCAGGCCGAACAGCGCCAGAACGTCGTTGTTCACCCGGATCCGCCCGGTGTCCATGGCGAGGTCGAAGTCGTGGGCCGGGCCGCCGGACCGGGTTCCCGGCATATCCGGCATATCCGGCGTGTCGGGCGGTCCGGCCGGTTCCCGCGGGGAGGCCGCGGCCGCCGCGGCGTACAGCTCCAGGCACTGCCGGTCCTCGGCGCCGAAGCCCGCCGGGTCGTCGGTGACGGCGACCAGGCAGCCCGCGTCGCGCTCCTCCGCCCGCACCGGCAGCGCGATCAGCGGCGCGTCGAACGGGGCCGCCCCGTCGGGCGGTTCGCCCCCGGCCGCGGTGCCGTACGCGCCGGGGGTGCCCGAGGTCGCGACGACGGGCCGGCCGCGCCGGACCGCGGTGGCCACGGGCGAGGGCCCGTCCGCCGGATAACCGTCGCGCAGCCCGTACAGCGTGCGCGGAACACCGGCCGACGCGACCAGGCGCAGCTCCCCGCCGCCCTCGGCGGGAAAGTAGACGGCGACCAGCGTGGCGCCGGTGAAGACCAGGGCCTGCTCGACGACGGATCTCAGACGTCCCGCCTGGTCAGGACCGGATCGGAGCGTCTTGAGCGCGAGCTCGGCCGACAGCGTCCGAACTCTGCGTCCCTTCGCGCCGTCCCTGACCACCTCGTCATTACACCGTCTCCGGGGCGCCCGCGCAGCCCGTGTGCGCGGAATCGTCACGCCCGGGAGCCGGGGGCGACGAGTCCGTCCCGCAGGCGGTCCACGGCGGCATCGGGCAGTCTCAGGCCGTGCCGCACATAGCCGGTGACATCCCCCCAGTCCTCGGCCACCGTACGCAGCGCCGCCTCCAGGTAGCGCGGGCGGACCTCGACGACGGCCTCCGCGATCTCCGGGTCGCCGCCGGCCGCCACGAAACGCCGCAGCCCGGGGCCGAAGGCCTCGCGCACCGCGGGATTGACCGACAGGAACTCCCGCTCCACGACGGCGGGATCCGCGCCGAGCAGGGTCAGCAGGACCGTGCTCGCCCACCCGGTGCGGTCCTTGCCCGCCGTGCAGTGGAAGAGCACCGGCCGCGCCTCGGGGTCCGCCGCGGTCTCCAGCAGCGCGCAGTACGCGGAGCACGCCCGCGGCGACCGCACCATCCGCTCGTACGCCCGTGCCATCAGCTCCTCGGCCCGGCCCCCGCCGAGCTCCCGGTGCGCCCCCGAGGGGTCGTCGAGCAGGTCCGGCAGCCGCGCGGCGGGCAGGTCGGGGCTGTCGCCGAGGACGTCGGCGACGAACAGCCGGGCGCCCTCGGGAAGGACGTCGGGGGCGCCGGCCCGCTCGTCGTGGGTGCGCAGGTCGACCACCGTACGGATACCGAGACCCGCGACGTCCGGGTCCGCCCCGGCGTCGTAGCGGTCGAGCGGGCCGGAGCGCAGCACCACCCCGGGGCGCACGACCCGGCCCGGGCCCGCGCCGGCCAGCGGGATCCCGCCGAGATCGCGCATGTTGACCACGGTCCCGGCGTCGATGGCGCTCCCGGTAGCCATGTGCTCATGGTGCGCCGGGCGCGCCGCCCGCGCGATTCAGCGCCCGGGGAAGGTGTACGTGTAGCCGGCCGCGTCCAGGCGGTCGAGCAGGGTTTCGAGGGCCTGGACGGTCTGCGACCGGTCGCCGCCGCCGTCGTGCATCAGGATGATCCCGCCGGGCTTGAGCTCGGTGTTCACGTTCTTGAGGATGGAGTCGACGCCGGGCCGGCGCCAGTCCTCGGAGTCGACGGTCCAGCCGAGCGGGCGCATGCCGTGGCCGGCGGCTATGGCGCGGATCGCGGGCGAGAAGTCGCCGCCCGGGGCGCGGTAGTACCAGAGCCGGTCGCCGTTCCCGGCGGCGCGGGAGATCTCCTGCTGCGCGTCGACGATCTCGTGCCGGTTGTAGGCGGCGGACTTGCCGCTCTGTGCCTCGTCGTGGTGGACGGAGTGGTTGCACAGGCGGTGGCCGGCCGCGCTGATCCTCTTGACCAGGTCCGGGTGCGCGGCGGCGTTGGGGCCTATCTCGCAGAAGGTGGCCTTGGCGTGGTGCGCGGCGAGGACCTGGAGGACCTTCGGGGTCCACGTGGGGTCCGGGCCGTCGTCGAAGGTCAGTGCGACCGACTTCCCGCCGCCCTCCGCGCCGTGCTGGATGGACTGGTCGACCCGGCCGGCGGCCGGCGCGTGCGCCGGGGTGCCGGCGGTCGTGCGGTGCGCGGCCGGCGGGGTGGCGGGCGCGGTGTGCTTCGGGTGCGACGGGTGAGCCCGGTGGGCCGGAGCGGCGGCGCGGTGGTGCGTGGGCTTGGCGGGGGCCGTGGTGCGGGGGGTGCCGCCGGTGGGCGCGGGTGCCTTGGCGGCGGGGGAGTGGGCGGCCAGGGAGTGCGGGACCGCCGGGGCGGACGGGGCCGCCGGGGAAGGCGTGGCGGTCGCGGTGGGCGCGGCCTTGGCGGGCGCCGCGGCCGCCGTCTGGGACATGTGCTGCGTCCCGCAGGCCATCACCGAGGCTCCGGCGATCGTCACTGCCAGGACGCCGAGCGTCCGGTTCGCGCGAGTCGTCAGTGCCACGGGGATACCTCCTGGTGCCGTTCGGACGCATGCGCCGCATGCGTGGATCAGCACTCCACCGTAGGGCGCGGATCCGCCGCTGACCTCGGACTTTGGTCCGTCCTGAAGTCCTTTGCGTTCGGGACGTAGGTCCCTGCCGCCCCGGGCGCCCGCAACCGGTCGCCTCCTGGCAGAAGTGATCCGCCGCACGCCCGGAGCGCGCACTCCCGGTCAACCGGGCCCGCCGTCCCGGGCCCGGCCGGAACCTTTGGCCACGGTTGCTGAGGGTGTGCCGGCTCATCCGCCGTGCGACGGCGCCGATGTGACGGGCCGGACACCGCGCACATGTTGCGCGGCCGAACCGCGCGGGTGATCGTTGCACACGGGGAAGTCCGGCCTGCACGAGCATCCGTCAGTGGTCCAGACAGGGGTTGCCGCATGACCAGTTCACACTTCGACGTCGTCGTCCTGGGCGCGGGCCCCGGCGGGTACGTCGCGGCCATCAGGGCCGCCCAGCTGGGACTGCGGACCGCGGTCGTCGAGGAGCGCTACTGGGGCGGTGTGTGCCTCAACGTCGGCTGCATCCCGTCGAAGGCGCTGCTGCGCAACGCCGAACTGGCCCAGATCTTCACCCAGGAGGCCAAGACCTTCGGCATCCGGGTGAACGGCGAGGTCACCCTCGACTACGGCGCGGCCTTCGAGCGCAGCCGCAAGGTCGCGGACGGCCGGGTCAGGGGCGTCCACTACCTGATGAAGAAGAACGACATCACCAAGTTCGACGGCCGCGGCACCTTCACCGACGACCACACCCTCCAGGTGGCCCTCAACGAGGGCGGTTCGCAGACCGTCACCTTCGACCACTGCATCATCGCCGCCGGGGCCACCACCCGGCTGCTGCCCGGTACGGCGCTCAGCGAGCGGGTCGTGACGTACGAGGAGCAGATCATGACGGACACGCTCCCGCGCAGTGTCCTGATCGCGGGAGCGGGCGCCATCGGCGTCGAATTCGCCTACGTCCTGCACAACTTCGGGGTCAAGGTGACCCTCGTGGAGTTCCTGGACCGCGTGGTGCCGCTGGAGGACGAGGAGGTCTCGGCCGAACTGGCCCGCCGCTACAAGCGGATGGGCATCGACGTGCTGACCTCCACCCGGGTCGAGGCGATCAACGACTCCGGCGACCAGGTCAAGGTCATGGTCACCACGGGTGGCCAGCGGCAGACCCTCCAGGCCGACAAGGTGCTGCAGGCCATCGGCTTCCAGCCGCGCGTCTCGGGCTACGGCCTGGAGCAGACCGGGGTCCGGCTGACCGAGCGCGGCGCCATCGACATCGACGCGTACTGCCGTACGAACGTCCCGCACATCTTCGCCATCGGCGACGTCACCGCCAAGCTGATGCTCGCGCACGCCGCCGAGGCCATGGGCATCGTCGCCGCGGAGACCATCGGCGACGCGGAGACCATGCCGCTGGACTACGTGATGATCCCGCGCGTGACCTTCTGCCAGCCGCAGATCGCCAGTTTCGGCTGGACCGAGGCCCAGGCCCGCGAGCGCGGCTTCGACGTCCGCGTCGCCAAGTTCCCGTTCTCCGCCAACGCCAAGGCGCACGGTCTCGGGGACTCGGGCGGCTTCGTCAAGCTCGTCGCCGACGCCACCCACGGCGAACTGCTGGGCGGCCACCTCGTCGGGCCCGAAGTCACCGAGCTCCTGCCGGAGTTGACGCTCGCCCAGAAGTGGGACCTGACGGCGGCGGAGCTCGCCCGCAACGTCCACGGGCACCCCACCCTCGGCGAGGCGGTCCAGGAGGCGCTGCACGGCCTCGCGGGCCACATGATCAACATGTAAACCCCCAGGCGATTGCCGTCAGCCGGACGCCGCGACGCCGCTGAGCGCGGGCGGGTGGATGGCTCCCGCGGTGGCGGAGAGCGGCATGCCGGTGCCGCCCCAGCGCAGGGCGACGATCTCGGCGGCGATGGACACCGCGACCTCCTCGGGTGTGCGCGCGCCGAGGTCGAGCCCGATGGGGGAGCGCAGGCGGGCGAGCGCCTCGGCGGGGACCGAGGTGTCGCGCAGGCGCTTGAGGCGGTCCTCATGGGTGCGGCGGCTGCCCATCACGCCGATGTACGCGGCGGGACGCGTCAGCGCCTCCTCCAGCAGCGGCACGTCGAACTTGGGGTCGTGGGTCAGGACGCAGATGACCGTGCGGTCGTCGGTCGTGGTGCCGCCGAGGTAGCGGTGCGGCCAGTCGACCACGACCTCCACGCCCTCCGGGAAGCGCCGGGGCGTCGCGAACACCTTCCGGGCGTCGCACACCGTCACCTGGTAGCCCAGGAACAGCCCCATCCGGGCCACCGCGGCGGCGAAGTCGATCGCGCCGAAGACGAGCATGCGCGGGGGCGGGGCGAACGACTGCACGAAAACGCCGACGGCGTCCTCGCGCCGCTCGCCGCGCGGGCCGTAGTGCCGCAGCCCGGTGACGCCTTGGGCCAGCCCGCCGCGGGCGTCGTCGGTGACCGCCGCGTCCAGGCCCTCCGTGCCGAGGGTGCCGGCGACCGCGTCGGGCCACACGGCGAGCGAGGCCCCGCGCGGGGCGGGCCCGTCGAGCACGGTCGCGGTCACCACCGGCCGGTGCGCCGCGACGGACGCGGCCACCGCACCGAAGGCGGGATCGCTGACGGGGGACACCGGCCGGACGAGCAGAGTCAGCTCGCCGCCGCAGGTCAGCCCCACCTCGAAGGCGTCCGCGTCGCTGTAGCCGAAGGTCTGCACCTGGGCCTCGCCGGACTCCACGACCTCCTTGGCGAGTTCAAAAACGGCGCCCTCCACGCAGCCGCCGGACACGCTGCCCACGACCTCGTCGCCCGGCCCGACGGCCATGGCCGCGCCCGGACCGCGTGGCGCGCTGCGGCTGACATCGACGACGGTCGCCAGGCCGAAGGGGGTGCCGGAGGCGTACCAGCGGCTCAGCGCCGGGAGGATCTCACGCACTGACGGCTCCTCTCACCGGGCTGTGCGGCTCTTCCGTCTGTTATGTCCGATACGCGCAACTGTAGGTCGGGCTCCGAGGGGGTGCACAGCGCCGCACGCTGCGCTTCGCTGTGCCGGGTTGTTTCCCCGCCCTCCCGCCCGTGTGCCCTGTGAAGTCACGCGCCCCGACGCGCGTTGTTGGGGGGCCGGGTGCGGGGCCTCCGGGGCTGCCATTCTGGACAGCACATTTAGGTGCCTCAGGCACTGTCGGCTGCGTGCTCCGGGTTGTGCACCCAAATATGCTCCACAGTCCAGAACGCCACCCCTCCAGCCCCGCCCCTAGGTTTCGTCATGCGCCTGATCCCCGGTGGGTGGGTGAAGGGGCGGTCCGGGGTGGCCGCAAGTGCTCTCTGACCCCCACCGGCCGTAAGTCGCCCCAACGACCCAGGGAGGGGGTGTGGCGGGGTGCGCCCGTGGGGGCACCTCCCAGCGGTAGCTGGGGGAGACGAGCGGTGACGGCGTGGTCGATGCCGGACGATGTGGGGGTAACCCGCGAGCGCTGAGGGGGTCCCCCCGGCCGAAGGCTGGGGGAGTACCCCGGCGCGGCACCGACCCCTACGGCAAACGTGCGGGGCCCGCACTTACCGCGCCGGGCACTCGGGTGGGAGGGCGGGGAAAGAACCACGCGGCATTGTGCTCGGGCCGTAAGGCCCGCACCCGGCGTAGATTCGGAGACGTGTTGCGCATCGAGGACGGCCGGACGGGCGGGACCGTGGAGTTGGAGCCGGGACGCCGGGCTCCGCTGAGGGTCGTGGCCTGCGTGCCCCGCGGCGGCGGTGCGCAGGCCGCGCGGGTGATCGTGACGGCCGACGTGCTCGTGCGCACGGTCGAGGCCACCGGGGGGCAGGTGCTGCTCGCCCTGGTCGGGGCGGAGGACGCGGGCGTCTGCGGGGCGCTCGGGGCGGCCCCCGCGGCGATCCGGGTGGCGACCGTGTCCGAGGCCCAGGAGGGCCTGGCGGGCCGGATGGCGGTGCGGGTCGTGGCCGTGGGCGACACGGACGACCCCGGCGACGAGGGAGAGGGCGTGCGCATGGATGTCGGCCCCGTGTCCGGGGGCATGTCCCCGGGGCTGGACCTCCGGCTGGCACTGATGGGCCGGGACCGCCGGGTGCCCCTGGAGCTCGCGCCGCCGGCGCTCGGCACGGCCGCCGCGCGGCTCGCCCGCTGGCGCCGGGACGTCGCGCTGTGGGCCGAGGAGCCCTCCAGGCCGATGTGCGCGCAGCACGTCGAGCGCATGCGGGCGGCGCTCTCCCGGGACCTGGACACCCCGGCCGTGCTGGAGGCCCTCGACTTCGTCGGGGCGCAGACGGAACTGCCGCCCGGTTCGCGGTTCGAGACCTTCGCGCACATGGACCGCTTCCTGGGTCTGGAGCTCACCCGTGAGATCGGCGGGGTGCGGCCGTGACCCGGCATCTCGTCCTGCTGCGGCACGCCAAGTCCGCCTGGCCCCCGGACGTCCCCGACCACGACCGTCCGCTGGGCGCCCGCGGTCGCCGTGACGCGCCCGCCGCGGGGCGCTGGCTGCGTGAGAACAAGCACATCCCGGATCTGGTGGTGTGCTCCACCGCCGTGCGCACCCGGGAGACCTGGGAGCTGGCCGCCGGCGCCCTCGGCGCCCGCGCGGAGCCGCAGGTCGCGTACGACGAGCGGCTCTATGCCGCCACCGCACGCGCCCTGCTCGACGTCCTGCGTGAGACGCCCGACAGCGTGCGTACCGTCCTGCTCGTCGGGCACAACCCAGGCGTCCAGGACCTCGCGCTCCGGCTCGCGGGCGGCGGCGCGTCGGAGGCCCTGCTCCGGGCCGCCGACAAGTTCCCGACGTCGGCTCTCGCGGTCCTCACCGCAGCCGTTCCCTGGCCGGCCCTGGACCAGGCCCACCTCGACGACTTCGCGATCCCTCGCGGCTGACGGGTGTGCGTATGATCACATCGCGGCTGTCGCCGCGAGTGCCGCGGTCGTGGCGGCCGAGAGACGGTCGAGGTAGCGCGGCGAGAGGGGTGCGCGGAGCACGGCGAGGCGCCAGTAGAGGGGGCCCGCGATGAGGTCCAGGGCGAGCTCGGCGTCGGTGTCCTGCGGCAGTTCACCGCGGGCGATCGCGCTGTCGATGATGCCGGAGGCGATGCCCCGCTGGGTGTCCCTGAGCGCGGTCTGGAGGGCTTCGGCGATCTCGGGGCTGCGGGAGGCCTCGGCCAGCAGATCGGGGATGATCTGGGAGGCGACGGGGTGCCGCAGTGCCCGTGCGGTGACCTCCAGCAGCACGCGGATGTCGGTCAGGAGCGAGCCCGTCGAGGGGGCGGGGACGCCGAGTGCGGCGACCGCGGACACGACGTCGAGGACGAGCGGTAGCTTGGACCGCCAGCGGCGGTAGACGGCGGCCTTGCCCACACCGGCGCGGCGGGCGATGCCCTCGATGGACATCCGGCCGTAGCCGACCGCCGCCAGCTCCGCGAAGACCGCAGCGCGGATGGCCTCCGTGACGTCGTCACGGAGCACGGCTGCCCCGGCGGGGGCGCGGCGGGAGGGGGCTGTGTCCGATGCCATGTGCGGCAGCCTACGCGACGTCGCGACGGAACGGTTGCGTTCCAGCGCTCGGGTGGTCTAACGTCTCGATCACGACGGTACGGTGTCGTTCCGGTTTAGCGTTAACCCCCCACCCCGCATCCCCTCCCTCGAAAGAAAGCGCCGCCCCCGTGAGCCTTGACATCGAGTCCTCCTCCGCGGCCACCGCGCCGCCAGGCACGCTGACGCTCCCCCCCGGCGAACTGGCGGCCAAGTACGGCCTCTCGGTGAGTGGAGCCAGGCCCAGCCTGGTCCAGTACGTACGGCAGCTTTGGGGGCGCCGTCACTTCATCGTCTCGTACGCCACGGCCCGTGTGTCGGCGCAGTACACCCAGGCCCGCCTCGGCCAGCTGTGGCAGGTGCTGACGCCGCTGCTCAACGCGGCCGTCTACTACCTGATCTTCGGCCTGCTGCTCGGCACCGACCGGGGCGTGGACAACTTCATCGCGTTCCTCGTCACCGGCGTCTTCGTCTACACCTTCACCCAGTCCTCGGTGATGGCGGGCGTCCGTGCGATCGCCGGCAACCTCGGCCTGGTGCGCGCCCTGCACTTCCCGCGCGCGAGCCTGCCGATCGCCCAGACGCTCATGCAGCTGCAGCAGCTCATGATGTCGATGCTCGTGCTGTTCGCCATCGTGCTGATGACCGGCGAGGTGCCGCGGCCGTCGTGGCTGCTGGTGGTGCCGGCGCTGCTGCTGCAGTCGGTGTTCAACGCGGGCCTCGCGTTGGTCGTGGCGCGCATCGGCAGCAAGATGACGGACCTGGCGCAGCTGATGCCGTTCATCCTGCGGACGTGGATGTACATGTCCGGTGTGATGTACAGCATCAGCCACGTCGCGGCACACGCCCCCTACGTGGTCAGGCTGCTGCTGGGTCTCAACCCGGCCGCCGTCTACATCGACCTGATGCGTTTCGCGCTGATCGACAGCTTCACCGGCGACCAGCTGCCGCCCCACGTCTGGCCGGTCGCGCTGGGCTGGGCCCTCGTGATGGGCATCGGCGGCTTTGTGTACTTCTGGAAGGCAGAGGAGCGGTACGGCCGTGGCTGACGAGCGCATTCCCACCGTGATCGTGGACGACCTGCACATCGTCTACCGGGTGCACGGCGCCGGCGGCGGGCGGGGCAGCGCCGTCAACGCGCTGTCGCGCATCATCCGCCGCAAGGGCAACCCGAACGTGCGCACGGTGCACGCCGTGCGCGGTGTGAGCTTCACCGCGTACCGCGGCGAGTCCATCGGGCTGATCGGCTCCAACGGCTCGGGCAAGTCCACCCTCCTCAAGGCGGTGGCCGGCCTGCTGCCCGCGGAGAGCGGCAAGGTCTACACGCAGGGCCAGCCGTCGCTGCTCGGCGTCAACGCCGCGCTCATGAACGACCTGTCCGGCGAGCGCAATGTGCTGCTCGGCGGCCTGGCCATGGGCATGACCCAGGACGAGGTCAGGGAGCGCTACGACGACATCGTCGAGTTCTCCGGCATCAACGAGAAGGGGGACTTCATCTCCCTGCCGATGCGGACCTACTCCTCCGGCATGGCGGCCCGGCTCCGCTTCTCCATCGCCGCGGCCAAGACGCACGACGTGCTGATGATCGACGAGGCGCTGGCCACCGGCGACAACAGCTTCCGCAAGCGCTCCGAGGCCCGGATCCGCGAGCTGCGCGAGGAAGCCGGAACGGTTTTCCTCGTCAGCCACAACAACAACACGATCCGGGACACCTGCACGCGTGCCATCTGGCTCGAGCACGGCACCCTCCGCATGGACGGTCCGACCCCGGACGTGCTGAAGGCGTACGACGAGTTCACCAAGGCCAAGAAGTGACGCCGCCCGGCGGGAGCCGGGCGGCGGTGCCAGACTGAGGGCGGAAGCGGGAGGACGGCACAGGGCAGCGCGCCGTAGCGAAGGAGCCCGTCATGCTCACGACTCACTACGCCCACGGGGCCCCGAGCTGGCTGGATCTCGGATGCAGCCATCCCGGCGCGTCCGCCGCGTTCTACAGCGGGCTCTTCGACTGGGACATGCGGCCCCTGGGGCCGGAAGCGGGCGGCTACGGGTTCTTCCAGCTGGACGGGAGGACCGTGGCCGCCCTCAGCCCGTCCGCCGACGAGAGTTCGCCCCCGGCCTGGATGCTCTTCTTCCAGGCGGACGACGCCGACGCCACCGCAAAGGCCGTGGAGCAGGCGGGCGGAACGGTCCGCTTCGGGCCCTTCGACGTGTTCACCAACGGGCGGACGGCGGGCTTCACCGATCCCGGAGGCGCGGACTTCTCGGTCTGGCAGCCCGCCGGGACCCGGGGCCTGGACCTGGTCACCGAACCCGGCAGCCTGTGCTGGGCGGAACTGTTCGTGCCCGACCCCGCCGCGGCGATCGCCTTCTACGGTTCCGTCCTGGACTGGCAGGCGCAGGAGGTCCCCTTCGGCGACTCCGGCTACACGGTGCTGTCCACCTCCGACGGGAGCACCACCCTCGGCGCCGTGGTGCGGATCACCGACGAGATGGGGGCGGCGGGCGTCGTCCCGCGCTGGCTGCCGTACTTCGAGGTCACCGACTGCGACGCGGTGGTGCGCTCGGCGGACCGGCTCGGCGGCTCGGTGGTCATGGCCCCGCAGCACACCGAGGGCGTCGGCCGCTTCGCGCACCTGGCGGATCCGGGGGGCGCGGTGTTCGCCGTCATCGCCAGCCAGCCGCGCCGCTCCTGACGGTCCGTCGGGCGGTGTGGACCCGGGGGCACCCGCGGAGCTGTTCCCGCTGGTCGGGGGCGTTGTCAGTGCCCCCTGCAAGACTGTGCGCGACCAGGGAAACACCCTCCGTCGAAGGAGCACCCCATGCTCAGCACAGACTTCCTCCCCGGCGCGCCCAACTGGCTCGACCTGGGAGCGCCGGACAGCAAGGCCGCCGCCGCGTACTACGGCGAGGTGTTCGGCTGGGAGTACGTCTCGGCCGGACCGGACGCGGGCGGCTACGGCATGTTCAAGATCGGCGGCCGGACCGTCGCCGGGATCGGCCCGGGCGACCCGGACGCCGGCTCGGCGGCCTGGGAGCCGTTCTTCCGGACCCAGGACGCCGAGGCCACGGCCAAGGCGGTGGAGCAGGCCGGCGGCACGGTCCGCGCCCCGGCCATGGACGTCTTCGACCAGGGCCGCATGGCGGTCTTCGCCGACCCGGCCGGCGCGCACTTCTGCGTCTGGCAGCCCGGCGCGAACCAGGGCATCGACATCGTCAACGAGCCCGGCAGCCTGTACTGGACCGAGCTGTACACCGCGGACGTTGCCGCGGCGCTCGACTTCTACCGGAGCGTCTTCGGCTGGAAGACCGACGACATGAGCAACCCCGGATTCACGTACGTGGTGGTCTCCCCGGGCGCCGGCGACGACAACGCGGGCCACGGCGGCGTCGGGCTGCTGGAGGAGGCGCAGCTCGCCGCGGGCACGACCGCGCACTGGCTGCCGTACTTCACGGCGGCCGACGTCGACGCGACCGTGGCCAAGGCCGTGGCGGCGGGCGGCACCCTGCGCGTGCCCGCGACGGACATGCCGGGTGTCGGCCGCTTCGCCCAGATCACCGACCCGCAGGGCGCGGTGTTCGCGGTCATCACGCCCGCCGCCGACAGCGCGTTCTGAGGCCCGGGCCCGGCTACTCCGGAGGCGTCGGGGTGTCGTGCGCGGAGAACATGGCCTGGATGTCGAGCTCCAGCTTGATGGTCGGGCCGACCACCGCGATACCCCGCGCCAGCATGTTCTGCCAGTTCAGGGTGTAGTCCTCACGGTGCAGTTCGGCGCTCGCGAGGGCCGCGCAACGCAGTTCCTCGCCGTAGCCGCCGGTCGCCAGGCCCAGGTAGTTGGTGTCCAGGGAGACCGAGCGGCTGGTGCCGTGCATCGTCAGATGGCCCTGGACGGTCCACTTGTTGCCGGTGCGGTGCAGGAACCGGTCGCTGGCGAAGTGGATGAAGGGGTAGGCGGCGACGTCCAGGAAGTCCGCAGAGCGCAGATGGTTGTCCCGGGTGCGGTTGCCGGTGTTGATGCTCGCGGCGTCGATGCTGATCTCGACCTGCGAGTCCTCCATGCGCTCGGCGACCCGGATGCCGCCCTCGAAGCGGTCGAAGCGGCCGTGCACATGCGCCATGCCCACGTGCTTGGCGATGAAGCGGATCGCGGTGTGCGGAGGGTCGAAGAGCCAGGTGCCGGGGGGCGGCAGCTCCAGCCCGGGGGAGGGGGCCAACTGGATGCTGCCGATGGGGGATTGCAGTCCCTCGGCTATCTCCACCGTGCCGCGGTAGGGCTGCAGGCTGTCCGCGGAGACGACGACGGTGTACTGCCCGGGCGGCAGCGTCGCGATGAAAGTGCCGTAGGGGTCGCTGGTCGCCTTCACCCGCACGCGTCCGCTGCCCAGTTCGGTCACTACGATGTCGGCGCCGTTCATGGGCTGCCCGAGAGGGTCCAGCACTTGGCAGCTGATCAGTCCCGCGCCTCTGGCGATCGGCGGTGCCAGCACCGCCGCTTCCGTACCGTTGCGTGCCGAACGATTGCGCCGAAAGAGTGCGATGGCCATGGCTTCACCTTAGATGGCCGATCTCCACAAGTGCGAATCGTCATTCCGGATCGTGGCACGCTCCTTCAGTCCTGGGGCGCGCTGCCGTCCTCCTGGGCGGCGAGCCAGTGCCGGCGGCCCAGATGGATGAGGAACAGCTCCTTGCGGGCAGTGCGTTCGATGCGTTCCGCGGCCGCGGGGTCGTCCGCCGGTGCCTCCATGAAGGCGATCGCGGTCATCAGCATGCGGTCGACGTAGAGTTCGGCGAGCATGCGCACGTCCTCGGTGCGCCAGCCCGCCGAAACCGGCTGCGCCGCAAGGGCGGTGGCCACCTCCTCGGCGAACTGCGCCATCTCGGCCGCGATGGCCTCACGGACCGCGGTGACGCCGCCGTGGCGCTCGCGCGCGATGAACCGGAAGTGCGGCCGGTGCTCGTGCACATGCCGTGCCATCAGGCGCACGGAGCGGGCGATGACCTCCCCGGCGTCGTCCTGTTCGGCCAGGATCGCCTGGATCATCGCGTGCAGGCTGCTCAGCGACTCGCCGACCAGCGCCACCCCGAGGTCGCTCATGTCCCGGAAGTGGCGGTAGAACCCCGCGGGTGCGACGCCCACTTCGCGCGTGACGGCGCGCAGTCCCAGGCTGCTCAGGCTCTGGTTCTCCAGCAGGCGCAGGCCCGCGTCGAGGAGGGCCTGCCGGGTCTGCTGCTTCTGGGCCTCGCGGACCCCGAGGGTGTGACTCATGTCATCCAGTAAACAGCTGTTCGCTGAGTTTGGCGACACTAGACTACGGATTCAGTGAACAACTGTTATTCCAACTGTTCACTCAAGCGCCACCTCGCCCCGCTCCGCCCGTCCGCGGCACGTACCGCCGCGGCACCGCAGTCATCGAGAAAGGCAGCGCCTCGTGACGTTCCTCGTCGCCCTGGTCGCCTTGGGGATCCTCCTGGGCACCGTCTCCTGCACCTCGTTCCCCGTGTTCCTCACCGCCGCCGGCGCGATCGCCGCCTGGCTGCTCGTCTTCTCGGTCCGCGAACGCCTCGCCCACCACCGCAACCGCTGACTCCACGTCTCCCAGGGGGGATTCGACCCATGGACTCCTACGCACCCACGCGCCGCGACGCACGCCCCAAGGACGGCTCGGACGGCGCCGACGGCATGGCCGTCGCCTCGTTCGTCCTCGGGCTGATCGGCCTGCTCGCCTTCAACATCGTGCTCGGCCCGTTCGCCCTGGTGCTCGGCGGCGTCGCCCTGGTGCGCGGCACCAAGCGTCCCGTGCGGGCCCTTCTCGGGCTCGTCCTCGGCGCGGCCGACCTGATGGTGCTGGTCGTGCTGCTCACCATGAACAAGGGGCTGCTGCTGCCGTTCGGCTCCTGACGCCCCGTCGGCCCGCGCCCGCGATCCCGCGGGCGACCGGCCGGCAGCACGCCGGCGTCGCCGGACGGGAGACCTCGACCGGTCAGGCCCAGGAACGCCTCCTGGCCCGTCGTGGCGGTCGCGTCAGGGTGCTGGGCCGGTCCGCGCAGCGCCTCGATCGTCCCGTCGTCGACGCGGAACTCGTACACGGCGCGGAAGTCCACCACCGTCCCGGGATCGAAGCGGGCCCGCAGCCCGAGCACGGCCCAGCCGGGGTGGAACGTCTCGGCGGGGCGCGGTCGGCCCATTCCCCTTCAAGCCCCATGTGGCCAACTCCGGCATCGCCGGGTCGAGTTCCTGCCCGGTGTCTGCGCGGGCGGCGGCCGCTCGTCCGACGGACAGCTCGATCCGGAACCGCGGCACTCCAAGGAGCCAGGCAGGGCGGCGACGGCGCCGATGCGGGCCCGGAGCAGCCATTCGCAATGACGTACGCCGCCTGCTCCGGGACGGCGGTCACCCTGCTCGGGCACGCCGAGATCGACTCGTCGGTCTCCCTCGCCCCGGCCGGCCCCGGCGAACAGGCCCCATCGAGGCGGAGCCGGTGGTGAAGCAGCCCGCGGCCTCAGCCGCGGGTCCAGCCGGTCTCCGGCCAGTAGCCGTACTGGGGGCGGCCCTTGACGCCGCTGGTGCGGAAGGGCCTGCCTCCGTCGTCGATGCGGACCGTGCCCGTGCGTCCGCCCGAGGTCCAGTCGGCCTCCAGGTACCAGTCGCAGTCGCAGCCCTGCGTCCGGGCGTCCACCCGCAGCACCAGCGGATCCCGGCCGGAGACCTGGTACGGCAGACGGACCGCCGGGACGGTCCGCTCGCCGTCGAAGCCGTCCTGGGGACGGGCGAGAGGGCGCGCGACGTCGAGGTCGACGGCGTACACGGCGGGGGTGAGGGCACCTCCGCAGCCGTTGTCCATCGCGTACGAGGACCAGCGCAGCGGGCCGCGCCGCTCCACCACCCGCACATGCAGCGCCTGCACCACCACCGGCGCCGCCGCGCTGCCGCGCAGCGTGGTCTCGACGATGGTGGTGCCCCCGTGCACGGCGTCGAGGGCGGTCGCCCACGCCCGGGCGTCCTGCGCGACGGGCGGCGGCGGGACGTCGGCGGGGGGACGGTCGATCAGATAGCGGTGGTCGCAGCCGTTCTCCCACACGTGCGACCGCACACTCCACGTCAGCGGCTCGGCCGGGACGCCCGGGCCGGCGGGCGTGGAACCCTTGGGCGTTCCCCCCGGTGAGGGCCGGCGGGACGGCCCGCCCGACGACGGAGCGACCGAAGGAGCGGCCCGGGTCCCGGTCGCCGAGGGCGTCGGCGAGGGTCGGCCGCCGTGCACCCCTTCCGTCACGGGGGCCGAGGCGCGGGCACTGCCGCTGCCGCCGGTCGCGGAAGGCGCGGTGCGGGCCGCCCGCGGACGGCCGTCGCCCGTGGCGTCGGTCATCGCCAGCGCGGCGCCGGTGAGCACGAGCGCGGCCGCAGACACCACGACCGCCGGGCGGGACAGCCGCCGGCGCCACGGACCGCGGCGCGGCGGCCGGCGGGCAGGCTCCCCGGCGCCGGGCGCCGGGCCCTCCACCGCGACCACTGCGGGCGCATCAGGCACGTCGGGCACTTCGGGCGGCATGTCCTCCGCCGGCTCCGCGCCGCCGCCCCGGTTGCCGGTCCGCCGCGCCGCGTCCGCCATCACCCACCGGCGGTGCAGCTCGACCAGTTCCTCCGGCCCCGCCCCGCACAGCCGCGCCAGGCGCTCCACGACCGCGTAGTCCGCCGGAACGGCGTCACCGTGGCAATAGCGGTGCAGGGTCGACGTGCTGACGTGCAGCCGGCTCGCCAGCTGCCCGTAGCTCAGCCCCGAGCCTTCCTTGAGGGCGCGCAGGCGCTCCGCGAACTGCCCGCTGCCCGCCGCCGTACCGGCCATCCCCGTGCCCCCGCCGTCGTCCCGCGTTCCCGGCACCCGTTCCAGGGCGCTCCTCTCTCCCCAGGCCAGGGTACGCGGAACCGTTCCGGCGTCCCGGATGACGCGGTATCCGTTGCCGGGCCGCGACCGTCCCGCGCAGCCTGGTGCACATCGCCGCCGTCGCTCCGGCGCCGGTGGCACCACGACCGAGGACCACACCACAGACAACGGGGACGCATCGTGTACCAGCACTCACTGACCCGCCGCGCCGTCGTGGCGGCCGTCGCCGCCACCGCCCTGCTCGGCCTCGGGGCGGCCGAGGCGGAGGCCGCCGCGCCCGCGCCGAAATTCCTGGCGCCCAAGGAACTGCCGCCGCACCCCACTTCCCCCTGGTACGCGGGCCGGGTCACCCAGGGCCTGCCCGACTACCCGGTCTTCTGCCTGGAGCGCGTCCTGCCGTCCCGCCGCGCCGCGTACCGGGAGTTCGGCACGGAGTTCGACACCGGCGCCGTCCAGCTCACCTTCACGGCGAAGAACGCCACGGCCGCCCGCGACCTGGCCACCCGGCTCCGTACGTCCGTCCGCGGCTGCGCCGTCCGCTTCGAACGCCAGAACCCGCAGGGCGAGGCCGACTGGAAGGACTACGGCCCGCTCGGCGTGGCGAACGGTGCGCACGTCTACGGCGTCCACACCGCGCCCCCCGAGTCCGAGCACGGTGTCGCGCTCTACGGCATCGGGCGCGACGGCCGGACCGTGACCGTCGTGAAGTGGAGCCAGATGGGCACGCTCGACCAGGCGCCCGTCAAGGCCTTCAAGAAGACCACCACGAGGGCCGTCGCCAAGCTCTACGGCTGACCCGGCCGGCCGAGCGGCACGACGAAACGACGACACGACGGCACGCGGCGGCGGGGCACCGGGGGGAGTCCCGCCGCCGTCGCGTCCGCGCACCCGCGCCCGACGGCCGGTCAGCGCCCATCCGCAGTAGCGGTGTCACCGATCCGGGCTGCGTCCGGCGCCCTTCTGCGCCGGTTCCCGGGACGGGGGTCCGGGAACTGCGACCATCCGTTCAACCGCCGTACCCGGCACGGGATCCCTCCCGGTCCGCGCCGCGGCGGTCATCGCACGGGTCCGGGCCGGCGCGTCGAGTGGCAGGGGCTGATCACCATGAGGGTCGTCGTGCTCCTGGGCCTGGTGCTCACCCTGGCAGGCGGCCTCGACTACGTCCGGCGCAGGTACCCGGTGGCCTTCTGGCTGCTGGTCGGCCTGCCGCTGACCTGGGGCCGGTTCCTGGCCACGTACGGCTCCACGATGGTCGCCTGCGGGCTGGCCCTGCCCCCGTCCCGGCTGCGGGCGTTCGCGGTGTGGGCCGCGGGCCGCGGGCAGGCCCGGCCGGTGCCGCCGAGGATCCGCCGGGTCAGCGGCTCCCTCATCGGACTGCGGGTCCGGCTGCGGCTCCCGCCCGGGCTGGAACCGGCCGACGTGGCCGCCGCCGCCGGCCGGCTGCGGCACGCCTGGGGCGTGCACGCCCTCAGCGTGGTCCCGGTCAGGCCCGGGACGGTGGAACTGCGCATGACCGGCTACGACGTGCTCCGCGACGTGCGCATGCCGCGCCGTCTCCCGTCCGGCCCGATGGTGGTCCCGGTCGCGCTGCGCGAGGACGGGACGACCTTCGTGCGCGACTACCGGCGGATCCCGCACACCCTGACCCTGGGCGCCAACCAGTCGGGCAAGACGGTCTACCAGCGCAACCTGATCATGAATCTGGCCAAGCTGCCGGTGGCCCTGGTCGGCATCGACTGCAAGCGCGGCGTGGAGCAGGCCCCCTACGCGGCCCGCCTGTCGGCCCTGGCCACCGACCGCGAGCAGGCGTCGAAGCTGCTGGAGGCCCTGGTGGCGGAGATGGAGGATCGTTTCGACCTGCTCAAGGACCACCAGGGCGCGGCGTTCACGGAGCCCGAGGAGGAGGTCGCCTCGGACATCTGGGGGCTGCCCGCCTACGTCCGGCCCTTCCCGGTCGTCGTCCTGGTCGACGACATCGCCGAGCTGTTCCCGAACGCCACGACGGTCGACGAGGAGACCCGGGACCGCATGGTCGCCAACCTGATCCGGCTGGCGCAGCTGGCCCGTCCGGTCGGCATCTACCTGGAGATCTGCGGACAGCGGTTCGGGCCCGAGCTCGGCAAGGGCGCAGGCCTGCTCCGCGCACAGCTCACCGGCCGGGTCGTGCACCGGGTGAACCGGCAGACCGCCGAGATCGGCCTGGCCGACTTCGCGCCCGAGGCGATGGCGGCCGCGACGTCGATTGCCCGGGACCGGGCCGGCCTGGCGGTCGCCGGGGACGCCTCCGGCGGCTGGTCCCACATCCGTACCCCGCTGGTGTCGATCGCCGAGACCGCCGCGGTCTGCCGTGCCTACGCCCATCTGGTCCCCGACCTGCCGGCCCTGGAGCCCTTCCGGCCGTACGCCCCGGACGCCTCCTACGCTTCGGACGCGGACGACCCGGAGGGCCCGCCGACGCTGCCCAGGCCCCGGCCGGGACCGGAGTAGGAGCCGCGGTCCGGGCGTGGCGACCGGGCATCCGAACCGCCGCCGTACACCAGTTCCGGCAGGATGGGCCGCATGGAACATGTACTGGGAATCGGCGGATACTTCCTGCGGGCCGACGACCCGGAGGCGCTGAGCGCGTGGTACCGCGACTGCCTGGGTCTGGACTCCGACGAGCACGGTCTGTGGCGCCAGGAGGCAGGGGCGACGGTGTTTGCGGCCTTCGAGTCCGGGACCGACTACTTCGGGTCGCGCACGCAGCAGACCATGCTCAACTTCCGGGTCCGCGACCTGGACGCGATGCTCGCACAGCTGCGGGCCAAGGGGGCCGACGTGGCCGAGGAGACCCAGGACATGGACGGCATCGGCCGGTTCGGCTGGGTCACCGATCCCGAGGGCAACCGCGTCGAGCTGTGGCAGCCCGCCTGACCCCTCGCGGGCTCCTCGGCGCGGCCGCGGGAAATGGATTTGGTCCTGGGGCCCGCACCCCGTAGGGTGGTGTTCACCGACGCGGGGTGGAGCAGCTCGGTAGCTCGCTGGGCTCATAACCCAGAGGTCGCAGGTTCAAATCCTGTCCCCGCTACTGAAACGGAAGGCCCGGTGCGCAAGTACCGGGCCTTCCGCGTTTTCGCGCCTCACCAGGGGTGCGCGGTGTCACCTCCTGCTCACCGGGCGGTACGGCGGTACGTCGCGCCCCGGCTGGTAGTGCGGGCCCTGCCGGATGTGGCGGACGACCACCACCAGGTCGGTCGCGGCGGCCAGCGCCAGCACACCGAAGAAGATCGCCCAGCCCATCTGCCCGAGGATCGAGAAGATCACCGTCCCGGCGATCGCCCAGACCAGTCCGAAGACGGCCAGCCCCAGTCTCATCCGCAGCGCGCTGCGGGCTTGCAGGGGCTCGCTTCCGGTACGTCCCAGATGCATGGAAACCACTCCTCACCGGAGACGTACCCGCGTACGCTCGTGTCATGACATGGCGACATTGATCGACAGGGAAGTCCCCGGAGTCCTTCCTCGCACGCAGGCTGTACGCCTACGCACTGTTCGAGGACCTCATCCCGCTCTACCCGGTGTACGCGGTGCTCTTTGCCGACTCCGGGCTGTCCGAGGCCGGGATCTCCTCGCTCTTCGCCCTCTGGTCCTTCACGGCGTTCGCGCTGGAAGTGCCGTCCGGAGTGTGGGCGGACCGCTTCTCGCGGCGCACCCTGCTCTTCGTCGCGCCCCTGCTGACCGGAGCCGGCTTCGGCCTGTGGACATTCCTGCCCGGCTACACCTCGTTCGCGGCCGGATTCGTGCTGTGGGGCGCCGGTAGCGCGTTGCGTTCGGGAGCGTTGCAGGCACTGGTCCACGAGGGGCTGAGCGGGGCCGGCGCGGCCGATGCGTACGCGCGGCTCATCGGCCGCTCACAGGCGATCGGCACCACAGCCGCGCTGGCGGCGACGGCCGCGGCCGGACCGCTGCTCGCCGTGGGCGGGTACCTCGCGGTGGGGGTGGCCAGCATCGCCGTGACGGTGCTCACCGCGCTCGCCGCACTCCGGCTGCCCGAGCGGCGCCCGGAGACGTCGCACGACGAGACGGCCTACGGCGCGCTGCTGCGCGACGCGCTCACCGAGGCCCGGCAGGAGCCCGGGGTCGCACGGATGCTCGCCGTGGTGTCGCTGATGGCGGGTGCGGCCGCGCTGGACGAGTACGTACCGCTGCTGGCGCGGGCCACCGGCGTGGACGCGCCCCTGGTGCCGCTGCTCGTGCTGCTGGTCACCGCGGGTGCCACCGCGGGCGGCTGGCTCGCCGGACGCGGTATGCGCTGGGCCCCGGCCGCCCCGGCGGCGGCCGGGCTGTGCCTGGCTCTCGGCGCGGGGACGTCGGGCGTCCATCCCGTGGGCCTGGTCGCCGTGGCGATGGCTTTCGGGGTCTTCGACTGGGCGGCTGCCGCCGCCGACGCCCGCCTCCAGGACCTGCTCGGCGACCGCACCCGGGCCACCGTGACCTCCCTGGCCGGCCTGGGCTCGGAGGCCGCCGCCCTGCTGCTGTTCGGCCTCTGGGCGCTCGGCTCGCGCTGGGCGGGCCCGGGGCCGCTGTTCGCCGTGGCCGGACTGCCGTTCCTGGCCGGGGCCCTGCTGCTGTGGCGGTGCAACATTTCCGGTGGTCCACGGCGTCAGTGAAGTGAAGGCGCGCCGGAAGACGATCACGACCACGGGACGGTACATGCACGACGAACGCACGGAGGACTACCTGGAGTTCGCCGCCACCCGCGCGGCGCCCCTCTTCCGTTCGGCCTGCCTGCTCACCGGCGGTGACACGCATCTGGCCGAGGACCTCGTGCAGGAGACCCTCGGCAAGATGTACCTCACCTGGCGGCGCATCGCCCGCATCGGCAATCCCGCCGGGTACGCCCATACCGTGCTCGTCCGTACGTTCCTCACCCATCAGCGGCGGCGCAGCAACCGCGAGTCGCCCATCGGTGAGATGCCCGACATCCCGTCGGGCATCTCACCGGACGGTGACACGACGCTGCTGCGGCTGACCCTCCTCGACGCCCTGGCCCGGCTGTCCCCCAAGGACCGCGCGGTGCTGGTGCTGCGCTACTGGGAGGACCGGAGCATCGAGGAGACCGCGGAAGCCCTGCGGATCACCTCCGGCACCGTGCGCACGCGCTCGTTCCGCGCGCTCGCGCGGTTGCGCGAACTGCTCGGCGACAGCCTCGCGGACCTCGTGTCCGCCCGCTGATCCCCCACCGGTTCACGACTTCCCGCTCTCCCACGGACGGTGACACCCCCATGCCCTTCGAAGACGACCTCGGCGCCGCACTCCGCCGCACCGCCGACGGCTTCAGTACCGACAACCGCTCCCTCGTCGCCGGGGGCCTCGCGCGCGGCCGGACCCTCCGGCGGCGGCGCACCGCCGTGACCGGTGCCGTCGTCGCCGTGGCGGCGGTGGGCGTCGCCGTCGCGCTGGTCGTCCCGGCCGGCAACTCCCCGCAGGCCGTCCCGGCGACGCGGACACCGGCGAAGGCACCGGCCACGGCGACGGCACCGACGCCGACGCCGAGTACCCGGCCCCCGGAGGTCTCCGGCCAGGAGATGGCGGACCTGCTCAAGGCCCTGCTGCCCGCGGGAAGCGTGACAGTCGAACGGGTAAGGGGCACACAGGCCTTCGAGGGGGGCGACCCCCTGCCGTACGCGGAGGTCGTCTTCGACGACGGCAAGGGCGCCTCGTTGCTCTCCGTCGACCTGAGCTGGGTCATGGACAACCAGCAGCAGGACAACGAGTGCCCGGCCACGTCCTTCGTGGAGAAGGACACCAAGTGCACCCGCACCGAACTGGGGGACGGGCTGGTGCTGACGGTCTTTCAGGGCTGGGAGTTCTCGGACGGGCGCGAGGGGCCTAAGGAATGGCGTGCGGTCCTGACCACGCCCAGGGGCGGTCAGATCGGGGCGAGCGAATGGAACGCGGCCGCGGAGAAGGGCTCCCCGCAGACCCGCCCCGATCCGCCGCTGACCCCGGCGCAGCTGGGCGCGCTCGTGCGCTCACCCAGCTGGGACAAGGTCTTCGACGCCTTCACCCCACCGTCCTGAAGGGCCGCGCCGGGGGCGGTCCCCGACCGCAGTCCGGCCCGACCAGGGGGTGTGGGCCTCAACTGGCCCCCTGCGGTGCCGCGTTGCGCTGCGGTGGCTGCCATTGCCGTGCGCCGGGCCGTCGGCCTCGGCACGGCCGTGCCGCACCCGCGGTGGCCGGACTCTCAGCATAACAACGTGCAACCATAAGGTTGCGCATCGGGTCGACGTCGTGCAACCATGAAGTTGCACGTAAGGTTGTCGTCGATGGAGGTACGGCCATGAGCACGCAGACCCAGGACCGGATCGAACGCGAGATCAGCATCGGGGCGCCCGTCGAGCGGGTGTGGGAGGTGCTGACCCGTCCGGAGCACATCGGCCGCTGGTTCGGCCAGGACGTGGGCGGCAGCGGCGAGCCGCGGTCCATGGACCTGCGCCCGGGCGGCATCATGCGCCTGGACCACGGCGGGGACGTCTATCCGACGCGGATCGTGAGCGTCGAGCCGCCGCGCTACTTCGCCTACCGCTGGGCCAGCGCCTTCCCGGGCGTGGAGGCGGCGGAGGACAACTCCACCCTCGTCGAGTTCACCCTCACCCCCGAGGGGGACGGGACGCTGCTGCGGGTGGTCGAGAGCGGCTTCGCGACCCTCGACATCCCCGAGGACCGCATTCCGCAGGCCGGGTACGAGAGCCACTCGGAGGGGTGGACGCAGGTCCTCGCTGGATTCGCCGCGTACACGGAGAAGCTGCCCGTATGACGGAGCGTCAGGCGGGTGGTGAGGAGGACGTCTTCGCCGCGCTGGCCGATCCGATGCGACGGCGCATCCTGGACGCCATTGCCGGGCACGGTGACACGACCGCCACCGTGCTCGCCGCCGAACTCCCCGTCACACGCCAGGCGATCGTCAAGCACCTGGCCGTCCTGGACCAGGCGGGGCTGGTCTCCGGACGCCGCGCGGGGCGCGAAATGCGGTACGTCGTAAGGCCGGAGCGGCTGATCGCGGCGGCGCGGTGGATGGACCGCGTCGCCGCCCAGTGGGACGCGCGGCTCGGCGCCATCAAACGTCTGGCCGAGGAACCCGGCGCCGGGCCCCCGGTGTAGCCTGTGCGCCGTGAACGGGGAGAGACCGCCTGATGTGTTCTCCGGCCGCATCGGCGACGGCCGGATCAACTGGCGAGTGGGCTCGCTGCTCGTCGTGGTGAACGTGACGCTGCTCGCGCTGGGCGTGGGCTCCACCTTCTGGTTCTTCGGCCAGGACATCGGCATCGCGGGGCTGTCCGTGGCGCTGCCCGCGATGAGCCTGTGCACCTTCCTGGTGCTGTTCACCGACTCGCGCGACGTCCGCACCGCCGTGATGTCCGCCTTCACCGTGCTCTACTTCGGCTTTGTCGCGGCCTCGTTCAACAGCGAGGTCGCGCGGGCGATGGCGGACAAGACGGGCTTCCTGGACGACGTCTACGACAGCTTCAACACCTTCATGATCGTGATGGTGGGCTTCTACTTCGGCGGCAAGGCCGCGGAGAAGGTCGTGGAGAAGAAGGTCGCCGCCGCCCTCCCGCTGCCCGGACAGCCGGTTCCCGGCCCGGCTCCCGCGCCGGGCAAGGGCGACTCCGGCACCGGCACCGGCACCGTCACCCCGCTCCAGGCGCCCCCGGCGGCGATGGACGGCACCCGGCTCTGAGCGTCACCCCGGGATGATCAGGTCGATGCCGTAGGCCGCGACCGCCAGGCACGCGGCGAAGCACAGGCCCGCCGCGCCGAGGGCGACCTTGCGGTGGACGTCACGCGTCCCCTCCGGCGGGGGCGTTCCCCCCGATCCGTCGCCGGCGCGGCCCCAGGCGGCGATGCCGAGCGAGAACATCACGACCAGCAGGATCGTGATGCCCAGGCTGGCGCCGAACACCGAGGCGAGATTGCCCCACTTGATGTCCACGCGTCGCTCCTCGCCGCTCAGACGGCCGACCGCTGCGCGGCCTCCGGCACCCGCGGGCGCTCCTCGTTCACGTTGTCGGGGGTGACCGGCCGCCGACGGGACAGGACGTAGAAGCCGGTGGCGGCGGCCAGGGCGGTGCCCGCGACGAGCGCGACCCCCACGTTCCCGTGGCCGGCGACCCAGGCGGCGACACCGCCCACGGCGGCCGCCGCCGGCAGCGTCAGCACCCAGGAGACGGCGATGCGCCCGGCCACGCCCCAGCGCACCTCGGCGAGTCTTCGGCCCAGTCCCGCGCCCAGGATGCTGCCCGTGCAGACCTGGGTGGTCGACAGCGCGAAACCCATGTGCGACGACGCGAGGATGACGGACGTCGCGCTGGTCTCGGCCGCGAAACCCTGCGGGGCCTGGATGTCGGTCAGGCCCTTGCCCATCGTCCTGATGATCCGCCAGCCGCCCACGTACGTGCCCAGCGCGATCGCCAGCCCCGCGCTCAGCACCACCCACCAGGGCGGCCCCGCGCCGTGCGCGAGCACCCCGGCGGAGATCAGCGTCAGGGTGATGACGCCCATCGTCTTCTGGGCGTCGTTGGTGCCGTGGGCCAGCGCCACGAGCGAGGCCGAACCGATCTGGCCCGCGCGGAAGCCGCGGCCGACCTCGCGGTCCGCCGTCCGCCGCGTGATCACGTAGGCGAGGTAGGTGGCCAGCAGGGACACCACGCCGGCCACGACCGGCGAGGCCACGGCCGGGACGACGATCTTCTCCAGCACCTCGCCGACGCGGACGGCGGAGCCCCCGGCGCCGACCCAGACCGCCCCGATCAGCCCGCCGAACAGGGCGTGCGAGGAACTGGACGGCAGTCCCACGAGCCAGGTGAGCAGATTCCACAGGATCGCCCCCACGAGCCCCGCGAAGATCATCACCGATGACACCTTGCTGTCGTCGACGATGCCGTTGGAGATGGTCTTCGCGACCTCCGTGGACAGGAAGGCGCCGAGCAGGTTCAGCGCCCCGGCGATCGAGACGGCGACCCGGGGGGTGAGCGCACCCGTGGCGATCGAGGTCGCCATGGAGTTGGCGGTGTCGTGGAATCCATTGGTGAAGTCGAATGCGAGAGCCGTGACGATGACCACCACGAGCAGGAACGTCACAGAGCCCACCGGGGACCTCCCGCCCGGCTGCCGCGCGGCGGACCGGGCCCTTCGTGCAGATGTCGCGTCGGGATTCCACGCTAAGCCGGGGGCCGGCGGGGCGCACCGCCCGCGCGGCCATACGGGGGCCGCGCCCACGTCCCGGTGCCCGGGTGCGGGGCCGGGTGGGATGTCAGTGGCTGCTCCTACGCTTCCCGTCATGAGCAGATGGATGGGGAACACCCAGGTCCTGGCAGAACAGGCGGTTCACTTCCAGGTCCTCGCCGGACGCGGCGATCTGCCGGAGCTGTCGCGCGCCGTCATGCGGGCGGCCTGCAACAACGGCTCCATGACCGGTGTCGGCTCCCGGAACATGGAGCTCCTGCGGGCGCTGCCCGACAGGGACCGGCTGGAACTCGCCGGCATGTGGGCCCGTTGGTACGGCCACGTGGAAGAGGACTGGTCGGCCGAGGAGTTCAGGCGAGATGTGGAGTACCTCCGCGCGGAGTTGCTCACGGTCGCCTCCGGAGTCGTCCGCGACCTCGACGGTGGCCTGCTGGCCACTGAACGTCATCGAGAACTCGACCGGTTGAGGGACCAGTGGCTCGTCTGGTCGGGCCACCGGATCTGGGAACTGGCCGAGGCGGAACTCGCGGCCGGGCGTACTCCCGGCACCGCCGTCCTGGCCGCCTTCCGGCGCACCGGCGCGGCGGCCAACGTGCCCGCTCTCCGGCGCACCGGCGCGGCGGCCAACGGCACGGAACCCGGACTGCGGAACCTGCTGAGTCATTTCCCCGGCCCGGCGCTCAATCCGGGTGAGCCGTGGGCCGACGCGGCCCTCAGCGAAGCCGCCGCCGGAGGAGAGCCGTGGCAGCGGCTGCTGGAGCACGCGGCCCCCGCGACGGCGGGCGCGCCGTCGGCGAAGTGGCGACGGGCCGGATCGGCCCTGCTGGACGCCGTGGGCCCGGAGGAGGCGCGACGGGCGATGCACCGGTGGTTGGAACTGGCGCACCGGGATCGGACCGTCCCGCTTCTCGGCCATCCGCACCTCCCGTTCGACGTGAACACGTCTTTCGACCCCCACAACTCGCACGTGCTGCGTGGGCTGGCCTGGATGCTCTCCTTCCTGCCCCCGCGGCCGGACACCGCCCGGGCGCTCGCCGGCCTCGTCGAGACTTCCTTGGACCACCGGTCGGGCAACGCTCCGCGAGCGCTCCACGTTGCCGAGGCGGGGGTCGTGGCGCTGGGCCTGCTCGGGGACAGTGCGGCGCGGGACGAGTTGGAGACGCTGAGCGAATGGGTCACACACGAGGGCACGTCCCGGCGATTGGACAAGGCGCTCACGACGACCGGCGGGTAGGGCCCGGCGAGGAGGGCGCGCATCGCCACGACGCGCGGGCCCGGGCGTGCGCCGCGGCGTGACGTCGACCGGCCGGCGTCGATGGCCACGCGGTCGTGCCGGCCGGGCACGAACGGGTGGTTGGCATGGAGCCGGGGCGGAGCGGCGGTTCCGGGAAAAACCGATGGCGTCCGACGGAGCCGCCACGGCACGATGCCCGCATCATGAACAGCGTCCCGACCACCCCGACCACCCCGGCCCCGCACCGCCGGATCAGAGCCGCCCACACCGAGGACACCGTGACGGTGTATCAGGCGTACCGTCCCGAGATCGGCGACCACACCGCACGGCACGGCCGCTTCCCCGAGAGCTGGAGCCGGTCGCGCATGACGTGGATCAAGCCGTCGTTCCTGTGGATGATGTACCGCAGCGGATGGGGCGGCAAGGACGGCCAGGAACGCGTCCTCGCCCTCGACATCAGCCGCGAGGGTTTCGAGTCCGCGCTCCGGGGTGCCTGCCTGTCCCACTATGACCGCAGCGCCTACCCCGACCGCCAGGCCTGGGCCGAGCGGCTGCGCGCCACCTCGGTCCGCGTCCAGTGGGACCCCGAGCGCGACCTCGCGCTGCGCCCGCTGCCGTACCGGTCCCTGCAACTCGGCCTCACCGGGCGGGCGACGAGGGACTACGCCGACCACTGGCTCCGCGCGGTCCGGGACGTCACCGGCCTCGCGCACGCCGTCCGCGACCTGGTCCGCTCCGGCGACACGGCCGGCGCGACCGCCCTGCTGCCGGATGAGCCGGCGTACCCGCTCGACGCGGCGACCGCCGCGGTGATCGGCGCGACGCCGGAGGTCAGCGCGCGTCCAGCTCCGCGATGAGCCGCTTCGGCGCGATGACACGGTAGCTCTCCTCCACCCACTCGCAGAGCACGTCCGCCGCCGGTGTGCCCTCGGCGAGCGGGACGGAGACCCAGCCGGCCCTGCCGAGGCCGTAGCCGCTGGGCTCGGCGCCGGGGACGGACAGCGCGTGCTCGTGGACCTCGGGGTCCTTGAGCTTCACACCGATCCGGGGCGGATGGCTGTTGTCGCCGACGCCGAGGAAGACAAAGACCTTCCTGCCGGCTTTCACCACGCTCTCGCCCCAGGGGAACTCCTCCCCGGCCCCCGGCAGGGCGAGGGCGAACGCGCGTACCTCCTCCCGGACGGCGAACGGATCGCGGGCGGCGGTCACGGGGCCTCCTCGGGGCGGTCGGGCGGCGTCAGCCCGATCGTAGGCCCGGCGGCCCGGCACCGTTAGGATCGCCGGCAATGCCCGGACGTAGCGCAGAGGCAGGCGCACCTTCTCCAAAAAGGAATCACGTCGGTTCGATTCCGGCCGTCCGGGCAGTCCGCGCGGGTCCGTAGCGCAGAGGCAGGCGCACCGCCTTGCTCAGGCGAATACGCCGGTTCGAATCCGGCCGGGCCCTCGATAGGATCATCGGCAATGCCCGGACGTAGCGCAGTGGCAGGCGCGCCGCCTAGACAAGGCGGAGACGCCGGTTCGATTCCGGCCGTCCGGGCAGTCCGCGCGGGTCCGTAGCGCAGTGGCAGCCGCACCGCCTTGCCAAGGCGGACACGCCGGTTCGAATCCGGCCGGACCCCCGTTAGGATCATCGGCAATGCCCGGACGTAGCGCAGAGGCAGGCGCGCCGCCCTGTCAAGGCGGAGACGCCGGTTCGATTCCGGCCGTCCGGGCAGTCCGCGCGGGTCCGTAGCGCAGAGGCAGGCGCACCGCCCCCTCAAGGGCGGAGACGCCGGTTCGAATCCGGCCGGATCCATCTCAGGGAAACACGAACGGGCGGGCTCAGTGGGGGAGAACGGCGGGGACAGGGCCGTCATCGGCGAGGCCGAACTCGCCGCGTTCGACGCGGTGGTCGGCAAACTGCGCGCGCTGCCGGTCGACGACCCGGTACGGCTGCGCGCCGAGCAGGTCGCCGCGTCGTTCACACGGGACGGGCGGCTGCGCCGCCGCAGGACCCGGCGCGAGGAGCGGAGCGCCGCGGACGCCGAGGTCGTCGCGGCCACCGCCACCGGTGCCCTGGCCCGCCGCGAGGACGCGCCCCTGGACACGGACGACGCCGGCACCGCGGGGGAGTTCACCCGGCCGCGCCGCTGCTACGTGTGCAAGGCCCACTACCGGCAGGCGGACGCCTTCTACCACCTGCTCTGCCCGGACTGCGCCGCCGACAACTCCGCCCACCGCCGGGCGCGAACGGACCTCACCGGCTGCCGGGCCCTGCTCACCGGCGGACGGGTCAAGATCGGCTTCCAGCTGGCCCTGATGATGCTGCGCGACGGCGCCGAACTCCTGGTCACCAGCCGCTTCCCACAGGACACCGCGCGCCGGTTCGGCGCCGCGCCCGGCAGTGAGGACTGGCTGCACCGGCTGACCGTCGTCGCCGTCGACCTGCGTGACCCGCGCCAGGTCGTCGGCCTGTGCGAACGGCTGCGGGAGACCGGCGAGCCGCTGGACATCCTCGTCAACAACGCGGCGCAGACCGTGCGCAGGCCGCCTTCCGCCTATGCCGCCCTCACCGCCGGGGAGCGGCTGCCGCTGCCGGCCGGGCCGCGGCCCCGAGCGGTGCTGACCGCCCCCGGATTCGGTGCGGCCCCCGCCTTGCCCGCCGCGAGCGGCCCGGTGGCCGAACTGGTGCTGGCCGAGACCGACGAGGCCGGTCTGCTGCCCGACACCGCGCCGCGGAACTCCTGGTCGGACGAGCTCGGCGGACTCGACCCGGCCGAGCTCCTGGAGACCCAGCTCGTCAACGCCGTTGCCCCCGCGCTGCTGTGCGACCGGCTGCTGCCGCTACTGCTCGCCTCGCCGCGGACACGCCGCTACGTCGTCAACGTCACCGCCGTCGAGGGCCGCTTCGCGGTCCGCAACAAGACGGCCGGCCACCCGCACACCAACATGGCCAAGGCCGCCCTCAACATGCTCACCCGCACCAGCGGTCCGGCGCTGGCCGGGCACGGCGTCCACATGTGCAGCGTCGACACCGGCTGGATCACCGACGAGAATCCGCATCCGAAGAAGCACCGGCTCGCCGGCGCCGGCTTCCGCACCCCGCTGGACATCGTGGACGGCGCCGCACGTGTCTACGACCCGATCGTGCGCGGCGAGGCCGGGCACCCGGTGTCCGGAGTGTTCCTCAAGGACTACCGGGAAGCCGAGTGGTGACATGACGGGCGATCAGCAGCCGTACGCGGGCGTCCCGGAGGTCGTGCCGCGTCCGCGCACCGACCTGGAACCCCTGCTGGGCTGGCTGCGCGGCGGCGAAGCTGTGGCGCGGCGGACCGACTTCGCGGCGGGGACCGCCCTGCCCGACGGCCGGCTCGACCTGTGCAAGCAGGCGCTCGGCGCCGAAGGTGCCGCGGCCGTCGCCGAGGCACTGCGCCAGGCCCCGGTCACCGGCGCCGTCCGCCATCTCCTGCTCGGCACCGACGGGCTCGGCGACGCGGGCGCCGCCGCCGTCGCCGAACGCACCGCGGGCACCGGAGTGGAGACGCTCTACCTCGGCTGCAACGGCATCACCGCGGGCGGCGCCTGCACCATCGCCGACGGCCTGCGGGCCTCGCCGCAGGCCGTCACCGGGGTGTGGCTCAAGCGCAATCCGCTCGGACTGGGCGGCGGGCCGGCCGCGGCCGGACTCGTGGAGGCGGCGCGCTCGCTGCGCACCCTGGACCTGGTGCAGACCGGTCTGGACGTCGCGGGACTGGCGGTCCTGGTGGACGCGTTGCTCGTCGCCGCCGGGGACGGGCGGGGCGTGGAGCGGCTCTTCGTCGGCGGCAACACGCTGGGGCCGGCAGGGGCGGCCGTGCTCGCCGACCTGATCACCCAGGGCGCGATCGGCGAACTGTACGTCTCCGCCGCGCGCCTGGGCGACGAGGGCGGCCTGATCCTCGCCGAGGCGTTGCGCCGGGCACCCCACGGCAGGCTCACCCGGCTGTCCGCGGCGAGCAACGGCATCGGCCCGCGGGGCACCGCGGCGCTGGTCGCCGCCGCGGCCGCCGCCGGCGTCGAACTGCTGGACCTGGGCCGGGTGCGCGCCGCCGCCGTCCTCGGCGCCGCGGACAACCGCGTCGACACCGGGGCCGCCGAGGCCATCGCCGCCGCCCTGGCCGCCGCGCCGCACCGGCTCGGCCACCTCGTCCTGGCCAACACCGGCATGCGCAGCCGTGAGGCCCACCGCCTGCTCGACGCGGCACCCGGAGCGGCTACGCCCACCCGCTACGTGCTCGGCAAGGGCGTCGCGACCAGCGTCCGGCAGCGCCTCGACGCGCTCAGCGCCCACCTGCCCCACCCCGCAGTCCCCGACGCCGTGGCCGCCGTCCGCAGCGTCCACCGCACACCCCGCTGAGCCCCGCCTGCCGGCACCTCAGCGGGGTATGCGGGCGAACGTCTCGATCCAGAAGCGCTGCGCGTCCTCCGGCGCACCGACGAGATAGGTCGAGCGCAGCTTCGGCGGCAGCAGGGCCACCAGCCGGGTCACCACCTTGCGGTAACGCTTGAGCTGCGACAAATCGGCGTTGGCGATGACCTGGTGGACGATGTCGCTGTCGTTGTTGCCCTCGCCGGACTCCTCGCGGGCACCGCGGAGCCGCGCCTCCCAGCCCTCGACGTCCTCCGCCAGTTCGCGCAGCCCGGTCACCTGACGCCGCGCCAGCCGGTCGATCAGGGCGGTGAGCGGGACCGGCGCGTACTCCCCGTCGCCGAGGTAGACCGTCGCCATCTCCAGCGGCAGACCGCGCTGATGGAGCTTGATCAGCCGCTCGATGGTGCGCTTGGTGATCCACGCGCGCCCGTCCTCGTCGATGTCGTGCTTCCACCACTCCAGCACGGTCTCCGCGACCGCGCCGTAGCGGGCGATCAGCCACTCATTGGCGGGGATGTCGCCCGGCTCGACCGTCAGGGAGGCGGTGAACCGGGTGGCCTGGGCGATGTTGTTCCGCGACACGAGCAGCTTGCGGCCCAGGTGGTAGGGCGGGTTCTGCACGGCGATCTGCGCCCGCAGGTTCTGGATCGGGCGACCGGCCAGCGACCACTCCTGCGTGATCTCCATCAGTTTGGCGAAGGCCGCCTTGTCCTTCGGCCGGTTGTACTCGTCCCAGACGACGGCCTTCGGCTCGGCCCCGGTGAAGACCGCCGCCAGCAGGTTCTCCAGCGAGCCGTCCCGGCCCGGGATGGGCGCGCAGAGGTCCTCGACGTTGGTGACCGGCAGCGAGAAGTACATCGGGTCGCGGCCCAGTCCCTCGCGCAGCGTCTCGCGCACCAGCTCGGTCTTGCCGCAGCCGGGCGGCCCCTGGAGCAGCACCGTCCACCGGTTGCGCAGCGCCGCGCGCACCACGGAGCGCACCGGGTCCGGGACCGTCGCCGGGTTGGGGACGCCCAGCGCCTTGGCGATCCGGTCCAGGATCTCGGCCGTCCGGTCCGGTCCGGGGGCGCCGTCGGCCCGCGGCTCGGCCAGCCGCAGCCGCTCACCGTTGAGCAGTGGCAGCCCCCAGCGCAAAGGGAACCCCTCGCGCGCGTTGGCCAGGATGTGGTCGAGGGTGCGCGGGGACAGCAGCTCGCGGACCGCGGGGCCCAGCGACGCCCACACACCGAAGACCCCGGACAGGTCGCGGTCCCGGTACTTCGCGGCCAGCTTCGTCCGCCAGGACGTGTCGTTGGCGGTGACGCGGACGGTGACCATGCGGTCCAGCAGCGCCAGGTCGCCGCGCCGGCTCGCGGTCTCCGCCAGCGACTCGTTGTCGCTGAGGAACACCCCGATGCAGCCGAGCGCCCGCAGGTCGTACTCACCGAGCGTCCAGTTGCAGGCGATCTGCATCAGCTGCGACTGGATCGTCTCGCCCGCCTGCAGCGAGTCGTCGATGAGCAGCACGAACGGCCGCCCCGGCTTCAGCTGGCTCATCACCAGCTGACGCAGCATCAGGTCCCCGGTCTCCTCGTCGCGGACGGGCGCGTTCGCCAGCAGGTCGTCCGGGGTGAGGTTGGCGGCGGGGACGAAGACCAGCTCGGTGTCCGGGTACGCCTCGGCGATGTGGGAGAAGAACGTCGAGGTCTTGCCGATGCCGTGCTCGCCGAAGACCTGACCGGTCTGCCGCATGTCGATCATCGCGTCGATGAAGGACTCCAGCCGCGACCGGCCCGTCCAGCCCTCGGGCGGCCCGGGATACGTGGCATTGGCCCGCCAGGGCCGGGGGCCGGCCGTGGCGGTCGCCGCGGTGGTGGTGGTCATCTCGCTCCTGTCGTGACGCGGTGGCAGGCCATGGGCGGTGTGTGGCTGTCCGGCCAGTCGTCGCCGCCCTGGGTGATCAGCCAGATCCATTTGTCCGGCTCGGCCGGCGTGATGTGCGGGGCGAAGCCGTCGGTCAGCACGATCACGGCGTCCGGACGCTCCTCGAAGCGGCGGCCCCGCACTTCTGTGCGTCCCTCCACGTAGTCGGCGACGGCCCGGAAGCTCGTGCCCCCGCCGCCGTAGACCCGCTCGCCCGGCGCGAAGGGCATCACGACGCCGTCGAAGGACAGCCAGTGCGCCTCCACGCCCTCGATGCGGCCCACGAGTTCGGTCAGCCATGCCACAACGGAGGCCGGCATGGACCCCGAGGTGTCGTAGGCCACGACGAGCACTTTGTCGCGCACCGGACCGCGCCGCGACAGCATCGGGTCGTGCCCGAGCGCGGCCAGCAGGGCGCCGCGCTTCTTCGGGTACACCAGCCGCTCGCCCTCGCGCAGCTTCGAGGCGACCACGTCGACCAGCCACCGCTGCCACCAGTGGACCTGCCGCGTCCGCACGGTCTCGCCGCGCAGCGCGCCGGCCCCCAGGTTTCCCCACAGCCGCGAGGTGCGCTCCGAGGCGTCCTGGGTGCGGTCCATGAGGTCGAGCAGTTCGCGCTCCGCGCCGGTGTGGCCACGGCGTGCCGCCAGCAGGGAGTTGAGCAGGGCCGAGGACACCATCCGGTCGACGGTCTCCTGGTCCGCCGGTACTCGGGGCCCGTCCATGTGCACACACCACGCCGCGACCGCCGGCACCGGCGGGCGGGCCATCCGCTTGAGCTCGGTGTAGACGCTCATGTCGGTCGCGGTGAACTCCTCGTAGGGCAGCGGCGTCAGCCCCTGCTCCCGCAGGTCGCCCTCGTACGCGGTGTGGACGGCGCGGGGGTCGACGCCGGTCGGCTCGCCGTCCAGCAGCGGCAGCGTGTCGCGCTCCAGCCGGACCATCGCGACGTGGTTGATCGACACCTCGGCGGCCAGGGCGAAGACCGGGTCGTCCCGCAGTTCCGGCTCGGTGAACAGATGCCGCTGCACCACGTGCCGCGACTCGTGGAAGAGGACGAACTTCACCCCCTCCAGGCCGAGTCCCACGAAGAAGTCCGGGTTGAACAGCAGCAGGACCGTGCCGTCGCCGGAGGCGACCACGGCCGCCGTGTCCACCGCCGTCGTCGGGATCTGGTGCCGGCACTTGGCGTACAGCCAGGACGCGACCGCGGACTGCGTCAGGCCGAAGTCCAGCAGCGCGGCCTCCTTCAGCCGCCGGGCCTCCGCCACGACCTCCGCATCCGCCGGACGCCAGCGCTCCAGCGCCCGCCGGTCGTCGAGCCCGACGGTGAGCCGTCGCGCGGCTGTGCCTGCCCCGTACGCCATGACCGCCCCCCCGTGCACGACCTCCGCATCCCCCGGATGCCCCCGTGGATCAGTGGTACCAGAGCCCACCGACAACGGGCCATCGACTTCTCACGCGGCGTCGCCCGCGATCGCCCGCGCCGTCGTCACCAGCTCCGGCACCGTCCCCGTGAACGTCGGCAGCAACTGCGCGAGCACGGCCCAGGCCTCGGTATTGCCGCCCAGCTCGGCCCGGACGAGGGGCCGCAGCGCCGCGTGGGCCTCGGCGAGGCGGGCGGGGAACGCCCAGCGGCCCATCGCCAGGACCGACAGGGCCTGCGGCGCCGGCCGCGTCGTCGTCGCGTACGCCGCCGGGCCGTCCACGATGCCCGCGGTCCTGAGCCGGTGCGTGAACTTGCGGTGCGTGAACTTGCGGTGCGTGCCGAAACGCGCGCGCACCTCCGGCGGGCAGTCGGGCCGGACGGACAGCGCCCAGCGGGCGTAGCCGGGCAGCGGCCGGACGGCGTCCGCGGCGGCCACCACCGGCCAGTCCTCGCGCCCCACCATGCGGGCGGCGGCGCGCCCCTGCCCCATCGACCCCACCTCGCGCAGTACGGCCGTCAGTTCCTCGGGACCGGACGCCAGGCGAACCTCCGGCGGGGGGAACCGTGACAGAGCCCTGTCGACTTTGACACGCCGGGTGCGGCCGGGGCCTTGCGGGACGCCGCGGAGGATGTCGTGCCGTACCCGGTCGTCGATCCGGGCATGCTCGTAGACCAGCACATTGACGTCCGGATCGTCCTGCTGGAGCATCCACCACACCACCGAGGCGGGCAGGTCACGCAGGCCGTACTGCCATCCGTAGCCCTTCGGGGGCCGGCCGGCCGCCGCGGGGTCCTCCTCCGGGAGGCCCGTGCGCAGACGTACCCGTGCCGCCTGCTCCCGGTCCACCAACGCCAGCAGGAAACCCAGTCCGCCGGCCTGATCCACTGTCGCCATGCCGGGATCGTCCCACCGGACACCGACAGCGGGCGAATCAGAATCCGCCGCGCAACACCCCGTCCAGGACCGTCGACCACTGGCGGACGATGCCCGCGCGGCGCGCGCTGTCGTCGCTGAGCAGATGGGCCAGTCCCAGTCCGCGCGCCATGTCCAAGGTGGCCTGGACGGTCTCGCGCACCCCCGGCACGGACTCGTCGGCGCCCAGCATCTCCACCGCCAGGCGGTGCGCCTCACGGCCGATCCGGGCCTCCAGGGCCCCGACGCGGGGCCGCAGTTGCTCCTCGTTGGCCGCCGCGACCCACAGGTGCAACGCGGCACGGAAGATCGGGCCGGTGTAGAGATCGACGATCAGCTCGACCACGGCGCGCGTGCGCGGGACGCCCTGGTCCGGCAGCTCGAGCGCCCGCTCGCGCAGCGCCGTCAGCCACTGCTCGGAGACGAACCCGATCGCCCCGGTGAACAGGTCCTCCCGGGTGGGGAAGTGGTGCTGCGCCGCCCCCCGGGAGACCCCGGCGTGCTCGGCGACAACGGCGACCGTGCTGCCCGCCCAACCGCGATCGGCCAGGCAGGCGACGGCCGCCTCCAGCAGCCGCTGCCGGGTGGCGCGGCTGCGGTCCTGCTTGGGCACCCGGGCGCTCACAACGTCCATGGCGCCGCCCGCCGTTCGAGAAGGGCCCGCATCCCTTCGGCGGCCTCGGGGGAGCCGAACAGCCGTGCCGAGCGTTCCGCCAGCGCGTCCGCGTTCCGGTCGAAGGCCCGCAGCACCTCCGCCGAGGTCAGCGCCTTGGACTCCGCCAGCCCTTGGGGCGAGCCGGCGCGCAGGCCCGCGAGGATGCCGTCCAGCGCCTCCTCGGGCGCCGTGACCAGGCCGATGCGCACCGCCTCCGCCGCGTCGAAGACCTCTCCGGTGAGGTAGTAGCGGGCCGCGGCCCTCGCATCCAGGCGCGGCAGCACCGTCAGCGAGATCACCGCGGGCGCAAGGCCGAGCCGCGCCTCGGTGAAGGCGAAAGCGGCCCCGGGGCCCGCCACCGACAGGTCGCACGCCGCGAGCAGCCCGAGGCCGCCCGCGCGCACATGGCCGGTCACCTTGGCCACGACCGGCTTGGGCAGCTCCACGACCGACCGCAGCAGCGCGACCATCCGGCGCGGGCCCTGCGGGGACGTCGCCTCCTTAAGGTCGGCCCCGGCGCAGAAGGTGCCGCCGGTGTGCGTCAGCAGCACCGCGCGGGTCGCCGGGTCCTCGCCTGCCCGCGCGAGCGCGTCGGACAGTTCGTCCACCATGCGCGCGGAGAGCGCGTTGCGGTTGGCGGGGGAGTCCAGGGTGAGTGTGGTGATCCCCCGCTCGTACGCGGCGCGCACCAAGGGTGCCGTTTCGCCGGCCATCAACTGCCGCCCCTTTCGCGGGCGCGGAGCTCGCGCCGCAGGATCTTTCCGCTCGCGGCACGCGGTATCGCGTCGGTGAACTCCACCCGCCGCACCTTCTTGTACGGGGCGACCTGCGCCGCCACGTGCGCCATCACGTCGTCCTCGGTGAGGGGGCCGCCCTGCTGCGGGACGACGTACGCCTTGGGGATCTCGTTGCCGTCCTCGTCCAGGACGCCGATGACGGCCGCGTCGGCGACCCGGGGATCGGTGAGCAGCACCGCCTCCAGCTCGGCCGGCGGCACTTGGTAGCCCTTGTACTTGATCAGCTCCTTGACCCGGTCGACCACATGGAGCCAGCCGCCCTCGTCGACCCGTCCGACGTCGCCGGTGTGCAGCCAGCCGTCCTCGTCGACGATCGCGGCCGTCTCGTCGGGCCGCCCCAGGTAGCCCTTCATCACCTGGGGGCCGCGGATGTGGATCTCCCCGGTGTCGTCCGCTCCGGTGCCCGCCTCGCCGTCCAGCGGGACGATGCGCATCTCGGTGCTGGGGACGAGCCTGCCGACCGTCCCCGCGGGCGCGTCCCGCACGTCCAGCGGCACCACATGGGTGCCCGGCGACAGCTCCGTCATCCCGTACGCCTGGAGGAGGGGCGGCAGCCCGAGCCGCTCCGAGCAGGCCCGCGCCAGATCGGCGTCCAAGGGCGCGGCCGAGCACAGCACGTACTCCAGGGAGCTCAGATCGTGCCCCGCTACCGCCGGGTGCTTGGCGAGCGCCAGCACAATGGGCGGGGCTACGAACAGACCCTGCACCTTGTGCGTCTCGATGGCGGTCAGGAACTGCTCCAGGTCGAAGCGCGGCAGCACGACGACGGTCGAGCCCTTGCGCAGGGGGACGTTCATCAGCGCGGTCAGGCCGTAGATGTGGAAGAACGGCAGCACCGCCAGGATGCGGTGGCCGGGCTCCGAGGCCAGCATCGGGTCGAGCTGGGCGAGGTTGGTCGCGATGTTGCGGTGGGTCAGCATCACGCCCTTGGGGACACCGGTGGTGCCCGAGGAGTACGGCAGCGCCGCCAGGTCCTCGGCCGGGTCGAAGGAGACCTCGGGCTCGGGCGCGGTGGAGGCGAGGAACTCCAGCACCGAGCGGTGTCCTTCGGCGGTGTCGCAGACGAAGATCTCCCGGACGCCGCCCGCCTGCTCCGCCGCCTTGCGGGCGGTCTCCAGCAGCGGCGAGACGGTCACGATCCACGCGGCGCCGCTGTCGCGCAGCTGCCGCGCGAACTCCTCGGCGGTGGCGAGCGGATGCACCGTGGTGACCGCCGCCCCGGCACGCGTCGCCCCGTAGAAGACCGGCGGATAGGCGACGGTGTTGGGGCTGTGCAACGCCAGGACGTCACCTTTGCGCAGCCCGGCCTCCGCCAGGGCGGCGGCGATGCGCCGCGTGAAGGCGTCGAGCTGCGCATAGGTGAGGGTCGTGCCGTCCACACCGTCGATCAGCGCGGGCCGTTCGCCGAACTCGGCGGCCCGGCCGAGCACGGCCTCGTGGATCGGCAGGTCGACGGCGGGAACCGCGGGGTACTCGCTGTGGAACACGGCCGGCTGTGCCATGACCGCTCCCCCTCCTCGATAGGACGTGCTCAGTAGGACTTGGGCAGGCCCAGCGTGTGGTGCGAGACGTAGTTGAGGATCATCTCCCGGCTGACGGGCGCGATGCGGCCCACACGCGACGCCGTGAGCATCGACGCCAGACCGTACTCGGTGGTGAGGCCGTTGCCCCCCAGCGTGTGCACGGCCTGGTCCACCGCCCTCGCGCCCGCCTCGGCGGCGGCGTACTTCGCCATGTTGGCGGCCTCGCCCGCGGCCGCGTCGTCACCGGCGTCGTAGAGGAAGGCGGCCTTCTGCATCATCAGGCGGGCCAGTTCGAGTTCGATGTGCGCCTGCGCCAGAGGGTGGGCGATCGCCTGATGCGCGCCGATGGGCGCCTGCCACACCTGCCGTGTACGGGCGTAGTCGACGGCCTTCTCCAGCGCGTGCCGGCCCATGCCGATCGAGAAGGCGGCGGTCATCACGCGTTCGGGGTTGAGCCCCGCGAAGAGCTGGAGCAGGCCCGCGTCCTCGTCGCCCACCAGGGACTCGGCCGGCAGCCGCACATCGTCCAGGAAGAGCTGGAACTGCTTCTCCGGGGCCGACAGTTCCATCTCGATCTGCCGGAACTCGAAGCCCGGGGTCTCGCGCGGGACGATGAACAGGCAGGGCTTGAGCCGGCCCGTGCGGGCGTCCTCGGTGCGGCCCACGACGAGCGTGGCGTCCGCGATGTCGACGCCGGACACGAAGACCTTGCGCCCGGTGAGCAGCCAGTCCGAGCCGTCGCGGCGCGCGGTGGTGGTCAGCCGGTGCGAGTTGGAGCCCGCGTCGGGCTCGGTGATGCCGAAGGCCATGCGGACCGACCCGTCGGCCAGCCCCGGCAGCCACTGCCGCTTCTGCTCCTCGGTGCCGAAGCGCGCGATCACCGTGCCGCAGATCGCGGGCGAGACGATGAGCAGCAGCAGCGGGCAGCCCGCCGCGCCCAGCTCCTCCAGGACGATGGCCAGTTCGGCCAGTCCGCCGCCCCCGCCGCCGTACTCCTCCGGCAGGTTGACGCCGAGGTAGCCGAGGGCGCCGGCCTCCTGCCACAGCTCGTCGGTGTGCTTGCCCTCCCGGGCCGCCGTGGCGAAATAGCCGCGCCCATAGCGGCGGCCGAGGTCGGAGACCGCCTTGCGCAGGGCGCGCCGTTCCTCGCTCTCCACCAGGGCGTTGTCAAAGGTGCCTGCCGGTCCGCTCGCAGCGGTGATCCCGCTCATGCCGAGCCCTCCTCCTGAACGACGGCGAGTACGGTCCCGACGTCGACCTGGCGGCCGACCTCGGCGTGCAGTGCGGTGAGCACGCCGTCCGCCGGGGCGGCGACGCGGTGCTCCATCTTCATGGCCTCCAGCCACAGCAGCGGCTGACCGGCCGCCACCTTGTCGCCGACCGCCACCTCGGCGATCCGGACGACCGTGCCCGGCATCGGCGCCAGCAGGGAGCCGGGCGCGATCCTGTCCACGGGATCGGGGAAGCGCGGTAGTGCGGTCAAGCGGTGCCCGCCCGTGGGACTGTCGACGTGCACCTCGGCCCCGTACGCGGTGACCTCGAAGGCGCGGCGGATGCCGGAGACCTCCAGGACGACCTCGTGCGCGGCCGCGGACAGCAGCCGCACGTCCGGTTGGCCCTCTGCGGTCAGGCCGTCGCGTCCGAGGCGGTAGCGGACCTCGTGCTCCGTCCCGTCGGGCTCGGCGCGGTACGTTTTGCGCTGCGGCGCCGACGGCACATTGCGCCAGCCGCCCAGGGCGTGCCGCCCGGACGCGTCGGCCAGGGCGGCGGCCAGCGCGGCCAGCCGCACGGTGCCGGGGTCCGCGGGGGCGGCCGGGCCGAGCCGTTCGAGGAACGCCGTGGACAGCCGCCCGGCCGCGAAGTCGGGGTCGCGCAGCACGCGTACGAGCAGGTCGCGGTTGGTGACCAGGCCGTGCAGGCGGGCCCGTTCCAGAGCGCCGGCGAGCTGCCGCAGGGCCCGTTCGCGGGTGGGGGCGTGGACGATCACCTTGGCGAGCATCGCGTCGTAGTGCACGCCGACGCGGTCCCCGTTCGTGAAGCCGGCGTCCACGCGCAGGCCGGGCATCGCGGGCAGCGCGAACCGGTGCAGGACGCCGGTCTGCGGCTGCCAGTCGCGCGCCGGGTCCTCCGCGTACAGGCGTGCCTCCACGGCGTGCCCGGAAGGGCGCGGGGGAGCGGCCGGCAGGCGGCCGCCCTCGGCGATGTCCAGTTGCAGGGCGACGAGGTCGACCCCGAAGACGCACTCGGTCACCGGGTGCTCCACCTGGAGGCGGGTGTTCATCTCCAGGAAGTACGGGCGGCCGTCCGCGGAGACCAGGAACTCCACCGTTCCCGCGCCGGTGTAGTCGATGGCCCGCGTCGCCGCCTCGGCGGCCTCGTGCAGGGTGCGGCGCAGTCCGTCGCCGATGCCGGGGGCCGGGGTCTCCTCGATCACCTTCTGGTGGCGGCGCTGCACCGAGCAGTCGCGCTCGCCCAGCGTCCATACGGTGCCGTGCGCGTCCGCCAGCACCTGGACCTCGATGTGGCGCCCGTCCTCGACGTACGGCTCCAGGAAGACCTCGTCGTCGCCGAACGCGGACAGCGCCTCGGCGCGGGCGGCGGCCATCTCCGCGTCGAGGGCGGCCGCTTCGCGTACGACGCGCATGCCGCGTCCGCCGCCCCCGGCGGCCGCCTTGACCAGGAGCGGCAGGTCGTCGGGACCGGCCTCCAGCACCGGGACACCGGCCGCGGCCATCAGGCGCTTGGCGCGGGTCTTCGAGCCCATCGCCTCGATGGCCTCCGGGGCCGGGCCGATCCAGGTGAGGCCCGCGGCGATGACGGCCCGGGCGAACTCGGCGTTCTCCGACAGGAATCCGTAACCAGGGTGCACGGCGTCGGCACCGGCAGCCAGGGCGGCCTTCACGATCAGGTCGCCGCGCAGATAGGTGTCGGCCGGGGCGTCTCCCGGTAGGCGCACGGCGGCGTCGGCCTCCCGTACGTGCGCCGCCCCCGCGTCCGCGTCCGAGTACACGGCGACCGTGGCGATGCCCAGGTCGCGGCAGGTGCGGAAGACGCGGCGGGCGATCTCGCCGCGATTGGCCACCAGCACTGATGCGATCACGGTCACGCTGCCCCTCACACCACTCACATCCGGAAGACGCCGAAGCCGCCGCGCGTGCCCTCGACGGGTGCGCTGTGGATCGCCGACAGGCACATGCCGAGCACCGTGCGTGTGTCGCGCGGGTCGATCACCCCGTCGTCGTACAGCCGCCCCGACAGGAACATCGGCAGGGACTCGGACTCGATCTGCTGCTCCACCATGGCGCGCAGGCCCGCGTCGGCCTCCTCGTCGAAGGGCAGGCCCCTGGCCGCCGCCGACTGCCGCGCCACGATCGACAGCACGCCCGCGAGCTGCTGCGGGCCCATGACGGCCGACTTCGCGCTCGGCCAGGCGAACAGGAAGCGCGGGTCGTAGGCCCGGCCGCACATGCCGTAGTGCCCGGCGCCGTAACTGGCACCCATGAGCACGGAGATGTGCGGGACCCGCGAATTGGACACCGCGTTGATCATCATCGCGCCGTGCTTGATGATGCCGCCCTGCTCGTACTCGCGGCCCACCATGTAGCCGGTGGTGTTGTGCAGGAACAGCAGCGGGATGTCGCGCTGATTGGCGAGCTGGATGAACTGCGCCGCCTTCTGCGACTCCGCGCTGAACAGCACCCCTTGTGCGTTGGCCAGGATGCCGACGCGATAGCCGTGCACCTGGGCCCAGCCGGTGACCAGGCTCGTCCCGTACAGCGGCTTGAACTCGTCGAACAGGGAACCGTCGACGACGCGGGCGACGACCTCGCGGGGGTCGAAGGGGGTCTTGAGGTCACCGGGGACGATGTCCAGCAGGTCGTCCTCGTCGTGCAGTGGCGGGTCGTAGGCGGCCTCCGGCGCCGGGCCCTGCTTGCGCCAGCCAAGCCGGGCCACGACGCGGCGGGCGGTGCGCAGCGCGTCCGGCTCGTCCAGGGCGAAGTAGTCGGCCAGCCCGGACACCCGGGCGTGCATGTCGGCGCCGCCCAGCGACTCGTCGTCGCTCTCCTCGCCGGTCGCCATCCTCACCAGCGGCGGGCCGCCGAGGAACACCTTGGAGCGCTCCTTGACCATGACGACGTGGTCGGACATGCCGGGCACATAGGCGCCGCCGGCGGTCGAGTTGCCGAACACGACGGCCACGGTGGGGATGCCGGCCGCCGAAAGCCGCGTCAGGTCGCGGAAGAGCGCGCCGCCCGGAATGAAGATCTCCTTCTGGCTGGGCAGGTCCGCCCCGCCCGACTCCACCAGGTTGACCAGGGGCAGCCGGTTGGCGAGCGCGATCTCATTGGCCCGCAGCGCCTTCTTGAGCGTCCACGGGTTGCTCGCGCCGCCGCGCACCGTCGGGTCGTTGGCGGTGATCACGCACTCGGTGCCCTCGACGACTCCGATGCCGGTGACCAGCGAGGCGCCGACGGGGTAGTCGCTGCCCCACGCCGCCAGCGGCGACAGCTCCAGGAACGGCGTGTCCGGGTCGAGCAGCAGTTCCACCCGCTCGCGGGCGGTCAGTTTGCCCCGGCCGCGGTGCCGTTCGACGTACTTGGGGCCGCCGCCGGCGAGCGCCTTCTCGTGCTCGGCCTCGATCCCGGCGAGGCGCTCCAGCATGATCGCCCGGTTGTCCCCGGTCATTTCGTCGCCTCCTGCCGCGGATCACGTGGCTTGCGTCCTTCACCGGGTGGCCCGGCGAAGGCCTGCGCGATGTCCAGCCAGCGGTCGGCGCCGGCGCCCTGCGCCCGCAGTGCCAGGTCGTCGCGGTGCCGGCGCCGGGTGGCCAGCAGGCACAGGTCGAGGGCGGGGCCCGTCACGCGCTGGACGGCGTCCTCGGGCCCGAACGTCCACAAGGTGCCGTCCGGGGCAGTCAGTTCCACCCGGAACTCCTCGGCGGGCGGCGTGAGCCCGTTGACGGCGTGGGCGTAGTCCCTGGCCCGCACGGCGATCCGTGCCACGTGCCGCAGCCGCGTCGTCGGCTCCCGGCGCACCCCGAGGGCGTCCGCGACGTCCTCGCCGTGCGCCCAGCTCTCCATCAGCCGGGCCGAGGCCATCGAGGCCACCCCCATGGGCGGCCCGAACCAGGGCAGGCGCGCGCCGGGCGGCTGTGCCCGCAGGGCCTCCTGGAGGGCGCTCCGGCCGGCACGCCAGCGCTCCAGCAGCTCGGCGGGCGGCAGCGCCGCGCCCTCCTCCGCGCCTTCGTCGACGAAGGTGTCGATCGCGGACGCGGCCTTGCCGACCTCGGCTCCGAAGCCGGCCGGATCGGTCGCGGCGAGCAGCGCCTGCCTGTCCGTCCAGGCCAGGTGCGCGATCTGATGAGCGACCGTCCAGCCGGGAGCGGGTGTGGGCGTGGCCCAGGCGGACGCCTCCAGCGGGGCCACGAGGGCGTCCAGCCCCTCGCTCTCGTCCCGCAGGTCGTCCAGTACGGGTGTGGGGTCGGACACGGGTCCCCCTGGTTGACGCGGCGTCAGCGAAGCCGTGGTGCGTCACAGGCTGGCACCGCCCGCAGAAACAATCAAGCGTGCTTGCATGATTTTTCATACCGGCCCCCGCGCGCCGGCCCGGGGGCCGCCTGATTGACTGCACCGGGCCTCCCGGGGATTCCGGCCTCGGCCCGATTGCCTGTCGGACAAACCGAGGTTCCATGCACACCCTGCCACCACTGCTCTCCGGTTTCGTCCCCATATGGGCGCTCAGCGCGGCGGGCTACGCGGTCGGCCGCAGCGGGCTGCTGGGCCCGCAGGCGGAGTCCGTGCTCGGCGGCTTCGTCTTCAACGTGGCCATGCCGGCTGCCCTGTTCACCATGGTCGCCGGGACACCCTTGGGAACCTTCGCGAACATGTCCATGATCGCCTTCGCGGCGGGAACGGCACTGGCCTGCCTGCTCGGGTTCGCCGTGAGCCGGTGGATTTTCGGTCGGGGCCTGCCCGACCAGGCGATCGGCGGCATGGCCGCCGGTTACGTCAACTCGGCCAACCTGGGCATCCCGGTCGCGGTGCAGATCCTCGGCGACGCGTCGTTCGTCGCTCCTGTACTGCTGTTCCAGGTGCTGCTGGTCACCCCGGTGATCCTGACCGCGCTCGATGCGGGCACCGCCGGAACCGCCGGCGCCGGCGCCGGCGGGCGGTGGGGGGAGCGGGGCGCGGTCCGCATGCTGCTGCTGCCGCTGCGCACCCCCGTCATCCTGGGCACGGCACTGGGGTGCGCGGTCTCCGCCACCGGCTGGCGGCTTCCTGTCGCCCTCGGCCACTCGGTCGAGTTGCTGGGCAACGCGGGCGTGCCGACAGCACTGATCACTCTGGGCATGTCGCTGCACGGCCGCCGGCCCGCCACCGGCATCGCGATCCGGGCGGAGGTCGGGGCCACCGTCCTCATCAAGACCCTCGTCCAGCCCCTGGCCGCGTTCGCGGTCGGCAGTCTCGTCCTGCACCTGCCCGCGCACCAGTTGTTCGCGGTGGTGATCCTCTCCGCGCTGCCCAGCGCGCAGAACGTCTTCATCTACGCCCGCCAGTACGAGCTCAGCACTGCCCTCGCCCGCGACGCGGTCATGTTCTCGACACTGCTGTCGATGGGCACGCTCTCCGCCGCGGCCTGGGCGCTGGGCCCGGGGCACACCTAGACGCGCCCCCGCGGGCGAGGCGCCCCCAGGGGGGTGCCCCGCCGCGTGCGGTTCGGTCAGGCGCGGGCGGCCCGCCGTGCCAGGAGGGCGTCCCGGCGCTCCTCGAACTTGCGGGCCTGGCAGTCCAGCTCGCCCATGAAGAAGCCCAGTTCCTCCTGCGCCTTCAGGCCCTCCGGGCCCAGTCCCGCGACCTCCAGCACCTTCAGGTGCCGCAGCACGGGCTGCAGGACGTCGTCGTGGTGGATGCGCAGGTTGTAGACACCGCCGATCGCGATCCGTGCCGCCGACCGCTCGAAGCCGGGCATGCCGTGGCCCGGCATCCGGAAGCCGACCACCACGTCGCGGATCGCCCGCATCGCCTGGTCCGGCGCCAACTGCAGGGCGGCCGCGAGCAGGTTGCGGTAGAAGACCATGTGCAGGTTCTCGTCGGTCGCGATGCGCGCCAGCATGCGTTCGCACATGGGGTCACCGGACTCCCGGCCGGTGTTGCGGTGCGAGATGCGCGTGGCCAGCTCCTGGAAGGCCACGTAAGCGACCGAGTGCAGCATGCTGTGCGCGTTGTCGGACTCGAAGCCCTCCGACATGTGCTGCATGCGCAGCCGCTCCAGTTGCACCGGGTCCACGGCACGGGTCGTCAGCAGGTAGTCCCGCATGACGATCGCGTGCCGGCCCTCCTCGGCGGTCCAGCGGTGCACCCAGGTGCCCCAGGCGCCCTCGCGGCCGAAGAGCGTGGCGATCTCGTGGTGGTAGCTCGGCAGGTTGTCCTCGGTCAGCAGATTGACCACCAGCGATATCCGGCCGATCTCGGTGACCTTCGACTGCTGCGGCTCCCAGGCCTCGCCGCCCATGACCCCGTCGTAGTCCCGGCCCTGACTCCACGGCACGTACTCGTGGGGCATCCATTCCTTGGCCGCCTTCAGATGCCGGTTCAGCTCGGTCTCGACGACCTCTTCGAGGGCGTAGAGCAGCCGGGTGTCACTCCACACGTCCGATCCGGTGTTCTGGGGCGGGGCAATGGTCACGCTGCGCTCCTGGCGGTTCGCTGAGGGTACCTACGGAATCGTAAGTTACGAAACCGTAGGTTACGTGCCGCCCACATGGCAACCCGCTCTACGTGTCCGTCCCCCGAACCCGCACCGAGAGGCAGGTCACGCAGCCCTCGAGCTTTTCGAACTCCCCTATGTCGACAAGTACGGGCGTATAGCCCATTGCGGCGAAAATCTCCGCGCTGCGCGGCGCGCTCGCCGCCATCAGCAGCTTCCCGTCTCCCAGAAGCACCACATGGGAGCCCGATTCCTCCGGGACCGGCAGGAAGTTCGGGAACACCTCGGGCGCGTCCACCAGCGGCGGATGGCCCACGACCGTGCCGTCCGGGAGCGCGGTGACGGCCGACTTCAGATGCAGCACCTTGGTGACGGGTACCGCCACCACCCGTGCCCCCAGCGGCTCGAACGCGGCGCGCAGTTGGCGCACGCCTTCCGCGTTCGTCCGGCCCCCGGTGCCCACGTAGACCGTGTCCCCCGTCTTGAGGACGTCGCCCCCCTCCAGGGTGCCCGGCGCACGCACCTTGGTGACGGACATCCCGAGCCCCGCCACGACCGCCTCGGCCCCCGCCGTCTCCGGGCGGCGCGGCAGCGCGCCCGGCCGCGCGATGAGCGCCGCGCCGCGGAACAGCACCATGGTGTCCTCCACGAACACCGCGTCCGGGCACGCGTCCGCCGGCGGGACCTCCACGGTCTCCCACCCGTGCGCCCGCAGCGCCGCCCCGTAGGCCTCCCATTGCTGCAGGGCCCGTTCCCCGTCCACGGGCGACCGTTCCAGGTGGGTCACGATCCCCTCCGCCAGACGCGGACCCGGACGCCGGACAAGTGCCCTGCGGTGCGGCATGGTGTGCGATCTCCCCTCGTGGCGGCAACGGCTTGCCGAAGGTGATGCTCCCTCACCCGGCGCGGCGCGCCCAGGGCGCGCGGGCGGGGTCCCGACGGGGTCCCGCCGTCCTGGTCGCGGCCGGCCGGGACGGACACGGGGGGCGATAGCATCGGCGGTCTGATGAGTGCCACTCTTGTCGTCAAAGACCTCGCCGCAGGCCACGGGGACCGCGTCCTCTTCTCGGGCCTGGACCTCGTCGTCGCGCCCGGCGACGTGATCGGGCTCGTCGGTGCCAACGGCGCCGGCAAGTCCACCCTGCTGCGTCTGCTGGCGGGCCTGAGCGCGCCCGAGGACGGGCAGTTGCGGCTGAACCCGCCCACCGCCACCGTGGGCCATCTGCCGCAGGAGCCCGAACGGCGGGCGGACGAGACGGTACGGGACTTCCTGGGGCGCCGCACCGGGGTCGCCGCCGCACAGGCGGCCCTGGACGCCGCGACCCAGGCGCTGATGGACGAGGCGCCGGGCTCCGACGACGCCTACGCCGACGGTCTGGAGCGCTGGCTGGCGCTCGGCGGGGCGGACCTGGACGAGCGGGCCGAGGAAGTGGCCGCCTCGCTGGGCCTGACCGTCGGCCTCGACCTGCCGATGACGGCACTGTCCGGCGGCCAGGCCGCCCGTGCGGGCCTCGCGTCGCTCCTGCTGAGCCGCTACGACGTCTTCCTCCTCGACGAGCCGACCAACGACCTCGACCTGGACGGCCTGGAGCGCCTGGAGGCGTTCGTCACGGGCCTGAAGGCCGGCACCGTCGTGGTCAGCCACGACCGCGAGTTCCTCGCCCGCACCGTCAACCGGGTCGTCGAACTCGACCTCGCGCAGCAGCAGGTCAACACCTATGGCGGCGGCTACGCCTCCTACCTGGAGGAACGGGAGACCGCCCGCCGGCACGCCCGCGAGGAGTACGAGGAGTACGCCGACACCAAGGCGAGCCTTGAGGCTCGCGGGCGCATGCAGCGCAACTGGATGGAGCACGGCGTCCGCAACGCCCGGCGCAAGGCGACCGACAACGACAAGATCAGCCGCAAGCTGCGCACGGAGTCCACGGAGAAGCAGGCCGCCAAGGCGCGGCAGACCCAGCGCATGATCGAGCGCCTGGACGTGGTCGAGGAGCCCCGCAAGGAGTGGGAGCTGCGCATGGAGATCGCCGCCGCCCCTCGCGCCGGCGCGGTCGTGGCGACGCTGCGCGGCGCCGAGGTGCGCCGCGGGGACTTCGCCCTCGGTCCGGTCGACCTCCAGATCGACTGGGCGGACCGGGTCGCCATCACCGGCGCCAACGGCTCCGGCAAGTCGACGCTGCTCGCCGCGCTCCTCGGACGCCTGCCACTGGACGCGGGCGCGGCCTCCCTCGGCCCCGGAGTCGTCGTCGGCGAGGTCGACCAGGCGCGCAAGCTCTTCCACGGCGACCAGGCCCTGCTGGACGCCTTCGGCGCCGAGGTGCCCGACATGCCGCCCGCCGACGTGCGCACGCTACTGGCCAAGTTCGGTCTGAAGGCCGCCCATGTGATGCGTTCCGCCGCCACGCTCTCCCCGGGCGAGCGCACCCGGGCCGCGCTGGCCCTCCTCCAGGGCCGCGGCGTCAACCTGCTCGTCCTGGACGAGCCGACCAACCACCTCGACCTGCCCGCCATCGAGCAGCTGGAGTCGGCGCTCGCCTCGTACAACGGCACCTTGCTGCTGGTCACCCACGACCGCCGGATGCTGGAGGCCGTGCACACCACGCGCCGCATCCAGGTGGCGGCCGGACGGATCACGGAGAACTGACACCTCGCGTCGCTGCCCCTTTCCGGGGACCCTCCCGTGGGAAGATCACCGGAGCGGACGGGGTTGAATGGGCGGTCTGTGATCCCTTACCCGTCCCCCGACGAGGAGTTCTAATCGTGAGCATCTACGACATTCCGCTGCGCACGCTCTCCGGTGAGTCCGCGTCTCTCGCCGACCACGAGGGCAAGGCGCTGCTGATCGTCAACGTGGCCTCCAAGTGCGGGATGACTCCGCAGTACGAGGGCCTCGAGCGTCTGCAGAAGCGTTACGCCGACCGTGGCTTCACCGTGCTGGGCTTCCCCAGCAACCAGTTCGGCGGTCAGGAGCCGGGCACCGCCGAGGAGATCGCGACGTTCTGCTCCGCGACGTACGGCGTGAGCTTCCCGCTCTTCGAGAAGACGGACGTCAACGGCGAGGACCGGCACCCGCTCTACGCGACGCTGACCGAGACCGCCGACGCCGAGGGCGCGGCCGGCGACATCCAGTGGAACTTCGAGAAGTTCCTGATCAGTGCGGACGGCCAGGTCGTCGGCCGGTTCCGTTCGCGTACCGAGCCCGAGGCCGACGAGGTCGTGGGCGCGATCGAGGAGCACCTCCCGCGTTGATCCGAGACCGCTTCGTACGACTCGTCGTGGCGGGTTCCGCCGTGCTGGCCGCAGCGGCCGGCACGGCGGGCGCGGGCACGACCGCGCCCACGGCCATGGCCACGACCGCGGCCGAGCAGCCGCGCGTGCTGACGCTCCCCGACGACATGGTGGACACCGGCGGCGGCAGCCAGCTCATCACCGCCGTGGCACCGGACACCGGGTCGACCAAGGGCACCGTGACCTGGTGGGACCTGCGCGACGGCGTCTGGCACGCGGCGGGCTCCGCGCCCGCCCGCTTCGGTGCGGGCGGTCTCGTCGAGGGCGAGGAACGCGCCCAGAGCACCTGGACCACCCCCACCGGCCTGTACGACCTGCCGTACGCGTTCGGCATCAAGCCCGCGCCCAAGGGCACCCGCATGCCCTACCGCCCCGTCACCCGGGACTCCTACTGGTGCCAGGACAACGCCTCCTGGTCCTACAACCGGTGGGTCGAGCCCCTGCCGCCGGACTGCGCCGCCTCGGAGTCCGAGCACCTGATCAGGTACCGCAAGCCGTACGTCCACGCCTTCGTCATCGGCTTCAACTACGACGAGCCGGAACAGGAGCGCGGCGCCGGCATCTTCCTGCACGCCAACGGCCCCGGGCCCACCGCGGGCTGCGTCTCCGTGCCCGTCGAGGCCATGCGCCGCCTGCTCGTGTGGGCCGATCCGGACCGCTACCCGCACATCGCGATCGGCACCGAGTCGGGCGACACCGCGATCACCACGTACTGACGACCGGGAACGGCCGGTGAAGCCGTTCCCCAACCCTCCTCTGCCGGTATTTGCCTAAAGGCTTTAGGCAAATGCATACTCGCTACAGGCAGAGGAGGGCATCATCATGGCACCACGCGCAGGACTCAGCGCCGCACGCCTGGTCCGGGCGGGAGCGGAATTGGCCGACGAGGCCGGCTTCGAGCAGGTGACGCTGTCGGCGCTCGCCAGGCGGTTCGACGTCAAGGTCGCCAGCCTGTACGCGCACCTGAAGAACTCCCACGACCTCAAGACCGGGATCGCGCTGCTCGCGCTCGAGGAACTCGCCGACCGGGCAGCCGACGCCCTGGCGGGACGGTCCGGCAAGGACGCGCTCGCCGCCTTCGCGGACGTCTACCGCGACTACGCCCACGAGCACCCCGGGCGCTGGGCGGCGGCCCAGTACCGGCTCGACCCGCGGACGGCGGCCGCCAGCGCGGGCGTCCGGCACGCCCAGATGACCCGCGCCCTGCTGCGCGGCTACGACCTGGCGGAACCGGACCGGACGCACGCCGTCCGGCTGCTCGGCAGCGTCTTCAACGGCTACGTCGGCCTGGAGACGGGCGGGGCGTTCAGCCACAGCGCCCCCGACACGCAGGAGACCTGGACGCGTGTCGTGGACGCCCTCGACGCCCTGCTGCGCAATTGGCCCGCACCCGTGAACGACCAGCCCGACCACCCCGACAGGCAGAGGACATGAACACCGAGCACCAGTGGATCACCACCCCCGTCACCGCCGACCTCGTGCGCGGCGCCCTCGAACTGGAGCGCACCGAACGCGGCATACTCCCGCACCGGCTGCCCGCCCGGGCCCGCGCCCAGAACACCGACCCGCAGCTCGCCATGGCCGAGGCCCAGCCCGCCGGGGTCCGGCTGGTCCTGCGCACCCGGGCCACCCGCATCGAACTCGACACCGTGCCCACCAAGCGGGTCTACGCGGGCGTTCCCCCACGCCCGGACGGCGTCTACGACCTGCTGGTCGACGGCCGTCTCACCGGCCGGGAGAGCGTCACCGGCGGCAACACCCTGACCATCGACATGGCCACCGGTGCGTTCGACCACCGGACCGGCCCCGCCGGCACCCTCCGCTTCAGCGGTCTGCCCGAGGGCGACAAGGACGTCGAGATCTGGCTGCCGCACAACGAGACCACCGAACTGGTGGCGCTGCGCACCGACGCCCCCGTCGCGCCCGTACCGGACCGGGGCCGCAGGGTGTGGCTGCACCACGGCAGTTCGATCAGCCACGGCTCCGACGCCGCGGGCCCCACCGCCACCTGGCCCGCGCGCGCCGCCGCCCTCGGTGGCGTGGACCTGGTCAACCTCGGCTTCGGCGGCAGTGCGCTGCTCGACCCGTTCACCGCCCGCGCCCTGCGCGACACCCCCGCGGACCTGCTCAGCGTCAAGATCGGCATCAATGTCGTCAACACCGACCTGATGCGCCTGCGCGCCTTCGGCCCCGCCGTCCACGGCTTCCTCGACACCGTCCGCGAAGGCCACCCCACCGCACCGCTCCTGGTGGTCTCGCCCGTCCTGTGCCCCATCCACGAGGACACCCCCGGCCCCACCGCCCTGGACCCCGCCTCCCTCGCCACGGAACAGCCGCGCTTCCTGGCCACCGGCGACCCGGCGGAGCGCGCGAACGGCAAGCTGACGCTCAACGTCGTCCGTGAGGAACTGGCCAGGATCGTTGGGCAGCGGTCGGCCGAGGACCCGAACCTGTACTACCTCGACGGCCGCACGCTCTACGGCGCCGACGACCACGCCGAACTGCCGCTCCCCGACGGACTCCACCCGGACGCCGCGGCACACCTGCGCATCGGCGAGCGCTTCGCGGCCCACACCTTCGCCGCCGGCGGTCCCTTCGCCCTCCCCGAGGGTGCGCCGGACCGGGCATGACGTGGCAATGACCGGGCCGCGGGGCCGGCATCACGGACAGCTACGCTGAAGAGGGTCGACAAAGGACGAAGCGCTTAGTGAGGATGCCCGTGCTTGTGAGTGGCCCCGGCCGCCGCGTCGTCCTGCCCTCGTGGCTGGCCCACCCGCTGCGTTTCCAGCGTGGGCCCGTCCCGTGGCCGGCGGTGCTGCGCGGGGCCCTGTCCGCGGGACCCGTGATGGCGATCGGGGTGGCCCAGGGGTGGGTCGAGTTCGCAGTGCTGGCCGGGTTCGGGACGCTGTTCGCGGGCTTCAACGACCTGCCGGGGACGCGCCGGACCGGCGCCGTCTACATCGGCCTCCCCGTGCTCGTCGGGGCGCTCGGGCTGCTGATCGGGTCGGCCACCGCCGACGCCGTCCCCAGCGGCTGGTGGGTACTGCCCCTGCTGTTCGCCGTCGGACTGGCGTCGGGCGCCGTGAGCACCGTGGGCCCGGTGTGCTCACGGACCGGGATGCAGACCCTGTGCCTCATGGTGATCGGGACCGGGGTCCCGCTGCCCGGCACGCCCTGGCTGAAAGCGCTGTACTTCCTCGTGGGCGCGATCTGGCTGCTCCTGCTGCGGCTCGTGCTGCGGACACCGCGGCCGGTCGGCGGCGCCCTGGCCGGTGAACAGGCCGCGCTGGCGGGAGTCTTCGACGCGCTCGTCGGCGCCCTGGAAGCCGTGGGAGGGCCCGGGGCCGAGGCCGCGCGGCGCCGGCTGACCGCGGCGATGAACCGGGGCGACGAGGCCGTGCGCCTGCGCCGTCTGTTCCGTCGGCTGGCGCACCGTTCCGCACGTCCCGGCGAACTGCTCCTGGCGGAGCGGTTCGCGGCCGCCACGGCACTGTGCGAGGCGAGCATCGCCCTGCTCTGGGAGGCGCGCCCCCTGCCGCCGGGCGTCGCGGAGGGCCCGCGTCGCCTCGCCGCCGCACTGCGCGCCGGCGAACCCCCCGGGCCGCTCCCCGCCCCCGGAGGGGACACCCCGGCCCGCGCCGCGTTCGACCGCGCGCTGCAGTACGCCGCCGCGGTCTTCGCCCGAACGGCCCCCGGCGTGACCAGTGCCGAGGAGGTGGCACCGCTCCCCGCTCCGGGAACCGTCCCCACCATGCGGCGCCGCGTCCTCGGGCCGGCCGGGCGCGAGTACGGACTGCGCGTCGCGGTGTGCGTGACGGCGAGTGCCGCCGTGGCCCTCGCCCTGCGGGCGGACCACTGGTACTGGCTGCCGCTCACCGCCGTCTTCCTGGTGAAGCCCGACATTGGCCCGCTGTTCTCCCGCGTCGTCAACCGCTTCGTCGGGACCGCGGTCGGAGTCGTCGTCTTCGGCGGCCTGGCCGCGATCTGGGGCGGCGGAGGCGTGTGGTGGACGGTGGTCTGCGCCGCCGTCGCGGGCGCGCTCCTGCCCGTCTCCTTCCGGCACTTCGGCCTGCAGACCTCGGTGGTCACGCTGATGGTGCTGCCCTTCGTCTGGGTGGGCGGCGACACCCAGGCGGCCGGCGACCGCCTGCTGGACACCGCGACGGCCTGCGCGATCGTGCTCGTCGTCGGTCACCTGCCGGGGTTCACCGATCCCACCGCACGGGTGGCCCACCTGACGGCCGAGGCGCTGCGGCGCACCCGGGAGTACCTGGCCCACGTCCTCACCGCCCCCGCCGGCGGCAGCCCCGGGGACCGCATGGTGCTGCGCCGCGCCGCCTACAGTTCCCTGGCCGAGGCGCGGTCCGCCGCCGAGACCGTCGCCGCGGAGCTGCCCTGGGGCCGCGGTCCCCACACCGACTGGTTCCGTGCGGTCGCCGCCTCCGAGCGGATCGTGGACGCCGTCACCGCCTGCGCGGTCCGGGTCGAGCAGGGCGCGGAACGCCCCTCCCGTGAGGAGGCCGCCGGGGTGGCCCGCGCCCTGGACGCGCTCGCGGACTCCCTGGACGGCCGAACGCCGGCCACCGTCCGGCCGGAGCTCCGTCAGACCCCTGCCTGCGCGTCCCTCGCCGACGTCGTGGCCGAGCTGCGGCACATCCAGGTCTTCACCGGCGGCCTCACCGCGGACTCCCGCACCTCCCGTAGCACATAGCCGCCGGGGCCGGAGCCGTCGCCGGCATTCGTCGCGATCAACCCGGTGGAGCGGCTATGGTCGGGCCAGTCGGCGACACCGGGAGGTTGACGAGGTGGCCGTTTTCCTGCTTGGGGTGGGTGCAGCGTGCTGCCTGGGCTTCGGCTTCGTCCTCCAGCAGCTCGCCGCCCAGCGCGCCCCGCTGTCCAGCTTCCTGTCGTTCCGGCTGCTGCTGGATCTCATGCGGATGCCGCAATGGCTGCTCGGCATTTTCCTGATGATCTTCGGCATGGTGCTGAGCGCGCTCGCCCTCGCCGAGGGGGAGCTCTCCCTCGTCGAACCCCTCACCGCGACGAACCTGCTCTTCGCGATGGCACTGTCGCGCCATCTGACCGGCCAGAGACTCGGCCGGCACGGCTGGTCCGGCGTGGGCCTGCTCGCGCTGGGCGTCACCGCCTTTATCGCGGCCGGACGGCCCACGGGCGGCGGCCACGTCGGCGGCCCCCTGCGGCACTGGCTGGTCATCGGCATCGTCATGGGCATCGCGCTGCTGCTCGTCGCCTGCGCGCGGCGGCTGCGCCCGTCGCCGGAAGCCACCGTCATCGCGCTCGCCGCGGGCCTGCTCTACGGGCTCCAGGACTCCCTCACGCGCACCTCGGGCCAGATCGCCGAGGTGGAGGGCTTCGCGGCCCTGCTCGTGCACTGGCAGCCCTACGCCATCCTCGGCATCGGGCTCACCGGCCTCGTGCTGGTCCAAAGCGCCTTCGAGACGGCTCCGTTGCGCATGTCCCTGCCCGCCCTGACCGCAGCACAGCCGCTCGCCGGCATCGCCTGCGGTGTCGGCTTCCTCGGCGACCGCCTCCGTGTCACACCCGGAGCCCTCGCCTGGGAGGCGGCGGGCCTGGTCGCCGTCACCGTCGGCGTCGTGCTGCTCGGCCGCCATCCCGCGCTGCCCTGCGCCCAGAGCGCGCGCACCGGCGCCCGACCCGACGCGACGGGCGAGGAGGAGTCGGTCCGGGCGGCCGGCTAGTCACGCCGCCAGGAGCCTGGCGACCTCCGCGAGCGGGGGCCAGGACCACTGGCCGGCCCGGGCGGCGAGGAAGTGGCGACGCGTCCCCACCAGGGGGTCGAGTGGCCGGCACACGACGTCGGGGCGCTGCCGCTCGACGCCCGACTCGGCAAGGAGCGCGACCCCCAGACCGGCCCCCGCGAGCAGGTTCACCAGGTGGAGACTGTCGACGCGGTGGACGATGCGCGGGGCGAAGCCGGCCAGGGCGCACACGCGCTGCACGAGCTCGTCGTCGTCACTGCCCCGGGAGTTGGTGATCCACCCGGCCTCCGCGAGCCGGCGCAACCCCGCCAGGGGGACCGGGCCGCCCGGACCGGGATCGGACGGGTGGCCCGCGGGGAGCAGAAGGAGCATCGGCTGCTCGGCGAACTGCCGTACCGACAGCCCCTTGGGCACGGTGCGTGGCACCAGGCTGTAGTCGTACACGATGCCGAGGTCGATGTCCCCGGCGAGCAGCAGCTCCAGGGTCTGCTCGGGCTCGTGCTCGTTCAGCTCCACCTCGACGCGCGGGTACCGCTCGCTTAGCCGCAGCAGGGCCGGCATCACGACCGCCTCGACCGCGCTGACGAAGGTCGCCATCCGCACCCGCCCCACCGGCCCGGGCTCGCCGCGCAGCTCGGCGCGTGCCTCCTCGACGAGCGCCAGGATCCCGACGGCGTGCTCGACCAGCCGCTCCCCGGCGGGGGTCAGCCGGACACGGCGGCCCACCGGTGCCAGCAGCGGCGCGCCGACCTCCTGCTCCAGCACGGCGAGGTGCTTGGAGACGGCGGACGTGCCGTACCCCGTGCGCTCGGCGACCGCCGCCATGGTTCCCAGCCGGCTGAGCTCGACCAGGAGGCGCAGTCTGCCGAGGTCGGGAAGGGACTCGATCATCCACTTATGGTAAACAATGCGTCCACCTATGACGCGTGGACAGAAACAGACGTCGGGCGCTGCAATGGACGGGTGAAGCCGCATACCTTTGCAATGCCCCGCATGCCTGGCGCGGTGCTGATTCTGGCCGCGATGACGGTGCTGCACACCGGCAGCGCCCTGACGACCGAACTCTTCGACGAAGTCGGCCCGGCCGGCACCACGTGGCTGCGCGCCGGATTCTCGGCCGTCCTGCTGCTGGCCTTCACCGGCCGCTCCCTGTGGCCCGCGCTGCGCGCGGCCGCGCGTCGCGACCTGATCGCCGCGGCCCTGCTCGGCACGGTCAGCGGCGCCATGATGCTGCTCTTCTCCGAGGCCGCCGCCCGCATCCCGCTCGGCACGGCGACCGCCCTGGAGTTCCTCGGCCCCCTGGCCGTCGCGGTCGCCTCCCTGCGGCGGCCCCGCGAACTGGCCTGGCTGCTGCTGGCCGCGGCCGGCGTCCTCTGCCTCACCTCGCCCTGGCAGGACGGCGCCGACCTCGCCGGCGTCCTCTTCGGCATGGCCTCCGGCGCCTGCTGGGCGCTGTACGTGATCGGCACCCAGCACGTCGGCAGCCGCTTCTCCGCCACGCACGGCCTCGCCGTCTCCTTCACCGTGGCCGCGGTCTTCACCGCGCCCTTCGGCGCCCCCGGCGTGGTGGCGGGCGGCACCTTCCCGGTCGTCGCGGCGGTGGCGGGAATCGCCGTGCTGATGCCGCTGGTGCCCTTCCTGCTGGAGATGAAGGCGCTGCAACGCGTCGGCAAGACCGCCTACGGAACACTCGCCGGCATGGAACCCGCCGTCAGCCTGCTGGCGGCCCTGGTGCTGGTCTCGCAAGTGCCTACGGCCTTGCAGGCCGTGGGGACGGGGCTGGTGGTGGTGGCGGGCGTGGGGGCGGCACGCGGCGAGGCCCGCGGGCGGCGCGAGACCGTGCCGGTGAGCACGGGCGAGGCGCCCGTCCTGCCCCCTGCGGTCAGTTCCTCCCCTTGACGACGGGCCCGAGCGCGGTGCCGCTTGGTTTTTTCCCCGCCCTCCCGCCCGAGTACCCGGCGCGGTAAGTGCGGGCCCCGCTGCGTGCGTTGTGGGGGTCGGCGCCGCTCCGGAGTCCGTCCTCGGGGCTCGCGGTTTCCCCCTGCAATTTGTGTACCGCAGTCTCCGCTCGTCCCCTGCGGGCGGACCCCGGCGCACCCCCTCCCGGGGTCGGCTGAGGCGACTTACGGCCGGTGGGGGTGACTGTTGGCGGCGACGGCTGCGCACTTGGACAGCGCTGCGCCTACGGGTGCCCGAGTACGGTGCCGTCCATACCCACCCACCGGGGATCAGGCGCGAGAGCTCACGGAGGGGGCGGGGTCGGAGGGGTGGATGTCCTGGACGTTCGGCATATTTGTGTGCGGTACCCGGGGCGAACAGTCGAAGGCACTGGAAACGCACGTAAATATCCAGTCCAGGACGTGCAGCCCCGGAGGCCCCGCACCCGGCCCCCACACCACTTGCGTCGGGGCGCGTGACTTCACAGGGCACACGGGCGGGAGGGCGGGGAAAAAAACCCGGTAAGCGGCAACGCTAGCGCTTGCCGAAATACTTGGGCGGGAAACCCCCGCCCGCCAGTACACGCCCCACCGCCCCACCCGCGATCACCGTGAGGCGCTCCACCCCCTCCGCCCCGAGGTGCTCGTACGGCGCGCGGTCGAGGCGGTCCGTCACGGACTCCACCTCGCGGCGCAGTTCCACGCCGCGCTCCGTGAGTTCGCCTTCCGCGTCGAGCAGGCCGCGGTCGCGGAGGCGGTCCTGCGCGGCGGCCCAGTCCTCGGCGGTCCAGCCCCGGCTGCGCTGGACGAATCGCGGGGTGAAGCTCTTGCCCGTGGCGGTGTGCGTGACGAGCGCCTCGATCCCGTCGAGCCCTGCGGCGAGCAGCGCGGCGAGATGGCCGTCCCCGCGGTGCTCGCGCAGCAGCGTCGCGGCGTGCCACAGCGCGAGGTGCGGCTGCTCGGGCACGGGGAGTTCGGCGTTGGCGGCGTAGAGGGGGCGGGCTTCGCGGGTGCAGGCCTCGGCGGCGCGCAGGGCGAGCGCGGCCGCGTCGGCGATCTCGGCGGAGGCGACGCCGTCCGCTCCGAGCAGCCGGGTCAGGACGGCGTCGGCGATGCGCAGCCGCGCGTCGAGGACGGCCGCGGGCGGGGCGAGGTCCCAGGCGCGGGGGACGACGGGCGCGATGACCGCGTGGTTGAAGTTGTAGAAGGTCGCGGTGACCGTTCCCGCCGTCACCGCGCCGAGCGGCGCGGCGCGCCCGGCGAAGTAGGCCATGGCGCCGCGATCCAGCCCGATCGCCGAGAGCGTGTCGTCGTACTCGGGGGAGAAGTAGACGACGGAGTGCAGGGGGTTCAGGGTGTTGTGGCAGCGCCGTCCGGCGCGCGGTTCCAGGGCGGTGGCGGTCATGGTCATCAGGTTACCGACCGGTCGGAATGTCATAGAGGGTGCCTCCGGGGACAGCTGATTTCGTCGCGGGGACGCGTCAACGGCACCGTTTCCGCGGACACGGGCCATCTCGTGTGCTGATATCGCTAGCCTGAACGCCGCCGCCCCGAAGCCCCTGGAGGCTCCTTCATGCCTGCCGACCGCACGCTCCCGGTCACCGACCGCACCCGTCACCGGCGCCTGCGCGAGCAGGGCAGCGTCTCCCGCGACGACCTGGACGCGGTGCTGGGCGCCGGCTTCGTGTGCCATCTGGCCGTCGTGGTCGACGGCACCCCGCTCGCCGTGCCGACGGTCTACGGTCACGACGCCGGGGCCGGGACGCTGTACCTGCACGGCTCGGTCGCCAGCCGCAGCCTCGTCCAGGCGCCCGGCGCCCAGGTCTGCGTCACCGTCACCCACGTCGACGGCCTGGTCCTCGCCCGGTCCGTCTTCGAGCACGGCGTCAACTACCGCAGCGCCATGGTCATCGGAGTGCCGCGCCGGGTCACGGACCCGGAGGAGCGGCTGCACGGGCTGCGCGTGCTGAGCGAGCAGTGCGCCCCCGGCCAGTGGGACTACGCCCGCCGCCCCGACCGCCGGGAACTGGCGGCCACCGACCTGCTCGCCCTCGCCACCGACGAGGCTTCCGTCAAGATCCGTACCGGCCACCCGGGCGACGGCGACGGCCCCGACGCCGCACTGCCGGTCTGGGCGGGGGTGGTCCCGCTCGGCACGACCCGGGGTGCCCCGGTCGCCGACCCCGCGTTGCGCGCCGGCATCCCCCTGCCGCCGCACCTCGTGGGTTAGCCCCCCACCGACCAGGTGAACCGCGGTTCGCGCCGCTCCAGGAACGCCGTCACGCCTTCCGCGGTGTCGCTGCTGTCCGCGGCCTGCCGGGCCCAGTGCTCGACACGGGAGGGGTCGGGGTCCGGGGCAGTGAAGTCCTTGGCCGCGGCCTGGGTGAGCTGCGAGCGGACGGCCAGCAGGGCCGCGTACTCCTCGACGCGCTTGTCGAGGGCGCCGTCCGGCAGCACCTCGTCCACCAGCCCGGTCCGCAGGGCGCGTTCGTGGTCGATGAGCTCGGCGGAGAAGAGCAGGTGCTTGGCCGTGGACGGGCCGACCAGGCCGGTCAGCCGGCGGGTCGAGGAGGCCGGGTAGACGATGCCGAGCCGCGCGGGGGTGACCCCGAAACGCGCGCCCTCGGCGGCGAAGCGCAGGTCGCAGGCGGCCGCGAGCTGGCAGCCGCCGCCGACGCAGAAGCCGCGGACGGCCGCCAGCGACGGCTTGGGGAAGGCGGCCAGCGCCTCCTCCGCCTCGACGGCCGCGCTCTGCGCCGCGCCCGGGCCGCCGGCCGCGTCGCGCAGGTCGGAGATGTCGGCGCCCGCGCAGAAGCTGCCGTCGGCGCCGGTGAGCACCAGCACCCGTACGGCGGGGTCGTCCGCCAGCCGGGCCAGCAGACGCGGCAGTTCGCGCCACATGGCCAGGGTCATGGCGTTGCGCTTGGCCGGATTGCTGATGGTCACGGTGGCGGTGGCGCCCGCCGTCTCCAGCAGCAGACCGGGCCCGGACGGGTCGGACATGCCCGCATCCCCCACTCGTCGTGTCGTCGCGGGATTCCGCGCCGGCCGTGTGCCCATTGGCGCGCACCACGGTGACGGGGATCCTATCGGTGCCTCCGGCCGGGCAATCGGGGGTATATGTCCGGTAGCCGGCCCGGACCGGTCCCGACGCGTTCAAGGAGGCGGCCATGGCCCCGTTCAAGGGACGCAAGAAGTACCCGGACCCCCCGGAGGCCGGGCTCAAGCGCAGTTTCGGCTGGGTCGCCGCGCTCGGCGTGGTCCTCGTCGTCTGCGGCCTGATCGGGCTCTTCTACGTGGGAATCGCCACCATCACCTCCATGGTGCTGTTCGGCTGGCTGCTCCTCATCGGCGGGATCGTGGGTCTGGCGCAGGCCGTGCAGAACCGCGATCACAACTACTTCTGGCTGGCCCTGGTCGTCGCGGCCCTGTACATCGCGGCGGGCGTGGTCGTGATCCGCAATCCGGAGCAGACGGCGGCGGCCCTGACGATGTTCGCGGCGCTGCTGTTCCTGACCGGCGGGATCTTCCGGTTGTTCGGCGGGCTGGTGGTGCGCGGACCGCAGATGGTGTGGACGCTGATCCAGGGGGCGATCGGCATTCTGCTGGCCGTCCTGGTGCTGGCGAACTGGCCGCACAGCAGTGTCTACGTGATCGGCGCGTTCTTCTCGCTGGCGCTGCTCTTCGACGGTCTCGGGCTGCTCGGGGCGGGTCTGGGCGGCCGCCGGATCGTCGGCATGGTGGCCGAGGCCCGGCAGACCCCACTGGAGCATTGAAACCGGTACCGGCGCGTCATCATGGCTCATCGAGCCCACCAACTCCGGTCACTCCGTGTCGCAGGCGGTCGAAAGCTGCGGATTTGCGGTCAGCGACTCGGGGTGGAGTCCCCGGCTGCCGACACTCGGAACGTGAGGCGGACCCCGTCGCCGCCCAGCGGGCCGGGAAGGGGAACCGCGGGGAGCATCGCTGAATGCGAGGGTGAACGCCGCCATGGACGTACGCGGGAGCGTCCCGCCCGAACCGGTGCCGCCGGTGGCACCGGACTTTCCGCGCCCCTATGAGGGCGTGTGGCGCTTCACCGCCTCCGCGCTGGACTCCTCGGTACCGCAGGCGCGGCACGCCGTCCGGGACCTGCTCGTGCGGCAGCGCGTGCCCATCGACGACGACCTGCTGCAGGGCCTGCTGCTGATCGTCTCCGAGCTGGTGACGAACGCGGTGCGGCACGCCGCGCTGCTCTCCCCGGAGATCGCGGTGGAGGTCGCCGTCGGCCTCGACTGGGTCCGTGTCGCGGTCGAGGACAACCACCCCTACCGCCCCAAGGCGCTCCAGGTGGACGACGCGGACACCGGTGGGCGCGGCCTGCTGCTGGTCAAGTCGGTCACCGCCGAGGCGGGCGGGATGTGCGACGTGCAGCAGACCGCTTCCGGGGGAAAGGTCATCTGGGCGGCGCTTCCGCTGCCGCCCGGCGCTCCTTTGTGACGGGCGGCGGCTACCAGCCGGCGCGCTCGCCCGTCAGCTCGCGCACGGCGGGCAGCGCCGCCCCCAGCACGGTCCGGAACCAGGCGGAGAACGGCCCGGACTCCTCCAGCGCGGCCAGTTCCCGCGGGGTCACGAAGGCGGTCTCGCCGATCTCCTCCGGGTCCGGGTTCAGCGGCGCGGTCATCAGCCCCACGAAGAGGTGGTTGTACTCCTGCTCCACCAGGCCCGACGCCGGGTCCGGGTGGTTGTAGCGGACGGTGCCGGCCTCGCGCATCGACGCGGGGGCCGCGCCCAGCTCCTCGGCGGTGCGGCGCGCCGCGGCGACGAACGGCGGCTCCTGCGGGTACGGGTGGCCGCAGCAGGTGTTGGACCACACGCCGGGGGAGTGGTACTTGCCCAAGGCGCGGCGCTGCAGCAGCAGCCGGCCCTCGCCGTCGAAGAGGAAGACCGAGAACGCCCTGTGGAGCCGGCCCGGCGGCAGGTGCGCCGAGAGCTTCTCCGCGGTGCCGATCGTTGCGCCGGTCTCGTCGACCAGTTCGAGCATGATCGGAGCCGAGGCACCGTTGGAGGAGGTGTCCGGGGCGGGGTTGAGGGGCCGGCCGGCGGCGGGACTCGTGGGCATGGCCATCCTTTGCATCGACGACAAGACCTCAGTTTGCCTCACGCGAGGGGCCCGGAGGTCGTCGCAGCGCGCTCAATGTCGGTGACGCTGTGTCGATCACGCCGTCCGGCCCGGTCGCGGCGTCAGTGGCACAGCCGTGCCTCGTGCTCCGCGTGGCCGCCGGGTTCGAGCTGGAATGTGCAGTGCTCGACGTCGAAGTGGCTGCCCAGGCAGCCCTGCAGGTCGTGGAGGACCTTCTCGTGGCCCACGGCGTCCAGGGTGTCGGGGCTCACCACGACGTGGGCGGAGAGCACCGGCATGCCCGAGGTGATGGTCCACACGTGCAGGTCGTGCAGGCCCTCGACGCCGGGCAGCCCGAGGATGTGGTTGCGGACGTCCGCCATGTCGACGTCCCGGGGGGCCGCCTCCAGGAGCACGTCGATGGCCTCCCGCAGCAGCTTCCACGTCCGCGGGACGATCATCACACCGATGAGGAGCGAAGCCACCGGGTCGGCCTGCTGCCACCCGGTGGTGAGGATCACCACGGCCGCCACGACCACCGCGAACGACCCCAGGGCGTCCGCCATGACCTCCAGGAACGCGCCGCGGACATTCAGGCTCTCGCGCTGCCCGCGCATCAGCAGCAGCAGCGACACCGAGTTGGCCACAAGGCCGATCACGCCGAAGACGACGGTGAGGCCGCCCTCGACCGCGGTCGGGCTGATCAGCCGGGAGACCGCCTCGTAGAAGATGAACGCGCCCACGCCGAACAGCAGCACGGCGTTGGCCACCGCCGACAGGATCTCCGCCCGCGCCAGGCCGAACGTACGGCGCTCGCTCGGCGGGCGGTTGGCGAAGTGGATCGCCACCAGCGCCATCCCCAGGCCCGCCGCGTCCGTGGCCATGTGGCCCGCGTCGGCGAGCAGCGCGAGGGAACCGGTGAGGGCGCTGCCCACCACCTCCGCCACCAGGATCAGCAGCGTGATGCCGAGCGCGATCCGCAGCCGCCCGCGGAACTGGGCCGCGGCCGTGCCCGTCAGCCCGGCGGCGGACGCGTGGCTGTGGCCGTGGTCGTGCCCGTGACCTGCCCCCATCGCCTGGGACTCCCCTCTCGCCGTCCGTGCTCGGGCGCCGGCCCGCTTCGGCCGGCGTGCCCCAGTGAACATCGGTGACCGTCCGTGGGCAACTCGCCACCGATCACCGTTGTCATGTGCGGTGACCTGCGGCGATGGCGCGGGTACGGGGCGTGTTCCGGAGGCCGGCGGGTCAGCGGCGGCGGGCCTCCGGGTACCGCAGGCACCAGCCCTCCCACGCCGACTCGACCATCTCCCGGACCCCGCGCACGGCGCTCCAGTCGAGCTCCTTGCGGATCAGCTCGGCCGAGGCCACCACGCTCGCCGGATCCCCGGCGCGGCGCGGGACGACCACGGGCGCCACGTCGGGGTACCCGGCGACCTCGGTGATGAGGTCGATCAGTGCACGAACGGAGACACCCTCGCCGCGCCCGATGTTGACGGTCAGGTCCTCGGCGGTGTCCCGGCCGGTGACCCAGCGGGCGGCCGCGAGATGCGCGTCGGCCAGGTCCTCGACGTGGATGTAGTCGCGCACGCAGGTGCCGTCGGGGGTCGGGTAGTCGTCGCCGAAGATGCGCGGCGGCTCGCCCTGCGTGAGCTTCTCGAACACCATCGGGACGACGTTGAAGACCCCGGTGTCCGCCAGCTCCGGCACGGCCGCGCCCGCGACGTTGAAGTACCGCAGGCAGGCCGTGGAGATCCCGTGCGCCCTGCCCGCCGCCCGCACCAGCCACTCGCCGGCCAGCTTGGTCTCGCCGTAGGGGCTCAGCGGCAGGCACGGCGTGGACTCGGTCACCAGCGGCACGTCCGGCAGGCCGTACACCGCGGCGGAGGAGGAGAAGACGAAGCGGCCGATCCCGGCCGCCGCCACCGCCTCCAGGAGCGTGCCGAGGCCGCCCACGTTCTCCCGGTAGTACCGCAGCGGCTGCTCCACGGACTCCCCGACCTGCTTGCGCGCCGCCAGGTGCACCACGCCCGTGACGCCGTGCTCGGCGATCGTGCGGTCCAGCAGGTCCCGGTCGAGTGTGGAACCGGTCACCCTCGGTACATCGGCGGGGACCCGCGAGGCCACGCCGGCCGAGCCGTCGTCGTAGACCACGACGCGCTCCCCGGCGCGGGTCATCGCCCGCACGACATGAGAACCGATGAATCCCGTGCCACCAGTGATCAGCCACGTCATGGCGTTCACCCTAGCGGCGGATGCGCACGGAGGGTTGTCCCCTCGCCTCCGATCCGTGATGATCAAACCATCTGTGCGACGGCCAGGGAAACGGCCGGTGAACAGAACCTTCCGACAATCCGATAGCCTCTGCCGTCACAGCCGCTCCGGCACGGCGCGCCGGGGTGTCCGGCCGCCATGCCGGCGCTCGGTGCCGAACGGCACCGCCCCATCCGTCCACTGTGTGTCCCAGGGAGTGAGTCCGTCTGTCGACCGCCATACTCACCGGTCCGCCGGTCGCGGGTTCACCGATCGAGGCCGATCTGCGCGGCCTCGGCTTCGAGGTGGTCGCGGTGGACGACGCCGGTGCCCTCGCGGCACGCATGGCCGCCGTCCCGCCCGCCGAGCGCATAGCGGTCGTGGACCCGCGCTTCGTCGGCCATGTCCACGCACTGCGGCTCGCCCTGACCGACCCCCGCTTCGACGCCGCCGCCGTGCCGGGCGCACTGTCCGTCCGGGCGGCCGCCCGCCCCGCGCTCGTACGGGCTCTGGCACCGGCTGCCGGCCGGGACCGGGGTGCGGGCCGCACCGCCGTCGTGGGCGCGGCGAGCCTGCCCGACGAGCTGGCCGCCGGACTGGACGCCGAGGGCGTCACCGTGCAGCGCCCGGAACTCGGCGTCCTGGTCGCCCGGGTGCCGGCCGACGTGCCGGAGCGGGCGCGGGCCGAGGAGGCCGTCGCCGCGGTGGACGACGAGGCGGTGCGCCTGCGCGGCGCGGTGAAGGCCCGCGACGGCTTCTTCACCACGCACTTCGTCAGCCCCTACTCCCGCTACCTCGCGCGCTGGTGCGCCCGGCGCGGCCTCACGCCGAACCAGGTGACGACCGCCTCGCTGCTGGTCGCCCTGATCGCCGCCGGCTGCGCCGCCACCGGCACCCGGCCCGGCTTCGTCGCGGCAGGGGTGCTGCTCGTCGCGTCCTTCGTACTGGACTGCACCGACGGACAGCTCGCCCGCTACTCGCTCCAGTACTCCACGCTCGGGGCCTGGCTCGACGCCACCTTCGACCGCGTCAAGGAGTACGCGTACTACGCGGGGCTCGCGCTCGGCGCGGCCCGCGGCAGCGACGACGTATGGGCGCTCGCCCTCGGCGCGATGGTCCTGCAGACCTGCCGGCACGTGGTCGACTTCTCGTTCAACGAGGCCAACCACGACGCGGACGGCAACAGCAGCCCCACCGCCGCCCTCTCCGACCGGCTCGACCGGGTCGGCTGGACGGTGTGGATGCGCCGGATGATCGTGCTGCCCATCGGTGAGCGCTGGGCGCTGATCGCGGTCCTCACCGCGGCCACCACCCCGCGCGTCACCTTCGTGGTGCTGATCATCGGCTGCGCCGTCGCCGCCTGCTACACCACCGCCGGCCGCGTGCTGCGCTCGCTGACCCGCAAGGCGGTGCGCACCGACCGCGCCGCCGCCGCGCTGAGCGAGCTCGCCGACACCGGCCCCCTCGCCGAGGCCGTCGCCCGCCTGTCGCGCGGCCGCGGCCTCCCGGCCGCCGCCGCGGTGGGCGCGGGAGTGATGATGGCCACGTCCCTGGCCGCCCCGGCGGGCAGCCGGTGGCCGCTCGCGGCCGCCGCCGTCTACGTCCTCGCCTCGGGCCTGGCGGTCGCCGGACCGCTCAAGGGAGCCCTCGACTGGCTCGTCCCGCCCCTTTTCCGGGTGGCGGAGTACGGAACCGTCCTGGCGCTCGCGGCTGTCTCAAAGGTGAACGGAGCATTGCCGGCGGCTTTCTGCCTGGTTGCCGCCGTCGCCTACCATCACTACGACACGGTGTACCGCATCCGCGGCGGGACCGGGGCGCCCCCGCGGGCCCTGGTCCGTGCCACCGGCGGGCACGAGGGACGGACGCTGCTGGTCGCGGCCGCGTCCGTGGCCCTGACACACACCACGGGATTCACGGTGGCGCTGACGGCACTGGCCGTCGCACTGGCCCTGCTGGTGCTTGCCGAGAGCATCCGCTTCTGGATGTCCTCGGGGGCGCCCGCCGTGCACGACGAAACAGGAGAACCCGCATGATCGGCCTCATTCTGGCGGCCGGCGCCGGACGGCGTCTGCGCCCCTACACCGACACCCTTCCGAAGGCCCTGGTGCCGGTGGACCCGGACGGCGAGGGCAGGACGACCGTCCTGGACCTGACGCTGCGCAACTTCGCCGAGGTCGGCCTGACCGACGCCGCCGTCGTCGTGGGGTACCGCAAGGAGGCCGTGCACGAGCGCCGGACCGCGCTGGAGGCCAAGTACGGCGTCAAGCTCCACCTCGTCGAGAACGACAAGGCCGAGGAGTGGAACAACGCCTACTCCCTGTGGTGCGCCCGTGACGTGCTGACCGAGGGCGCGATCCTGGCCAACGGCGACACCGTGCACCCCGTCTCCGTCGAGCAGAAGCTGCTGGAGGCCCGCGGCGGCGCCCGCCGCATCATCCTCGCCCTGGACACGGTCAAGGACCTGGCCGACGAGGAGATGAAGGTCGTCACGGCCGGGGACCAGGGTGTGCGGCGGATCACCAAGCTGATGGACCCGGCCACCGCCAGCGGCGAGTACATCGGCGTCACCCTCATCGAGGGCGCCGCCGCGGCCGACCTCGCCGACGCGCTCAAGGCGACCTACGAGCGCGACCCGCAGCTGTACTACGAGGACGGCTACCAGGAACTGGTCGACCGCGGACTGCGCGTCGACGTCGCGCCCATCGGCGAGGTCCCCTGGGTCGAGATCGACAACCACGACGACCTGAACCGGGCACGGGAGATCGCGTGCCGGTACTGACGAGGCTCATACCCTCGCCGGTCGTCGTCGACATCCGTGCCGGGGCCCTCGACGACCTGGCGGACGTCCTGGCCGATCAGCGCATCTCCAGCTCCGGCCGGCTGGCCGTCGCGGTCAGCGGCGGCTCCGGTCAGGTGCTGCGCGAGCGGCTGGCCCCGGCCCTGCCCGTCGCCGACTGGTTCGAGGTGGCCGGCGGCACCATCGACGGTGCCGTCAGGCTCGCCGACGCCATGCGCGGCAAGCGCTACGACGCGGTGGTGGCCCTCGGCGGCGGCAAGATCATCGACGCGGCCAAGTACGCCGCCGCCCGCGTCGGGCTGCCGATGGTGGCCGTCGCGACCAACCTGGCGCACGACGGCCTGTGCTCGCCGGTGTCCACGCTGGACAACGACAACGGCCGCGGCTCCTACGGTGTGCCGAGCCCCATCGCCATGGTGATCGACCTCGACGTGATCCGTGAGGCCCCGGTGCGCTTCGTGCGCTCCGGCATCGGCGACGCGATCTCCAACATCTCCTGCATCGCGGACTGGGAACTGTCCCACCGCGAGACGGGCGAGCCGATCGACGGCCTGGCCGCCGCGATGGCCCGTACCGCCGGCGAGTCCGTGCTGCGGCACCCCGGCGGCACAGGGGACGACGAGTTCCTGACCGTGCTCGCCGAGGCGCTGGTGCTCACCGGCATCGCCATGTCGATCAGCGGTGACAGCCGGCCCGCTTCCGGCGCCTGTCACGAGATCAGCCACGCGATCGACCTGCTGTACCCGCGGCGGGCCGCCGCCCACGGTGAACAGGTCGGCATCGGCGCCGCCTTCGCGATGTTCCTGCGCGGCGCCGAGGAGCAGGCGGGGCTCTTCGCGGAGACCTTGCGTGTCCACGGACTGCCCGTCATGCCGGGCGAAATCGGTTTCACCGAGGACGAGTTCGTCAAGGCCGTCGCCTACGCACCGCAGACCCGGCCCGGGCGCTACACGATCCTCGAGCACCTGGAACTTTCCACCGACGAGATCAGGGACGCATACGCAGGCTATGCCAAAACCATCGGTAGCTGAGCTGCGGCCGGTCGTTCACCCCGCAGGGCTGAAGGACCGCCGCAGCGGTGAGCACTGGGCCGGGCGCATCTACATGCGCGAGGTCTCGCTGCGCTGGACCCGTCATCTGGTGAACAGCCGGGTGACGCCCAACCAGCTGACGTATCTGATGATCGTCGCGGGCATCGCGGCCGGCGCGGCACTCCTGGTGCCGGGCGCGGCCGGAGCGGTGGCCGCCGCCCTGCTGATCCAGCTCTACCTGCTGCTGGACTGCGTGGACGGCGAGGTCGCCCGCTGGCGGAAACAGACGTCGATAACCGGCGTCTACCTCGACCGGGTGGGCCACTACCTGTCCGAGGCCGCCCTGCTGATCGGCTTCGGCGTGCGCGCCGCCGACCTGTTCCACCGGGACGGGGCGACCACCCAGTGGGGCTGGGCGTTCCTCGGGACGCTGGCCGCGCTGGGCGCGATCCTGATCAAGGCGGAGACCGACCTCGTGGACGTCGCCCGGGCGCGCAGCGGCCTGCCCGCGGTGCGGGACGAGGCCTCCGTGCCGCGCTCCTCCGGTCTGGCGCTGGCCCGCCGCGCGGCGGCCGCCCTGAAGTTCCACCGGCTGGTCGGCGGGGTCGAGGCCTCGCTGCTGATCCTCGCCGCCGGGATCGCGGACGCCTTCCACGGCGACCTGCTGTTCACCCGCGCGGCGGTGTGCGCGCTGGCCGCCATCGCGGTCCTGCAGACGCTGCTGCACCTGGTCTCGATCCTCGCCTCGAACAGGCTTCGGTGACAGCCGTGGGGACGTCGGCGGAATCGGTGCGTCTCGGCGCGGTGATCATCACCATGGGCAACCGTCCGAAGGAGCTGAGCGACCTGCTGGACTCGGTCGCCAAGCAGGCCGGCCCGGCGATAGAGGTCGCCGTCGTCGGCAACGGTTCCCCGCTGCCCGAGCTGCCGGCCGGCGTTCGCACCGTGGAGCTGCCCGAGAACCTCGGCATACCCGGCGGGCGCAACGTCGGCATCGAGGCCTTCGGCCCCGGCGGCCGGGACGTCGACGTCCTGCTGTTCCTCGACGACGACGGGCTGCTGCCCAACGAGGACACCGGCGCGCTGGTCCGCGAGGCCTTCACCGACGACGCCCGGCTGGGCATCGTCAGCTTCCGGATCGCCGACCCCGAGTCCGGCACCACGCAGCGCCGCCACGTCCCCCGGCTGCGGGCCTCCGACCCGATGCGCTCCTCGCGCGTCACCACCTTCCTGGGCGGGGCCAACGCCGTCCGCACCGCGGTCTTCCAGCAGGTCGGCGGATTGCCGGACGAGTTCTTCTACGCCCACGAGGAGACCGACCTCGCCTGGCGGGCCCTCGACGCGGGCTGGCTGATCGACTACCGCTCGGACATGGTCCTCTACCACCCGCTGACCGCCCCGAGCCGGCACGCCGTCTACCACCGCATGGTGGCCCGCAACCGGGTGTGGCTCGCCCGGCGCAACCTGCCCTGGGCGCTGGTGCCGGCGTACCTGGGCGTCTGGCTGCTGCTGACCCTGCTGCGGCGGCCGTCGCGACCGGCGCTGCGCGCCTGGTTCGGCGGGTTCCGGGAGGGCTGGTCGACCCCGTGCGGCCCGCGCCGGCCCATGCGCTGGTCCACCGTCTGGCGGCTCGCCCGACTGGGCCGGCCCCCGATCATCTGACAAGCTCGAAAGTCGACAGCACTCGGCGCATCCGCCGTTTTCCGGCCGGATGCGCGTCCACGGGACGAAAGTGTCGACAGTGAGCGAGACAACGCACGACGGTACGGTCGCCGCGGGTGCCGGATCGGCGTCGTCCGCGGACGGCCGCCTGACGCCGGCCGAGCTCGCGGCCAAGTACGGCCTCGCCGTCAGCGGCGCCCGGCCGGGCCTTGCCGCCTATGTGCGGCAGTTGTGGGGCCGCAGGCACTTCATCTCGTCGTTCGCCAGGGCCCGGGCGTCCGCGCAGTACACGCAGGCCCGGCTCGGCCAGCTGTGGCAGGTGCTGACGCCGCTGCTCAACGCGGCCGTCTACTACTTCATCTTCGGCCTGCTGCTCGGCACCGACCGCGGGGTCGACAACTTCATCGCGTTCCTGGTGACGGGCGTCTTCGTCTTCACCTACACCCAGTCCTCGGTGATGGCCGGGGTCCGCTCGGTCTCCGGCAACCTCGGTCTGATCAGGGCGCTGCACTTCCCCCGTGCCTCGCTGCCGGTGGCGTTCACGCTGGTGCAGCTGCAGCAGCTGCTGATGTCGATGCTCGTGCTGCTGGCCATCGTGCTCATGACGGGCGAGGTGCCGCGCACGGCCTGGCTGCTCGCCGTGCCGGCGCTGCTGCTGCAGTCGGTGTTCAACGCCGGTCTCGCGATGATCATGGCTCGGCTCGGCAGCAGGATGACCGACTTGGCCCAGTTGATGCCGTTCATCCTGCGCACGTGGATGTACACCTCCGGCGTGATGTACAGCATCACGCACTTCGCGGCGCACGCCCCGACGCCCGTGCAGCTGGCCCTGCAGCTGAATCCGGCCGCCGTCTACATCGACCTCGTGCGCTTCGCGCTGATCGACAGCTTCACCGCGGAGCAGCTGCCCCCGCATGTCTGGCCCGTCGCGCTGGGCTGGGCGCTGGCGACCGGTGTGGGTGGATTCGTCTATTTCTGGAAGGCCGAAGAGCAGTACGGACGCGGCTGACCACGAAATTCATCGCCTGTTGGGGCGGCCTTAGTGAGACAAGTGGCCGAAACGGTCATTCGGGACCTGTGTGGCTCCTGATTTTTCCGGGACTTTGCCAGCACCCTGGAAGGCGACCCTCCGAATGTGCGTTGGAGCTTGCGGATCGACATCGTTGTGCACCCCGGCGCACGCCCGGGCGGCTCTGCGCCGTAAGCTGTAGCGGTACTCAATCGCCGGATCTCAGGTGATACGTCCGGAGAGTCGGTTCGGGTGCGCGGCGGCCCGGAGCAGGAGATATGGCAGCGGCGTGTCCGAAATTGGGTGTTATGGGCTATCAGTGTAGAACGGGGGATGTGACGGCAATGGCTCTGTGGACCCCTGGGGAGAACGCGCCCACCGCCCGGACACCGGGACGTCCACGGTGACCGGCCTCCGCCCCGCGGAGTCGGGCGACGCGGCTCCGGACGCCCATTCACAGGCAGTGCTCGCCAAGGCGGCCAGGGAGAACTTCCCGGTCGCCCCGTTCTTCCTGCCCCGCTCCTGGCGGGGCGACCTCATGGCGGTCTACGGCTACGCCCGGCTCGTGGACGACATCGGCGACGGCGACCTGGCCGGCGGGGGCCGCGAGGACGCCCTGCGCCTGGGGCTGCCCGCCGACGCCGCCGACGACCGCCTGGCCATGCTGGACGCCTTCGAGGCCGATCTGCGCCGGGTCTTCGACGGCCCGCCGGACACGGTCCGGCACCCCCTGCTCCGCGCCCTGCGGCCCACCGTGGAGCGGCACGGCCTGACCCCCGAGCCCTTCCTCGGCCTGGTGGAGGCCAACCGGCAGGACCAGCTCGTCCGCCGCTATGCCACGTTCGAGGACCTGCTCGCCTACTGCGAGCTGTCGGCCAACCCGGTCGGCCGCCTCGTCCTGGGCATCACCGGCACCTCCACCCCCGAGCGGGTCCGCCTCTCGGACGCGATCTGCACCGCGCTGCAGATCGTGGAGCATCTCCAGGACGTGACCGAGGACCTCGGCCGCGACCGCATCTACCTGCCCGCCGACGACATGAAGCGCTTCGGCGTGACCGAAACCGATCTCACCACCGCGACCGCGGGCGCATCGGTGCGCGCGCTGGTGGCCCATGAAGCGGAACGCGCCCGCGATCTTCTGAATGAAGGCACCCCCTTGGTGGGTAGCGTCCACGGCAGGCTCAGACTGCTGCTCGCCGGATTCGTCGGGGGAGGGCGCGCCGCCCTCCGCGCGATCGCGGACGCCGGGTACGACGTGCTGCCTGGGCCGCCGAAGGCGGGCAAGTACAGCCTCCTGCGCGAGGTGGGGTCGACATTGCGAAGAGAGGGGTGAGCCGGACAGTGAACGGCTCCGATCGCATGTCCGGACCGGTGCTCGCGGCATACGCCTACTGCGAGAGCGTCACCGGCCACCAAGCCCGCAACTTCGCCTACGGCATCCGGCTGCTGCCCACCCCCAAACGGCAGGCGATGTCGGCTCTGTACGCCTTCTCCCGCCGGGTCGACGACATCGGCGACGGCGACCTCGCGCCCGCCGAGAAGCAGGCCCGGCTGGACGAGACGCGCGCGGTGCTGGCGCGGGTCCGCGCCGGCGAGGTCACCGAGGAGGACACCGACCCGGTGGCCGTGGCCCTCGCGGACTCCGCCCGCCGCTTCCCGATCCCGCTCGGCGGGCTCGACGAGCTGATCGACGGCGTCCAGATGGACCTGCGCGGCGACACCTACGAGACCTGGGAGGACCTGGCGGCCTACTGCCGCTGCGTCGCCGGGGCCATCGGCAGGCTCTCGCTCGGCGTTTTCGGGACGGCGACGTCCGAGGAGGAACGCGAGCGTGCCGCCGAGTACGCCGACACCCTCGGGCTCGCACTCCAACTCACCAACATCCTGCGGGACCTGCGCGAGGACGCGGCCAACGGGCGGACCTACCTGCCCGCCAACGACCTTGCCAAGTTCGGCTGTTCCGAGGGCTTCCTCTCCGACACCCCGCCGACCGGCGCGGACTTCGCCGGCCTGATGGAGTTCGAGGTGCGCCGGGCCCGTGCCCTGTTCGCCGACGGCTACCGGCTGCTGCCCATGCTGGACCGCCGCAGCGGCGCCTGTGTCTCCGCGATGGCGGGCATCTACCGCCGGCTGCTGGAGCGCATCGCCGCCGACCCCGAGGCCGTGCTGCGCGGCCGGGTCTCGTTGCCCGCGCACGAGAAGGCGTACGTCGCGGCCCGGGGCCTTGCCGGAGTCGACGCCCGCCGGGCGGCCAGGAGGCGCGTGTGACCCCCGCCCCAGCCGCCACGGGCGCCGCTGCCGCTCCGGGCGGCGCGTCCGAACCGGGTACGTCAGCATGCCCGCGGCGGACGAACGTGTTTTCCCGCTCCGTGGCAACCGGCACCGTGTCCGGTGCGTCACTGTCGGCAACGGTGCGGTGCGCCCCGCGGGGCGGGCCGAGGGGGAGGGCGCATGGCTGAGCACACGGCCGTCGTGGTCGGCGGCGGGCTCGCGGGTACGACCGCGGCCCTGGCCCTGGCCGACGCCGGGCTGCGCGTGACCCTGCTGGAGGCCCGGCCCCGGCTGGGCGGCCTCGCGTTCTCCTTCCGCCGCGGCGACCTGACCGTCGACAACGGCCAGCACGTCTTCCTGCGCTGCTGCGACGCGTACCGCCGGTTCCTGGACCGGATCGACGCGGCCGACCTCGTCACCGTGCAGGACCGGCTCGACGTGCCCGTGCTCGACGTCGGCCGCGCGCGGCCGCGGCTCGGCCGGCTGCGGCGCGCCGCGCTCCCGGTGCCGCTGCACCTGGCCGCGAGCCTGGCCACCTATCCGCACCTGTCGCTCGCCGAGCGTGCCTCCGTCGGCCGTGCAGCGCTGGCCCTGCGGGGGCTCGACCTCGCCGACCCCGCGCTGGACACCGTGGACTTCGGCAGCTGGCTGAGCCGGCGCGGCCAGTCGCCGCGCACGATCGAGGCCCTGTGGGACCTGGTCGGCGTCGCGACCCTCAACGCCACCGCGGGGAACTCCTCGCTGGGCCTGGCCGCGATGGTCTTCAAGACCGGCCTGCTGTCCGACCCGGGCGCCGCCGACATCGGCTGGGCCTCCCGGCCGCTCGGCGAACTGCACGACGACCGGGCCCGCACCGCCCTGGACAAGGCCGGGGTGCGGACCCTGCTGCGGGCCCGCGTCACCTCGGTCACCCGCACGGACGCGGCCGAGCCGGTACGGTCCGGCGGCGACACGGACGATCATGCCGCTGTCTGGGAGGTCGAGGCCGAGACCGGCCCCGGCCGCGCCGAGCGCCTCACCGCCGACGTCGTGGTGCTGGCCGTCCCGCAGCAGGAGGCGCACGGACTGCTGCCCGCGGGCGCGCTGGAGGACCCCGGCGCCCTGCTGCGCATCGGGACCGCGCCCATTCTCAACGTCCACGTCGTCTACGACCGCGAGGTGCTGCGGCAGCCCTTCCTCGCGGCCCTCGGCAGCCCCGTGCAGTGGGTCTTCGACCGAACCGAGCCCTCCGGGCTCACCGGCGGCGGTCAGTACCTGGCCCTGTCCCAGTCCGCGGCCGAGGAGGAGATCGACCTCCCGGTGGCGGAGCTGCGCAAGCGCTACCTGCCCGAGCTGGAGCGGCTGCTCCCGGCCACGCGTGACGCCGTCGTACGCGACTTCTTCGTCACCAGGGAGCGGACGGCGACCTTCGCGCCCACCCCCGGTGTCGGCGCCCTGCGCCCCGGGCCCCGTACCCGGGCGCCCGGTGTGTGGCTCGCCGGCGCGTGGACCGCGACCGGCTGGCCCGCGACCATGGAAAGCGCAGTCCGCAGCGGTTTGCAAGCCTCCCGAGCAGCTTTGACCGCACTCCGCCATCCCTTCGACCCACGCCCCTTCGACATCGAAGGCCTGGAGCCGGCATGAGCCTCACCAGTGCAACCAGAGGAGACATTGTGACCGCTGGCCACGAGCAGATGAACACGGGCGTCGACAGAGCGACCGTGACCGCGCTCCTGGAGCGCGGCCGCGAGCTGTCCACGCCGGTGCTGCGCGCCGCCGTGGACCGTCTCGCACCCCCCATGGACACCGTCGCCGCCTACCACTTCGGGTGGATCGACGCCGCGGGCAACCCCACCCACGGCGACAGCGGCAAGGCCGTCCGTCCCGCACTGGCCCTGCTCTCCGCCGAGGCCGCGGGGGCGGGCCCGGAGACCGGCATCCCCGGCGCGGTCGCGGTCGAGCTGGTGCACAACTTCTCGCTGCTCCACGACGACCTGATGGACGGGGACGAGCAGCGCCGGCACCGCGACACGGTCTGGAAGGTGCACGGTCCCGCCCAGGCGATCCTGGTCGGCGACGCGCTGTTCGCGCTCGCGAACGAGATCCTGCTGGAGCAGGGCACCGCGGAGGCCGGCCGGGCCACCCGGCGGATCACCACCGCCACGCGGAAGCTGATCGACGGTCAGGCGCAGGACATCTCCTTCGAGCACCGCGAGCGGGTCACCGTCGAGGAGTGCCTGGAGATGGAGGGCAACAAGACCGGCGCGCTGCTGGCCTGTGCCTCCTCCATCGGCGCGGTGCTCGGCGGCGCCTCCGAGGCGGACGCCGACGCGCTGGAGGAGTACGGCTACCACCTGGGTCTGGCCTTCCAGGCCATCGACGACCTGCTGGGCATCTGGGGCGACCCGGCGGCAACCGGCAAGCAGACCTGGAGCGACCTGCGCCAGCGCAAGAAGTCGCTGCCGGTGGTGGCGGCGCTGGCCGCCGGGGGCCCGGCCTCGGAGCGTCTGGCGGAGCTGCTGGCAGCGGATGCGAAGGCCGCGGATTCGTTGGACCGTAATGATATTGAGTCCTTCGACGAGGAAGAGTTCGCGACGAGGGCGGCGTTGATCGAGGAGGCTGGGGGTCGGGAGTGGACATCCCAGGAGGCCCGACGCCAGTACGCCACCGCAATTTCCGCACTCGACAAAATGGACATGTCGGGTGACGTTCGCCGTAAGCTCGTGGGCCTGGCGGATTTTGTGGTGGTTCGCGAGAAGTAAGGACGCAAGTGGAGCGCAGTACGTCGCCGGCCGGGTGCGCGTAACGGCCGACGGCAGCCCCAACACCGCAGACAGAACGACTGTGCAAAGGGGAAGCCATGACAGCGACGACCGACGGCGGTTCCGGGGGCATCGCGGCCTCCGGGGCACCCTCGGCCAGCACGAGGACAGCGGGCAGACCGACGCATGCGACGCCCGGCTCGTCACGCGACGGCACGACACGTCCCATCGAGACGGAGGCGGCGCGCGCGGCGCGGCGCGCCACCGACCACCTGCTGGCCCGTCAGCACCCTGACGGATGGTGGAAGGGCGACCTCGAGACCAATGTGACGATGGACGCCGAGGACCTGCTGCTCCGTCAGTTCCTCGGTATCCAGGACGAACGGATCGTCGCGGCCGCCGCCCGCTGGATCAGGTCCCAGCAGCGCGCCGACGGCGCCTGGCCGACCTTCCACGGCGGTCCCGGCGACGTGTCGGCCACCGTCGAGGCGTACGTCGCGCTCCGGCTCGCGGGGGACGCACCTGACGCCCCGTGGATGGCGTCGGCCTCCGCCTTCGTACGCGAGCAGGGCGGTGTCGCCCGGGCCCGGGTCTTCACGAGGATCTGGCTCGCCCTGTTCGGCTGGTGGCGCTGGGAAGACCTGCCCGAGCTGCCGCCCGAGCTGATCTTCCTGCCCAAGTGGGCGCCGCTGAACATCTACTCCTTCGCCAGCTGGGCGCGGCAGACCATTGTGCCGCTCACCATCGTCGCCGCCCACCGGCCGGTGCGGCCGGTCTCCTTCGGGATCGACGAGCTGCACGTCGACCCGGCGCTGCCGAACCCGCCGGTCAAGCGGGCCTTCCTGGGCAGCTGGGACGGGGTGTTCCAGCGGGTCGACAGGGCCCTGCACGCCTACCGCAGGATCAGCGTCCGGCCGCTGCGCCAGGCCGCGCTGCGCTCCGCCGCCCGCTGGATCATCGAGCGGCAGGAGAACGACGGCTGCTTCGGCGGCATCCAGCCCCCCGCCGTCTACTCGGTGATCGCGCTCCACCTGCTCGGCTACGACCTCGACCACCCCGTGCTCCGCGCCGGCCTGCGGGCCCTCGACGACTTCGCGGTCTGGCCGGACGAGGACACCCGCATGATCGAGGCGTGCCAGTCCCCGGTCTGGGACACCTGCCTCGCCGCCATCGCCCTCGCCGACGCCGGGGTCCCGGCCGACGACCCGGCGCTGGTCAAGGCGGCCGAGTGGATGCTCGGCGAGCAGATCAGCAAGCGCGGCGACTGGGCCGTGCAGCGGCCCGATCTGCCGTCCGGGGGCTGGGCGTTCGAGTTCGAGAACGACACGTACCCCGACATCGACGACACCGCCGAGGTGGTCCTCGCCCTGCTGCGCGTCGACCACCCCGAACCGGGCCGGCTGAGGTCCGCCGTCGAGCGCGGCGTCCGCTGGAACCTGGGCATGCAGTCCAAGAACGGCGCGTGGGGCGCGTTCGACGCCGACAACACCAGCGCCTTCCCCAACCGGCTGCCCTTCTGCGACTTCGGCGAGGTCATCGACCCGCCCTCGGCCGACGTGACCGCGCACGTGGTCGAGATGCTCGCCGCCCTCGGCATGGAGCACGACCCCCACGCGCGGCGCGGCATCGACTGGCTGCTCGCCGAACAGGAGCCCAACGGCGCCTGGTTCGGCCGGTGGGGCGTCAACTACATCTACGGCACCGGGTCGGTGGTCCCCGCCCTCGTCGCGGCCGGGCTCCCGGGCAGCCACCCCGCCGTCCGGCGGGCCGTGGAGTGGCTGGAGTCGGTGCAGAACGAGGACGGCGGCTGGGGCGAGGACCTGCGGTCCTACTCCTCCGCCGACTGGGCCGGCCGCGGCGAGTCGACCCCCTCCCAGACCGCCTGGGCGCTGATGGCGCTGCTGGCGGCCGGTGAGCGGGAGAGCGAATCCGTCACACGCGGCGTGCGCCGGCTCGTCGAGACCCAGAAGGAGGACGGCTCCTGGGACGAGCCCTACTTCACGGGCACCGGCTTCCCACGGGACTTCTCCATCAACTACCACCTCTACCGGATGGTGTTCCCGCTCACCGCCCTCGGGCGCTACGTGCACGGGGAGCCCTTCGGCGGCGTACGGAAGGGGGACTGATGGGGCCGTCCGGCCCACCTCTGCTCATCGTCTGCGCGCTGCGGGTGGAACGGTTCGCACTGCGCGGCGCCGGCCGTGCGCGCGCGGCGGCGGGGGCCCACCCCCGCGGCACGGGGGAGGGACCCCCGGTCGTCTTCGTGCGCACAGGTATGGGGCCGCAGGCGGCGGAGCGCGCCGTGACCGAGGCGCTCCGCGACCCCGCGCTCGAGGGGGCCCCCGTTCTCACCACCGGCTTCTGCGCCGGACTGGCCACCGGAATGCGGCCCGGCGACGTGGTGGTCGCCGACGGCCCGCAGGACGGTGCGACACTGGCCGCCGCGCTCAAGGCGGCCGGGCACACCGTGCACATCGGCCGGCTCGCCGAGTCGGACCATGTCGTACGGGGACCGGAGCGCACGGCGCTCCGGTCCACCGGTGCCATCGCCGTCGACATGGAGTCGGCGGCGATGATGCGGGCCGCGCTCGCCCGGGGTCCACGCCCGGTCGCGGCGGCACGTGTGGTCGTCGACACGCCCGAGTTCGAGCTCGTGCGTCTCGGCACCCTCCGCACCGGAATCACCGCGTTCCGCGTACTGAGGGATCTTCTTCCGGCATTTCTTGATTGGCACCGCTCTACCGCGCTCCCCTGGAGGTGAGCTAGATGGCCATGCCTCTCCGTCAGTCCATCCGGGTCGGCACCTACCTCTTCGAACAGAAAATGCTCCGCAGGCGCGAGAAGTTCCCTCTCATCGTCGAACTGGAGCCGCTCTTCGCCTGCAACCTCGCATGCGAGGGCTGCGGGAAGATCCAGCACCCCGCCGGGGTGCTCAAGCAGCGCATGCCGGTCGCGCAGGCGGTCGGCGCGGTTCTGGAATCCGGTGCGCCGATGGTCTCCATCGCCGGTGGGGAACCGCTGATGCACCCGCAGATCGACGAGATCGTGCGGCAGTTGGTGGCGAAGAAGAAATACGTCTTCCTCTGCACCAACGCCATGCTGCTCCGCAAGAAGCTCGACAAGTTCACGCCGTCGCGCTATCTCGCGTTCGCCGTGCACATCGACGGCCTGCGCGAACGGCACGACGAGTCGGTGGCCAAGGAGGGCGTCTTCGACGAGGCCGTTGAGGCGATCAAGGAGGCCAAGCGGCGCGGTTTCCGGGTCACCACGAATTCGACGTTCTTCAACACCGACACCCCGCAGACCATCATCGAGGTGCTCAACTTCCTCAATGACGAGCTCGAGGTCGACGAGATGATGATCTCGCCGGCGTACGCCTACGAGAAGGCGCCCGACCAGGAGCACTTCCTCGGCGTCGAGCAGACCCGCGAGCTGTTCCGGAAGGCCTTCTCCGGTGGCAACCGGGCGCGGTGGCGGCTCAACCACAGTCCGCTGTTCCTGGACTTCCTGGAGGGGAAGGTCGACTTCCCCTGCACGGCGTGGGCCATTCCCAACTACTCGCTCTTCGGCTGGCAGCGCCCCTGCTACCTGATGAGCGACGGGTACGTGACCACGTACAAGGAGCTCATCGAGGACACCGACTGGAGCAAGTACGGCCGCGGCAAGGACCCGCGCTGCGCCAACTGCATGGCGCACTGCGGCTACGAGCCGACCGCCGTCCTGGCCACGATGACCTCCCTGAAGGAGTCCATCAGGGCCGGCCGCGAGACCGTCGCCGGAAACCGCGGGAAGTGACGTCGCGATGACCGCAGTCGAGCGTGTGTCGCTCGGCCTGCCCTCCGTACCGGCCCGACCGCTCGCGGAGCGCCGCCGTTCGCGGCGCATCCAGGTCGGGCCGGTGGCGGTGGGCGGCGACGCGCCGGTGTCCGTCCAGTCGATGACGACCACACTGACCGCCGACGTCAACGCGACGCTGCAGCAGATCGCCGAACTGACGGCGGCCGGCTGCCAGATCGTGCGGGTCGCCTGCCCCTCGCAGGACGACGCGGACGCGCTGCCGCAGATCGCGAGGAAGTCGCAGATCCCGGTGATCGCCGACATCCACTTCCAGCCGAAGTACGTGTTCGCGGCGATCGACGCGGGCTGCGCGGCGGTGCGGGTGAACCCGGGCAACATCCGGCAGTTCGACGACAAGGTGAAGGAGATCGCGAAGGCGGCCTCCGACGCCGGTACGCCGATCCGGATCGGGGTGAACGCCGGGTCGCTGGACCGGCGTCTGCTGGAGAAGTACGGGAAGGCGACGCCCGAGGCGCTGGTGGAGTCGGCGCTGTGGGAGTGCTCGCTGTTCGAGGAGCACGGCTTCCGGGACATCAAGATCTCGGTGAAGCACAACGACCCGGTGGTGATGGTCAATGCCTACCGTCTGCTGGCGGCGCAGTGCGACTACCCGCTGCACCTGGGTGTGACGGAGGCGGGTCCGGCGTTCCAGGGCACGATCAAGTCGGCGGTGGCGTTCGGCGCGCTGCTGAGCGAGGGCATCGGGGACACGATCCGGGTGTCGCTGTCGGCTCCTCCGGCGGAGGAGGTCAAGGTCGGCATCCAGATCCTGGAGTCGCTGAACCTGCGGCAGCGGCGGCTGGAGATCGTCTCGTGCCCGTCGTGCGGCCGGGCGCAGGTGGATGTGTACAAGCTGGCCGACCAGGTGACGGCGGGTCTGGAGGGCATGGAGGTCCCGCTGCGGGTCGCGGTGATGGGCTGTGTCGTCAACGGTCCGGGTGAGGCGCGCGAGGCGGACCTGGGGGTGGCCTCGGGCAACGGCAAGGGGCAGATCTTCGTGAAGGGCGAGGTCATCAAGACCGTGCCGGAGTCGAAGATCGTGGAGACCCTCATCGAGGAGGCCATGAAGCTCGCCGAGCAGATGGAGGCCGACGGAATCCCGTCAGGGGAGCCGCAGATCAGTGTGAGTTGAGCGAACCATCCCCGGAGGGGAGCGAGGTGGGAAAGTGTCGCTGCTCGAAAACATCCGTGGTCCGCGCGATCTGAAGGTCCTCCCGCAGGAGCGGCTGGACGAACTCGCGTCGGAGATCCGTGACTTCCTGGTGCAGGCGGTCGCCAGAACCGGTGGTCACCTGGGGCCCAATCTCGGCGTGGTCGAGCTGACGATCGCGCTGCACCGGGTCTTCGACTCGCCGGCCGACCGGATCCTGTGGGACACGGGTCATCAGTCCTATGTGCACAAGATGCTGACAGGACGTCAGGACTTCTCCAAACTGCGCGGCAAGGGGGGACTGTCGGGTTATCCGTCGCGCGCCGAGTCCGAGCACGACGTCATCGAGAACAGCCACGCCTCCACGGTGCTGGGCTGGGCGGACGGGCTCGCCAAGGCCAACCAGGTGCTCGGCCGCCAGGACCACGTCGTCGCCGTCATCGGCGACGGCGCGCTGACCGGCGGCATGGCCTGGGAGGCGCTGAACAACATCGCCGCCGCGAAGGACCGCCCGCTCATCGTCGTCGTCAACGACAACGAGCGCTCCTACGCGCCGACCATCGGCGGCCTCGCCAACCACCTGGCCGCGCTGCGCACCACCGACGGCTACGAGCGCTTCCTCGCCTGGGGCAAGCAGGTGCTCAACCAGACGCCGGTCGTCGGCAAGCCGCTGTACGAGTCCCTGCACGGGGCGAAGAAGGGCTTCAAGGACGCCTTCGCGCCCCAGGGCATGTTCGAGGACCTGGGGCTGAAGTACGTCGGCCCCATCGACGGGCACGACGTCGCGGCGGTGGAGTCCGCGCTGCGCCGGGCCCGGCGCTTCAGCGGGCCGGTCCTGGTGCACTGCCTCACCGAGAAGGGCCGCGGATACGCCTTCGCCGAGCGCGACGAGGCCGACCGCTTCCACGCGGTGGGCGCCATGGACCCGTTGACCTGCGAGCCGCTGACCCCGTCGAGCGGCCCGAAGTGGACCTCGGTCTTCGGCGACGAGATGCTGAAGATCGGTGCCGAGCGCAAGGACGTCGTGGCGATCACCGCGGCGATGCTCCAGCCGGTGGGCCTGGACAAGTTCGCCAAGGCCTTCCCGCGCCGGGTCTACGACGTGGGGATCGCCGAGCAGCACGCGGCGGTCTCGGCCGCCGGTCTGGCCACGGGCGGCCTGCACCCGGTGGTCGCGGTCTACGCGACGTTCCTCAACCGGGCCTTCGACCAGGTGCTGATGGACGTGGCGCTGCACAAGTGCGGGGTCACCTTCGTCCTGGACCGGGCCGGTGTGACGGGCGACGACGGCGCCTCGCACAACGGCATGTGGGACATGTCGATCCTCCAGGTCGTGCCCGGCCTGCGGATCGCCGCGCCGCGCGACGCCGACCAGTTGCGCGCCCAGTTGCGCGAGGCGCTCGACGTGGACGACGCGCCGACGGTCGTCCGCTTCCCGAAGGAGACGGTCGGCGAGCCGCTGCCGGCCATCGACCGGGCCGGCGGCATGGACGTCCTGCACCGCGGTGAGCGCCCCGACGTCCTCATGGTCTCCGTCGGCGCGCTGGGGCACGTCTGCCTGGCCGCGGCAGCCCTGCTGCGCGAGCGCGGCATCGGCGTCACCGTCGTCGACCCCCGCTGGGTCAAGCCGCTGGACGCGGCCCTGCCGGGACTGGCGGCGGAGCACCGCATGGTGGCCGTCGTGGAGGACAACGGCCGTGCGGGCGGCGTCGGTTCGGCCGTGGCCCAGGCACTGCGGGACGCCGACACCGATGTGCCGGTACGGGACTTCGGCATCCCGCAGCAGTTCCTCGCCCACGCCAAGCGCGGTGAACTGCTGGCCGACATCGGGCTCACCCCGGCGGAGATCGCGGGCCGCATCGGCGCGACCCTCGCCCGTCTCGGGGCGCACACGGAGCAACGGACCGAGGAGTACACGAGCGATGACACCGCCCGATCCTGAGCCGAAGGGCTTCGACCTGGCGACGCTGCTGGCCGAGCGGGGCGCGGAGCGCTACGACCTGCACGGCCGGTACCTCAACCACCAACTGCCGCGGATGCTGCACACCATCGGCTTCGACCGGGTCTACGAGCGGGCGGAGGGCGCCTACTTCTGGGACGACGAGGGCCAGGACTACCTCGACATGCTCGCCGGGTTCGGGGTCATGGGCCTCGGCCGCCACCACCCGGTCGTCCGCAAGGCCCTGCACGACGTGCTGGACGCGGGCCTCGCCGACCTCACGCGCTTCGACTGCCAGCCGCTGCCCGGACTGCTCGCCGAGAAGCTGCTGTCGTACACCCCGCACCTGGACCGGGTGTTTTTCGGCAACAGCGGCACGGAGGCGGTGGAGACGGCCCTGAAGTTCGCCCGCTTCGTCACCGGCAGGCCGCGCGTGCTCTACTGCGACCACGCCTTCCACGGCCTGACCACGGGCTCCCTGTCCGTCAACGGCGAGGGCGGCTTCCGCGACGGCTTCGCCCCGCTGCTGCCCGACACGGCGGTGCCGCTGGGCGACCTGGCGGCCCTGGAGCGGGAGCTGGCCCGCGGCGACGTGGCGGCGCTGATCGTCGAGCCCATCCAGGGCAAGGGCGTCCACGCGGCGCCCCCGGGCTACCTGCGGGCCGCGCAGGACCTGCTGCGCCGGCACAAGGCCCTGCTGATCGCGGACGAGGTGCAGACCGGCCTCGGCCGTACCGGCGACTTCTTCGCCTACCAGCACGACGAGGGCGTGGAACCGGACCTGGTGTGCGTCAGCAAGGCGCTCTCCGGGGGCTACGTGCCGGTCGGCGCCACGCTCGGCAAGGACTGGATCTTCAAGAAGGTCTACTCGTCCATGGACCGGGTGCTGGTGCACTCCGCCAGCTTCGGTTCCAACGCGCAGGCGATGGTGGCGGGCCTGGCGACGCTGTCCGTGATGGAGGACGAGCAGATCGTGGCCAACGCCCGGGCCAGCGGCGACCTGCTGCGCACGCGGCTGGCCGCGCTGGTGGACCGCTACGAGCTGCTGCACGAGGTCCGCGGCCGCGGCCTGATGATCGGCATCGAGTTCGGCCGCCCGAAATCGCTCGGCCTGCGCAGTCGCTGGACGATGCTGCAGGCGGCCCGCAAGGGGCTGTTCGCGCAGATGGTCGTCGTACCGCTGCTGCAGCGGCACCGCATCCTCACCCAGGTCTCCGGGGACCACCTGGAGGTGATCAAACTGATCCCGCCGCTGATCATCGGCGAGCAGGAGGTGGACCGGTTCGTGACCGCCTTCACCGCCGTGATGGACGACGCACACGGCGGCGGTGGCCTGATGTGGGAGTTCGGCAGGACACTGGTGAAGCAGGCGGTCGCGCACCGCTGACCGCCCGCCCGAGGACTTTTGCCCCGGAGGCAAGTTTTTTGCCTCCGGGGCGAAGTGTGTCTATACCTGAAGCATGACCTCGACACCGGGGCAGGACGAGCCCCTGCCGGATGTCGCACCCCGCCTGCGGGACCTGCGCCGCCGCGGCGGCCTGACCCTCGAAGCCGCCGCCGCCCGCGCCGGGCTCTCGCCGGCGCACCTGTCGCGGCTGGAGACCGGACAGCGGCAGCCGTCGCTCCCCATGCTGCTCGCCCTCGCCCGCACCTACGGCACCTCGGTCTCCGAGCTGCTCGGCGAGACCGCCCCCGAGCGCGACCCCGTCGTGCGCGCCGGGACCGTGGAGCCCGCCGACGCCGGCGGCTGGACGTACTGGCCGACCGGGAACCCGGGACGCGCGATGCAGGCCCTGCGCCTGCACGTCCCGCCGGGCCCCCAGGACGGGCTGGTGAGGGTGCACCCCGGGGAGGAATGGCTGTACGTGCTGAAGGGCGAGCTGCGGCTCACCCTCGGCGAGGCCGTGGACCGGCTCGCACCCGGCGACAGCGCCCACTTCGACTCCATGACCCCGCACCGCATCGCGGCCGCCTCGCCCGGCGGTGTGGACCTGCTCTTCGTCCACACGCTGCTGCGCAGCCCCGTCGCGGACCTCTGCCTGGGCAACGGCCGGGCACCGCGACCGCACGGCACCCCCTGACCCGTCCGATGAGAGGACTTCCCGTGTCCGTCAAGACCCCCGGTTCCGAAAAGGCCCCGATGGGCTTCAAGGTCCGTGCCTTCATCTACCTGGTGGGGGTGCACATCATCGCCGCGTTCTTCTTCCTGATCTTCCACCTGGCCGGGGCCAAGTAGGCCCCGGCGGGCCGGTTCACGCCGGGTCCGCGGCCCCGTTCTCCAGGAGCAGCGAGCGCAGCCGCTCACGGCGCTCCGGGGTGAGGCCGAGCCCGTCCTCCAGGTACCGGTCGACCGACCCCCAGTGCTCCTCGATCGTGTCGAAGGCGGCCTCCAGGTACTCCCGGCGGGCGTCGAAGAGCGGGCTCAGCAGCTCCATGACCTCCGGGGTGCCGGCCGGCTCGGCGTGCTCGCCGCGCTGCACGCGGTAGCGGCGGTGCGCCTCGTTGCTCTTGAGGTAGTCCGCGACGATCGCCTCCCGCTCGACGCCCAGGGCCAGCAGGATCACCGCGATCGAGGTGCCCGCGCGGTCCTTGCCCGCCGCGCAGTGCAGCAGCGCGGGCACCGACTCCTCCTCGGTCAGCAGCTCCAGCATGCGGCTGTGCTCCGCGGTGCGGTCCAGCACGATCCGGTGGTAGGCCTCCAGCATGCGGGCGGCGGCCCGGCCGTCGCCGAGAGTGGCGCGCAGCGCCTCGATGTCGCCCTCGCGGACGGTGGTCCAGAACTCGGCGCCGTGGGCGGGGTCGCTGAGCGGCATGTTCACGTTGCGCACGCCCGGCAGGTCGACGTCGGGACCCTCCAGCTTGATGTCGGAGGCGTTCCGGAAGTCGAAGACCGTGTGCAGGCCGAGGGAGGCGAGGAAGGCGGCGTCCTGCTCGGTGGTGTGCGACAGGTGCCCGCTGCGGAAGAGCCGTCCGTGCCGTACCCGGCGGCCGTCGGTCGTCGGGAGCCCGCCGACATCACGGAAGTTGCGCACCCCGGTCAGCTCGGGCTCCGACGAGGCGGTCTGCGGCGTCTGCTGGGTCACCGGCGCTCCTTTGCTCGCGGGCCGGGCGGTGCTGGTCACCGGCGGCCGGACCACTGCTGACCCTACGACACACGGGTTCCGTTGACGTACCGAGCGGTATGTGATGTCCGGGCACGGCCACCCGGTCGCGGGAGGACCACCGGACAGCTCGGGGGCCCGCCGTATTCCGCCCGCGGCGCATTTGAGCGGGTGGGATGAATCACCCCGCGTCAGGCCCTGGTTACGGTGGCGTAGCCCGTTTCGGGAGGTGGATGATCTGCTGACGTGGCAGACGATTCGACAACAGACAGCAGTGGCGCGATCGGGTCGTACGCAGCCGTAGGGGACAGCTTCACGGAAGGTGTGGGCGACCCCGGACCGGACGGACACTTCATCGGCTGGGCCGACCGGCTCGCCGTTCTCCTCTCCGATCGCCGCCCCGAGCACGACTTCCGGTACGCGAACCTGGCGGTGCGCGGCCGGCTCCTCGACCAGATCGTCGACGAGCAGGTGCCCCGGGCCATCGAACTCCGTCCGGACCTGGTGACCTTCTGCGCGGGCGGCAACGACATCCTCCGGCCGGGCAGCGACCCCGACGACGTGGCCGAGCGCTACGAGGCGGCGGTCGCCCGCCTCACGGACGCCGTCGGCACCGTCGTGCTCTGCACCGGCTTCGACACCCGAGGCGTTCCCGTGCTGCGCCACCTGCGCGGCAAGATCGCCACGTACACGGCCCACGTGCGGGCCATCGCCGACCGCCACGACAGCCCTGTGCTGGACCTGTGGTCGCTGCGCTCGGTGCAGGACCGCCGGGCCTGGGGCTCCGACCGGCTGCACCTGTCGGCGGAGGGCCACACCCGGGTCGCGCTGCGCGCCGGGCAGGTACTGGGGCTCGACGTGCCGGCCGACCCGGACCAGCCCTGGCCGCCGGAGCCGTTCCGCGCGCCCGCGGAGATCCGCCGGGACAACATCCAGTGGGCGCGGGAGTACCTCGTGCCGTGGATCGGGCGGCGGCTGCGCGGCGAGTCCTCGGGCGACCACGTGGAGCCCAAGCGCCCCGACCTGCTGCCGCTGTAGTTCCCGTTCGGGCCGTGTGCTCACAGCGGGGGTGTGGTCACACGGCGCTCGTGCCGGCGACCAGTTCGGCCCAGACGACACGGCCCAGGCCGTCGTCGGAGGGCCGGACCCCCCACGCCTGCGACAGCGCGCCCACGAGCAGCAGCCCGCGGCCGCCCTCCTCGTCCACCCCCGCCGCACGCGGCCGGGGCGCCGTCGGCGCGCGCCCCTGGTCGGTGACCTCAAGACGCAGTCGCTCGCCGTCGAACCACAGCGCGCACGCGATGTACTCGCTGCCGGTGTGCCGTACGGCGTTGGTGAAGAGCTCGGAGACGATCATCTCGGCGTCGTCGCGCAGACCTTCGTCCGCCTCCCACTCCCGCAGCCGCGCCCGCACGCGATGGCGTGCCGCGGCGACCGAGGACCCGTGGGCGGGCAAACGGAACAGGTCGTGACAGCGACGGGCGTCGAGGTCGCCACGGCGCTCTAACCGCAGAGCGTCTGGTGAGGGGGCCACGTCAGTACTATGCGGTTTCGTTCGAACTGTTGGCAAGATGCGATCTGTAATTTGCAGAACGGCCCTCGCGCACTGTTCGATTCCGATGACGGCATGACACACTGCTCTCCGTTGAGGGGAGTTGGGGAAGTGGTCGTGACGGACGCACGGGCGGCCGGTGCTCCCACCGTCCTGCGGGTGGTGCTCGGGAAGCGGTTGCAGGACCTCCGCGAGAAGGCCGGGCTGAGCTTCGAGGACGCGGGCCGGGCGCTGGACGTCACGCATGCCACCATCCGGCGCATGGAGAAGGCCGAAGTCGGCCTGAAGATCCCGTACGTCGAGAAACTGCTGCACACCTACGGGGTCGTCGACCCGGCAGAGGTCGAGGCCTTTGTCTCCCTCGCCCGCGAGGCCAACCGCCCCGGCTGGTGGCACCGTTACCGCGACGTGCTGCCCGACTGGTTCAGCGCCTTCGTCAGCATCGAGGGCGAGGCCAGCGTCATCCGCGCCTACGAACCGCACTACATCCCCGGGCTCCTGCAGACCGAGGACTACGCGCGTGAAGTGCTGCGCGCCGGCCGCCCGCGCGCCTCCGCGGAGGAGGTCGAGCGGGTCGTCGCGGTGCGCCTGGAGCGGCAGGCCCTGCTCTCCCGCCCGGACGCGCCCCTGGTGTGGATCGTCATCGACGAGACGGTGCTGCGCAGACCCATCGGCGGCCCGGAACTGATGCGGGCACAGATCTCCCGGCTCGTCGACAGCTGCTCGCTGCCGAACGTACGGTTGCAGGTCATGCGGTTCTCCGACGGCCCGCACCCCGCCATGTACGGGCCGTTCCACATCTTCCGCTTCCAGACCGACGAACTGCCGGACGTCGTCTACTCCGAGAACCTGGTCGGCTCCGTCTACTTCGACGACCGCGACGACGTCTCGTCCTTCCTCGAGGCGCTGGACCGGATGTGCGCCCAGGCCGCGCCGGCCCAGCGGACCGAGGAGATCCTCCGCGACATCCTCCGGGAGACATGACGTGCGGCCGCACCAGGACAACCCGGCCCCGTCCCCGGCCCCGTCGACGTATGCCCGTCCGGAAACCACCTGCCCCACCGGCACCGGCCGGGGGATGATGTCATGCACACGGAGCGCCGGAGCGGGCCGGGCGGTCCCTCGCCGCCCCGCGCGGCCGCCTCACCTGCGGCACCCCACCGCACCGACCTGGATCCACCCGGACCAGAGGATTCCGAACGGAGCACGGCGTTGACCGACAAGGGCTTCTCCGCGGACGAGATCGACACCAGCAGGCCCCACCCTGCGCGGATGTACGACTACTACCTCGGAGGCAAGGACAACTACGAGGCCGACCGCGAAGCCGCCGAGATGGTCATCCGCATGACCCCCGACGCGCGCCCCAGCGCCCGCGCCAACCGGGACTTCATGCGGCGCGCCGTACGCCACTCCGCCGCGCAGGGCATCCGGCAGTTCATCGACATCGGCACCGGGATCCCCACCTCGCCCAACACCCACGAGGTCGCCCGGACCGTCGTCCCCGACGCGCGCGTCGCCTATGTCGACAACGACCCGATCGTGGCCGCCCACGCCGGTGCCCGGCTCACCAACACCGGCAACGCGGGCTTCTTCCTCGCCGACGTCCGCGACCCCGACTCGATCCTCGAGCACACCACGCTGCGCGAACTCATCGACTTCGACGAGCCCGTGGCGCTGATGCTCGTCGCCCTCCTGCACTTCGTGCGCGACGACGAGGACCCCATGGGCATCGTGCACACCCTCGGCAAGAACCTGCCGAGCGGCAGCCGGCTGATCCTGTCCCATGCGACCACCGACTTCCACCGGGACGTGGACGCCGACGCGGGCGAGGCCTACAAGAACGCCACCTCCACGCTCACGCTGCGCGGCAGGGAGCAGATCGAGCCCTTCTTCGACGGGTTCCCGCTGGTCGAGCCGGGCCTGGTGCAGGTCCCGAGCTGGCGGCCCGACACCCCGCTGCCCGAGACCGGCGAGCACACGCGGATCGCATTCTGGGGCGGTGTCGGCCACAAGCCCTGACGGGCCCACCCGCCGCCGCCCGGTGCCCACGGCCCGCGTCCGGGGTTCAGGCGCCGGGCACGGGCCGCGCGACCGCGTGGACCGGCCGGGGCGACGCGGCGGGTATCCGCTCCAGGACCCCGCCCGCGAACACGTCGTACAGCGGCAGCGTCTCCAGGTGGACATAGCCGATGTGGCAGTCGCACACCGCCAGCGGGCAGGCGCGCGGCCCCAGAGCGGCCCGGTAGGAGCCGTCGTAGAGGTTGCCCAGCTCGGCCCTGACGAAGTGGCAGCGGCGGACCGTGCCCTCGCCGTCCACGGAGACCACCGACTCGCCCGTGCGGCAGGGCAGGCCCGCGCTGCTGTGCGGGTGGCGGCTCCAGGGGAAGAGCGGGTCGAGGGCGGTCCACTCGTCCGCCTCGGCGTCGGCGTAGGTGTGTCCCTCGGCGGCGTTGATCCACAGGTAGACATGGTCCGGGAGGTCCGCCCGCAGCCGGCGGGCTGCCTCCAGATGGTCCGGCAGGCCCACCACCCCCACGCTGAAACGGGCGCCCCGGTCCGCCAGTTCGCGGGTCTTGCCGAGGAAGCGGTCGTAGGGCGTCTGCCCGGGGTGGAACGTGCACCACAGGGCGAGCGTGGACAGGTCGGCGGCGTCCAGCCAGTCCGTGCGGCAGCTCAGATTGGTCTGGATCGCCACCCGGCCGATGTGCGGCAGCCGGCTCAGCTCCGCCAGGGTGCGCCGGTACCAGGAGCGCACCAGGCCCTCGCCCCACGGCGTGAACAGCAGCGACAGGCGGTCGCCGTGCTGCGCAGCCGCCCAGCCCGCGAAGCGTTCCAGCGCGGCCCGGTCGGCGGCCAGCTCGGCGCGGCTGTCCCGGCGCTTGGCGAAGGGGCAGTACGGGCAGTCGTAGTCGCACGAGGCGAGCGGGCCCCGGTAGAGAACCGTCAGATCCATGGCAGGCGCCCTCACTTCAGTTCGTACGCGGCCATGCGGGAGCGCACCGCGGCGGAGAACAGTGCCGGGCCGATCGCGTCGGAGTGCGCCAGGCCCTCCGGGGACAGCCGCAGCAGCCCCGGCCCCGCGGCGGGGTCCAGCCAGCCGCGATCGGCGAAGCGCTCCAGCTCGGCGGCGAAGTCCTCGCCGGGCACCGTGCCGAAACGGGCCCGGTAGTCGGCAGCACGCAGGCCCTCGGCCTGCAGCAGCGACTGCAGGAGGTGGCGGCGACGGCTCTCCTCGGCGTCCATCGCCCAGCCGAAGTCGGCGTCCGCGAAGTCCTCCTGGGGGCGGGCGGTGTAGTCGTCGACGATCCTGCGTATCTCCTGCATGCCGACGGCGTAGTCGAAGGAGTAGTGCAGCGCCGAGGTGTACGAACGGGCGCCGCAGCCCAGGCCCACCATGCCGTCGGTCTGGCAGGCGTAGTCCCCGCCGCCGTCCGCGGGCGCGCCGGACCGGCGGAACATGCGCATCGACACCTGCTCGTAGCCGTGCGCGAGGAGGTGGTCGCGCCCGTGGCGGTACAGGCGCAGGCGCTGCTCGTCCCACGCGGTGTCGCGGTCCGTCGAGGCCTCGCCCGCCAGCCGGCCGAGACCGGTCAACGGGCGTACGTACAGCGGGTAGAGGTAGAGCTCCTCCGGCTCCCAGGCGAGGGCCGTGTCGAGGGACCGCTGCCAGGACACCTCGGTCTGGCCCTCGATGCCGTAGATCAGATCGACGTTCAGGACCGGTATGCCGGCGTCCCGGACGCGGCCGAGGGCCGCCTCGACGTCGGCGCGGCGCTGCGGGCGCACGGCGGCGCGCGCCTCGGCGTCGTCGAAGCTCTGCACGCCCAGGCTCAGCCGCGTCGTGCCGCGCGCGGCCAGCACGGAGAGCCGGTCCGCGGTCGCCGTGGCGGGCGAGGCCTCGACGGACAGCGGCACCGCCGTCAGGTCGGCGCCCAGGACGCGTTCCGCCAGGTCGCACAGCCGCTCCAGCTCGGCGGCCTCCAGGAAGGTCGGAGTGCCGCCGCCGAAGGCCGCGTTGGCGAACCGCGCCCCGTCGCCCAGCGCCTCGCGGACGGCCCGCGCCTGGCGTTCCATGGCGTCCAGGTAGGCCGTGGTCAGGCCGTCCGGGGCGCCGATCCGGGTGAAGAGGTTGCAGAAGCCGCAGCGCACTTCGCAGAAGGGGATGTGGAAGTAGAGGGAGAGCGCGTCCTTGGGCTCGTCCGCCCACAGCTCGCGCAGCCGGGCGCTCCCGCGGGGCAGCGGACGGTAGGCCGTCTTGTGCGGGTACGCGTAGACGTAGTGCTGGTACGGACGCTCGGGCGCGGGCGCTGTCGCCGCCGCTGCCTCGGGGACGGTCGTGTCGGTGCGGGTCATCGGGCCTCGTCGAGGAAGAAGTGGGCATAGGGCACGGTCCAGACGACCTCGTGGCCGATGCGGTGGCCGGTGTGCCCGTCCTCCCCGTAGGCCGTGCCGTGGTCGGAGCAGACGACCGCGAAGCAGCGCCCGCGGCTCGCGGCGGCGGTGAACAGCCGCTCGATGTGCCGGTCGACGTACTCCAGCGCCGCCGCGTGCGAGGCACGGGTGTCGCCGGACTCGCGGGTGGCGCCGGGCAGATGGAACCAGTTGGGCTGGTGCAGCGCCGAGACGTTCACGAACAGGAAGAGCCGCTGCTCGCGCGGCAGCCCGGCCACCACCTTCTCCACGCGGGCCACCTGCGCCTCGAAGGAGGTGGGGGAGGGCACCCCGAACTCCGGCTCCCAGTGGCTCTCCTGGAACATGCCGGGCAGCACCGAGCCCAGCGGTCCCTGCTTGTTGAAGAAGCCCACCCCGCCGACGCACACCGTCCGGTACCCGGCCGCGGCCAGCCCGGACACGAGGTCGGGCGTGTCGTACACGAAGGTGCCGTCCGCGGTGCTCTCGCTGCCCGCGAACCGCGCGGCGAACAGCCGCGGGTGCGGGCCCGGCTCGGCGGGCGTGGGCAGGAAGCCCGCGAACATCGCCTGGTGGGAGGCGTAGGTGAAGCTGCCGGGCGCGTGCCGGCGCTCCCACCGGCCACCGGGCAGATGGCGGGCCAGGTGCGGGATACGGCCGGCCGCGGCCAACTCCTCGGCCACGTCGTAGCGGAGGGTGTCGAGGGTGACCAGCAGGATGTCGTGGCTGCCCACGACCTCGTTCATGTCAGGCTTCGGCGGTGCCGGCCGGGTTCTCACGGTCTCGCTCCTTGCGTCGTGCTCGCTCGCGCTCCATCACGGCCGGTACGGCGGCGACCTGCGCGGCGTAGGTGTCCAGGCCCTCGGCTGCGCTGCCGGGCAGTCCGGTCAGCCGCGGCAGCAGGTCCCCGAAGGCGTTGACCTCGCCGACGGCGAAACGCCGCCAGCCCGTCGCGGGCAGGACGTCGACGCCGACGCAGAGGGTGCCCGGGAAACAGGCCGCCGCGCGCTCGGCGAGGCGCAGCGCGTCGTCCAGGGCGCCTCCGGCGGCCCGGATGGCCGCACGGGCGGCGCCGAGGTCACCGCGGGTCCCGCCGAGGTGAAGGTTGGTCATCGGGTGCCGGCTCGTGCGGACGACGGCATGCGTGGCCCGGCCCGCGACGACCACCACGCGCAGGTCGGCCGCGCGGCCGCCGAGGGAGGCCTTCGGCAGCCAGCGCTCGACGTGCAGGCCGTCGGGGGCCAGGGCGTCGACCAGGGCGGCGACCTGCGGCTCAGTCGTGTAGTGCCGCACCCGCAGGGAGTTGAACAGCCGCCCGTCGTCGGTGGTCTCCACCGAGGTGGTGGCCCGGACCCGGCCGGGGCCGGCGACGGCGAGCGCCACGACTCCGGAGGCGGACGAGCCGTGCGCGGCCTTGACGAAGGCCCGCCGGACCCCCGCCTCCCGCAAGCCGTCCCGCAGGTCCTCCCAGCCGCCGACCGGGCCGGTCAGGGCGGGCGGCACCGGGACCCCCACGGCGGCGAGGCGGGCGTGGCAGCGCCGCTTGTCGAACATGACGGCGACGTCCTCCGGGTCCGCGGACGGCACCGCGCCGGCCCGGCGCGCCGCGTCCGCGACCTCCCGGACCGCCGCGGTGAAGCGGCGGTACCACCGCGCGGAGCCCTCGACCCGGGCCGGGTCGCCGGCGCCGCGCAGCAGACGGTCCACGTCGGCGTTCTCGCCGGGGGAGTCGATCCGCACGAACTCGCCCGGCTCGAACCCGTACCCGCCGTCCAGCACCTCGCGCCAGGCCAGCACCCGCGGTGCGGGGTGTCCCGCGGCGCGTACGGCATCGGCGAAGAGCGACGTGCGGCGGTTCTCGGGATTGCCGACGACGGCGAAGCGGACCGCCTCCGCGGCCGGCCCGCTCCGTGCGGGCTCATTCGGAGACGGCGACATAGCGCCACTCCTCGTCCCGCCACCGGCGCGCCGTCTGGGCCTCGGAGAGGTCGACCTCGGTCCCCGTGGCCCCGAAGGCGGCGCGCACCCGCTCGGCAACGGCCTGGCTCAGGAAGTGGTGGTGCAGGTCGAGCCGCTTGAGGTGGGTGAGGGGCTGCCCGTTCAGCAGTGCCTCGGCGCCCGTGTCGGTGAGGGTGCCCATGGACAGGCTCAGCGACTCCAGCTGCGCCACCACCGGCGCCGACGCCACGGCGGCGGCGATCTCGTCCTGCAACTCGCTGTCCTGGAGACCGAGGTGACGCAGCGCCGGATACCGACCGCCCGCCAGCAGCGGCGCCAGGTCGGCGACCGTCGCGTCGCCGCCGTAGTTCGACACCCCGAGCCACAGCTCCAGGCGCTCCAGGGCGGGCAGTTCACTGGCGCCGACGGCCCGGACGACCTGCCCCGGCAGTCCGCCGGACTCGAAGCGCAGCACGCGCAGCGCCTCGTGCAGCACCGGGCGCAGGGTCAGGGCCTCCTCGCCCACGCCGTTCGGGTCCCCGCCGCGCACACCCAGCTCCTCCAGCAGCGGGAAGCGTTCCAGGACCGGCGTGACGTCCGTCATCTGCAGCCAGGAGATCTCGCACTCCTCGCCGGTGACGTCGGCGAGGAACAGGGCGCGCAGGGCGGGGAAGCGCGCCGCGTCGGCCAGTATCAGCTCCAGGGCCGGGCGCAGTTCGGCGTACTCGTCGTCCCACCACGGGCCGAGGACGAGGGCGCGCACCTGCCGGGTGTCGACGGCCTGCGTGAAGCCCCGCCACAGTTCGTCGAAGGGCATCTCGTCGGCCGCGAAGCAGTCCAGCCGCCAGGCCACGTCGCCGGCCGCTGGCAGACCGGCCGCGTCGGTCCCGGTCAGGGTGTGCACGGGCAGCCCGTGCAGGGTCCGAAGGTGTTCGGCGAAGGTCATGGCCGCCTCACTCCGCCACGGCGGTGTAGCGGAAGACGGAGCCGTCCTCGTCCTCGTCCTCGTCACCGGGCTCGGACAGGTCGACCTCGACGCCGGAGGGCTCCAGAGCCGCGCGCACCCGTTCGGCGACCGGGTCGCTCACGAAGTTGTGGTGCAGGTCCAGCCAGGACAGATGGGTGAGAGGCTGACCGGCCAGGAGGGCGGCGACGCCCTCGTCAGTGAGCACGCCCAGCGACAGGTCCAGCGACTTGAGCTGGGCCACGACCGGTGCGGAGGCGACGGCGGCGGCGATCTCGTCCTGTATCTCGCTGTTGCGCAGACCGAGGTGGCGCAGCGCCGGCAGGCGGCCCCCGGAGAGGACCGGGGCGAGGTCCGCGACCGTCGCGTCGCCGCCGTACTCGTCGACGCCGAGCCACAGCTCCAGGTACTCCAGCGAGGGCAGTTCGCTCGCCGCGACACCGCGCACCACCTCGCCGGGCAGGCCGCCGGCCTCGAAGCAGAGCGTGCGCAGGCGCTTGTGGCTGACCGCGGGGAAGCGCAGGCCCGTGCCGCCGCGGACGCCGAACTCCTCCAGCAGCGGATAGGCGTCGAGGACCGGGGTGACGTCGGACTGCTCGATCCAGGAGATCTCGGCCTCCTCCATCTCCAGGTCGCCGATGAACACGGCCTGCAGGGCGGTCAGCCGGTCCCGGGCGTCGACGAGCCGCTGCACGACGACCCCGGAGTCGTTGTCGTAGGGCTCGCCCCACTGGCCGATCACGAGGGCGCGGACCGACGCCGTGTCCACCGTGTCGAGGAACCGGTCCCACAACGCCTCGAACGTCTCCGGGGCGTTGTTGCGGTAGGGGTCGACGGCCAGCCGCCAGGCCACGGCCCCGGCCTCCGGCAGTTCCCGCCGGGCGTCGGGTCCGGGGAATGCGAAGGCCGGCAGGCCGTGCAGTTCCTGCAGGTGTTCGACGTGGGACATGTCGCTGGTCTCCTGACGTGACGGGCCGGTGCTCTGCGCTCGCGAAGAGTTGTACCAAGCCCCTCCGACAGCGGTACGCGCGGGCTGTGGACGGCGAAGCCGCGCGGGGCCGTTGTCGGACCCCCCGCGTAGCGTCGTGGACATCGGGTCGGCGAGGCGCGCCGACGGCGAAGGGAGACACGCATGTACCGGCAGGGGGACGTCCTGATCGTGCCCGTCGCGGAGGCCGCCGTGCCACCGGGCACGGACCGGCTGCCGCGGCAGCCGAGGGACGGGCGGGGCAGGCTCGTGCTGGCGCTCGGCGAGGTGACCGGCCACGCCCACGCGGTCGTCGGGCCGGGCACGCTGGTGCGCGAGGCGGGGCCGTTCGGTGTCGCGTACCTCCATCTCCCCGACGGGGGACGGGTGGTGCACGAGGAGCACGCGGCCATACCCCTGCCGAAGGGCTGGTACCGGGTGGTGCGGCAGCGCGAGTACGTGCCCGGCGCGGTGCGCGTCGTGGCGGACTGAGAAGGACCGGGGAGCGGGAGCGATGACGGTGGCAGGGGCAGCAGGGGCAGCGGGGGCAGTGGCGGTGGAAGCGGCGACCGGGGCGGCGGCGACCCCGATGGAGACGGCCGCGGTGTGGCGGGAGGTCGCCGCGGAGACGGGCCCGGCCGACCGCGCGGTGGCCGAGGAGGGGGTGCGGCAGGCCTACCGGCTGGCGGGTCTGCCCGTGCCGGAGCGCATCGTGTGGGCCGGTTCGCCCCGGGAGGGCGTGGCCCTCGCGGCCGGCCTGACGCGGGAGGGGTCCGCGGGCCCGAGCGTCCGCGAGCGGGTGCGCACCCTGCCGTGGGCGGCGGCACGGGAGCGGGTCGCCGAGCGGATGGGCCCGGCCGGATGGGCGGCCCACTGGGCCGTGACCGGGGCCCCGTTGTGGGACGGCACCGTGCTGCTCGCCGAGCGGATACGGACCGGGGTGGCCGAGTCCGCCGCGGACGTGCCCGGCGGGGAGCGGGCGGTCCGCTCGGCCCTGCTCGACGCGGTCCTCGGCCAGCACGACGCGGCCTGGCTCGCCGCGTTCGACGGTCAGGACGGCACCGATGACCTGGCGGGGCTGGCCGCGGTCGCCCGGTCCGCGGGCTGGTGGTGGCCGTACGAGCGGATCGCGGTCGTCGCCGAACGCCCCCTGGAGCTGCACCGGGACGAGGCCGGCCGCCTCGACCGGGGCGACGGCCCCGCGCTCGCCTTCCCCGACGGCTTCGCCCTGCACGCTTGGCGCGGCATGCCGGTGCCGGCCGCGTTCCTCGACGGGCTGTCGGAACTGACCCCGGCCCGGATACGCGAGGAGGAGAACGCGGAGCTGCGCCGGGTGATGCTGGAGTTCTACGGCTACGACCGCTACTTGGAGGAGTCCGGGGCGCAGCCGGTGCAGCGCGACGCGGCCGGTGTGCTGTGGCGGATCGAACTGGCGGGGGACGAACCGCTCGTGATGGTCGAGGTCGTCAACTCCACGCCGGAGCCGGACGGCACCCACCGCACGTACTGGCTGCGGGTGCCGCCGCGGACGCGGACCGCGCGGGAGGGCGTCGCCTGGACCTTCGGTCTGGAGGAGGCGGACTACATACCGGAACGGGAGACCTGAGCGTCCAGGGTCTCCGCGTCGACGAGGGCGGCATTGCCCTCCGTGGCGCAGGCGTGCGCGCCGGCGACCGCGCCGAGCCGGGCACTCTCGGCGAAGTCCAGGCCGCGCGCCCTGCCGTACAGGAAGCCGCAGACGAAGGCGTCGCCGGCGCCGTTGGAGTCCCTGACGGGGCCGGGCGGAGGCACGGCGGGGATGTGCCGCGGGGTCCGTCCGCCGTCGCGTGCCAGGAGGTAGGCGCCCCCGGCGCCGGCGGTGGCGACGACCGCCGTGGCGCGACCGTCGCGCAGGATGCCGCGCATGACGTCCGCGATGCGCTCGCCCGAGCCCGCCGCGCTGAGGAACACCAGGTCGGAGCGGCGGGCGAACTCCCGCTGGTGCCCGGAGAGTCCGTCCCAGTCGTGCAGATCGGTGGAGACGGGCAGGCCCAGCTCCTCGATGTCGTCGTACAGGAAGCGGGTGAAGTGCGAGATCGACAGATGCACGTGCCGGGCGCGTCGCAGGTGCGGGAGGTAGAAGTCGCGGGGCATCCGCAGGTCCGCGGGGTCACGGCCGTCGTAGAAGGACATGCGGCGCCCGGTGGTGTCCACCAGGTTCACCGCCCGGCGGGTGCCTGCCGGGGAGATCAGTGCCTCGAAGTCCACGTCGCCCTTGGTGAGGCGCTCGCGGACCAGGCCGCCGAGCCAGTCGTCGCCGGTGAAGTCGAGGAACTTCACCGTCATCCCGAGCGCGCGGCAGCCGAGCGCCACATTGCCACCGGTCTGCCCCGGCCACTCCAGGATCGGCGGCACACCGAGGGAGTCCGCGGCCGGCACGGGCAGGCTGTCGACCCGCACCACCGTGTCCACTCCGGAACCGCCGACGACGAGGATGTCGTACGGCGCCTCATCCGTGGTCATGTGCACCTCCAATAGACCGCCCGGGGCGCCATGTTACGGCTGTGGCGGCCGTTCGGTCGTGCGCTCGGCGATACGTTCGGACGCCCATTGGGCCCACTCCTCCTGCATGCGGGTGAAGCGCAGTCCCCATTCCAGGGCGAGCCGGCCGTAGAAGGAGAGGTCGCCCTCGTCCCAGTCGACGGAGCGTTCCAGTTCGGCCAGCTCCTGGTGGTACTCGACCGCGGTCGTACCCTCGCGCTCCATGTAGGTCCTGGCCTGCTCCGGGGCGACCTGGTTGAGGAAGAACACGCGCAGCAGTCCGTCGCTGCGGCGGACGCGCTGCGGTTCCACCTCGACGAGCCAGTGCAGCAGTTCCCGGCGGCCCTCGTCGGTGAGGGTGTACTCCTTGCGGCCACGCGGGCCCTCGGCGCTGACGGCGACCAGCCCGGCGTCGGCGAGCCGGTTCAGCTCGGTGTACAGCTGGCTCTGGGTCGCGGGCCAGACGTTGACCAGGGACGTCTGGAACCTTCCGAGCAGGTCGTACCCGCTGGCCGGGCGCTCGGCGAGCAGCCCGAGGACGGCATGGCGAAGGCTCATGCGGCGGATCGTAACAGGTCACCTTTGACAGGTGACGGATGGAAAGTCCATGGCGGACATGTCAGGCGTGGGGTGTCCCCTGCCGTACGGGACGACCACGGGACGACCACGGGACGACCACGGGCCGACCGCGGGCCGACCGCGGGACGGGCGATCGCCCGCCCCGCGGCCCGGCCGCTCAACGTGCCGCGGAGCCGGTGAGCAACTCGGTCCACGCGGCACGGACCTTGTCCAGGCCGAAGGACTCCCGGAGCCAGCCGCGCGCATGCCCGGCCTCGGCCGCCCAGCCGTCCTCGGCCAGGGTGTGGATCGCGTCCGCCATCGCCTCGGGGGATTCATGGATCCACCGGCGGTCGTAGATCGTGTCCGCGCCCGGCCAGGGCAGCAGCGCCGGAACGGCGCCGGAGGCCATTCCCTCGGCCGGGGCCAGGTGGAAGCTCTCGTCGTCGCTCGTGGAGAGCACGAAGCCGATCCGCCGCAGCCAACTGGCCACGTCGGCGCCGAAGCTGTCGAAGACGACCGCGTCCTCCAGCAGCGGAGCGGACTGGACCCGGCGCAGGATCGCGTCGTAGTGCGTGCGCTCCTCCGGCTTGTTCCAGATCCACCAGTAGTCCCACGGCATCTTGGACTTCACCGACAGCTGCCAGCGCGGGTCCCGCGCGCGCAGCGCCTCCAGCACGTCCAGCCCCAGGTCCAGCCGCTTGCGGGCGGGGGCGATGCCGATCATGCCCAGGCGGTAGCGGGCGTCGGCGGACTTGGGGCGGTCGAGCTGGCGGTCGTCGACCCAGTTGGGGATCGTCACGATCTTGTCGGCCGGCCAGCCGGTGCGCTCGCGGGTCAGGTCGCTGTAGTGCGGGCTGACGCAGACGATCCGGTCGACGGCGTCGATGTCGACCTTGTCGGGGTAGCCCGCGTACAGCTCGAAGCGGTGCAGCCGGACCACCAGCCGGGAGCCGCGCCGCTTGTTGTGGCTGTACCAGATGGCCGCCGGGCCGCACCATTCCACGACCACCACATCGGCCCAGGCGGCCAGTTCACGGCTGACCGCCACATCGTGCTTGGCCAGCGCGGGCCACGCGTCGATGCGCACCTCGACCCCGGGCAGTGCCTGGATGTGGTCGAGCAGCCGGGTGAAGAACTTCAGGTCGTGGCTGGCCACCACCACGCGCAGCGGCCGGCTGCGCTTCACGAGTCCCTCCGGCTCCGGGGGGAAGGCCCGGTCGAGGTGACCGCGCAGCCGCTCGGCGGCCCGTTCCAGCGAGAAGTGCGCCGCGGCCTCCTGGCAGCGCTTTGCCGCCAGCCGGTAGGCCTCCTTGGAGCCGGCGGCGAGGGCGACCGCCTCCGCCGCGTCCTCCAGGGTCCCGCGGCCGGGGACGAAGAGCGGGTAGTCGGCACCGAGCAGCGCCTCGTGCGCGGGCGTGCGGTTGAGCACCACCGGCAGCCCCAGGGTGCCGAACTCCAGCACCTTCGTGGACAGTTCGAGGCTCGCATCCAGATCCGGATGGCGCCAGCCGAGCCCCACGTCGCAGCCCGCCGCGATCCGCATCGCCTCCTGGCGGGGCATGCCGCCGTGGTGCACCACACCCGAGGTGGTGCCGAGCGCGCGCTCCATGCGGTCGTGGAACTCCGGGTGCAGCGGGTCCTCGTGGATCTTGTCGCCCACCGTGTGGAGCTCGGCCCGCACACCGCGCGCGGCGAGCGTGCGCGGCAGTTCCGTCATCTCCAGGGTGTTCCAGCGCGGCGCGAACTTGCCCGTGTAGACCATGCGTACGGGTTCCCCCGCCGCCTGGTGCTCCTGGACGTCGAAGTCGGGCAGCGGCACGCTCGGCGGGTAGAGCACGCACTTGCCGCAGGCCTCGGGCACCCACGCCTCGATGAAGCAGCGCAGTTCCTCGGTCTGGCACAGCAACTGCTGCGAGGCCTCGGCGATCCGGGCCAGGTCCTGGGCGGCTTCGGCGGTCATCTCCGCCGCCGACTGCGGGATGTCGGTCAGGTACGCCCAGATCCTCCCGTCGAATTCGCCGTCCGCCACGATCTGCGTGACGGCCCGGCGGCCGCGCAGCACCAGCAGGTCGCAGGGCTGCTCCTCGTCCAGGGCACGCAGCTTCCGCGAGGCCTGGACGGGGGACAGCACCCGGTCGGTCGTCACGACGGTGACACCCGGCAGCGCCGCGAGCGGGTCGACCAGCCGCCCGGTGCGCACCGGCGCCTTGAGGACCAGCCGGACCTCGCACCCCGCCAGCGACAGGGCCTGCACCATCGACTGCGCCCAGACCGCGGAGCCGTCGATGAGATTGAGGTCCACGTCCCCGTAGACCATCGCGCGAATCGTGCGCGGCGCCGTCATCGTGCGTCCTCCTGGCGGATCGTGAACAGCCGAGCCGCGCCCTCCGGGGCGCGCCACAGTGACTTGCGGACGAGTGCGGGCCGGAACCCGTTGACGTGCGGCACGAACCCCGCGCCGTCGGCGCTGTAGCCCACCGCGTCGGCGCCGGAGCACTCCTGGGCGCACATCAGGTCGAGAAGGTGGGCCGCCTCGCGCTCCTCGCCGAGGTCGGTCCAGTCGGCGACCCAGGGCGTGCTCGGCCCGTCGCCGGAGGCCCGTACGGTGACACCGCCGGCGGTGAGTTCCGCCAGCTCCGTGCCGGGCGTGGGGACCAGCACCTCGGCCGGCCGGTGGAGCTGCGCCAGCACCTGCCCGATGAGCCGGGAGATCTCCTCGCCGTCGCGCGGGTCGGCGAGCACGGCGACACGCCGGCCGTCCAGCGGGTCGACGGCGCCGGCGATCCGGGCGAGCTGCGACAGCCGGACCCGGGTGGCCCGGGAGGTGAAGATCTCCCGCAGGTCCGCCCGCTCCGTGCTCGCCGGGTCCAGCCGGGCCGGCTGCACGCCGGTGTCGCCGTCGATGACGGCGTCCCAGGGGAAGCGGGACAGCCCCGGGGCGGCCGACGCGGGAGCGTCGCGCCACAGGACGGTCGGGCGGCCCGCGGCGCGCGCGGTCGAGAGCAGCTCGGCGAGCCGCCGGTCGAGGTCGGGCGCGAGCCCGGTGCCGGTGTGCGTCCACGGGCCGGGGCCCGTGCAGGCGCTGAGCTGCACGACCAGCACGTCGGGGTCGGTGCGCTCCGCGACGAGTGTGGCGTCGTGCGGCAGCGCGCGGTTGACGACCGCGTCGTGGGCGAAGTCGGCCGCCGTCGCCGCGTTGAGCACACCCGCGACGACCAGGCGGTCCCGGGGACCCGCGGAGAAGGCGCGGTGCGCGAGGTGCAGCCGGTCGCCGTCGGCGGCGGCGGCCTCGGCCAGGGCGGAGGCGCCGGCCTTCGGCCGGGCCGCGACCGGCCGGCCGCCCTTGCTGCGCCCGCGCCACATGCCGTACAGCTCGCGCGGCAGCCGTGCCGAGCCGCGCAGCGGGGAGCGGGCCGCCGAGATCAGCACCTGGCCGACCCGCAGCGAGGTGGAGCCCTGGAGCATGGCGACCCGGGCCTCCAGCACGCCGACCCGGTCCCGGGCCTGGCGCAGCGCCGCGGCGATCTGGTCGCGTTCGCGGACCGCGGCGGCCGCCCGGTCCGCGCCGCTCTCGTCGCGCAGCGTCTCCAGGGCCCGGCTGTCCTCCTCGTGGCGCCGTTCCAGGTCAAGCAGCCGGTCCCGCTGGGCGCGGGAGACGAAGTCGGTCAGGACGTACTCGCCGGCGATGCGCAGCGCGGTGGCGTTGGGGTCGCCGTCGCCGGGCACCGGGCGGCCCGCACCGTCGTGGAGCGGCAGCAGGTGGTCGGTGCACGCGAAGACGGCGCCGCCGTGCAGGTGGACGTAGCCCAGCCCGGCGGCGCGCAGCACCTGGCAGCGGTGGGCGACCAGCCCGTCCAGCAGCCGGTGGTAGGGCAGTTCGTTCGTGACGTGGCCGAGGACGACGAGCCCGCGGCCGCCGGGCCGCATCCGGCCGAGTGCGGCCGTGAACGCCGCCTCGTCGCCGTGCCGCGCCGGATCCGGGCCGTACGACAGCAGGAGGAGTTGCCCCTCGCCGACCGGTTCCTTGTCCTCCGGGCCGGAGCGGGTGAGGCCGATGCCCTCGGGCAGGTGCAGATACGGCTCGAGGGGGATGCCGCCGCCGGTCGCGTCGACGATCTCGGTCACGCCGTCCAGGTGCGGGTGGAGCAGATCGAGCAGGCGCATCAGGAGGTCCTCGTGAAGACGTGGAAACCGACCCGGTTCTCCCGGAAACCGTACGGCGTGAAACCCGTGTGGCGCAGGCCGAGTGGTTCCACGACGGCCCGGTAGTCGGCCGTGGGGCGGTGCAGGATGTAGTCCCCCCGGGGCGTGGGGACCGGCGCGTCCTCGTCGGAGACGATGAGACGGCCGGTCAGGCGCACCAGGGAGGCGAGGTTGATCATGGACGACTCCCAGAGCGCGTCGTCCATGACGTGGAAGAGCACGTCGACGCCGAGCACCACGTCGTACAGCCACGGGCTGCGCCACGCGTCGAGCCGTGAGACCGCGTAGCGCGGGCCGCCGCCGAGTTCGCGGGCCTGCCCGACGGCCTCGGGGCTGGCGTCGAAGGCGTCGACGCGGTGGCCGCAGCGGGCCAGGGCACGGGCGAACCACCCCTTGCCGCAGCCGGCGTCGAGCACGAACAGGGGGTCGGTGCCGTTGCCGGCGTCGCCGGTGTGGCGCAGCAGTTCGGCCAGGCGGACGGCGTAGAAGACCTCGTTGGCGGCGCGTTCCAGGCCGATGTGCCCGCTGGAGGCCAACTCGTCGTGGCGCCGGTGGCGGTTCTCCCAGTAGTCCCGGGTCTTCTGCCCCGACGGATCAGACATGGTGCTCCAGCCATTCGGTCATGATCCTGGCGATGCGCTCGCCCGAGCGGCCGTCCCACAGGGGCGGCCCCTCGGGGGCCGCCGACCCGCCGTTCAGCACCTTGAGCAGCGCGGGCACCAGGCTGTCGGGGTCCACCAGCCGGTTGGTGCCGTGGGTGACCGTCACCGGGCGCTCGGTGTTGGGGCGCAGCGTCAGGCACGGCACGCCGAGTACGGTCGTCTCCTCCTGCACGCCGCCGGAGTCGGTGATGACGGCGGCGGCGCCGCGCAGCAGGCCCATGAAATCGAGGTATCCGAGCGGTTCGACGATGCGCACGCCGGGCGCCCCGGCCAGGCCCGCCGCCTCCAGGGCGGCGCGCCCGCGCGGGTGCAGCGGGATCACCAGTTCCAGCTGTTCGGCGGCGCCGCGCAGTGCCCGTACGGCGGCGGCCGCCGCGGCCGGGTCGTCGACGTTGGCCGGACGGTGCAGGGTCACCACGCCGTAGTGCTCGGACAGTCCGTGCGCGGCGCGGGCCGCCGCGGGATCGAAGCGCGGCAGGTGGGACATGAGGGTGTCGATCATGGGGTTGCCCACGAAGTGCACCCGCGCCGGGTCCACACCCTCGTTGGCGAGATGGCCGACGCCCTCGGGACTGGTGACGAAGAGCAGGTCGGACAGCTGGTCGGTCACCCGCCGGTTGACCTCCTCCGGCATGGTCATGTCGAAGCTGCGGAGCCCCGACTCGACGTGGGCGACCGGCAGTCCCAGCTTGGACGCGACGAGCGCCGCGGCGAGCGTGGAGTTGACGTCGCCGTAGACGGTGACGAGCGCGGGGGAGCGGGCTGACAGCTCGTCCTCCAGTGCGACGAGCAGCGCGGCGGTCTGCCGTGCGTGGCTGCCGGAGCCCACACCGAGGTCCACGTCCGGCTCGGGCAGGCCGAGTTCCCGGAAGAAGATGTCCGACATGCGCTCGTCGTAGTGCTGCCCTGTGTGCACGACGGACTGCGGCTGACCCGCCGCCCGCAACGCGGCGACCACGGGGGCGGCCTTGACGAAGTTCGGCCTCGCGCCGACGACATGGACTACCGAGCCGAGCACGGTGACTCCTGATGGGTGGAGGTGCGTAGGGTGGTCGTGTGCGACGTCGTACTGTGCGTGCCTTGATTCTGGCCGCTTCCGTAGCGGCCCGTCATCTTCGTACCGATCCGGTGCGGGCTGCCGGTCTCGCCCTGCGCCTCGCGCCGGGCCCGGCCCGCCGTCCCGCCGGCTGGGCCCTGGCCCGGCTCCCGGCCCGTGATCCGCACCGGGTCCGCGGTACGGGGGGTGACGCCTACGGACCGAGTGCGGTGCCCGCGCCGCGCGGCACTCCGGGGACCCCCGTACCGGGGCGTGTGCTGCACGTGGTCACCAACTCGCTGCCGTACCGGAACGCCGGTTACACCGTACGCACTCACGCGATCGCGCGCGCCCAGCGACAGGCCGGGCTCGACCCGCAGGTGGTCACCCGGCTGGGCTTCCCGGTGGCGCAGGGGGTGTGGGACGGCCGGCCGACGCAGGTGGTGGACGGGGTGCCGTACCACCGGCTGCTGCCCGTGACCATGCCGGCGGCACCCGGTGCGGTCCTGGCCCGCAACGCGGAGCTCGCCGCCCGTCTGGTCGAACAGCTGCGCCCGTCGGTGCTCCACGCGGCCACCGATCACCCGAACGGCCGAGTGGCGCTTGCGTTGCGCGAGTCGTTCGGGCTCCCCGTGGTGTACGAGGTGCGCGGCTTCCTGGAGGAGACCTGGCTGACGCAGGGGCCCGGCCGCAGCCCGGACTCCCCGTCCTTCCGCGAGCGGCGGGCGCTGGAGACGCACTGCATGCGCGAGGCCGACATGGTGTTCACCCTCGGCGAGGCCATGAAGGAGGAGATCGTCTCGCGCGGCGTTCCCGAGGAGCGGGTCCTGGTCGTGCCGAACGCCGTGGACGACGTCTTCCTGGAACCGCTGCCGGACGCGGGCCCGCTGCGTGCGCGGCTGGGCATCGCCCCGGACGAATTCGTCGTCGGCACGGTCTCCACGCTCACCCCGCACGAGGGCATCGGCACCCTGCTGGCGGCGGGAGCCGAACTGCGGGGCCGGGGCGTACCCCTGCGCCTGCTCATCGTCGGTGACGGACCGTTGCGTCCGGCGCTCGAGCGGCAGGCGGCCGCGTTGGGGCTCGGCGACAGTGCGGTGTTCACCGGTCGTGTGCCGTACTCGGAGGTGCGGTCGTATCACGCGGTATTGGACGTTTTCGCTGTTCCGCGGACCCCCGATCGGGTATGTCAATTGGTGACCCCGCTGAAACCGGTCGAGGCGATGGCGAGTGGCATTCCTGTTGCTGCGAGTGATCTCAAGGCCATAGGCGAACTCGTCGATGATGAGGTGAACGGAAAACTAATTTCATCGGACGATCCTCGCGCGTGGGCGGAAACGCTCGAAGTATTGCTCTATAGTGCGAAACTACGACGGATCATGGGTGAAGCTGCCCGCACCCGAGTGGCTCGCGATCGTACCTGGGCACACATCGCCGGGCGGACGCGCGATGCCTACCGGAGGCTGGGGGCCTCATAGCACTCAGGACGGTGCGGCAATGACGGTGGACCTCGCAGTCGTAGGCCTCGGATACGTGGGACTTCCTCTCGCCCGCGAAGCCGCGGCAGTGGGCCTGAGCGTCGTGGGGCACGACCTCGATCCCCGGGTGGTGGCCGGTCTCAACGCCGGCCGTTCCCACGTGGACGACGTCTCCGACCTCGATCTGGAACGGATGCTGTCCGCGGGCTTCACCGCCAGCACCGCGCAGGAGTGCCTGTCGGAGGCCCAGACGGTCATCATCTGCGTGCCGACCCCGCTGTCCGCCGACGGCGGGCCCGACCTCACCGCCGTCACCGGCGCCGCCGAGGCCATCGCGGCCCGCCTGCGTCCCGGGGTGCTGGTCGTCCTGGAGTCAACGACCTACCCGGGGACCACGGACGAGGTCGTGCGGCCCATCCTGGAACGCTCGGGACTGCGCGCGGGACAGGACTTCTCACTCGCCTTCTCCCCCGAGCGGATCGACCCGGGCAACAAGAAGTACGGCCTGCGCGACACCCCCAAGATCGTGGGCGGGCACACCCCGGAGTGCGCGGCGCGCGCGGTCGCCTTCTACAGCAAGGTCGTCGACACCGTCGTCCAGGCCAAGGGCACCCGCGAGGCCGAGATGGCCAAGCTGCTGGAGAACACCTATCGGCACGTCAACATCGCGCTGGTCAACGAGCTGGCCGTGCTCTGCCGCGAACTCGACGTCGACATCTGGAACGCCATCGACTGCGCGGCGACCAAGCCCTTCGGCTTCCAGGCCTTCCGGCCGGGCGCCGGGGTCGGCGGCCACTGCATCCCCATCGACCCGAACTACCTCTCCTACAAGGTCCGCACCCTCGGCTACGAGTTCCGCTTCGTCGAGCTCGCCCGGGAGATCAACCACCGCATGCCCGAGTACGTGGTGCGCCGCGCGCAGGACCTGCTCAACGAGGCGGGCAAGCCCGTGAACGGCTCACGGGTGCTGCTGCTCGGCGTCACCTACAAACCCGATGTCGCCGACCAGCGGGAGACCCCGGCGGTCCCCGTCGCACGGCTGCTGCGCAAGCTCGGCGCCCAGGTGAGTTATGACGACCCGTTCGTGGACAGCTGGACCGTCGACGGCGAGCCGGTGGCGCCGGCCGGGGACCTGCCCACGGCCCTGGGCGAGCACGACCTGACCATCCTTCTCCAGGACCACAGCGCGTACGACCTGCAGGACGTCTCGGATCGGGCGCGCCTGCTGTTCGACACGCGCGGACGCCTGAACCGGCCCGATGTCGAGGTGCTGTGATGCACGTGCTCGTGGTGACCATCGTCCACCACCCCGAGGACGCCCGGATATTGCACCGGCAGATCGCCGCGCTCCTCGACCGCGGGCACACCGTCACGTACGCGGCGCCCTTCAGCGCGCGGGGCGTGACGCCGCGGCCCGACGTGGAGGCGGTTGATCTGCCGCGCGCCATGGGGCGCGACCGGCGCGCCGCGGTCCGGGCCGCGCGCCGGATGCTCGACGCGCGCGGGCCCGCGGCGGACGTCGTCCTGCTGCACGACCCGGAGCTGCTGCTCGCCGTGTCCGGCGCGCTGCGGCACTGGCGGCGCATCGGCGCCCGGCGGCCCGCCGTGGTCTGGGACGTGCACGAGGACACGGCGGCGGCGATCGCGATGAAGGGCTGGGTGCCGAAGCCGCTGCGCCCGCCGGTGCGGCTCGCGGTGCGCGCCGCGGAGCGGATCGCCGAACGCCATCTGCACCTGCTGCTCGCCGAGGACGCCTACCAGGAGAGGTTCCGGCGCATCCACCCCGTCGTACCCAATCTGGTGACGGTGCCGCCGGGCAACCCGGTGCCCCCGGGCGGCGACCGGGTGGTCTACCTCGGACAGCTGTCCCGTGCCCGGGGCACCGAGGAACTCATCGCCATGGCACGGCTGCTGGCCCCCGAGGTCACGGTGGAGGTGATCGGCGCCGCCGACGGCGACGTTCGTGCCTCACTGTCCGCCGCCGACCGCGACGGCGTGCTGCGCTGGCACGGCTTCCTGCCCAACGACGAGGCGCTCGGCCGGCTGCGCGGAGCGCTCGCCGGGATGTCCCTGCTGCGCGACGAGGCCAACTACCGCCATTCCCGGCCGACCAAGGTCGTGGAGTACATGGCGTACGGCATCCCCGTCGTCAGCACCCCCAACCCGCTCGCCGCCGATCTGGTGAAGGAGCACGACTGCGGGATCCTCGTGCCCTACGAGGACCCCGCCGCGGCGGCGGAGGCCGTGCGCCGGCTGCGTACCGACGCGGAGCTGCGCGGCCTGATGGGCGCTCGGGGGCACGCGGCGGCACTGTCGGTCCTCAACTGGCCCGACCGGGCGGGGGAGTTCGTCGCGGGTCTGGAGGACTGGGCGGCGGCGGCCGCTGCCGCCGCCGCCCAGCCGGGTGCCGCGGCGATCACCTCACGGTGAGCGCGGTGTCGTCGATGACGAAGGACGTCGGGATCTGCGAGCCCTCGGTCCCGGTGAACTTGAGCGTCACCGTCCGGCCCGCGAAGCCGGCCAGGCTGAAGCTCTTGAGCGCCCAGCCGGAGCCGGCGTCCAGGTTGGACCAGGTGCCCAGGGTGGTGGAGCCGGCGGCCGCGGTCAGCTTGTCGTAGGCCGTGGTCGTGGTGGTCTCGTCGGTGTCCACGTGCAGGTAGAAGCTGAACGTGGCGGAGGTGCAGGCCGCGGGGATCGTCACCGTCTGGGCGAGGGTGTCGGTGTGCGCGGACCCGTAGCCGTCGAGCCACGCCTTGTAGGAGCCGGTGCGAGCGGCCTGGTCCGCCGAGTTGGTGATGACGCCACTGGACGCCGTCCAGGCGGTGGCGCCCGACTCGAAGCCGGGGTTGCCGAGCAGCTGGGCGGCGGTGCAGGTGCCGCCGCCCCCACCGCCGCCGCCCCCGCTGCCGGTCGCGCCCGAGAGCCACTCGGTGGCGTTCAGGGCGAGCGCGGCGTTGGTGGCGCCGGAGTCGTTCCAGCCGTCGTAGAGGGTGTTGCCGGAGGCGCCGGTGCCGTCGTCGATGGGGGAGCTGTCGCCCCAGAAGGCGACCCGGCCGCTGCCGAAGGTGCTGGTGGCGAAGAAGGCGCCGGTGTTGCCGGAGTAGCCGGTGCGGTACAGCAGACCCTTGACGGAGGAGTTGTCGGCGGGCTTCAGGGTGGCGGTGGTCCCGCTGGCGATCAGGCTCTTGGTGACGGTGCCGAAAGAACCGCGCAGCACGGGGTTGGTGCTGTCGCTGACAGCCTTCGGGTAGTCCGAGCCGATGCTGAGCGTGTCGACGGAGAAGCCGAACGGGTCGGTGCTGTCGACGGAGTTGTTGCTCATCAGGTCGTTGATGACCTCGACCGCGTCCTCGCCGTCGTTGTTGCGGTCGGCGCCGGTGTGGTCGGAGACGAGGAAGAGTCCGCCGCCGGCCTGCACGAACTTCATCACGGCGGTCTTCTCGGCCGTGGTCAGCAGCACGTTCGGCTCGGGCAGCACGAAGGCGTCGAAGTTCTTCAGGTCCGTGGCGCCGGACGTGCCGTAGGTGATGGTGCCGCCCGACGGCAGCGTCTTCAGGGAGTAGGTGCCGGTCCGCTGCAGGGCCACGCCCCAGGAGGACAGGGCGCCGGTCCAATCGGTTTCCGCCGAGGGGGTGGCGTCCTGGCCGAGCGGGTCGGGCTGGCTGGTGCTGATGACCCAGTCGGCGTTGCCGGCCGTCTCGGCGTGGGCGTTGTCGAACAGGACGCGGTGCGGGGTGGCCGCGTGGACGGCGGTGGGGGCGGCCGCCTGTAGGGCGGTGGCCGTGAGCAGCGCGCCGAGGGCCGCGGCGGACGCGGTGAGCCGGCGGGTGCGGGCAGATCGGGGCATCCTGCAGAACCTCCTGTGTGGGGGTGTTCAGAGAGGCGGTGCGGACTGATTCTGCGCGCGTAGATCAAGGGGGGACGTGCGTCGCACATGGCGAACTATTGAACGGTACATGGCAAGTTCCTCGTCCGGGCGGCGGACGACAGGACGTTCGCCCGGCGGCGGAACCGGCGGTTCTTCAGCCGACACGCGGCCCGTTGCGCCGCACACCGTCCAGTTCCAGGACGAAATCGGCGCCCAGGGCGGAGGACGGGGTGTGCGTGCCGCGCGGCAGATCCGGCAGCCGCGGCACGATCCGCAGCACCGAATCCACCGTCAGGGCGTAGCCGTTGGGCGTGGACAGCGCCGCCTGGGCCTCGCCGCCGCGCGGATCGCGGGCGCGCGCCCACACCTGGGACCGGGTACGGGTCAGGGCCCGCTCGCCCGGGCCGCGCACGAAGCGGTCGATCCCCGCGCGGGCGGCACGCCGCACCGGCGCGACGGCCAGCAGCCGGTCCACGAGCGGAGCGGCCGGCAGCCAGGTGTAGGTCGAGATGTTCGGGATGCCCGTCGAGTGGTACGCCGTGCTCACGTCACCCCACGCGACGCTCGCCACCCGGCGGTCGCCGGTGCGGAAGGAGGCTGTGACGCGGTGCCGGCCCAGCGGTACGTCGCGGATCACGCCGTCGATCCTGGCGCGTCCGCCCGCCCCGTTGTCGAGCGCCTCCAGCGCGGAGCGGGCGGTGCCGGGACTGGCCCCGCCCCCGGCGAGGAATGCCAGGTCCAGGTGGGTCGCGCCGGGCAGTGCGGCCGCCACGGTCGCCGCCAGGCAGTCGGTGGGCACCACGTCGAAGCCCGCGCCGGGCAGCAGCGTCACCCCGGCCGCCCGGGCGCGCCCGCCGAGGGCGTGCAGCCGCTCCAGCACGTCGATCTCGCCCGTGATGTCGAGATAGTGGGTCCCGGTGTCGAGGCATGCCTCCACCATCGGCAGCGCCGTCGCCGAGAAGGGGCCGGCGCAGTGCGCGACCGACGTCATCCCGGTCAGGGCCTCGCGCAGACCGGCGGCGTCGCCGAGGCCCACCACCCGGTGCGGCAGCCCGAGTTCCGACGCCAGGGGCTCCAGTGCGGTGGCGTCGCGACCGGCCAGCACGGGGCGTTCCCCTCGGGCCACGGCCTCCCGCGCGATCAGGCGTCCGGTGTACCCGGTGGCTCCGTACAGCATCCACGTCACGCGTGCGGCTCCCCTCGAAACGGCGGTCCGGAGCCGATGTTACCCGCCGGTCACCACGGGGCGCAGCGAGTGGCGCGGGGCCGGGGGAGGAGGGGGAAGGGAGATCATCCGACCAGCCGCTGAAACGACAATGACACGCCCTCGAACGAGGGGGGCGTGCTCACCCGATCCAGTGGCGCGGCGGGGCTGGGACGTACCACCGGCGTATTCGCTGCGTTGCATGGGGACATGGAGAGCACATCCATCGCTGCCCGCGGGTGCCTGATCGCCGGCCACGCCGACCATCACCTCACCTACGCCGAACTCACCGGCGCGTACTGGCTGGACCCGCCGATCTACTCCGAACTCGTCGCCGACTGGCGGGGCGCGGGGCGGACGGTCCCGCGCCGCACGGGCGCGGACGAGCCGGAGCCGGACCCGCTCAGCGGTGGCAGTCGGCCGCGACCGCAGCCTGGAACAGAGCCAGTTCCACCACGGTAGGGGTGTGCAGCGTCCCGTTGCCGTCCGGTGGCACGAGCCACCGCAGCGCCCCCGCCCCCGCCGCGCGGTACGGCGGCGGGACCGCGATCCACGCGCCCGCGCCGGCGTACCGGATGCCCGAGCCCACCCATCTGCTCACCGGATCCGGGGGCAGGAAGAAGCCCACCCGATGGGACGCCGCGTCCGCGAGCGTCGGGCCCGGCTCCGCCCCCGGCATGCGCAAGAGGGCGTCGAGGGCGAGCAGTCCGAGATCCTCGGGGACGCTCAGCACGTCCCAGAACCGTCCCGCGGGCAGCAGTGCGGTGCCGCTCTCCCCGTGCTCCCACTCCCGTTTGCACGCCCGCGGATCCGCCGCGGCGGCCGCCAGCCATTCCGTTGCCTGCTTCGGTGCCGTATTCCTCATGGGCCTTACCTTGGTAGATATTTCTACCTGGCGGAAGGGGTGGCGGGGCATGGCGTTTGAGGGTCGAAAACACTTGTTTTTCGTATACGTGTGCGCCCCCGTGAGCTGCGGCGCAGGGAACACCCGCCCTTCCCACGGGTGATTTCTCGCCAGCAATTCCGAATGGCCCCGACAGGCCCCGACGGCTTTTGTCTCCAGATTTGCGGAGGGCCGCCGGGGCCGGGATCAGAGGGCGGCGGGTGGGGCTCCCTCGAAGGCGGCGGTGAGGACCGCGCGGACGTCGTCCGCGAGGGCGGGGCGGGGGTTGGCGTACGGAGCGGCGGTGGCGATCTCCGCGGCGCGGTTGATGTCCGCCCGGCCGAGGCCGAGTTCGGCCAGGGAGCGGGGGGCGCCGAGCCGGCCGCCGAGGGAGTGCAGGGCGGCGGCCGGGTCGTCGGTGGCCAGGGCGCGACCGAGCGCCGCCGAAGCCGCGGGCGCGGCGGGGGCGTTGAAGGCCAGCACGTACGGCAGCAGCACGGTGTGGGTCTCCGAGTGCGGGAGGCCGAAGGTGCCGCCGAGCACGTGGGCCAGCTTGTGGTGCAGGCCCATGGTCGTCGCGCCGAGGCACGCGCCGCACAGCCACGCCCCGTACAGGGCGTCGCCGCGGGCCCCGGGGCCGGCCGGGTCGGCGACGACACGGGGGAGCGCGGCGGCCAGCGCCCGTACCCCCTCCTCGGCCATGAGCGAGACGATGGGCGTGGCATCGGGCGCGTACAGCGCCTCGACCGCGTGGGCCATCGCGTTGACGCCGCTGGTGACCGAGAGCGCGGGCGGCATCGACACCGTCAGCTCCGGGTCGTAGACGACGCTGCGCGGCAGGACACGGGGGTCGCGGCCGGTGCGCTTGACGGCATCCTCGGTCAGTCCCCACACCGAGGTCATCTCCGAGCCGGAGTACGTCGTCGGCACGGCGATCAGCGGCAGTCCGGTACGCAGCGCGACCGCCTTGCCGAGGCCGACCGCCGAGCCGCCGCCGACCGCGACCAGGCCGTCCGCGTCCACGTCCCGGGCCGCCTCGACGGCCTCGTCGGCCACCTTCACCGGGACGTGCATCACCGCGCCCGGGTGGACGCCCGCGCAGGCCGCGCCGAGCGAGTCGGCGACGGCCCGCGCGGTGTCCAGGCCGTGCCGCCCGGACACCACCAGCACACGGGTCAGCCCGAGCCGGTCGGCCTCGCCGGCGACGGCGGTGGTGGCGGCCCCGGTGCGGAAGACGACCCGCATCGGCAGCGACTCGTGGACGAAGTCCAAGCTTTCAGTGTTCATGACGGCCTTCATGACGGCCGCAGCACGATGTCGAAGCCGGCCAGCCGGAACGGGGCCTTCACCCCGTACTCCGCCGCGAGTGCGGCGTCGTCGACCTCGGTGAACGTCTGCACCAGGCTCTTCTTCACCGCGAACACCGCGTCCGAGTCCAGGTACGCGCTGTCCTCGACGAAGATGTGCGTGGTCACCGGCTGGAAGCCGGTGTGCCCCGCGATGAAGTGGATGTGCGCCGGCCGGTACGGATGGCGCTCGGTGGCGCCGAGCAGTTCGCCGACCGGGCCGTCCGTCGGGATCGGGTAGTGCGCCGGGACGACCGTGCTGAAGCGGAAGCGCCCCTCCTCGTCGGTGGTGAACAGCCCGCGCCCGTTGCCCTGCGGCTGCGCCCCCGGCTGCTGCACGTCGTAGAAGCCGTTGTCGTCGGCCTGCCACACGTCCACCATCGCGCCCGCCAGCGGGGTGCCGTCCACCGACAGCACCCGCCCGGTCACCACGCACGGCTGCCCGGTGCCCATCATGTCGATCGAGTCGCCGAAGGCGCGCTCGGGCGAGTCGACCATGTGGAACGGGCCGAGCACGGTGGAGTCGGTGACCGGCTCACCGGCCGTCCCCGCGGCCTTGCGCTGGTTGATCGTCTCGACCAGCATCGACACGCCGAGGACATCGGAGAGCAGGATGAACTCCTGCCGCGTGTCGTCGCACTTCTGCCCGGTACGGGTCAGGAAGTCGACACCCCACTCCCACTCCTCCATCGTGGGCTCGACCTCGCGGATGAAGTCGTGCAGATGGCGTGTCAGGCTGCCCAGGATCTCGCGCAGCCGCGGATCGGGCGTGCCGGCGAAGCTCTCCACGACCGCCGGGGTCGCGCTCTCTTCGGTGAAGTCCATCGTGGCTCCTTGTCAGTCCCGTCCCAGGATGCGCCGCAGCGCCCCGCCGAGCACGGACCGTGCCTCGGCCTCGTCGCCCGCCCCGCCCGTCTGCCGGAAGGCGACGTACAGGTCGGGGCGGACCAGCAGCACGCCGGTGTCGCCGGTCTCGCGCAGCCGCGCCCAGTCGCCGTAGGGGTCCTCGTAGTCCCGTCCCGGGCCGATCACGGCGGTCCCGATGTCCAGCCCCAGCTCGGCGCCGACGGTGCGGGCGGCCGCCACCCAGGCCTCGCCGCCGATGCCCGTGAGCAGCGTGAAGCGTCCGCCGCCGCCCAGGTCCAGGGTGGACAGGGTGCGGGTGCCCGCGGTCAGCCAGGCGTGCGGCAGCTTGGCGCCGGGGCGGCTGCTGGGCTGGTGGTGGAGTTCGGGGTCCCGGTCGAAACCGGGGTCCGCGGTGCCGTCGGGGACGACCGCCGCCGAGGAGTAGCGCTGGTTGAGCTCGACGCCGTGGGCGTTGAACTCGTAGCGCTTGAAGTCGATCGCCTCGCGCAGCCGCTGCCGGCGCTTCTCGCCGGCCGGCGAGGCCTCCTTGCGCGACTCCATGTTGGCGACGAGCTGCTCAGGGCTCTGCGGGGCGAGCAGGTCCAGCGCCTCGAAGACCGGGGCGGTCTCGCCGATGGACTTGTTGGCGCGGGTGACGATCTGCCGGCCGACCGGGGCGCGTTCGGCGGTGTAGCTGTCGAGCAGCGACGGCGCCGCGGCGCCCTCGAGCACCAGCTTCAGCTTCCACGCCAGGTTGTAGGAGTCCTGGACGGAGGTGTTGGAACCCAGTCCGTTGGACGGCGGGTGCCGGTGCGTGGCGTCGCCCGCGCAGAAGACCCGGCCGCTGGAGTACGTCGTGGCGTACATCTCGTTGACCGTCCAGGACGAGCTGGAGCGGATCGTCACCGGCAGGTCGTCGTCGCCGATCAGCCGGCGGACCACCGACAGGGCGTACTCCTCGGTGAGGTCCGGCGGGGCGGCCTCGACGTCGTAGCCCCACACGATCAGCCACTCGTTCCACGGCTTGACGTTGCGCACCAGGCCCGCGCCGATGCCGCCGACCGTCGCTCCCGGGGTCAGGACCCAGTAGAGGGTGCCGGGCCGGTGGGCGGTCCAGCGGGACAGGTCGGCGTCGAAGAGGATGTTGATGCTGCCCGCCACCCCCATCCTGCCGTCCATCGGCAGGCCCGCGTCCTCGGCGACCTGGCTGCGGCCGCCGTCGGCGCCGATGAGGTACTTGGCGCGGATGGTGTACTCGTCGCCGCGCAGGATGTCCTGCACGGTCACGGTCACGCCGTCCGCGTCCTGCACGAAGGACTTGTAGACGGTGCCGTAGCGCAGCTTGGTCCCGCGGGCGACGGCGGCGTCGACGAGCACCGGCTCCATGAGGTGCTGCGGCATGTCGCACATGCGGGTCGGGCTGGCGAGCTCGTGCGCGGCCTGGACCAGCGGGTCGTTGCCCCAGGAGCGCAGGCGGCCCAGCTCCTCGCCCGCGATGCTGGTGCAGAAGACCGTGTTGTCCATCAGCGGCTGAGGGGTGGCCTTGGCGATCACCTCCTGCTCGACGCCCAGGTCGCGCAGGACCTCCATGGTGCGCTGGTTGGTGATGTGCGCCCGGGGGGTCGCCGACAGGCGGTGGTACCGGGTCACGACGACGTTGGGGACTCCGTACGTGCTGAGGGCGAGCGCGGCGGTCGCCCCAGCGGGCCCGCTCCCCACGATCAGCACATCGGTTTCGATGCTCTCCATCAAAGCGGCTCCCTGACGGATAATTGAAATGGCAACGAAACGAATGGTGATCCCGCGGGAGGTTTCCGGCGTGTCTCAATCCGATACACCGCACGAGGCACTGCTGCTCGGTGCCTACCTGCGCGAGCGGCCGGAGGCGCGTGCGGTCGTCGCCGCCGACGGCAGGTCGCGGCTCGTGAGTGCCGAGGCCGCCAGAAGGCTCTCCGAAGAGGCCCTGGACCTGCTGGAACGGCGGGCCGGCGGCATGGTGAGGGACGGCCGTGCGGAGGGCTGTGAGCTGCCCCTGCCGGGCGGCGGCTGGTCCGCCCGGCTGCGCGCCGTGCAGGACGCCGGCGAGGTCATCGGCGCCGTGGCGGTCCTCACCCCCACCGGCGACGCGGGCACCCCGCAGCCCGTCGTGCCGGACCCGCGGCTGCCGGGGCTCGTCGGCGCCTCGCGGTCCTGGCGCTCCGCGGCGGCCCGTGCCGTGCAGCTCGGGCACTCACCCGGCACGCTGCTGATCGCGGGCGAGCCCGGCACCGGCAAGACCGGCGTGGCGCGCGCCGTGCGCCCGGACGCCGTCGAGCTCGACGCGGCGCAGGCCACCGCGGGGGCCGCGCACGAGTGGGTGGAGCGGCTGGCCGCCATGGACGCCCAGGTGCCGGTGCTCGTCCGGCACCTGGAAGCGCTGGACGCGGGCGCCGCCGCGCTGCTGGTGGCACTGCTGGACCGCTTCCCCCGGATGCCGCTGACCGCCACCTCCACGCCGGGGGACCCGGTCGGCGGCGCCTGTGTGGACCGGCTCCTGGGACGGCTGGCGGCACGCTCCGTGACGCTGCCGCCGCTGCGTGAGCGCCCCGAGGACCTGCCGGGCCTGCTGGCCGCGCTGAGCCCGCGCCCCGCGCCCGGGTACCCGCCGCTGACCTGGACCGTGGAGGCCAGGCGGGTCCTGGAACGGCACAGCTGGCCGGGGAACGTGGCGGAGCTGCGGCTGGTCGTGCGCGAGCTGGCCGACCGGCGCCGGCTGACGGCACCGGTCCGCCCCGACGAACTGCCGGACGCCGTGCGCGGCGCGGCCGGCGGGCGGCGGCTGGGCAGTCTGGAGCGGGCCGAGCGCGACGCGATCCTGGACGCGCTGCGCACCCACGGCGGCAACAAGGCGCGCGCGGCACAGGCGCTCGGTATCGCCCGGGCGACGGTCTACCGCAAACTGCGGAGCTACGGTATCCAGGGAATATAGTTTAGAATTCAACATGTTAGCCCGGTCGTACGCACGCCCCCCGCAGGAGGAGACCCCCATGACCACCCAGCTGGATGTCCGCCGCGCAGGACAGCGGTTCCACACCCGTGCGGGCTGGCTCGACTCGCACCACTGCTTCTCCTTCAGCCACCACTACGACCCGAAGAACACCCACTTCGGCCTGCTGCTGGTCTCCAACGACGACGTCGTCGCGCCCGGCACCGGCTTCGACACCCACCCGCACCGCGACATGGAGATCGTCACCTGGGTGCTCGACGGCGGCCTCGTCCACCAGGACTCCGAGGGCCACAACGGCGTGATCTACCCGGGCCTCGCCCAGCGCATGAGCGCCGGCACCGGCATCCTGCACAGCGAGAAGAACGACTCGTGGAAGATCACCGGCGGCGCCGAGCACAAGGACCCCGTCCACTTCGTGCAGATGTGGGTCTTCCCCGACGAGCAGGGCATCAAGCCCGGCTACGAGCAGCTGGACATCAACGACGAACTCGCCCGCGGCGGCTGGGTCACCGTCGCCTCCGGCATGGACCGCGACCGCGACCAGCGCGCCATCTCCATCGCGCAGAAGCACGCCGCCCTGCGGGCCTCCCGCATGACCGCGGACCAGACCCTCGCGCTGCCGACCGCGCCCTTCGTCCACGTGTACGTCGCCAAGGGCGAGGTCGCACTGGAAGGCGCCGGCCTGCTGTCGAAGGGCGACGCCGTGCGCGTCACCGGGTCCGAGGGCCAGCGGCTGACCGCCGGCGCCGAGGGCGCGGAAGTCCTGGTGTGGGAAATGGACGGCGCCGTCACCTTCGGGTGACGACGTGGTAGACCTGAGGGCCATGACCCGCACTCTCGCCCATGCGCCGATCATGGTCCTCAACGGTCCCAACCTCAACCTGCTCGGGCAGCGGCAGCCGGAGATCTACGGCCCCGAGACGCTCGCCGACGTCGAGGCGCTCTGCGCGGCGACGGCGGCGCGCCACGGCGGCTCCGTCGACTGCCGCCAGAGCAACCACGAGGGGCAGCTCGTGGACTGGATCCACGAGGCGCGCGAAGGGCACTGCGGGATCGTCATCAACGGGGCCGCCTACACGCACACCTCGATCGCGCTGCTCGACGCGCTGAACGTGTGCGAAGGACTGCCCGTGGTGGAGGTGCACATCTCCAACATCCACCAGCGCGAGTCCTTCCGGCACCACAGCTACCTCTCCCAGCGCGCCGACGGCGTCATCGTCGGCTGCGGCATCCAGGGCTACGCCTTCGCCGTGGAACGCGTCGTGTCGCTCCTCGCGGCCGGCTGAGCCGTCGGCGGCTCAGGCCTCGCCCGGCCGCCAGTCCGGCCACTCGCCGGGATGGTCGGCCCAGTGCACCTGCTGGGGATCGGACACATCGATGTCCGGGAACGCGTCGCGCACCCGCAGCTCGAACTCCTCGCGCTCCAGCTGCTGCCAGCCACGGCCGCGCAGGTGCACCCGCCGGTAGCGGTGGTCCTCCGCGAGCGGGGCGACGTCCACCTTGTGGGTTGTCTCCATGCCTCCAGGGTGCACCTGAGCGCGGGGTGCCGCAGGTCTGGCCACCACCACCTCGGCCGGACGCAGCAGATGCCCGCCGACCCGGTAACCCGGGCGCACGACCTCCGCGCACACCGGACCCTCCCCCTCCGCCCCGCCCGCGGTGCCCACCGCCTCGTGCCGCACCGGGTCGAAGGGGTCGCCCGGCGTGCCGAAGGACCGCAGGCCCAGCTCACCGAGCCGGGTCTCCAGTACCTCCACGACCGCACCGAACCCCTGGGTCACCTCGCCCAGTTCCCTGGCCCGGTCCACCGCGTCCAGGACCGGCAGCAGGCCGCGCAGCACATTGGCGACGGCGATCTCGCGCACCGCCAGGCGGTCCCGGTGCACGCGCTTGCGGTAGTTGTCGTACTCCGCCTTCAGCCGCTTGAGGTCCGCCGTGCGCTCGGCCAGGCGCGCGCGCAGCTCACCCGTCCCTTCCGGCGGGGCGGCGCCGTTCATCCCGTGCCTCCCTCCCGCTTGTCGTCGTCGACGATCTCGGCGTCCACCACGTCGCCGTCGCCGTCGTCACCCGCGGCGGACGGCGGCGGTTCGGCCCCCTGGCCGGCGCCCGCGGACTCGGCCTGGGCCCGGGCGTACATCGCCGTGCCGATCTTCTGCGCCGTCGCGCTCAGCCGCTCGGTCGAGGTGCGGATGGCCGCCGTGTCGTCGCCCTCGGCCGCGAGCTTCTCCTTCAGGTCCGCGACCGCCGCCTCCGTCTCGGACCGCAGATCGGCCGGGACCTTGTCGGGGTTGTCGCGCAGCAGCTTCTCGGTCGAGTAGACCAGGCCCTCCGCGGTGTTGCGGGTCTCGGCGGCCTCGCGGCGCCTGTGGTCCTCCTCCGCGTACTGCTCGGCCTCGCGCATCATGCGGTCGATGTCGGTCTTCGGCAGCCCGGAGCCGCCCGTGACGGTCATCTTCTGCGTGGTGCCGGTCCCCAGGTCCTTCGCCGCCACGTGCATGATGCCGTTGGCGTCGATGTCGAAGGTGACCTCGACCTGCGGCACCCCGCGCGGCGCGGGGGGCAGCCCGGTCAGCTCGAACACGCCCAGCTTCTTGTTGTACGCCGCGATCTCCCGCTCACCCTGGAACACCTGGATCTGCACCGACGGCTGGTTGTCCTCGGCCGTGGTGAAGATCTCCGAACGCTTCGTCGGGATCGTGGTGTTGCGCTCGATCAGCTTGGTCATGATGCCGCCCTTGGTCTCGATGCCCAGGGACAGCGGGGTGACGTCGAGCAGCAGCACGTCCTTGACCTCGCCCTTGAGCACACCGGCCTGGAGACTCGCCCCGATGGCCACGACCTCGTCCGGGTTCACACCCTTGTGCGGGTCCTTGCCCGTCAGCGACTTGACCAGGTCCGTCACCGCCGGCATCCGGGTGGAGCCGCCGACGAGGATCACGTGGTCCACGTCGGAGACGTCGATCCGGGCGTCCTGCACCGCCTGGTGGAAGGGCGACTTGCAGCGCTCCAGCAGATCCGCGGTCAGCTGCTGGAACTGGGCGCGGGTCAGCTTCTCGTCCAGGTGCAGCGGGCCCTCGGCGGACGCGGTGATGTAGGGCAGGTTGACGGTCGTCTCGGTCGACGACGACAGCTCGATCTTCGCCCGCTCGGCGGCCTCGCGCAGCCGCTGCAACGCCATCTTGTCCTGGGACAGGTCCAGCCCGTAGCCGTTCTTGAAGCGCTCGACGAGATGGTCCACGATGCGCTGGTCCCAGTCGTCGCCGCCCAGCTGCGTGTCGCCGTTGGTGGCCTTGACCTCCACCACGCCCTCGCCGATGTCGAGCAGGGACACGTCGAAGGTGCCGCCGCCCAGGTCGAAGACGAGGATCGTCTGGTCGTTCTCCTTGTCCAGACCGTAGGCCAGCGCCGCGGCGGTGGGCTCGTTGATGATGCGCAGGACGTTGAGCCCGGCGATCTCGCCGGCCTCCTTGGTCGCGGTGCGCTGCACGTCGTCGAAGTACGCCGGGACGGTGATCACCGCGTCCGTCACGTCCTCGCCGAGGTACGACTCCGCGTCCCGCTTCAGCTTCTGCAGCACCCGCGCCGAGATCTCCTGCGCGGTGAAGCGCTTGCCGTCGATGTCGCCGGAGTCGGGGAACCGCCAGTCGGGGTCACCCATGTGCCGCTTGGCCGAGCGCGCCGTGCGCTCCACATTGGTCACGGCCTGGCGCTTGGCGATCTCGCCGACGAGGACCTCGCCGCCCTTGCCGAAAGCCACCACGGAAGGCGTGGTCCGCGCTCCCTCGGTGTTGGTGATGACGGTGGGCTCACCGCCCTCCAGCGCGCAGACCACCGAATTGGTGGTGCCGAGGTCAATACCGACCGGACGTGTCATGTCAGTCGCCTCCTCCCCTCCAGGGTGCGACGACGCGGGGCCGATCACCAGACGGCGGGGGCCGGGCGGACGAGGCCGCCCCCTTCCGGAATATTCGCGCTGTCGGTGACGGCGGGCGCTGCTAGCGTCGGCCAGATGTCCTCACTGCATGCAGGAGTGATCCTCTTCCACGACCAACACCTCGCCGTGCACGACGACTTGACCCTGCCCCTGGCCCCCGTTCCGCCGCGCGGCAACCCCGCGGAGGCAGCCCGGGAGGCGGCCCGCAGCGCCCTCGGCGTGGACGTGCGCGTCGACGCCTCACCCTGCCTGGAGGTGCGCGCGACCGCGGGCACCGAGCTGTACTTCCGCGCCGCGGCACCGCTCCCGCCCACCCCCGCCCCGCCCCGGTTGCTCACCCGGCAGGAGGCCCTGCACCTGCCGCTCGCACCGTGGACCGCGTGGGAGGCCATCCTGCGCTCCTGGGACGGGCCGCCCTGGTGGCGGGGCCGGCTCGTCCTGGAGGAGCCCGTCGGCCGCCCGCCCAAGCGGACCCGCGCCGGCGCGGTGATCATCCGCGACGGGCACATGCTGCTGATCCGTTACCGGCACCGCCGCGGCGACTACTACGAGATACCCGGCGGCGGCGTCGAGCCCGGGGAGACCCCGCAGGCCGCGGTCGTGCGCGAGCTCGCCGAGGAGACCGGGCTCACCGGCACCGTCGGCCGCGAGATCGCCCGTGTCGACCGGGTCCACCGCGGCTCGCACCCGGGCCACTACTTCCTCGTCGAGGCCAGTGGCACCATCGGCCCGCGGTCCTCCCTCGACCTGGAGAAGGGCGCCGCCCCGGTCTGGGTGCCCGTCGCGGACCTGCGGCACCTGCCCCTGTGGCCCAAACGGCTCGGCTGGCGCATCGCCCACTGGCACGACACGGGCTGGCCGCAGCGTCCCGCCGAGTTCTGCGACTCGCTGCTGGACCTCGAGGTGCCCTGCGACTGGTGATCCGCGCGGCGGAAAACGCGGGGCGCGGGGCTGCGCACGGTGGCAGGATCACCGGCATGACACACATCGTCCTGGTCCAGGGGGACATCACCGAACAGGCCGTGGACGCCGTCGTCAACGCCGCCAACTCCTCCCTCCTGGGCGGTGGCGGCGTCGACGGCGCGATCCACCGCCGCGGCGGCCCGCAGATCCTGGAGGAGTGCCGCGCACTGCGCGCCTCCCACTACGGCCGCGGACTGCCGACCGGGCAGGCCGTCGCCACGACCGCGGGGCGGCTGCCCGCCCGCTGGGTCATCCACACTGTCGGCCCCGTGTGGTCGGCCACGGAGGACCGCTCGGCGCAGCTGGCCTCGTGCTACCGGGAGTCGCTGCGCGTCGCGGACGAGCTGGGCGCCCGCACGGTGGCGTTCCCGGCGGTCTCCACGGGGGTGTACGGCTGGCCGCTGGAGGGTGGGGCGCGGATTGCGCTGGACACGGTGAGGGGGGTGCGGGGGGCGCGGGGCGCCCTGGAGGAGGTGCGGTTCGTGCTCTTCGACGAGCGTGCCTACGCGGTCTTCGAGGCCGCCCTCGCCGCGGGCTGATCCTGCCTGGTTTTTCCCCCGCCCTCCCTCCCGTGTGCCCTGTGAAGTCACGCGCCCCGACGCCAGTTGTTGGGGGGCCGGGTGCGGGCCCTCCGGGGCTGCCATTCTGGACAGCACATTTAGGTGCCTCAGGTACTCGGATTGATCGCTCCGGGTTGTGCACCCAAATATGCTCCACAGTCCAGAACGCCACCCCTACGAGCCCGCCCCCTCCGTGAGCTCTCGCGCCTGATCCCCGGTGGGTGGGTGAAGGGGCGCGGTCCGGGGTTGCCGCAAGTGCTCTCTGAACCCCCACCGGCCGTAAGTCGCCCCAACGAGCCCGGGAGGGGGTGTGGCGGGGTGCGCCCGGAAGCGACGAGCGGTGACGGCGTGGTCGATGCCGAACGATGTGGGGGTAACCCGCGAGCGCTGAGGACGTACCCCGGCGCGGCACCGACCCCACAACGCACGCAGCGGGGCCCGCACTTACCGTGCCGGGCACACGGGCGGGAGGGCGGGGAAAGAACCTGGGCCGGAGAGCGCGCGGCGGAGCCGTGCTACCGGAGGGCCAGGACGGAGTCCACCGTGTCCGCCTCCGCGGCAGACTTGTCCTCGCGATAGCGCAGCACACGGGCGAACCGCAGCGTGACCCCCGCGGGATAGCGGGAGGACCGCTGCAGCCCGTCGAAGGCGATCTCGACGACGAGTTCGGGACGGACGCGGACGAGCCAGCCGTCGTCGCTGACGGCGAGCTCCTGGAGGCGTTCGGTCTGCCACGCGAGCATCGCGTCCGTGAGGCCCTTGAAGGTTTTGCCGAGCATCGCGAACGTCCCGTTGGGGCGACGGGCGCCGAGGTGGAGGTTGGAGAGCTTGCCGGTGCGGCGGCCGTGGCCCCATTCGGCGGCGAGGACCACCAGGTCCAAGGTGTGCACGGGCTTCACCTTGAGCCACGCGGCGCCCCGCCGCCCCGCGCTGTAGGGGGCGTCGAGGGCTTTGACGACGACGCCTTCGTGGCCGCGTTCCAGGACCTGCGTGGCGAACTCCCGTGCCGCCTCGCGCGTGGCGGGGTCGGCCGGGTCGGCGGCGACCAGGCGCCGGACGCGGCGCGGTCCGGGGGCGATGCGGGCCAGTTCGGCGTGTCGTTCCGCGGTGGTCAGGTCCAGCAGGTCGCGGCCGTCGACCGACAGGAGGTCGAAGAAGACCGGCGCCACCGGCAGGGCGGCCCGGGCGGTGGCGACGTCGAGGCGTGAGCCGACGCGGGAGGAGGTCTCCTGGAAGGGGCGCGGGCGGCCGTCGTCGCCGAAGGAGATGACCTCGCCGTCGAGGACGGCCTCCTCCACCGCCAACTCCAGCGCGGCGGTGACGACTTCGGGCAGCCGGTCGGTGATCTCGTCCAGGGTGCGGGTGTAGACGCGGACGCCGCGGCCGGTGCGGTGCACCTGGACGCGGATTCCGTCGAGTTTCTCCTCCAGCGCGCAGGGGCCGAGGCGGTCCAGGGCCTCGTCCACGTCCTTGGCGGTCTGGGCGAGCATCGGCTGCACCGGGCGTCCGACCTCCAGCCCGAACGCGGCGAGGGACTCCGGCCCGTCCGCCAGGAGCGAGCGCGCGACCGCGCCGAGCGAGCCGCCGAGCATGACCGCCCGGCGTACGTCCTCCGCGGGTGCTCCGGCGGCCGCCGCGAGCCCTTCGACGGCCAGGGCGTCGAGTGCGCCCTGCCGCAGTTCGCCGCCGATCAGCCCGAGCAGGAACGCCTGTTCCTCCCGCGTGGCCGCGGCCATCAGCTCCGCGACGAGCCGTTTGCGTTCCGCGGTGGCGCCCTTGCCGGCCACTGCGGCAATCCGGTCCAGGGTGCCGTGCACCTCGGCGACGGTCAGCCGGGGCTCGGCGGCCGGCTCGTGGCGTTCGCGCAGGGTGCTCCAGCCCACGCCTGTACGGCGCTGCGGGAGCCGTCCCGCGATGTACGTGATGACCACGGGCGCCTCGTCGGGCTCGGCGGCCGTCAGCAGGCGGGCGAGCGCCGCGACCTTCTCCGACCGGGCGGACGTGGCCGCGATCTCCTGGGACGTACGCGCGATCTCCGCGAGCAGCATGGCTCCATCGTCGCCCAGAGGCGGCCCCGGCGCAGCGGTCCCCGCGGTTCCCGGTCGGTCACGCGGCCCGGCTGCCGCTCGCCATCTGCCGGCGCTGCACCAGCCGTGTGATGTCGCCGCCGGTGACGATGCCGACCGGGCGGCCGCCGTCCACGACCACCACGCGTACGCCCGCGGCGCCGGACCGCAGGTGCTCCAGCGCGTCGCTGACGAGCTCGTCCGGGGAGCCGGTGGTGACCTGGGACAGCGGGACCGCGACGTCGCGCACCCGTACCTCGGCGCGGCGCTCGGCCGGTACGGAGGTCAGGCGGCGCACCGAGACCAGGCCGGACAGCCGGCCGTCGAAGTCGAGCAGCGGCAGCACCGAGTGCCGGGAGCGCAGCGCGACCTCGTCGATGAAGCGGTCCACGGCCAGCCAGTCGGAGCCGGTGGCCACCGGGGAGGACATCGCGTCCCCGAGGCGTACGCCGCGCAGCGCGGAGCCGATGACGGCGCGCTGCCGCTCGGCGCCCGCGGTGAGGGCCATGAACAGCCCGACGAGCGCCAGCCACAGGCCGCCGGGGACGCCGCGGGCGAACGCCAGCCAGCCGCCGAGGACCAGCAGCACCCCGACGACCTGCCCGCCGCGGCCCGCGGCGCGGTCGGCGCGGTCGCGGTCCCCGGTCCGCCACCACAGCAGCGCCTGGAACACCCGTCCGCCGTCCAGCGGCGCCGCGGGCAGCAGGTTGAAGACGCCGAGGAGCAGGTTGGCCCAGCCCAGCCAGACCAGCAGCGCTCCGGGGACGGAGCGGTGGGCCGCCTCCGCCACGCCGATGCCCGCGCCGAGCGCGACGCCTCCGATGACGAGACTGGCCAGCGGCCCGCTGACCGCGACCAGGAAGGCCGTGCCGGCCGAGGTGGGCCGGTCCATGCGCGTCATGCCGCCCATCGCCCACAAGGTGACGTCCTGCACGGACATGTGCTTGCGCAGGGCCGTCCTCGCGTGGGCGATCTCGTGCACGAGCAGGCTCGCCATCAGCAGGACCGCGCCCACGGCGGCCGCCAGGGTGTAGACGCCGGCGGACAGCCCGGGGATCCACGCGGGCAGGGTGTCACGGCCGAGCCCGTACGCGAGCAGCACGACGAGTACAGGGACGCTCCAGTGCATCCGCAGCGGTACCCCGTAGACCTGTCCCATCCGGATCGAGCCGTTCATGACACATGACCCCTTCGGGAGCCCCTTCCAGTGTCACTCCGTACGGGCCGCGGTGGCGCGGTGTTCCTGGGGGCTGATGCCGCGCACCCGTTTGAAGGCCGCGCTCAGTGCGAAGGGGCTGCCGTAGCCGACCCGGCGGGCGACCGCGCCGAGGGTGGCGTCCGGTTCGCGCAGCAGGTCCGCGGCGAGCGTGAGACGCCAGCCGGTCAGATAGGCCATCGGGGGTTCGCCGACGAGTTCGCCGAAGCGGCGGGCGAGTGCCGCCCGGGACACACCGGCCTCGGCGGCCAGCCCGGCCACCGTCCACGGGTGCGCGGGGTTGTTCTGCAGCAGGCGCAGCGCCCGGCCCACCACGGGGTCGGCGAAGGCCCGGTACCAGGCGGGGGCCGACGGCCCGCGCCGGGCGAACCAGGTGCGCAGCACCGAGATCAGCAGCAGGTCCAGCAGCCGGTCCAGGACCGCTTCCTGCCCCGGCTCCTCCTTGACGATCTCCTCGGACAGCAGCGCCGGCAGCGGGCTCTCCCAGTCCCCGGCGGGAAGCACGAGCAGCGGGGGCAGGGCGTCGAGCAGGCGGCGGCCGACCTCACCGCGCAACTGGTACGTGCCGACGAGCATGACGTCCGCACCGTCGGCCCGGTTGCCCCAGGTCCTGACGCCCAGCGCCATGGCGTCGGCCAGGTCGTGCCCGTCCGCGGTGCGGCACACCTCACCGGGCAGGATCCACGCCAGCGGTTCGGTCGTGGGCCGGTCGGCGACGGTGTACGGGGCCGGGCCGCGGACGACGGCGACATCGCCGGGGCCGAGCCGCACCGGCTCGCCCTGCTCGGGCACGACCCACGCCCCGCCGCGTGCCACCGTCATGACGCACAGCGGGGTGCGGTCCTCGATCCGTACCGACCACGGCGGTTCCATGACCATGCGCAGCAGGAACGCGCCCCGTGCGCGAGGTCCGTCCAGCAGGCCCGTCAGTGCGTCCATACGGGTCAGCGTAGACGCTCGCGTATGGCATGGAGTGGATCAGCCATGGTGCGTCTCACCGGGTGGCGGCTTCACTGAGGACATGACGAAGAATTCCGTATCGGACCCCGCACCCACCGCGCTCGTCCTCGGCGGCGCGGGCAAGACCGGCCGCCACGTCGCCCGGGCGCTCGCCGACCGCGGCCTCGCGGTGCGCACCGCCTCCCGCTCCGGCGAACCGCCCTTCGACTGGGCGGACCGCGCCGGCTGGGAGGCCGTGCTCGACGGCGCGAGCCTTGCCTACTTCGCCTACCACCCCGACATCGGCGACCCGCGAGCCGCCGCCGCGCTCGGCGACTTCGCGGCGCTCGCCGCCGCGAGCGGCGTGCGCCGGATCGTCCTCCTGTCCGCCCGTGGCGAGGACCTCGCCCGGCCGGCCGAGGACGCCGTGCGCGGCGGCGGCGTCGACTGCACGGTGATCCGCGCCAGTTGGTTCTCCCAGAACTTCACGGAGGGCCCGTTCCTCGACGGTGTCCTCGGCGGCGAGATCGCCTTCCCGGCCGGCACAGTCGGCGAACCCTTCGTCGACGCACGGGACATCGCCGACGTTGCGGTGGCCGCGCTCACCGGCGACGGGCATGCCGGCCGCACCTACGAGGTGACCGGCCCGCGCCTGCTCACCTTCGCCGAAGCCGCGGCGGAGATCGGTGCCGCCACCGGCCGCCCCGTCCGCTACACCGCCGTTCCGCTCGGCGCGTACGGTCCGCGACTCGCCGCCCTCGGGCTGCCGGATGAGACCGTCGGCTTCCTCACCGAGCTCTTCGGTGAACTGCTCGACGGGCGCAACGCCCACCTCACCGACGACGTCGCACGGGTACTCGGCCGCGCACCGCGCGACTTCGGGGACTTCGCCCGCGAGGCCGCCGCCGCGGGGGCGTGGGACCGCTGACGTCACGGGGTCGTCCACCGGTCAGGGCCGTACCGCCGCGCCTGGCGTGAAGCGCGCGGCCCGCCCGCCGGCGGGGGAGGGGGCAGGGGCCGGCCCGTGCGGGCGAGTGGTACCGCTTGCTGCGCGGCCGGCCTGGTGCGGTCGTGGCGCGGGGGAGCAGTGGGGCGGCCGTGAACCCGCCCAGAGCCGGGGCGAGTTCCGGCCGCCGGGGCCCGGCTGGATGCGGACGTGTTCCTTCCGGCCAGAGGCACGGGGGCTCGGCCATTCCTGTGGGAATTCCATGGGGATTCTGTACGCGTCCTGTGACGCATGGTGTCGTGTACGCGACACCGGACGGGGAGCAGGACCCGGTGTCGGCCATCCTTCGACGACCGGAAGGAAACCCCTCAATGACGTTACGTGCGATCACCCTCAGCGGTGTCGCCGCCGCATCGCTTCTCAGCCCCCTGGCCTGGGAGCCGGACGGTGCGACACCGCCCCCGCCCGACCGCATCGTCATCGACGTCGCCACCGTGAACGGCTCGGGATGCCCCGCCGGCACGGCCGCCGTGGCCGTCTCGCCGGACAACGAGGCGTTCACCGTCACGTACAGCCAGTACGTGGCCCAGGTGGGCGTCGGCTCCAAGCCGACCGACTTCCGCAAGAACTGCCAGCTCAACCTGAACGTGCACGTACCGCAGGGCTTCACCTACGCGATCGCCTCGGCCGACTACCGGGGCTTCGCACACCTGGAACGGGGCGCCTCCGGAGTGGAGAAGGCCAGCTACTACTTCCAGGGTTCGCCCGACACCAGCGCCATCAGCCACACCTTCCGCGGCTCCCTGGACGACAACTGGCAGGCCACCGACAGCGTCGACGTCGCGGCCCTGGTCTGGGCGCCCTGCGGCGAACTCCGCAACTTCAACATCAACACCGAACTGCGGGTCGCCGCCGGCACGTCCGACCCGTCCCGCACCACGAGCTTCATGACCATGGACTCGACGGACGGCAGCATCAGGACCACCTACCACCTCGCGTGGAAGGAGTGCCCCACCGGCTGACGAACCGGGCCCCGGCGCACTCCCGGCCGGGGCCCGACCCGGCTGCCCGGCTGCCCGGCAGCCGGGTCAGCTCCCGCGGCCCCGGCGGGCCTTGGCCACGAGCGGCGGGGGCAACTCCGGCCCCGCGCACGCGTAGTCGATCAGCAGGTGCCGGTAGGCGGTGTTCGCGAGCTCCGGCGCCAGGGCGATCAGGGTCCTCAGGTCGTCGGACGAGCCGGACAGACGCGTGCGGTAGGCGGCGCCCGCCGCACGCAGGGAGATTTCGTGGGGCGCGTGTTCCAGGCCCCGTTCGACGAGGGCCGCGGCCGCGGCGAAGTCGCCCTGCTCGGCGCGCACGTCCGCCAGGTCGAGGTGGAGCGACCAGTTGGCGGAGTCAAGTGCCAAGGCGCTCTCGAAGGCGGCCGCGGCCCGGTCCAGGTCGCCCATCGCGCGCCAGGTGGCCGCCCGGGCGACCGCGGTCCACATGACCCGCTCGACGGCATCGGCGCGGTCGCACAGGGCGAAGGCCAGGTCGTGGCGGCCGCAGGCCCGGGGCAGCCGGGCCATGGCCGCCAGTGCCTCCGGGACGGGATGCCGTTCGGACACCACGTCGACGGCGTGGAACCAGGGCGCGAACCGCTCCCGCATCGCGTCGGTGTCCAGGTCGGGGCCGTGGTCCAGCGTGCGCAGGCACGCCTCGGCCAGCGCCTCGGCGCTCACCGCGCCGAGGAAACGCGCGTCGCCGAACCAGGGTGCGGCGCCCCAGGCCACGTCGGGCCGCACACCCGTGACCGAGCCGAGGGCCATCACCGCGTCGTCCGTCTCCCCGTCGAGGAAGAAGAAGTACGCCCGCGCCGGCATGGTGCGCAGGGAACTGTCCCTTTCGAGGCGTTCCTTCAACTCCGGGCGCCGGTCCCGCCACAACTCCGCGAGGGCCGCATAGGGCTCCGGCGCCGCCGGTGCCGAGGCCATGGCCCCCACCAGAAGCGCCACGGCGGCGACCGGGTTTCCGCCGCAGTGCGCCATCACACCGGCGAGACCCACTCCCGCCGCCACTGACCGTTCCGACATCGCCCGAGAATATCCATGGCCAAGGCCCCGCGACCCGGGTGGGTGCCCTCCCGGCGCACTCTCGCGGGTGCGGGCTCTGTAGGGCCGGTTGGTGAGTCGGCGAGCCCCGATCCGGAGGCGCAGGGATGAATGTGGTGTGGGCGGCAACGGCGTGGGAATCACGGCGGTTCGACGCGGTGGAGAGGGAATCGCATCCGGCCGATCTGGAGGACCGGTTCGACGCCCTGCGTTCCCGTGGCGAGGGGTACCTCGAAGTCCGCCGTCCGGGCAGCGGATATCCCTTGCTGGCCCTGGGTTTTCGGGGTGGCGACGCGGTCGTTCATCTGTTCCGTGGCGCCGAGGAGACGTTCCTGCTCACCGGGGACGGCACGGTGGGGGCCGATACCGTGGTGGAGGTCCCCGTCATGGACGACCTGGCCGCCTTCGGCGGCGCATTCGTCCTCGCCGTCGATCGCGCGTGGGCCGTCGTGCGTGACTTCGTGCGGACCGGGGCGACGGGTGATCCTGGCGAGTGGCGCGAGCTGTGAGAAGTTCCTTTCAGGCCGCCGTGATCGCTCCCGCCACCAGGGCCGGTTCGTCGATCTGGACGTAGTGGCCGGCCCGCAGGAGGAGCCGCAGTTCGCTGTGCGGGAAGAGGACGGCGAACTGGCGGGCCACGCGCGCGTTCAGCCAGCGGTCCCGGGCGCCGAAGACGACGCGGACGCGCGGCTGGAAGTCCTGGAGTTCGGGGATGCGCCGGCGGCGGCTCAGCACCGCCCGCGGCAGTTCGTCGTTCAGGCGCCAGAAGGCCGGTCGGGCGGCCGGGAACTCCTCGTACAGGAGCGCCACGCTGGCCTCGCGCACCACCGGGTCGCGGATGAACGAGCCGATCTGCCAGGCGAACAGGCGCCGGTCCAGGTCGGGGCGGCGCCGGGCGACGGCGCGGGCCCCGGCGCGCAGCAGCGGCGTCGAGTAGAGCGCGATCGCCGGCGGCCGGCGCAGGGAGGGTGTCCAGTGGTAGTACGTGTTGAGCAGGACGAGCCGGGCGACGCGGCCGGGGTGCGCGAGCGCCCAGTCGATCGCGGGCGGGCCCGAGGCGTCGTGCGCCACGAGAATCAGCCGGCGGTCGCGGAGCCCGGTGGCCGCGGAGTCCGCGACGGCGGCGAGGTCGGCCTCCTGCTCGGCGACGCAGTAGGGGTGGCCGGGCGGCTTGTCGGAGCGTCCCCAGCCGAGGAAGTCGAAGCGGACGACGGGTGCGTGGCCCCGGAGGTGCGGCATGAGCCGGTCGTAGAGACGGCAGTTGTCGGGGAAGCCGTGCATCAGGACGACGGGGGTGCCCGCGCCGCGGGAGACCTCGGCGAACAGCCGGTGGGGGCCGCGGGGGACGGCGGGTGTCTCGGTGCCAGGGGCCATGGCGATCTCCCCTCGGCCGCGTCGGTGGGCCCTGTGTTCAGCCTAGCGCTCCGCGCCGAAGGGGTTGTGGGAGCGCTCCCAAAGGGTCATGATGCCCGCATGACCTCACCGGTGGCCATCCGCCCCTACCGCCCGGAGGACCGGGACGACCTCTACGACATCTGCGTGCGCACCGGCCATGAGGGCGGCGACGCCCGCGCCCTGTACGCGGACCAGGACCTGCTGCCCGACATCTTCGCCGGCCCGTACGCGCACCTGGAGGCGGACCTCGCCTTCGTCGTGGACGACGGGACGCGGGTGGTCGGCTACATCGTCGGCACCGCCGACACCGTGGCCTTCGTACGGCGCTTCCGCGACGCATGGCTGCCCGTCGTCGCCGACCGCCACCCGCGGCCGAAGGGCGTGCCGGTGACCGCGGACGAGGAGATGGCCCGGCTGCTGCACTGGCCCGAGCGGATGGTCGTGCCCGAACTCTCCGAGTACCCGGCGCACCTGCACATCGACCTGCTGCCGGAGTACCAGCGGGCGGGTTTCGGCAGGAAGCTGATGGCGCGTCTGCTCGCCGCGCTCGCGGCACGTGGCGCGGGCGCCGTGCACCTGGGCATGGTCACGGCGAACACCCCGGCGCGCGCCTTCTACGACCGCCTCGGCTTCCACGAGATCCCCGTCGTGGACCCGGGGCCGCTCACCTACCTGGGGCGGAGGACGGACGTCCCGGTGTGCTGAGGTGCGGGGACGTTCCGTACGCGGTCTAGAAAGCGCTTGCACCCGCGGGTAGGGTCCACGACGGCCCCACCAGCGGCCGGAGAGGAGCCACCCCCGTGACGCGTTCCGCGCCCCCGCACCCCTTCGTCCTGCCGCCCGAGGACCGGGACCTGAGCCCGTGCACCGGATGGACCCGGGCCCACTGGGAGGCCGTCGCCGACGGGCTGCTCGCGGCCGTCGCCCCGTACGCCACCCCTGGACGCGCGCTGTACCACCTGCCCGGCGGCCGCCCCAGCAGCTCCGGCGTGCGCTCGGACGGACTGGAGGGCTACGCCCGGACCTTCCTGCTCGCCGCGATCCGCGTCGCGGGAGCCGGCGGCGCCGACCCCGACGGGCTCCTGGACCGCTACGCCGACGGCCTGGCCTCGGGCACCGCCCACCCCGGCGGGGACGGACCCGAGGACTGGCCGGTCGTCACCGACCGCAGCCAGCCCCTGGTCGAGGCCGCGTCGATCGCCCTCGCCCTGCGCCTCACCCGCGGCCTGCTGTGGGACCGCCTCGACGACGCGGTGCGCGAGCGCGCCACCGCGTGGCTGTCCCGCGCGGTCACCGCCGAACCCTGGGCCTGCAACTGGGAGCTGTTCCCCGTCACCGTCGCCGGATTCCTCGGCGACAAGGACGCCGTCACCCGCGGCCTGGACGGCATCGAGCGCTGGTACGTCGGCGACGGCTGGTACACCGACGGCGACCGCAGCGCTTTTGACTACTACAACGGCTGGGCGCTGCACCTGTACCCCGTGCTGGAGGCCTGGCTCTCCGGCGACGCCGACCGCCTCGACCGCTACGGCGAGCGGCTGCGCGTCCACCTCGCCGACTACGCCCGGCTCTTCGGCGCCGACGGCTCGCCCGTGCACCAGGGCCGCTCCCTCACCTACCGCATGGCCACCGCCTGCCCCCTGTGGCTCGGCGCCCTCACCGGCCACACCCCGCTCGCCCCCGGGACCACGCGGCGGCTGGCGTCCGGCGCCCTGCGCCACTTCCTCGACCGCGGCGCGGCCGGACCCGACGGGCTGCTGTCGCTGGGCTGGCACGGCCCGTACACGCCCGTGCTCCAGGGCTACTCCGGCCCGGCGTCCCCGTACTGGGCGAGCAAGGGCTTCCTCGGGCTGCTGCTGCCCGCGGACCACGAGGTGTGGACGGCCGGCGAGGAGCCCGCGCCCGCCGAGCGCTCCGACGCCCTGACCGCGCTGCCCGCGCCCAACTGGCTGCTGCAGTCCACCGTCGCGGACGGCGTCGTGCGCCTGCACAACCACGGCAGCGAGGACGTCCGCTGGGACCCGCACTACACCCGCCTCGCGTACTCCAGCGCCACGGCCCCGGTGTCCTCCGCCGACCCGCCCGACAACCACTTCGGCCTCCTCCGCGCCGACGGCTCGGTCACCGCGCGGACGGGGATCGTCCCGCTCGGCGCGGGCGAGGGCTGGGCCGCCTCGCGCTCCGTCGCCGGTGAGGAGGGCGACGCGCACGGGCGGGTCGTCGCCGTCGTCCTGGCGCGCGGCGCCGCCGAGGTCCGCGTCCACCTGGTCACCGGTGCCGGTCCGGGCACGGCCGTACGGCAGACCGGCTGGGCGGCGGGGGAGGGGCTGCGCTCGGAGCTGATGCCGCTGCACGGTCTCACCGACGCCCCCGCGCTGCCGCCCGCCGCCACCGCGTGCACCCCGCACGCCGTCGTCCCGGCCGCCGCCGGGGTCACCACCGCGGCCGGACGGTCGCGCGGCGACCTGTTCGTGTGCGCCGCGCGGCTGACCGGTGCGCCGGAGCCGGAACCGCTGTCCGCGCTGGTGCGGGCCGAGGTGCGCGCCGGATCCGCGGGGCACGAGGTGGCCGTCGTCTGGGCGGACGGGGCGACCCACCGCGCGCGCCTCACCCCGGACGGCGCGGTCGTGGAATCCTCGCTCCCGGACGGTCGTTGAGGCGGGCATGACCGATACGGAACTGCTGCGACTGCTCTCCGAGACCAACGGGGGCGTCCTGGTGACGATCAAGCGGGACGGCCGCCCCCAGCTGTCCAACGTCAACCACCACTACGACCCGGCCACCCGCGTCCTGCGGGTGTCCCTCACCGACGACCGGGCCAAGACCCGCAACCTGCGGCGCGACGCCCGGGCGAGCTACCACGTGACCACCCCCGACCGCTGGGCGTGGACCGTCGCCGAGGGCACCGCCGAACTCACCCCCGTCGCCGCGGACCGGAATGACGCGACCGTCGAGGAACTCATCGACCTCTTCCGGGCCGTGCAGGGCGAGCACCCCGACTGGGACGACTACCGCCGCGCCATGGTCGAGGACAAACGCCTGGTCCTGAAGCTGCACGTGGAGCGCGCCTACGGCCAGCCGCGCGCCGCGGGATAGCCACACCGGGTCCGCGCCCCGTGACAGGACGTGCACGCAACGGAGAACGGGGCGCGGAACTGGAATGACCGATGTAGGAGTTGTCGCTGTACATACTGGTGCTGCCGGGACCCCCACGGTCACGGCGCGACCGTGACCGCCGACTACAGGGAGGTGCCGTGACCGGCTCCAGTCCGAAGCGTTCTCCGCTCGCCCGTCTCATCCCCGCTTTCGGAGACAATCCCTACGGGGAAAGGATGGAGCGCATCCAGCGGTCGCCCCACTTCGCCGACGGCGTCTTCACGAACCCGGTGAGCGCCAGGACGGCGCCCTCGGGTTCCATGCTGCGTTTCGCCCGTTCGTACTTCCGCAAGGAGGACCGGGTGCGCCGGGCCCCGGCCGGCGACATCCCGCTGTACGGGTCCACCCTGGCGGACCTGGCGGCACCGCCGGCGTCCGGCCTGCGGCTCACCTGGATGGGCCACTCCACGGTCTGGACCGAGATCGACGGGCACCGCGTCCTCTTCGACCCCGTCTGGGGCGAGCGCTGCTCCCCCTTCTCCTTCATCGGGCCGAAGCGCCTGCACCGGCCCCCGGTCGCGCTGCGGGAACTGGGCGAGGCCGACGCCATCGTGATCTCGCACGACCACTACGACCACCTCGACATGCCCACGATCAAAGCACTGGCCGGTACGGGCACGCGCTTCGTGGTCCCGCTCGGCGTCGGGGCGCACCTGGAGCGCTGGGGCGTCCCCGCGGACCGGATGACGGAGCTGGACTGGCACGAGTCCACGCAGGTCGGCGGCCTCACCCTGACCGCGACGCCCGCCCGGCACTTCTGCGGCCGGGCCATCCGCAACACCCAGCACACCCTGTGGGCCTCCTGGGTCGTGGCCGGACCCGAGCACCGGGTCTACCACAGCGGCGACACCGGCTACTTCCCCGGATTCGCCGAGATCGGCGCCTCCTACGGCCCCTTCGACGCCACGATGGTCCAGATCGGCGCGTACAGCGAGTTCTGGCCCGACATCCACATGACGCCGGAGGAGGGGATCCGCGCCCACGGCGATCTGCGCGGCGAGCTCATGCTGCCGATCCACTGGGGCACCTTCAACCTGGCGCCGCACCCGTGGGAGGCGCCCGCGGAGGGCACGGTCGCCGCTGCTCGCGCCGCCGGTGCCCGGGTCGCGGTGCCCCGCCCCGGCGAGCCCTTCGAGCCCGTCGCCGGCCTGCCCCTCGACCCCTGGTGGCGGGCGGTCGCCACGGGCGGCGCGGGCCGTGCCTGGCCCGTGCTCACCGAAGGGTCCGGGACGGCGGCTCCGCACGCGGACACCGCCACGGCGTAGCCGGGGGCGCCTCGACGGCCGCCGTGTCAGTCGTCGAGGCCCCAGAACGGCCCGCGCAGACCCACCTCCGCGAAGTAGGACGCGGCCGCGGCGGGGTCGCGCCGGACGTACCCCGGCTCCATGCGGCCGGCGTACCAGCCGCGGGCGAGCCGCCACAAGGTGGGCAGGTCCATGAGGTAACCGGGTGTCAGCCCGGTGTCCTCCAGCCAGTCGTGGACGCACGCGGCGGAGCAGAAGAGGCGCTGGTGGGCGCAGGCGTGCACCACGTCGTCCCAGATGTGCCGCACCGGCGTGAGGAAGTGGGCCACCTGGTCGCCCGGGGGCGGGGCCTGCCGCCCGACCACCCAGGCGTGCGGAGCGTCGCACGCCGGGCAGCGGGTGGCGACCAGGACGTCCGGCTCGTCGGTGAGCAGGTGCGGGACGGCGAAGGAGTCCCAGGCGCAGCCGCCCCACCACAGCGTGCCGCGGCCCATGACCGAGAAGCCGAGCGGTACGGACGCGAAGGGGTGCGCCATGACGATCCGTTCGGCTTCCCGCGGGTCGAGGACCAGGTCGCGGTGCTCGTGCAGGGCGTGCAGCGCGCTCCGCACGCCGGAGGACGGCAGGCCGGTCCGGGCCGCGAGGTCCGCCACCGTGGGGGCGCCGCCCGTGACGGCGAAATGGGCGTAGACCGCCGTGCGGACGCTCTCGGTCCGTGCCACCTGGGATGCGGTGGCGGGTGCGTTCATCGCTGCTCCTGACGTCGACGGGGCCGGCCCGTCCAGCCTGCACCCGCCGGGGCGCCGCCGGACGGCCCTTCGGTCGTCCGGCGGCGCCCCGGGGCCTTCAGTGGCCGCCGGTGAGCGAGGAGAAGGTGAACGAGAACGACGCGGGGGCGGCGTCCAGGCGGTACCGCGGGAGCACGCCGGGACCGCATGACTGGCTGCCGATGCCCTGCTGGCCGTGGTCGAGGTTGACCCACAAGGTGTCGCCCGGCACGAGGTCGGTCGTGTGCGAGGCGGCGTCCAGCTGCTCGGTCGTCCAGTGCCGGGCGGTGAACCAGAAGGGCGGCGCGCCCTCGACGGCCAGCCCCGTGCCGTCCTCGCGGCGCAACCGCAGCCACCGTACGTCGGCGCGGGCGCCGTTCTCCTGCGGGCGGACGTAGGGCGTCTGCAGTGCGTGGACCGACGCCGTGTGGCGGCCGATGCGGGACGCGGCGCGCGTGTCGGGGTAGGCCTCGCCGGGGCCGCCGCCGTACCACTCGGCCGACGTCAGGGTGGAGCAGAGGCCGAGGCGCACGCCGAGCCGGGGCAGCGGCAGCGGCCACACGCCCTCGGGCGTGACGTCGACCTCCAGGCGCAGCCGGTCGCCGTCGGCGGTCCAGCGGTAGACGGTGCGCAGCGCGAACGCCTTGGCGGCCGGGGCGACCCGGGTCCGCACCGTCAGTCCGCCGTCCTCCACGGCGACCTCGTCCACGCGGTGCCGCATGCGGTGCAGTCCGGCCTCGCGCCACAACTGCCCGTAGCGCTCGTCGGGCTGCCAGGGGGCGCCCTCGTCGTTGTCGGTCGGGGCCCGCCACACGTCGAGCCGGGGACCGGAGACCGCGTAGCCGTCGATCAACCGCAGCTCCCCGTCCGCCGCGTCGAACGTGCCGGGACCGAGCAGTACGACGCCTCCCTCCGCGGCCCGCGGCGCGTGCGGCGCGGAGGGCCGCGCGGCGGCGGGCGCGGTGGACGGGACGAGCGCGGGCCACTGGCCCCAGGCCACCTCGTGCCCGGCCGGCGCCCACGGCATGTCCCGGTCCAGGACCGCCCGTACCTGCCAGAACGCCTCCCCGGCCAGATCGGACGCCGCGGGCTCGGGCAGCTTCAGCTCGGTCGACTCGCCGGGCGCCAGGGGCGGCACGGTCAGGCAGTCCTGCGCGGCGGTGACCCCGTCGACCTCGTACGTCCAGGTGAAGCGGAGATGCGAAAGGTCCGCGACGTCATGGGTGTTGGTGACACGCACGGTGCCCGCGGCGGCGTCGCCCTCGATGCGGACCGGTTCGATCACCTTCTTGTACTCGACGAGGCCGGGGGAGGGCGTGCGGTCGGGGAAGAGCAGCCCGTCGCACACGAAGTTGCCGTCGTGCATCTCCTCGCCGAAGTCGCCCCCGTACGCGTACCACCGGCGGCCGTCGGCGGTGCGGCGGGCGATGCCGTGGTCGATCCACTCCCACACGAAGCCGCCCTGGAGGCGCTCGTGGCTCTCGAACAGCCGCTGGTAGTCGGCGAGTCCGCCCGGTCCGTTGCCCATCGCGTGCGCGTACTCGCACAGGACGAAGGGCATCGCGCGGCGCCTGGCGTCCAGGGCCGGGTCGCCCCAGGGGAGTTCCTCGCGCCGGCCGATCAGCTCGACCTCGGCGTGGTCGGCGTACATCCGCGAGTACAGGTCGGTGTCGGCGCAGGACAGGTCGCCCTCGTAGTGGATCGGCCGGTCCGGGTCGCGCTCGCGGATCCGGCGGGCCATGGCGGACAGGCCCCGGCCGGTGCCGCACTCGTTGCCGAGCGACCAGATCACCACGGAGGGATGGTTCTTGTCGCGCTCGACCATGCGGTCGGCGCGGTCCAGCAGCGCCGGCGTCCAGCGTTCGTCGTCCACGGGGTTGCCGGCCCAGCCGACCTCGCCGAAGCCGTGGGTCTCCAGGTCGCACTCGTCGACGACCCACAGGCCCAGCTCGTCGCACATCTCCAGGAAGGCGGGGTGCGGCGGGTAGTGGCTGGTGCGGACGGCGTTGATGTTGTGACGCTTCATCAGGAGCACGTCCTCGCGCATCGTCGCGAGGTCCAGGGCCCGCCCCTGCGAGGGATGGAACTCGTGCCGGTTGACGCCCCGGAAGAGCACGCGCCGGCCGTTGACCGTGAGCACGCCGTCCTCGACGGCGACGGTGCGGAAGCCGATCCGGAACGGCACGCGCTCGCCCTCGCCGTCCAGTTCGGCCGCGTACAGGCGCGGGACCTCCGCGCTCCACGGCTCGACGGGCAGCGTGACGGACTCGCCGGCGGCGATGTCGACGCCGAGTTCGGGCACGGTGACCCGGCACCCGGACGGGGCGTCGACCCGCAGCGTTCCCGCGCCGCGGGTGTGGTCGTACGCGGCGTGCACGAAGAAGTCGGGCACGCAGCCCTCCGGCCGGTGCAGCAGTGTGACATCACGGAACACGCCCGGCAGCCACCACATGTCCTGGTCCTCCAGGTAACTGCCGGAGGACCACTGGTGGACGCGGACGGCCAGCACATTGCCGACCGGGCGCAGCAGGTGCCCCACCGCGTACTCGGCGGGCAGCCGGCTGCCCTTGAAGACGCCCAGTTCCTCGCCGTTGAGCCAGATCCGCGCGCAGGACTCGATGCCCTCGAAGCGCAGCACGCACTCACCGTCCGCGGGCCAGGTGTCCGGCAGCGCGAAGGCGAGGCGGTGGTCGCCGGTCGGGTTCTCGGTGGGGACGTGCGGCGGGTCGACGGGGAAGGGGTAACGGGCGTTGGTGTACCAGGGCGCGCCGTGGCCGTGCAGCGGCCAGTGCGAGGGCACCGGCAGCGCGTCCCAGCGCGAGGCGTCGAAGTCCTGGCGGGTGAAGGCGGTGTCCTCCGCCTCCGCGGCGGGGGAGAGCCGGAAGCGCCATCTGCCGTTCAGGCTCAGCCGGGCGGCGTCGGATGCGGGCGTCCAGGCGCGCGGCGGCAGGGCGCCGCGGCCGGGGGAGAAGTCCTCGTAGTACGGGAGTTCCTGCGCCCCGGACGTCCGGGCGGACGCCTGCCGGGGCTGGGGCATGCTCATACGGCTCCTCGGTCGGCCCGGCGCGCCGGCCGGCGCACCGGACTCGTGGACGGTGAGGGTGCGGGCCACCCGCTGGTGAAGGTGATCATGGGGAGGGGTGCGGCGCCAGGAGGCGCCCCGGTGTGCCGGGAGGGACGACGCCGTACGCCGTACGCTCGCGGCGCGTGCCGGGGCAGGCCGGAGCGGGCGGGGGCGGGTCGGGAATTCGGCCGGGACGGCACCGGCGGACCCCGAAGACGATGGTGTGCGATGACGGGCGGTGGCGGTCCGCCGTGCGGACGCCCCGGTACGTGCCCTTCATCGCGGCCCGCGGCGCCCCCTCGCGGACCGGCCTTCGCACGGGAAGGCTACGGTGGCGCGCCGCCCTCGCGCAGCCCCTTGCGTCAACCCGGCGGGAACCCGCGGGGCGCGCGGGCGCGTGCCCGCGGCCCTCACGCGCCGGTGATCGCGCGGGCCAGCGCCGGCACGTCCACCGGGCGCGTGGTGTCCACCCGGTGCACCCTGCCGAGAGCCAGTGGCCGCGCGTCCGCCGCCCACGACCGCCAGTCCTCCTCGGAGAAACCCGCCCCGTCGATGTGCACCGGGTGCCGCAGCGACGCCCGTTCACGGAACCTGCGCCGCGCGGTCTCCTCGGGCACCGCGCACCACACTTCGTGCACCTCGCCGATCCCGGCACGGGCGAGGCCGGCGGCCACCAACGGCCGTGTGCGCGCCGGCCACGGGCTCTCCAGGACCGCCCCCGCCGGTGACTCCGCCAGCAGCGTCCACAACGTCTCGGCCGCCGCGGCCCCGAGCGACCGGCTCCACTCGCGCGCCGGCCACTCCGCCGGGCGCAGCGCCCCGAGGTGGTCGGTCAGGGTCTCCTTGACGGAGTCCTTGCTCAGCAGGGGGAGGTGCAGTTCGCGGGCGAGCGCTCGCGCGAGTGTCGTCTTCCCGGCGCCGGGCAGACCGTTGACCAACACGGCTGGCATGCCGCGACCTTAGCCGTGTCCCGTGGACGGTGCCGTGCGACAGGCGGTGCGTGCGCCCGGACTTCGGCCGGACGCCGCCCGCAATTTGGTGTCACGTCGATTGACACGAAATCACGCCGGTGGTCCACTGGAAGCCGTATGGACAACAAGCGGACCTATGAGATGAAGGCCCGGGCCGAGACCACGGCGCAGACGCGCCGCCGGATCATGCGGTCGGCCTTCGAGCTGGCGAACGAGACCAAGTCGCTCGAGATCGTCGTCGCCGACGTCGCGGCCCGCGCCGGCGTCAGCGTGCGCACCGTGCTACGGCACTTCGGCAGCCGGGACGGGCTGTTCGAAGCCGTCACGGCGTATGTCAAGGACGAGGTCCGCGAGGAGCGGGCGGCGCCCGTGGGGGACGTCGCGACCGCGGTCGAGGTCCTCTTCGACCACTACGAGGCGCGCGGGGAGATGGTGCTGCGGCTGCTCGGCGAGGAGGCGGCGGATCCACGGGTCCGGTCGGTGACCGACCAGGGCCGCCTGCTCCACCGGGCCTGGGTGGAGCAGGTCTTCGCCCCCCAGCTCGCCGGCCGCGGCGACGCGGACCGCGAACTGGTGACGGACCTGCTGGCCGTCGCCACCGATGTCTACACATGGAAGCTGCTGTTCCGCGACCGGGGACTGGACCGGCAACAGGCGCAGCAGCGGGTCAGGTTCATGATCGACGCGGTCCTGGGGACCGTGGGGGAGGAGCGTTGAGATGGCCCGCATCCTGTTCGTCACCTGGGAGGGCGGGGGCAATGTCCCGCCGGCCCTGGGCATCGCCGCCGAGCTCGCCCGGCGCGGCGACACCGTCCGTTTCCTCGGCCACCCGCAGCAGCGGGAGCAGATCGAGGCGGCGGGGTTCCGCTTCGAGGCCTTCACCTCGGCCCGGCCCTGGTCGGCCACGGCGCGCACCGGCCCCGTGGGGTACCTGGCCATGTTCACCGACGCCGGACCCGGCCGGGACCTGACCGCGTCCGTGGCGCGTGAGCCGGTCGACCTGGCGGTGATCGACTGCCTGAGCCTCTCCCCGCTGCGGGCCGCCCAGGAGGCCGGTCTCCGTCGTGTGGTGCTGGCGCACACCTTCTACGCGTACCTGGTCAGATGCTGGAGCCGCGGACCGCTCGCCCTGGCCGCCGCGTTCAGGGGGTACCGCCCGGTGCGCCTGTGGGAGTCCGCGGAGGAGGTGCTCGTGACCACCCTGCCCGAACTCGACCCGGCCCGGCAGCGCCCGCTGCCGCCGAACGTCCACTGGACCGGGCCGGTCCTCCCCACCGGGGCGCGGCCCGCCTCGCCCGAGGAGCCGCGGATCCTGGTGAGTCTGAGCACCATCCACTACCCGCCGCAGGCCCGCGCCCTCCAGGCGATCCTGGACGCCGTCGCCGAGCTGCCCGTCCATGCCGTGGTGGCCACCGGTCACGCCGTCGATCCGGCGACGCTGCGCGCACCGGGCAACGCCGAACTCCACCGGTTCCTCCCGCACGCCGAGGTGATGCCCGGGGTCTCGCTCGTGGTCGGCCACGGCGGGCACGGCACCACCCTGCAGGCGCTCGCCCACGACCTGCCGCTGGTGGTCATGCCGATGCACCCCATGCTCGACCAGCCGGTGATCGGGAAGGTGGTCGAGGAGCGGGGCGCCGCCCGCGTCGTCCGGGCGAACGCCTCGCCCGGGACGATCCGCGCCGCCGTCACGGATCTGCTCACCTCCGCGTCGCACCGGGAGGCCGCCGCGAAGCTCGGCGACCGCATCCGGTCCGGCAACGGAGCCGAGGCCGCCGCCGACCGGATCGTGGCGCTCGCCGCGACGCCGGTCTGACGAACCCTCCGCCCGGCCGCCGCACCGCGGGCGGCCGGGCGGTCGGCGGCCGGTTGTCAGCAGTCGGTTGTCAGGCCGGCGGTGCCACCAGCGTCGCCGACTGCCCCGCGGCACGCAGCGCTTCGGCGACAAAGCCGCCGGCCTTCAGCTCCTCCACCACCTCGCGCAGGAACCTGACCGTCTCCGGCCGCCGGGTTCTGGTCGTGCCCACCGCCTGGCGGATCTCCATGAAGCGCTCGTCGACCAGCCGTATGCCGGGACGGTCCGCCACGAACGCGGTCATCGGCTGCCGGATGCCCGCCGCGACCTCCAGCTCCTGGGCCAGGAACACCTCCACGCCCTCGTCACCGGGAACCACGGTCGCGTGGCGCAGGGTGCGGGAGAGGAACAGGTCGTACGCGGAGCCGCGCTTGACGCCGACGCGCACACCCGGGCGGTCCACGTCGGCGGGTGCGGCGATCGTGGAGTCCCGCGGTACCGCGTAGACGCCCTCGATCACCACGTACGGAGCGGTGAACGCCACGTCGGCCTCGCGCGCCGGCTCGACGGCCAGGAAGCACAGGTCGGCCCGGCCGGTCGCCATCGCCTCGTAGGACTTGCGCGCCGCGTCGAAGCACAGGAGCTCCACCGGCACGCCCAGCCGTGCCGCGACCTCCCGCGCGATGTCCACCGTCACACCGCCCGGCTCGCGCCCGGTGCCGTGCGCCAGCACGGGATTGCCCAGGTTGATCGAGGCCCGCAGGACTCCGCCGGGGGCCAGGTCCTCGATGACGGAGGCTGTCGCGATGGTCATGTGACGGAGTCTAGGGGGGCCCACCGACAGCCCGCCCGGCAATCGCCTGTGCGGTGCACATACTCCGGGAGGGCGCTGGCCGGCCCGCACGGCAGCGGTCCGCGCGGGCCCGATTCCCGCTGTCCACAGCGTTGCGAGGGCGTTGTCAGTGGCCCCGCCTACAGTTCCGGTCACTTGATCAACCCGGTGCAGGGAGGCACACGATGGGGTGGGTGACGGCGGGCGACTACGAGGTCTCCCTCGACGACGGAAAGGTCGTGTGCCGCAACGCGGCGGGCCGCCGGCTGAAGTCCGTGCCGGGAAAACTGGCCGACGACCCGGTGGTGGTGGGGCTGCGTCAGCTCACCGAGTGGCTGGAGCGGCACGAACGGCAGTGCCTGGCCGACGTGGAGCGGTGGATGGTGCGCTCACTGCCGGTGCCGATCGCGGTCGTCGCGGCCGTGTGGCCGGACCCGGCCTGGCAGGCGGCCCTGCGGGACGTCGTCGTGACCGGCGCCGACGGGGAGGTCGCCGGCTTCCTGCGGGACGCCGGGGAGGAGCGCGGGCTCGGCCTGGTCGACCTGGACGGGGACACGGTGCGCATCGCCCCCGAGCTCGTCCGCATCCCGCACCCCGTCCTGCTGGACGACCTGGAGGACCTGCGCGAGTTCGCGGTCGAACTGGGCGTGGAGCAGCGGGCGCAGCAGCTCTTCCGCGAGGTCTGGCACCGCCCCGCGGACCTGGACCCCGAAGGCACCGCCGTCCAGGACTACGCGGGCGGCACGTTCAAGGAGCTGCGCTTCCTGCACGGCCGTGCCACCTCGCTCGGCTACCGCGTCCGCGGAGGACACGCGGTCTGCCCGGTCCTCGAGGACGGACGGGCCGTCGAGGCCCGGATCTGGATCGGCGACTACGACGGCTGGAGCGAGACCGAGACCGGCCCCCTGTCCTGGACCGACGGTGCGGGACGCGCCCTGAGGCTCGGTCAGGTCGGCCCCGTCGCCTGGTCGGAGGGCATGCGCATGGCGGCCGCGCTGTACGCGGGCCGCGACATCGAGGACGAGGAGCAGGCGGCATGAGCACCGACAACCGGAACACCGTCACCGCGCTGCTGGACGCCGGCGCGATCCTGCCCCTCGGCAGCACCGCGGGCGAGGACGCCGACACCCTCACCGTGCGCGGCTACACGCATCCCGTGCTCGATGGACGCCTCGTCGTCCGCCTCGTCCCGGGCACCCTCGGCGCGGCGGAGGACCTGGCGCTGGACTTCCTCGGCCTGACCCGCGAGCCGGAGACGCCGGAGGTCGGCCAGGTGCGCCGCGAGACGCTCGGCTTCCCCGCCTGGGCCCTGGTCAACGACCCGGCCAACGGCCACCACGCGCTGGCCCTGGTCAAGGACATCGAAAGGCTCGCCCGGACGGCCAAGTCCCGTGCCGGCGCCGCCAAGGACGGCTTCGAGGCCCTGGCCGAACGCCTCGGCCGCGCCGTGCCGCACTTCCTGCCCACCTTCTACGAGCAGGCCGCGCGGGTCTTCCTCCAGCACGAGAACACCACCTATGCCGCGGCCTTCTTCGGCAAGGCCCGTGCGGCCGAGCGCGTCCACGGCCTCGCCGTCGACGAGGACCGCCAGCGCGCCGTGTTCCTGGAGTTCGCCTTCGCGGGCGCCCTCACCGTCAAGGCGCTCAAGGAGCACGTCAAGGACCTCGCGCGGCGACTCGACCCGGCCGAGGCCTGGCGGCAGTTCCGCCAGCTCACCGTCGAGCGCTGCGCGGCCGGGATGCCACCGTACGCCTCACTGCCGCAGGACGCCCGCGGACTGCTCAAGGCGGCCGGGCTCAACCGGGTCACCGAGGAGTGCGCCCTCGTCGCCGACCTCCTGGCCTCGCCCGCCGTCGTCCGCGCGCCCGGCTCCTTCTGGACCGCCTACCGGCCCACCCTCGTCGTGCTCGCCGAACGGCAACCGTCCGTACGGGCACGGCTGCTGGAGATCATGCCGACCGGGCTCGGCCGCGACCCCGAGCACGACGAGTTCTGGCTCGCGCTGCTCGCCGAGACCGGTGCCGACACCCTGCTGACCGGTGAGGCGGGTAGGGCGGGTGAGACCGGTGATGCCGCAGCGGACGTCGACGCGGCCGACTGGCTGACCCGCTGGGCCACGCACCGCAAGCACGGCTCGCCCAGCTCCGAACGCTCCGCGTCCACCCTCGCCCTCGTCGCCCGGATGGCACCGAGGCTGCGCGCCGACGGCCGTCCCGTCGACCTCTTCGCGGCGCGCTGGCGCGCCGGCGCCGAACTCGACCTGCTGGACCTGTGCGTGGCGGAGGGCGTCCCGCTGACCGTCCCCGGCGACCCGGCCGACGTCCACCTGCCGCTCGGCCCGTGGCTGCTCGACCGCGGAACCGGACGCCGCGACCTCGTGGCCACCGGCGCCGACCCGCGCCTGCGGCTCCTGCTGCACCACGGGATCGGCCAACTCGGCAACAACCGCACGCAGACAGCGGTGCTGGAGGCCCTGGCCGCGCACCCCGTGCTCAGCACCGTCCTGCACGACTGGCTGGACGAGGCGGCCGAGCAGTTCACCCGCGCCCCCGGCCTGCCCGCCTCCCGGACCGCCCTCACCCGCATGCGGCCCTTCCGTTCCGTCGCGGAACGCGTCAACCCCGGCGCCGTCGCCCGCGTCGCCGGTCACGACATCGCGCCGCTGCTCGGCCGCACCCTGCGCGAGGGCGTCCTCGACGAACTGGGCTGGCCCGCCATGGAGGAGGCCATGGCACTCCTCGACGCCGCTGCCGCCAAGTCCCCCGGCGAGCACTCCCTCTCGATCACCGAGGCCTGGCCCGCCCTCGTCCTCGCCCGCAAGCACAAGGTCGTGGTGGTCGGACCCGAGAAGATCCTCCTCGAACACGACCTGCGGATCCCCGTCCGGCTCGACCGCTGGCAGAAGCCGTCCTTCCGCTACACCGACGGCGAACTCCTCGTCATGTGGCGGGAGGGCGAACAGCAGCGCGGCTACTGGTCCGCCCGGCCGGCCGACGTCCTCGTCCTGGGCGGGGACACCGCTGCGACGTGGGGGGACGCGAGCGTCGGCGCACCCTCGATCCCCCTCCCCGGCGGCGGCCGCGCCACCGGCGGCCGGACCCTGCGCGCCGGTGACACGGTGGTGCCGGCGAGCCGGCCCGTCCTCGGTGACGGCACCTCCTTCTGGCGCCAGGGCAAGCAGGGCCGCGAGCAGGTCTGGGTGGAGTACGACCCGGCCACCGGCACCCACGGCCGTGCCTCCCTGCCCGCCTTCCTGCGCTCCGGCATCCGCGAGGACGCCCGGCTGCGGCAGGAGGAATGCGAGGTGCTGCCGCTTCAACCCGGCCTGGAGAACACGCCGTTCGGCACCGACGGCACCGTCCTCGGCCGATGGGTCCGCGTCGAGGGCACCGGCACGGAGGCACGCTGCACCGCCGGCACGCCCGACGGACGCACTGTCGGTTTCCCCGTGCGGAAGACGAACAGCTGGTCCCGGACCGTCCCGCTCGGCGCGCTGCGGCTTCCCGGCGGAGCCGAGCCGATCGTGGCGCTGACCCACCAGACGGTGTCGCTCCACGCGGCCGGCGACACGACCGGCACCGACGAACTCGCCGGCTTCTCGGTCTGCGGCAACGGCGCCGAGTTCGCCGCCGGCACCCGCCTCGTCCCACCGCTCCCTTTCTGGCACGCCCTGCGCCCGCGCGACGAGAAGGGCTCGCTCGCGCTGCGCGCCTTCACCGACGAGCGGGCCGCCGAGGTGCTGACGGCCACCGCGACCGCGCTGGCCGAACGGCGCGCGGCGGCGGCCCGCACCAAGGAGTACACCGGCCCCTCCGCGACCGCCGTGGCCCGCGCCGCCGTGGCACAGGCCCTTCCGGCTCTCACCGACGGCCCGCTCCTCACCGGCGTGACCGCACTCGTGCAGAACGTCGTGCGCCACCTGGAGGGGGTGGTCGGCTTCGTCACCCCGCAGGAGAAACCGACGCCGCGGTCCCGCAACCGCACGGAGGGCATGTTCGCCGACCACAGCCCCGAGCACGGCGACGAACAGACCCTGCGCGGCGCCCTCGCCGGCATCGCCGACCAGGCCTACTCCTGGTGGTCCGGCGAGGTGCAGTGGAGCACGCTCCGGCAGATCCGCTCCGTCAACCACGTCCTGTCCGGCAAGCCGGCCGACGGCAAGCCGCTGCCCGGCCGGGACAGGATCGGCACACCCGGCGGCGGCTGGGTCAGCGACGAGTACACCGTCCCCGCCATGGGTCTGGCGTGGCCGGCCGTTCTCGGCGCTCTGCGCCCGCTGGCCCTCCGCGCGGCGTCCCCCGCCGTCCCGGCGACGGAGCGCGAGGCGCTGTGCCTGCTGTTCGACGCGATCGGCGAGGGACGGCTGGCCGCGCCCGGCGGCGGGCTGCGCGAGGTCGTCCTCGGCGAGAAGCACGACAAGCAGCAGCGAGCGGGACAGGTCCTGCGCCGCGGCGACCGCACCGTGGTGATTCTGGCCTGCAAGAACGTCGACGGCCAGCGCAAGCACGTCCGTTGGCTCGCCCTGGACCACGACCCCTCCGGAGCGTTCGGAGCCGTCGCCCACTTCACCCTGGAGGAGGAGACCGGCCGCGTCCCGGACCTCCCCGCCGGGCGCCTGGACCAACTCACCCGGCTCCTGCGGGACAAGGGCGCGGCGCCCTGGCGCGAGGACGGCCCGGAGGCGCTCGTCGCGGCGACCGGCGGCGGCCTCGGCCCCGCGCAGGCGGCGATGCTGCTCGCCGGACTGCCGAAGGACCCGGACGGCGCGGCGCTCGCCGCCATCGGGCTGAAGCCGCGTCAGGGGGACTTCGCCGAGGCGCTGCTGTCCTCCCTCGCCCGGGACGACCGGGCGGCCCTGACCGCTGCCCTGCTGCCGGAGGACCCGGCCGCACTGTGGACCACCGGGCCCGACGCCGCGGCGGCCGGCCGCGTCTGGGCGGAACGGCTCGGCCACGTCGTCCGACTGCCGGAAGAGGTGGCGGGCGAGCTCACCGGCGTTCCCACCCCGGCGGCCGAGGCGGTCCTCAACCCCGCGCGGACCCCGTGGCTCAGCCGCACCACCGTGCAACGGCCCGACAAGGACGGCGACATCGTTCCCGAGGACCCCTCCGCGCTGCCCCGGCGGCACGACATCGCGCACTCCGTCGCCGCGCTGGCGGGGCTCGCCTACGGCCTGCCGTACGGGCATCCGCTGCGCGCCGCCCTCCCCGGCGGCCTGGCCGCGCTGCGCCGCCGGCTCACCGACCCCGGACTGCTCATCGACGCCGACATCGAGTGGACGGACAAGGGCGGCCCCACCGCCGTGCCGCTCCGCAAGGCGTACGGACTGCCCGCCACCGGCGGCGCCGACGCCCATGGGACGACCCGCGTCGGCGAGGCCCTGGTGCTGCGCCCCTGGTACGGCGACACCGAGACCGTGCTCGTCCGACCGGCCGGGCTGACGGGCCCCGACGACTCCGTCTTCGGCCTCGTCGAGGGTCTGGTCGGACCGCGGCACGGCGGCATGAGCGGCCTGCGTGCCGTGCTCGGGGACGGACTGGAGCGCGCGCTCGCCGCGGGCGCCGGCCCGGACGCCCCGGCCGGTTACGCCCAGGACCCCGCCCTCAGCGTGCCGGACCTCGTCGCCGAGGTCGCCGCCGCCCACGGCCTCGGCGAGGACGCCGCCGCGCTCTACCTGCAACTGCTCGCCCTGCCCGATCCCACGGACCGCAACTGCGCCCGCTGGACCGGCTGGAAGCCCGCCCGCACGAAGAAGGCCCGCACCGAACTCGCCGCGAGCGGCCTGGTCGTCGAGGCCCGCCGCCCGCGCGCCGGGCGCACCCTCTTCCTGCCGTGCGGCTGGCGCGACCTCAAGGCACCCGCCCTGCCGGTGGAGACCTGGAAGGAACGCCTCTACCCCGTCCGCGACCAGGTCCGCACCGTGCCCCTGGTCCCGGTGCCCGAACTGTTCACCGCCGCCTGGGAGCGTGTCCGCGACGGCGACGCCCCCGCCTTCGAAGAACTCACCACCCGCGCCACCCGGAAGGGCCGCCGCCGATGACCACCACCGCCCCCCTCGCCGCCTCCACCGCACCCGCGGCCGCCCGGCGGCAGATCACCCCGCCCGAGGACCGGTACGCCACCGAGCTGGCCTTCCTCGCCGCCCACGACACCGGCCCCCGGCCGCCTGCCTGGCGGCTCACCCCGCGGGCCGTCGTCACCTTCGTCATGGGCAGCGACGGACAGCCGCTGAAGCTGCCGGAGGACACCGACGCCCCCGAGGACGTCCCGCGCCGACTCGTCGTCGAGGGGAAGTTCGTCGGCGACCGCGCCCTGGTCGAACGCTGCGTCGTGACGCTCGCCGGGGAACGGGGCCTGCTGCTGGTCGGCGAGCCCGGCACTGCCAAGTCCATGCTCTCCGAGCTGCTGTCCGCCGCCGTCTGCGGCACCAGCGGGCTGGTCGTCCAGGGCACCGCCGGCACGACGGAGGACCAGCTCAAGTACGGCTGGAACTACGCCCTGCTGCTCGCCCAGGGCCCCAGCCGGCAGGCGCTCGTGCCCTCGCCGGTCCTCACCGCCATGTCGCGCGGCGCCGTCGCCCGCGTCGAGGAGGTCACGCGCTGCCTGCCCGAGGTGCAGGACTCCCTGGTCTCGCTGCTGTCCGAGCGGCGCATCGCCATCCCCGAACTCGCGGGCGGCGAGGACGCCTTGGCGCACGCCGCACCCGGCTTCACCCTCATCGCCACCGCCAACCTCCGCGACAAGGGCGTCTCCGAGATGTCCGCCGCCCTCAAGCGCCGCTTCAACTTCGAGACCGTCGGCCCCATCGGCGACCTCGACGCCGAGACCGCGCTCGTGCGCAGCCAGTCCCGTGCCGCCGTGGAACGCGCGGGGGCGCCCTACCAGGTCGACGACGCCGTCCTGGAAGCCCTCGTCACCGCCTTCCGCGACCTGCGCGAGGGGCGTTCGGCGGAGGGCTGGGAGGTCGAGCGCCCCTCCACGGTCATGAGCACCGCCGAGGCCGTCTCGGTGGCGGGCGCGCTCGCCCTCGCGGCCGCGTACTTCCCCGGCGACCGCGACGTGCTCGGCCTGCTGCCCGGGCATCTGCTCGGCGTCGTGCGCAAGGACGACCCGGCCGACGCGGCACGGCTGCTCGGCTACTGGGACGGACCCGTCCGGCGCCGTGCCGAGCAGGGCTCCCCGACCTGGCGCACCCTCTGGGAACTGCGCACCGTGCTGGAGGGCTGACGACCGTGTCCCGCACCCCCGACGCCGCTCTCGCGGCGCTCACGGACGCGGCGGCGCCGTACCTCATCGGCGTGCGCCACCACGCGCCGTCGCTCGCCGCCGCCCTGCCCGCCCTGCTGGACGCCGCCGAGCCGGACGTCGTGCTCGTCGAACTCCCCGGCGAGATGCAGGAATGGCTGCCGTGGCTCGCCCACGAGGAGACCCGGGCCCCCGTCGCCCTCGCCGCCGCCCCCGGCGACGCGGCGGGCGGCGGCCCCGCCTTCTACCCGTTCGCCGACTTCTCGCCCGAACTCGCCGCCGTACGCTGGGCGTCCCGGCACGGCGTCCCGGCCCTCGCCTGCGACCTGCCACTGGCGGACCGCGCGTGGGCCGAGGGCAGGCAGGCGCCGGCATCGGCGACGGGCGAGCGGGGGCCCGGCCTCCACGCGGCCCTGCGCGACCGCGTCACCGGACGTCCCGGCGACGACCTGTGGGACCGCCTCGTCGAGGCCACCGCCCCCGGGTCGCCGCCCGAGGCCCTGCGGCGCGCCGCGCTGCTGACGGGATGGGCCCTGCGCGAGGACGCGGCCGCCTCGGGCGGTGTTCCCGCACTCGACCTGCGGCGCGAGGCGTGGATGCGGTCACGCATCGCCGACGCCACGGCCGGCGGGGCCCGCGCGGCCGTGGTCGTCGGCGCCTTCCACGCCCCGGCGCTGGTGCCGGGCGCGGCACCCGACGTCGTGTCCGCGGCGGGTGAGGACACCGGGACCGCGGCCCGCGAGGACGCCCGCCCCTGGACGACCTCCCTCATCCCGTACACCTATGCGCTGCTGGACGAGCGGTCCGGCTATCCCGCGGGCATCCGCGACCCGGAGTGGCAGCACCTCGTCCTCGACGCGGCGGGCGACCCCGACGTGCTCGAGGCCGCGCTGATCCGCACCGCCGTCCGCGTGTGCGCCGAACTGCGGGCGCTGGGCCACCCGTCGGGCCCGGCCGACGCCCGGGAGATCAGCCGTCTCGCGGGCGACCTCGCCCGGCTCCGCGGACTGCCGGCCGCCGGACGGGGCGAACTCGTCGAGGCCGTGCAGACCGTGCTCGCCCAGGGCGAGCCGTACGGGCGGGGCCGGGCGGTCGCGCGGGCCATGGAACACGTCCTCGTAGGGACCCGGAGCGGGCGGCCCGCCCCAGGGGCCCCGCGCAGCGGCCTCGCCCCCGCGGTGGAGGCCGAGACCGCCGCGCTCGGACTGCCGGGGCCGGAGCCGGGAACGGCGACGACCGACGCCCGGGACCTGCGGCTCGACCCGCTGCGCTCGGACCTCGACCGCCGCCGCGAACTGCTCCTGCGGCGGCTGGCGGTGTGCGGTGTGCCGTACGCCGAGCCGAGGGACGTCACCGGCGCAGGAGGGGCCGACGCCCTCACCACCCGCTGGGAGGTGCGCTGGACACCCGCGACCGCCGCGATGCTCACCGCCGCGGGCACCCGCGGGGTCACCGCCGCCCAGGCCGCCGAGGGCGTGCTCCGTGAACGCCGCAGGTCGGAGACGGACGACGGCGGTCCCACCGCGGCCCAGACGCTGCGCGGGCTCGCCGAGGCCGCCGAGTGCGGTCTGCCCGCGCTCGCCGACGAACGCCTCGCCGAAACGGCGGACGTGCTGCCCGGCAGCGGCTCCCTGCCCGAACTCCTGGGCGGCTTGGCGCTGCTGGACCGCGTACGGGCCGGTCACATCGCCGGCCTCGGGGCGGACGACGACCGCACGGCCCGCGCGGAGGCCGTCGCCGGGCTGCTGACGTCGGCCGCCGTGCGCCAGGTCGACGGACTCACCGGCTCCGAGGACCCCGCCGACGCCCACGCCCTGCTCGAACTCACCCACCGCGCCGACCGGTTCGGCGGCATCCGGCTCGCCGACGCCCTCACCCGCCTCGCGGCCGACGGGTCGCCGCTGATGCGCGGCGCCGCCGGTGCCGTCCGCGTCCTGCTGGGCCACGAGCCCGCGCAGGACCTCGGCGCCCGCGTCGCCTCCTGGGTCGACGCCGCGACCGACCCGCCCTCGCGCGCCGCCCTCGGCGCCCGCCTCACCGGCCTGCTCACCGCGGCGGGCCCGCTCCTCGAAGCCGCCGCCCCGGCGCTGGAACCCCTGCTCGACCGGGTCGCCGGCCTCTCCGACCGCGCTTTCCTCGACCGGCTCCCCGCGCTCCGCGGCGGCTTCGACACCCTGAGCCCCGCCGCGCGGGACCGGCTCCTCACAACGGTCGAGGAACGTCTCGACGTCAGCGGCATCGCCGACACCGCGGGAGCCGACCCCCTGGCCCTCGCGGCGTGGACCCGCGCCGACCTCACCGCGCGCACCGCGCTCCACCGGCTCGGTCTGCTGCTCCCGGACCACACGTCGGCGCCGGAGGAGGCGCACGACGCGGTGCCGGACGAACACTGGTCCCCGCCCCGCGCGGCGGACGGCCCGCCCGGTCGCACCCTGGCTGCCGCGGACCGCTGGCGGCTCGTGCTCGGCCGCCGAACGGAGCAACTGCCGCGTTCCGCCACGGCCTTGGCCGCCGCGCTCGACGAGCTGTACGGCCGCGGCCGCGGCGAGGGCAGCCGCGGCGACATGGCGGGTGGCAACGGCGGGGGCCGCGAGGCGGCGTACCCCGGGGTGCGCGAGTGGTCGGAGGAACTGGCGGCGCTGTTCGGGCCCGGCATCCGCGAGGAAGTCCTCGCCGCGGCGGCCGCCTCGGGCCGCGACGACGCCCTCACGGAACTCGACCCGGACAGCGTCCGCCCCTCGGTCGACCTGCTGCGCACGGTGCTCGCGCACGCCGGAGGCCTGCCCGAGGCACGGTTGGCGGCCCTCCGGCCCCTGGTACGCCGCCTCGTCGAAGCCCTGACGCGACAGCTCGCCACCCGCCTGCGCCCCGCGCTGCACGGCAGCGTCGTCCCCCGCCCCAGCCGGCGGCCCGGTGGTGGCCTCGACCTGCCGCGCACGCTCCGGGCGAACCTCGCCACCGCCCGCCGCACTCCCGACGGCACCGTCCAGGTCGTCCCCGAGCGCCCGGTGTTCCGCACCCGCGCGCAACGCGCCGCCGACTGGCGGCTGATCCTCGTCACCGACGTGTCCGGCTCAATGGAGGCGTCCACGATCTGGGCGGCGCTGACGGCGTCCGTGCTGGCCGGGGTGCGAACCCTGTCGACGTACTTCCTGGCGTTCTCCACCGAGGTCATCGACCTCACCGACCACGTCACCGACCCGCTGTCGCTGCTCCTGGAGGTCAGCGTCGGCGGCGGCACCCACATCGCGGCCGGCCTGCGCCACGCGCGCGAGCTCGTGACCGTCCCGTCGCGCACGCTCGTCGTGGTCGTCAGCGACTTCGAGGAGGGCTACCCGGTGGGCGGACTCCTCGCCGAGGTCCGCGCGCTCGTCGGCGCCGGCTGCCATGTCCTGGGCTGCGCCAGCCTCGACGACGCCGGACGCCCCCGCTACTCCACCGGCGTGGCCGGACAGCTCGTCGCCGCGGGCATGCCCGTGGCCGCCCTCAGCCCCCTCGAACTCGCCCGCTGGGTGGGGGAGAAGATCGCATGAACACGAACCTGCCCCCGGTCGCGCCCGCCGTCACCGCCGAACTGGTCGCGGCCCTCTCGCCCCGGCTGCGCAAACGTCTCGACGCGGGCGCCGCCAAGCTGGCCGGCCGCCCGGTCGTCCGCGACGGCGACGGCGACACACTGCGCATCGCGATCGACGACGACACCGACCTCGAACTGCACGCCCCCGGCGGCACGGTGACGAGCGCCGAGGCGATCCGCTGCGGATGCCTGCTCGCCCCGGACTGCCTCCACCGCGCCGCCGCGGCCTCGGCCGCGCCGGTCGCCGAACCCGGAGCCGGCGACACGCGGCCGGAGGATGCGGCGGTGGCCGGGGACGCCACTCCGCCGGAGGCACCGGACACCGCCACGCCGGAGCAGTGCGCCGCCGCCGACGCCGTGCGCGGCGCGGCCGCCGCCGTCCTGGAGGCGGGCATCGACGGCGCCGGCGCCGTGCCCCAGGCGGAACTGCTGCGCGCGGCACATACCGCCCGCATCGCCGGACTGCCCCGGATCGCCGCGGCCGCCGTCTCCGTCGTCACCAGGTTGCGCGCCGCCCGCTCAGGCGACCCGGCCCACCGTCTGGCCGAACTCGTGGAGGCGTTGCGCGACCTGCTCGGCCCCGCGCACCGCGTGCCGCACGCCACGGGCCCCGAACTGGCTGCCGTGCGCGGCACCGCACGGCAGCCCTACACCCCGGACGGCTCGCTGCGGCTCTACGGCCTGTTCTCCGAACCCGTGCTCACCGCGAGCGGCCACGCGGGCGCCGTCACGTGGACCGCCGACGCCGAGGGCCGTCTGTACACGGTCTCCGACGTCCTCCCGGGCGGTCCCGGAAGAGCCATCGGCGCCGCCGACCGCAGCGTCCGCATCGGCGACACCGCGCTGACCCACCGCGAGCTGTCCCGCGCGGGGCTCGCCGTCTCCGGTGCCACCGTCTCGCCCACCGGCCGGCTCGGCGCGGGCGCGGGGGTCCGGGCGGTACGGGCCTCCGGCGCATCCTGGACCGCCGAGCCCCTGGCACGCCTGTGGGCCGTGCCACCGGCCGAGCAGGCCGCCCGCGCCCTGGCCACGGGCGACGGGCTGCTCTTCCTCGACGTCACCCTCACCGGCACCGTGCGCGAGACCGGCGGCGACTGCCTGCTCGCCGACTGCGGCGGCCTGACGCTCCGTCTGACCTCCGCCCACGACCACCCGGCCCTCCCGTACCGGGACAACCTGCGGCTCCTCGCGGCCGCCCCCGGCCTGCGCCTGCGGGTCGTCGCCCGCCTCGACCCGGCGCCGCACGCCCGCGCCCGGCTCCTCGCCCTGAGCCATCCCTCGGACCCCGGGGCACGGCTCGACGCCGGACTCGACCGCCTCCAACGGGCCGACCTCCCCGCGTCGTCCACCGCTCCGGCCCCGGTCGTCGCCGCGGCCCTCGACGACGCGCCCCTCCACCTGCTGCAGCGTCGTGTCCACCAGGCCGTGTCCGGCGGCCGCCGCGTTCTCGCCCTTCCCTCCACCGCCCCGACCGACGCCCAGCGCCTGCGCCGTGCCGGCCTGGCCACCGGAGCCGGCCTGCTCACCCACCTCCACGACCGCGCGGCGACCCGCGACCGCGACGCCTTCGGCCGCCTCCTCCCCACCGACCCCACGCACTTCGCCGACGCCTGGCTCGCCGCCGCCACCTACACCGCCGAAGTCGACCGCGCCCTCTGCGCCGCGGCGTGGGGTGCCGATCCCGCGGAGCTCTCCGCGGGAGTCGCCGGTTGATCGGCGCCCGCACGTCGCGGGCACCTGGGCAAGGCCCCTTCCGTCGAGTGGCCTTCCGCAGCTACGTGCCGGGCCGGCCGCCCGGTGCTGCCTCCGGACCCCTGACGGCCGCGGCAGTCGGCCTTCCGCGCCGGGCCGTACCGCCCCCTATCGCCCCGCGCATTCCGGCCGTCTTCTCCGCCGCGCGTGGGCGGGGCGGCCCCCAGCGCCGGCGTGGGCGGACGGGGCAGTTCCGCGGCCGTCGCCGTGTGCCGGTGCGGACCGTCCGGGCGTCCACGGGCCGTACCGCCGACCCTCCGTGCCTGCCCCGGGTCCGCGCACAGCACTCCTCCGCGGTCACGGAACCCCGTTTGGCGCGATCCGTTCGCCCGCACGTGTGGTTCACGTGAGCATCGGGGGCTCGGCGTTGACAGGTATTCAGGCGAGGCGTTTCACTCATGCCCGCTGGCAACGTTGTCAGGATCCGGACAACGTTGTCGTGCGGTAGTGCGACGCACGTTCAGTCATCCGTGAAGGCGATCCGGTTGTGGAGGCACGTGATGGCAAGACCCTGGCGCGACCTGTTGACTCGCAGGCCTCACCTTCCCCAGCTCCCTCAGCTTCCCCATCTCCCGCGCGCACGGCGCCTGCGCGTCCCGCTGGCGGCGGTCGCCGTCCTGAGTCTCGCGGCCGGACCGCTGCAGGCGGCCGCCGCGGCGCCCGCCGCCGACGTCCCCTGGGTCGACGACCCGGCCTCGTTGGTCAATCCGATCATCGGAACGTCAGGTGCTGTGGACACCTTCCCCGGCCCCGACGTGCCGTTCGGGATGCTCCAGTGGGGACCCGACACCACCCCCAACCGCCCCTCCGGCGGCGGTTACGAGTACAACGACAAGAAGATCTCGGGCTACAGCCTCACGCACATCTCGGGCCCCGGCTGCCCCGCCGCCGGCGATGTGCCCGTGCTGCCCGTCGCCGGATCCCTCACCGGAGACCTGAGCGCCACCTCGACCGGCTTCAGCCACGCCAACGAGCGGTCGGAGGCGGGCTACTACCGGCTGACCGACGACGCGGGCATCACCACGGAGCTGACCAGCACCACCCGTGCCGGTCTCGCCACCTTCACCTTCCCGGGCAGCACCGACTCGCACCTGCTGCTCAAACTCAGCGGCGGCGCCACGCAGATCGACAACACCCGCGCCCAGGTCGTCAACGACCACGAGGTGTCGGGCGCGGTGACCAGCGGCCACTTCTGCGGCGCCGACAACACCTACACGCTGCACTTCCGCATGACCTTCGACCGCCCCTTCACCAGCAGCGGCACCTGGGTCGGCGGCACGGTCAACCCCCAGGCGAAGTCGCTGCGCCTCGGCGCCCCGGAGCAGTCGCCGACCTCCCCGGCGACGCGCGGCCCGCAGAAGGAGCGGCACTTCACCGTGCCGGCCCGCCCCGGCCCCCGCGCCGGCCACGGCCCCGCCGCCTCGGCCGCGAAGGGCTCGGAGAGCGCCGCCCCGAGTGCCGCCCCCGGCTCCGGCACCCGTGCGAAGCCGCCCGTCACCGGCGCCAACGGCATGTACCTGACCTTCGACACCACCACGCGGAAGGCCGTGACGGCCAAGGTCGCCATCTCGTACACCAGTGACGCTAACGCCGCCAAGAACCTGACCTCCGAGATCCCGGGCTGGAACTTCGCGAAGGTCCGGCAGGCCGGTCACGACGCATGGAACAAGGTCCTGGGCCGCGTGCGGATCGGCGGCGGCAGCCACGACCAGCAGGTGCAGTTCTACACCGCGCTGTACCACTCCCTGCTGCACCCCAACGTCTTCTCGGACGCCAACGGCGAGTACGCCGGCATGGACGGCGAGATCCACACCGTCCGCAAGGGCCACGCCCAGTACGCCAACTACTCCGGCTGGGACACCTACCGCTCCCAGACGCAGCTGATGGCCGTGGTCGCGCCCGACGTCACCAGCGATGTCGTCACCTCCATGGTCAACGGCTTCGACCAGACCGGCCTGTTCCCCAAGTGGGCGCAGAACAACGGCGAGAGCTACGTCATGGTCGGCGACCCGGCGGCCGGGATCATCGCGGGCGCGTACGCCTTCGGGGCCCGCGACTTCGACGCCAAGGACGCGCTGGACGACCTCGTCCACCAGGCCACCACCCCCAACAACGACCGGCCGGGCCAGGCGGTCCGCGACGCCAAGGGCTACCTGCCGATCGACGGCGCGAACTGGGGCTGCTGCAACTTCTACGGCCCGGTGTCGACGCAGCTGGAGTACGACAGCGCCGACTACGCCATCGCCGCGCTCGCCAAGTCCCTCGGCAAGGACGGCGTCCACCGCACCTTCGCCACCCGCGCCCAGGACTGGCAGAACGTCTTCAACGTGCGCACCGGCTACGTCCAGGCCCGCAACGCCTCCGGCGCCTACGCCACCGGCTTCTCGCCGGGCACCTCCAACGGCTTCGTCGAGGGCACCTCGGCGCAGTACACCCCGATGATCCCGTTCAACCTCAAGGCGCTGATCGCCGCCCGCGGCGGCGCGGACGCCTACGACGCCTACCTCGACAGCCTCCTGTCGGACATCGCCCACCCCGGCGGCACCAACGCCGACCTCAGCAACGAGCCGAGCGTGGAGATCCCCTGGGAGTACTCCTACCTCGGCAAGCCCTGGAAGACGCAGGCCGCCGTCCGCGAGGCCCAGCAGAAGTTGTACTTCAACGCTCCCGTCGGGCAGTTCGGCAATGACGACCTGGGTGCCATGAGCTCCTGGTACGTCTGGTCCGAGCTGGGGATGTACCCGCAGACGCCGGGCACCGACACCCTGGTGCTGGGCAGCCCGGTCTTCCCCAAGGCCCAGATCCGCCTCGGTGGTGGCAGGACGGTGCGGATCAACGCGCCGCAGGCCGCCACGGACGCGCCGTACGTGCAGTCGCTGCGTGTCGACGGCAGCGCGCACGACGACGCCTGGCTGCCCTTCTCCGACCTGAGCGACGGGGCGACCCTGGACTTCACCCTGGGCACCAGCCCCAACACCGCGTGGGCCTCGGCGCCCTCGGCTGCCCCGCCGTCCGACGCGACCGGTCAGCGCACCGTGCTCGCGGGCTCCGGCCCGTCCGGCGCGGGACTGGTGCTCGCTCCCGGCGGCAGCGGCAGCGGCACGCTCGACCTGGTGAACATCGGTGCCAAGGAGGAGGTCGTGCGCTGGACCGCCCAGGTCCCGTCCGGGGTCTCCATGGACACCACGTCCGGCTCGCTCACCCTGGGCGCGGGCGCGAAGACGGCCCACCCGGTGACGGTGACCGGCGGCGGTGCGGAGGGCACGTACGACATCGTCTTCTCGCTGAGCACCGCGTCCGGCACCGACCTGGGCACCACCGTGCTGCACGTCGCCGTCGCGGAACCGGGCGCCCTGTGGCCGTACTACACCAACGAGGGCGTCCACCCCGACGGCAGCCAGTACAACGGCGGCTTCGACGGCGGCGGCTGGGCGTACTCGAAGGAGGCGCTGGCCGCGGCCGGGGTCCAGGGCGGCAGCACGGTGACCGCAGACGGCATCACGTACACCTGGCCGCGCACCACGGCCGGGCAGCCGGACAACATCGAGACCTCGGGGCAGACCGTCCCGCTGGCCGCGCCCGCGGGGACGGCGTCCGTCGGCCTCCTGGGTTCGGCGACCAACGCCTCGTCGGCCGGCGCGACCGGCACCTTCACCGTCACCTACGCCGACGGCAGCACGGCGCAGATCCGCTCCGGCTTCTCCGACTGGACGCTGGGCGGTGGCGGAGGCAAGCCCATCCCGGGCAACACCACGGCCGTCACGACGGCCTACCGCAACACCGGGAGCGGCAAGCAGGACAAGGTGGCCACCTATGTGTTCGCCGTGAAGCTGCCCGTGGACGCCGCCAAGCGCGTCGCGAGCATCACCCTGCCGGCGACGGCCGACGGCACGGCGCACGTGTTCGCCTTCGGGTACGGGAGCTGACGCCGCGGCCGGGTGGCGGCGCCTCGCACGGCGCCGCCACCCGGCCGCGTGTCCCGGACGCGGACGCTCAGGACACGATGTCCTTGCCCCGGAACCCCCGGTAGGCCAGGGCGCAGAAGACCACCGCGAACGACACCGACACCGACACTCCCTTGACCATCCCGGCCCACTCCAGCCGGGGCTGCAGCGCGTCGAACCAGGCGTACTGCCAGTGCGTCGGCAGGACGCTGCGCAGCGAGCCCAGGGCCGTGATGGCGTCCAGGATGTTCGACAGGATCGCGACCCCGACCGCCCCGCCGACCGCCCCCAGCGGGGCGTCGGTGACCGTGGACAGCCAGAAGGCGAAGCCCGCGACGGCCAGTTGGCAGGCGAAGACGTACAGCGCCGCGATCGCCAGCCGTCCGGCCGCGGTGCCCGGCGGCAGCGAGCCGGCCGAGGTGAGCTCCATGTCGTGCCAGCCGTAGGCGAGGGTGCCCACGCCCAGCGAGACCGCCGGCAGGGAGAGCACCGCGACCGCGCTGAAGACCAGTGAGACCAGCAGCTTGCTGGTGAGCAGCCGGGCCCGCGGCACGGGCGCCGCCAGCAGGTAGCGCAGCGAGGACCAGCTCGCCTCGGAGGCGATGGTGTCCCCGAAGAAGAGCGCGACGGGGATCGTCACCAGGAAGCCGGACGAGACGAAGAGCACCGCCAGCGCGAAGTTGACGCCGGAGGCCGTGGCGACGTCGATCATCGTCGGCACCGAGTCCCGGCCGCTGGGCGTGCCGCCGATGGCGAACGCGGCCCACACGACGACGGGCAGGCCCAGGACGACGGCGAGCGCGACGAGCGTGCGCCGCCGCAGGAGCTGCCGCACCGCCTCGACCCGGAAGGGCAGGGTGCGGCCCGGCCGGTACCCCGGCGCGACCTCCGCCGGGGCCTCCGTGTTCGTGGTGTCCACAGTCTCCAAGGGGCCGGTCATGCGGACTCTCCGATCAGGGTCAGGAACGCGTCCTCCAGGCGCCGGTGCGGCCCGACCCGCTCCACCGGCACGTCCAGCCGCAGCAGTTCGGTCAGCAGCTCGGGCACCGTCATCGTGCCGGGCCGCACCAGCAGCCCGTCCTCCGCGGACTCGGCCGCCGCGATCCCCGGCAGCGCCGCCAGCTTCGCGGCGACGGCCTCGCGCGCGTCGTCCGGCATCCCGGGGGCGCCGACGAGCAGTGCCTCCCCGCCGCCGGAGATCTCGCCGACCGGGCCGGCCGCGATCAGCCGTCCCTTGTCCATCACGACGAGGTGCGTGCAGCTCTGCTCGACCTCCGACAGCAGGTGGCTGGAGACGATGACGGTGCGCCCGGCGGCCGCGTAGCGCCGGACGACATCGCGCATCTCGCGGATCTGCGGCGGGTCCAGGCCGTTGGTCGGTTCGTCGAGGATCAGCAGGTCGGGCAGGCCCAGCATGGCCTGCGCGATGGCGAGCCGCTGCCGCATGCCCTGCGAGTACGTCCGTACGGCGCGCTCCAGTGCCTCGCCGAGGCCGGCGATCTCCAGCGCCTCCTCCACGTGGGCGTCGGCGGCCGGGCGGCCGGTGGCCCGCCAGTACAGCTCCAGGTTGGCCCGCCCGGTCAGGTGCGGCAGGAAGCCCGCGCCCTCCACGAACGCGCCGACCCGCGACAGGACCGGCGCGCCGGGCCGGACCGCCTGCCCGAAGACGCGGATGCCGCCCTCGTCGGGCCGGATCAGGCCCATCATCATGCGCATCGTGGTGGTCTTGCCCGCGCCGTTGGGGCCGAGCAGGCCCAGCACCTGGCCGCGCTCCACGCGGAACGACAGCTCGCGCACCGCGTAGCGGTCCGCCGCGCCCTTGTACCGCTTGGACAGCCCGGAGATCTCCAACGGCACGTCCGCGAGCGCGGGTTCGGGGGCCTGCCGCACGGTGCCCGCCCGCCGCCGCCCGGTCAGCAGCAGGGCCGCGGCCAGCGCGGCCGCCGCCAGGGGCAGCACCCACACCCAGGCCGGCAGCCCGCCCTGGTCGGTGGTCAGCGCGGGGTCCACGGGCACGGTGAGCGCCGCGCCCGCGGGCAGCGACACGCGGTAGGTGGCGGGCGGGGCGGGGGAGGAGTAGCCGAGGTCGGTGCTGGACAGGACGAGCCGCAGCCGGTGCCCCGAGGCGAACTCGTGGTCCACGGCGGGCAGCGTGACCGGCACGGTGCCCTTCCCGTCCGCGCGCAGCGGCGCGACGAGCTGGTGTGGCAGCGACTCCGATCCGCCCGGCGCCACGTCGTACAGCTTCGCGAAGAGCACCGCGCCGTCCGGGGCGTCGGTGCGCACGTCCACCCGTACGCGCGCCGCGCCGGTCAGCCGCAGCGGTGAGCGCAGTGGCGCGGAGTCGAACGCGGCGCGCTGGCCGGGGAAGTCCAGCGACAGGGACAGCCCCTGGCCGAGGTCGGAGAGCTGCGACAGCGCGCCGACACCGGGCACCGCCGAGATGGCGGGCGGGTTGCCGCCGGCCGGGTTGGCCACCGGCTGGGCGCCCCCGGTCAGGGCGATCTCGCGCGTCCCCGTGCCGCCGAGCCCGGGATAGGCGGGCGCGTCGGCGCCGCGCTTGATCGCCCGGCCGTCGGTGGTGTCGACGCCTCCGGCGCGGGTGACGCGGAAGGCCGGGCCGGTGTCGGCGCCCTTGTCCTTCTTCAGGTAGCGGTCGAACCAGGCCGTGATCCGGCCCTGCACCCGGTCGGTCTCCTGGTCGCCGCCGTCGTGTCCGCCGGAGAACCAGTCGACGGCGACGGGCGCGCCGCCCGACTGGACCGCGCGGGCGATGGCGTCGCCCTGGTCGAGCGGGAAGAGGGAGTCGTTCTGGCCCTGGACGACCAGGGTGGGCACCTTGATGCGCGCGGCGACCGACGAGGGGCTGGAGCGCTCCAGCAGCTGCCGGGTCGCGGCGTCCTCGCGCCCCGAGACCGCCGAACGGTCGTACATCGCGCACAGTTGGGCCGTGAAGCCGCACGACGCCCCGTCAGCGCCCGTGGAGAAGAAGATCCCGGCCCACAGCTTCTTGAACACGCCGCCCGGGAACAGGGCGTCGGACAGGTTCCACCAGGTGATGGCGGGCGCGATCGCGTCGACCCGCCGGTCGTGGCCCGCGGCGAGCAGCGAGATCGCACCGCCGTACGAGGCGCCGGTGACGCCGACCCGCGGGTCGTCGGGACCGTCGCGCAGCACCTCCGGCCGCTTGCCCAGCCAGTCGATCAGCCGGGAGACGTCGGCGACCTCCGCGTCCGGGGAGTTGAGCCCGATCCGGCCGCCGGACCGGCCGAAGCCGCGCGCCGACCAGGTCAGCACCGCGTAGCCGTGCCGGGCCAGGTCCTCGGCCTGCGGCCGGACGTCGGCCTTGCTGCCGCCGAAGCCGTGCGCGAGCAGCACGGCGGGCCGCGGCGCGCCGCTCCCGGAGGTGAAGTACGACGCGTCGATCCGCACCGTCCGGGTGCTGCCGGGGGACTCCGGCACGGAGAAGACCCGGTCCTGGCGGTGGACGGACGCCGGACCGTCCGCCGCAGCCAGGGTCACCGCCCCTCCGCCGGCCAGCAGGGCGAGCGCGGCCACCCCGGCGGCGAGACGCCGCCGGGTACGCAGGGGCCTGGGCAGGGCCAATCGCATGCGGTGATCCTCGGGTGGGAAGGGCACGTGCGCCGGCGGAGTTCCGGTGCCTCCCACTATGCATTCCGGTGATCACTCACGACGTCCGTCTCAGGCACCGGATCGCCGTACTGCACCGGGAGTACGGTGGCGACCGTGCCCTTCGACCGCCTCGCCGCCGCCCCCTTGCCCCGCCTCGGACTCGGCCTCGCCGCCGTCGGCCGCCCCGGCTACATCAACCTGCACCGGGACGCCGACCTGCCCGCCGACCGCACCGTCGACGCGATGCGCGACCGGGCCCACCATGTGCTCGACACCGCGTACGCCGCCGGGATGCGCTACTTCGACGCGGCCCGCTCCTACGGCCGCGCGGAGGAGTTCCTCGCCGGGTGGCTGGCCGCCCGACCCGCGGCCACCGACGTCGTGATCGGCAGCAAGTGGGGCTACACCTACACCGCCGACTGGCGCGCCGACGCGAAGGTGCACGAGGTCAAGGACCACACAGCGGCCACCTACGACCGGCAGATCGGCGAGACCCGGGCCCTGCTCGGCGACCGGCTCGGCCTCTACCAGATCCACTCCGTCACCCCGGACAGCCCGGCGCTCACCGACCGCGCCCTGCACGCGCGCCTGGCCGCCCTCGCCGCCGAGGGCGTCGCCGTCGGCTTCTCGACCAGCGGCGCGCTGCAGGCGGAGGCCATCCGCGCCGCCATGGGGGTGACGGTCGACGGGCAGCGCCTGTTCACCGCCGTCCAGGCGACGTACAACCTCCTCGAACCCTCCGCGGGGGCCGCCCTCGCCGAGGCCCATGCCGCGGGGATGGCCGTCATCGTCAAGGAGGGCATGGCCAACGGGCGTCTGGCGCAGGCCGCGCCCGGCTCGGTCCTCGCCGAGATCGCCGCCGCGACGGGCGCCGCCCCGGACGCCGTCGCCCTCGCCGCGATCCTGCACCGGCCCTGGGCCGGCGTCGTCCTGTCAGGTGCCGCGACCACCGCCCAGGTGGAGGCCAACGCGGCCGCCGCCGGCCTCCACCTGAGCGCGGAACGCCTCGCCCGCCTCACCGCCCTTGCCGAACCGGCCCCGCTCTACTGGCGGGAGCGTTCCGCCCTGCCCTGGACCTGATCCCGCCGGGGGCCGCTCAGCGCACCCCGGCCGTCGCGGCGCCCGTCCGCGCCGCCGCGAGGAAGGACCCGATGCGGCGCCGCAGGCCCGCCGCGTCCAGGCCGTGCGCCCGCGCGTGCTCACGCGAGGTGCCGTAGCGGCGCAGTTCCTCCCTGGCGGTGCCCAGTGCCAGGACGCGGTGCGGCAGATCCATGAGCGCGTCGTTCGCGAACGGCGCGGAGGTGCCGGTCAGATACGGCTCGACCAGGACGACGTCCGCGCGTTCCGCGGCCCCGGCGGCTGCGCGCAGCCCGGCCGCGTCGAACGGCCGCACCGTCGAGGCGTACAGCACGGTGACGTCGAGACCGGCCACCGCCTCCAGCGTTGCGTCCAGCAGCGGTCCCACGGCCACCACGACCCCGGAGCGGCCCTGCCGGACGGTGCGGAACCGCCCTGGCGGGACGGGCAGCGGGGCGCGGTTGGACTGCTCGCTGAGCCGGACGTACACCCGGTGGTCCCCGTCGGCGGCCGCGTGCCGGACCAGCGCCTCGGCCTCGTCGGGGTGGCCGGGGACGTGGACGGTCCACCCCGGGAGGGTGTCGAGCAGCGCCACGTCGCCGGGCGACTGGTGGGTACGCCCGCCGGCCGAGATGTCGTAGGAAGCGCCGGCAGTGACCAGCACCGCTCCCACCTCCTGGTGCACCAGGTCCAGCTTGACCTGCTCGAACGGCCGCTCCACCAGGAAGCTGCCGAAGGTGTGAACGATGGGCCGCAGCCCGGTCAGCGCCAGCCCGCCCGCCGCCCCGACGAGCAACTGCTCGCGGATGCCGACGTCGATCACGCGGTCGGGATGGGCCCGGGCCGCGTCCGTGAAGCGGTCGGCGGAGATGACGGCCAGCACCACGGCCAGCCGCGGGTCCTCGTCGAGCAGGGCGGTGGCGACGGCGGTGAAGCGCTCGCGCATGGTGTCCATCGTGGGGAGACTCCTCGGTCCGTGCGGTCTTCGGTGACGGGCGGTCTTCGGTGACGTGGGGACGGCGGTCAGTACTTGGACTCGACGCGTGCGACGACCGCGCGCGGCACACCCGGGTGCGGCGCGGTGAACGCCTCGTACAGCGCCTCGTGGTCGCGGCCGTCGACGGTCTCCGCGAACCAGCCCTCGGCGGCGAAGCGCGAGGCGAGCCCGCCCCGCCAGCCGTACGTGGCGGAGGAGTTGTCGATCGCCACGACGTGCAGGGACTCCAGGCCGATCGCGCCGGCGAAGGCGATCGCCTCGTGGTTGCTGCCCTCGTCCATCTCGGCGTCGCCGACCAGTGCCCACACCTTGGCGCGGGTCAGCCCCTGGGCCCGCAGCCCCAGGGCGCTGCCCACCGCGAGCGCCAGCCCGTGCCCGAGGGATCCGGAGCCGATCTCCACGCCGGGCACCAGCGTCCGGTCCGGGTGGTGGCCGAGCCGTGAGTCCCAGGAACCGAAGGACGGCAGCCACTCCTCCGGGATGAAGCCCTTCGCCGCGAGCACGGCGTAGTACGCCATCGGGCCGTGCCCCTTGGACAGCAGGAAGCGGTCGCGGTCCTCGTCGTCCGCGGTGTCCCGGCGCACGCGCAGCACGCGGTCGTAGAGCACCCAGAGCACGTCGAGGGTGGAGGTGGCGGCCGGCCCGTGCTTCTCGTCGCCCGTCATCAGCGACATCAGGCGCGGCAGGTCCCGGTAGCCGTACGCGGGGGTGATGCTTGTCGGGGTCATGAATCGAGGGTGCAACTTCAAGCCGACTTGAGGTCAAGCGTAGGCTCGGAGGACATGAGCCCGCATGTACCGCAGCCCCCGAACCCGGTCCGTCGCGCGCCCCAGGACCGCATCGCCATCGGCGAGCTCGCCGCCCGCAGCGGCCTGGCCGCCTCGTGCCTGCGCTACTACGAGGAGATCGGCCTCATCCGCTCCGAACGCACCGCCGGCGGCCAACGCCGCTACCCCAGGTCCACGCTGCGCCGTGTCGCCTTCATCCGCGCCGCGCAGCGCGTCGGCCTCTCTCTCGACGAGGCGCGCGGCGCCCTGGACCGGCTGCCCGCGGACCGTGCGCCCAGCGCCACCGAATGGAACCGCGTCGCCCGGACCTGGACCCGCCGAATCGACGAGCAGATCGCCGAGCTGGAACGCCTCAAGCGCCGGCTCACCAGCTGCATCGGCTGCGGCTGCCTGTCCCTGCGCAAATGCGGTCTGTACAACCCCGGCGACACCGCGGCCTCCGGCGGCGCGGGCGCCCGCTACCTGCTCGGCGACGCGCCCGCGGGCCAGGAGGCCGGTGCCGCAGTCACAGACCGTCGACCTTGAACGGATCGTGTTCGGCCAGGAGCTTGTCCAGCCGTGCCTGGTCCACCCGGCTGGTGACTTGGCCCTCTTCCTGCCGGTCCCGTACGACCTTGGCCAGGGTGAACGCCGAGGTCACCACGTAGAGCAGTCCCACCGCCAGGAAGCCCCGCACCCACGGGCCCACGGGCAGGTAGGCGATGCCCACCACCATCGCCGTCAGGGCGAGGGCGAACGAGAGCGCGGCCTGCGCGGAGTAGGCCGCCGTCGTCTGCTGTTTTATCGGATTCGCCATGGCAGCAGTGTCGGTCCCGTGTGACGCCGGCCACATGAGTACGGCTACTCATCTCCGCCCGGCGGCCGGCACCCGCTCCGGGGGCGGCGCGGCGGGCCGGGACATACCTGCGAGCGAGCACCGGTCGACGTGCGGTATTGTTCTCGTGCGCGGTCAGCCCGGGAATCCCCGGGGGATCCGGCACCGGGACGTGGCGCAGCTTGGTAGCGCACTTGACTGGGGGTCAAGGGGTCGCAGGTTCAAATCCTGTCGTCCCGACGGTGTGGAAGGGCTCGTTGGACTGGACTTTTTCCAGTTCCGCGGGCCCTTTTGCGTGCGCGAGGACCGCGTTCGCCCGGTGCGGCCGGACTCCGCCCCGGCCGCGGGTGGTTGGGGGCCGGCGCCCCGGTGGGGCGTCAGCGCGGGTCCGGGAGTCCGTCCGCCGTGCGCCGCCACTCGCTCGGGCTCATCCCGTACGCAGCCCGGAAGGCGCGGCTGAAATGGGCCGCGGTCCCGAACCCCCAGCGGTGGGAGATCGCGTCGATCGTCACGTACCGGCTCGCCGGGGTGGCGAGCTCCCGCTTGCACTCCTCCAGCCGCTCGGTCTTGATCCACTCGCCGAGCGAGATGCCGGCGCGGGACAGCGTCAGGTAGAGGTGGCGCACCGAAACGTGGTGCGCGGCGGCGATGCGCGCGGCGCTCAGGTCGTGCTCGGCCAGGTGGAGGCGCGCGTACGCCAGAACGCGCTGCGGGAGGGTGAGGTGCAACGGCTCCCTGGCCAGGTCCTCGCGTCCGAGGCCGGTCGTGACCAGGGCCCGGACGAGTTCGACGGAGGGCTGTGCCAGGAGGTCGGCCTCGTCGGCACCCAGGGCCTCCTGCCCGCGGATCAGCCGGGAGAAGAACGCCGTCACGGCGTCCACGACCGGCAGGTCGGGGCGGAGCGGCACGGCGGTGACTCGGTCGAGCAGCGGGGAGGGGAGCCCGAGCGTCCGGGTGGGGATCCGCACCGCGGCGGTGCGGATCGAGCCGTGGAAGGAGATGGAGTACGACTTCGCGGTCTCCAGCAGGACGAGCCCGCCCGGTCGCAGTTCCGCCTCCCGGCTCCCCTGGCTGACGCGCGACACCCCTGACTCCTGGATCGCGAGGAACACCTGCGGCTCGACGTCGTCGGTCAGCGGGCCGGTCGAGCGCCGCAGGCCGGTCAGGTTCCAGCTGATGTCGGCCACCTCGACCGAGCGCAGCGCCGTCGTCACGGCGACGGCCCTGAGCTGCGCGGGGTCCGGTGGAAGGTCCACCTCGATGTGGCCGTTCAGCGATCGTGACTGTTCACGTATGGCGTCCGCACGATCACCCGGAGCGAACGACCTGAGGTCGAATCGATGGGGCACGGGGTCCTCCTGCGGCGGCGTCGAGCGCCGCGAGCACGTTCGGGTTGTGCGACGAGTATCCCTCGGCGGGTGTGGCACAGGAGGACAAGGATGCGGCGCCTCGTAGCACTGCCGGACAAGCCGGCACCCGGGACCTTGCATACGGTCGCTTTCGGGGCGGCCCGGTCACCGCCTGTGTGCGGGACCGGGCCTCATTCCGGATGTCCGGACGTGCCCCGTGAAGTCCTCGTTCAATCGACAGGTGGAATGCAGCAATGAAGATCGGCGTAATACTCGGCAGTACGCGTCCCGGGCGTCTGGGGGCCTCCGTCGCCTCCTGGGTCATGGAGCATGCCGAGAAGAGGACGGACGCGGAGTTCGGACTCGTGGATGTCGACGCGTACCGGCTCCCCCTCCTGGACGAGCCCCTGCCCCCCATACTGCAGCAGGTCACCCACCAGCACACGAAGGACTGGGCTGCCGCGATCGCCGGGTACGACGCGTTCGTCTTCATCGTGGCCGAATACAATCGCTCGGTGCCGGGTGCGCTGAAGAACGCCCTCGACTATCTCTTCCACGAGTGGCACAACAAGGCCGCCGGAATCGTCAGTTACGGCGGCGTGGTGGGCGGCGCCCGGGCCGCCGAGAGCCTCCGTCTGGTGCTGGGCGAGCTCAAGGTGGCCACCACGCGTGAGGGCGTTTTCATCAACACCCGCACGGATTTCGAGAACTGGACCGTCTTCACCCCCACGGACCAGCACGTGGCCGCGCTGAACACGGTGTTCGACGAGGTCGTCGCCTGGGGGAGCGCGCTGAAGCCGCTCCGCGAGGCCTGAGCGGGGGAGTTCGGCCCGGCAGCGCTCCGATAAGGTGATGATCTCCGGTCAACTTGCTGCTGTGGAAGGTCTGTTATGGCGATGTTCGGTAACGCGCACGCGGTCGATGTGACGGCAGCGCAGGAGGAGTTCGCGCGACTGCTGGGGGAGGACGAGCAGCTGCACGCCGCGTTCGAGCTGGTGCGCGACAGCATCCTCTTCACCGACCGCCGGCTGATCTTCGTGGACAAGGAGGGGGTGACCGGCAAGAAGGTCGAGTACCTCTCCGTGCTCTACAGGAGCATCACGCGCTTCTCGGTCGAGACCGCGGGCCCCTTCGACCTGGACGCCGACCTCAAGATCTGGATCTCCGGCAGCGACGAGCCGATCGAGAAGAGCTTCACCCGGGGTGTCAACGTCTACGAGATGCAGGGCATCCTCGCGAAGTTCGCGGCGCGGTAGCCGCCTCTCCCCCTTCGGGATCCACCGGGGGGTCACGGCTACGCGTACGACACGACGTGCAGGAAGGTACCAGCGGATGAACGACATGGTCGGGGAGATCCTCGAGGAAGTCGTCGAGGGTGTGGTGGAAGAGCTCGCCGAGGAGATCGGCGGCGACGCTCTGGAGGATGTCGTGGAGAAACTCATCGACTGACCGGGTTTTGCCGGCCGTCGGTCGGCCCGCCCGGGCCGGTCCACCGGCGACACCGCAGGCGGAAGGCCGTTCCCCCGTGACGGGGGAGCGGCCTTTCGCGTGCCCGGGGCACCGGGGCCGGATTCCACCACGGACGCCGCCGGGCTGCGGGGCGGAGCTCGCCGGGCTCCGGCCCGCGCCGGGTGTCCGTTTCACCCGGTCGGGCAGTGCTCAGGGAGCTTGGGTGACGTGCACCGTTCCGGCGTCCGTGCGGACCGCGTAGGCCCAGGTGGACGTGGTGCCCGCGGTGTAGGTGAACGCGGTGGGGTCGGTGGCCGAGACTTCGGCTCCGGCCTGCGTCGATGCCTGCCAGGTGCTGTAGGTCCCTCGCGTGGATTCGTGAGTGTGGCGGATGGTGCCGTCCGCCGCGCGGGCCACGACCTGGGTGTAGCCAGTGGCGCTGTCGAGTACGGCCGAAGGGGCGCCTGTGGCGGTCAGGTCGGCGACCTGCGTCCAGGCGGGGAAGGCGGAGCCCTCGGCGGTCTGGACCGTGGACACGACGTGGCCATCGGTCCCGCGGGCGAACACGCCGAGCCTGCGGTCCGGGTGGACGACGACGGACGGTGCGCCGGTGATCTTCTGAGTGCCGATGGTGGTCCAGGCGGTGAGAGTGCCCGCCTGGAACGTGGCGGTCCGCAGTTGTCCGTCGGCGCCGGTGCCGAAGAGCTGGATGCCGTTGCGGACGGTGACCGCGGTGAGCGGGCCGGCGAAGCCGTTGCCCGGCAGTTGGATCCAGCCGAGGTAGTCGACGTTGGCCCGGGCCTGGAGGGCGTACCAGGGGGTGCCGTCGCTGTCGATGACGAACTGTCCGAAGAGCCCGTCGGGGGTCTTGCTGACGGCCGGGTGTCCCTTCATGGCGCCGGCGAGGTCTGTCCAGGCTCCCCAGGCCGGGCTGGTGGCGGTGTGACGGCGCCACCACATGCTCCCCGTGGTGGTCTGGGCGGCCACGGCCACCTTGCCGTCGGGCTGTTCGGCGATCTGGGGCTGTCCGGCGAACAGTTCGGTGTCCGGGCCGGTGGTCCACTGGAGCGTGGAGAAGTCGGCCGGGTTGGGCTGCAGGCCGTACAGCAGCCGTCCGTTCGAGTCGGTCGTGGCGTACTCGATCGCGCCGGTCGAGGTCTGCAGGACGTCGGGCCCGCTGCTCCGGTCGATGTCGACGGCCGGAAGGGCGGGGGTGTGGTCGGCCCGCAGGCGGCAGTTGTCGGGGGCAGCGGTGATGCTGGTGTACAGGGGCCAGTTGGTACCGGAGCCGATGAGCTTGTTCCAGCTGTCGAAGACGCCGGTCGCCTCGTTGTAGCGGTAGTGCCGGATCTCGCCGCCGGTCTTGATACGGACGATGGTGTCACCGCCGAACGAGGTGATTTCCTTGGTGTCCCGCCAGTCGGCGGTGTTCACGGTCGCCTGGTGCTGGATCCAGCGCTGGCTGGTGAAGTCGTAGCGTGAGCGCACCAGGTGGCCGTTGGACGGGTCGATGGCGTAGAGGACGCCGTTGTCGGCGCCGAAGATGTGGGTGTAGGCGCCCCAGCCGGTGTCGACGATCTTCGTACCCAGCCAGGTGCCGGTGGCCTGGTCGTACTGCGACCAGCGCAGGCCGCCGGTGTCGTCGATGTACCAGAGGTGCCCGCCCCGGTCCGTCGTGATCCTGTTGTGGTTCGCCGGCGTGTTGTACGTGGTGTAGGAACTGCTGATCTTCCGGTGGTGGATGTCCCACGTGGCGGTGGCGGCAACCCGGTGGCTGAGGTACATGCCGTCGGACTTGATGCCGTAGAACGTGGCCGAGGTCCCCGCCAGTACCCGGCCGTAGTCCTGCCAGCCGGTGTCGATGACGGAGGACGCCGGCACCGTTCCTGTGCCGTTCATGGGGTCGTCGACGTTGCGGCGCAAGAGGGATCCGTCGCCCACCATGGAGTACAGGGCGCCCTGGCTGTTGCAGACGGGCCCGGCGTTCGAGGTGATCCAGGTACGGAGTGTGTCGATACGGGTGTCGATCGCACCGGTGCGGGTTTCGGTGCTGTCCACCCCGAAGCATCCTCCCTGCCAGGAACGGCTGTTCACGCCGACCAGCTGGGGTGTCCCGGTCACATCGCTCAGGAGGGGGCCGCCGGTGTCACCCGCGCAGACGGCCACGCCGTCCTTGCCGGTGACGGCGACGTCCGTGGCGTTCACCGTGTTCACCGTGAAGGCTCCGGTGTGCAGCTTCAGCGGGGCCCACTCGTCCTTGGTGCGACCGTAGCCGGCGACCCGCAGCTCCTCCCCGGCTGCGGGCGGCGACGCGCTGAGGCCGACGGGGGTGATGCCGGTGACCGGGCTCGCGAGCTTGGCGAGCACCAGATCCTGGTCGGGGTGGGGAATGAGCTCGACGACGGTGCGGACCTGGCCGGTCGTAGCCGTCAGGTCAGTGCGGCCGATGGTGGCGGTTGTCGCCCATGCCGGTGGGCCGGAAGGCACCGCAAGGCTCACGGCAGGGTCCGCGGCGAAGCAACTGGCCGCCGTCAGGAGCCAGTCGGTGTAGATCAGGGTCGCCGAGCAGGCTCGCTCGGTGTCGCCGTCGCCGATGTCCAGCTTCGCGGTGAACGCGTAGGCGCTGTCAGCGGCGGCGGTACCGGTGACCGAGTGGGCGGGGGTGGTGAGTGCCAGTGGCGCCGCTATCAGGGCCACGGCCAGCGCGGAGACGCGCAGGGGTCCGATGTGTGGCATGACCTTGGTTTCCTGGGCGGGTTCTGCGTCCGGTGGTCACCGAAGCGCTGAACGACGGATACAGGGACACTGATGGTGCGTGAGTGGGCGCGTCCGGGCTCGGCTGACCTCGCGCCGCGTGATCCGCGTCGACCGGTCGCCCGGCGCGGCCGTTCCACCAGGGGTGCCGGCGAGCCGCCGGCCCGCACGGACGCGCGGACTGGTCGCCTCGTGGGTGCGAGACCGGGGAGGCGGTGGAGGCATGGTCAATTTCTCGAGCGCGCTGTGTTACCGCGATGCCCGTGTTCTGGTCTGCTTGCCGCACGCTGCACGGAGGTGCCCCTCCTGAGGCGTGAGGACGGTCGACCGTATATCGGTTCGGAAATTCCGGGCAATCGGTCCACGAGAAAAATCCTGAACGGCGTCCTGCTCACGGCGAATTTGAGTCACGGTCGGCGATGCCGGCGCGAAGAGGGGGCGAAAACAGGTGGGACGGTTGCCTTCACCGTTCGCGGAAGAAGGTTTGAACGAGCGACGACCGTGAGCGCCGGGCCGCTGCTGCGCAATGACGCTGACAAAGTGTTCATCCTCCCGATCGACCATAAGGGATTCGGCCGGTAAACACGGACATGCCCGTCAACTCTCTGTGTCAGAGGGGAGTTGGGAGCACGCCGGACGACGATACGGATGACTCTTTGTCGCGTCAACGTCAAAAAATCTCCACTCCGCGACCCCCTGAAACCACCGGGCACAGCGTGGCAAATTACGGCGCAACACCCCAAATCGAAGGTGCTTCCTTTTCTGAACGTTTACGATTCGTGCTACAACCATTCTTCTTGTGGTGTGGGTCACAGGCCTTCTGTCGGGTCTGACCAGATTGCGAGATTCTTACCCGTGGACAAGCCGCGGTGGATTCGGGTTGCATGCCTGAGGCTGCGGATGTGAACAGGGGGTGATTCCGTCGGCATGCACATTTCGCGTTGTGCTGAAAATCCCTGAAATGATCGCGGAACCCCTGGTCCGCCGCAGCTTTCACGCCCGTTTCTGAACGCGCTCCGGCCTTCGGCCGGAACGGACGACAAGGACTGTGATGAAGGCACTTGGCACCACTGCGTCAAGAACCCGACGGTTCCTGGTGCGCACCCTGACCGCCTGCGCGGCCGCGGGTGCCCTGGCGTGGCTCGTGACGGCGGGGGCTCAGGCAGGAACGCCTGCCGGCAAGGGCGCCGCCCCGGTCGAGGCCGCCGCTGACGAGGCCCCGGGCTACGCGGTCGAGGACTTCGACTACCCGCAGGCCGACAAGATCCTCGCGGAGGAGGGCATCACCCTCAAGCGGGGCGACGGACACATCGTCCTCGCGGACTGCGGCAGCCAGAGCGGGCTGCTGGAGATCTACTCCCGCAGTACGGACAAGGTCTGCTTCCGCGTCACCGGCACCAGCGGCCGGCTGACTCTGGAGATCCCCGCGGTGTTCGGCGTCAAGGGCAACGACTACGCGACCGAGGTCGACATGACCACCGGTGACGAGCAGAAGTCGTTCGACGTCGACCCGAACACCTTCACCGCGGTGGGCGAGAGCGCGGACGACGAGGGCCGCGACTTCATGCTCGTGGAGATCAGCAGCTCCAAGTAGTCCTCAGGCTCCGAACAGCACCCTTCCTGCGGCTCTCCTCGCCAATCCGCCGTCCTGCCGGACCTGCGGAACTCGCCCCAAGGGGATCATGTTCATGAGACACCCGAAATCCGCGTGGCTCGTCACGCTGAGCGCCACGCTGCTCACCGCATCCCTCGCCTCGACCGCCACGCCGGCGCGTGCCGTCAGCGGCAGCGCCGTGAACGACACCAGCTACGGCTACACCGCGCGCCTGGACATCGGCGACGGCACGCGCGCCTGCTCCGGCACGCTCGTCGCCGCGGAATGGCTGCTCACGGCAGCCAGTTGCTTCGTCGACAACCCGGCCGCCGGCCTCACCGTGCCCGGCGGCGCCCCGCGGCTGAAGACGACCGCCACCATCGGCCGCAGCGACCTGACCACCACCGCCGGTCAGGTCGTCAACGTCGTCGAACTGGTCCCGCGTACCGACCGGGACCTGGTTCTGGCCCGTCTGTCCCGGCCGGTCACCGCCACGCCCGCGACGCTCGCCTCCGGCGCACCCACCGCCGGCGAGCATGTGACCGTCGCCGGGTACGGCCGGACGAAGGACGAATGGGCCCCGCTGGAACTGCACAGCGGCGCCTTCTCCGCGGACTCCTCCGACGGGACCACCGTGACGGTCGCCGGCACGGACGGCGCGGCGATCTGCGCGGGCGACGCCGGTGGCCCGGTGGTCCGGGTGACGAACGGGCAGGGCGCCGTCGCGGCGATCAGCAGCCGCTCCTGGCAGGCCGGCTGCTTCGGATCGGATGCCACGGAGACCCGCACCGGAGGCGTTGCGACCCGTGTCGACGACCTGGGCGACTGGGTCGCCGCCAAGACCGCGGCCGCACCGGTGACCGACTTCAACTGCGACGCCGCGGAGGACATCGCGGTCGGTGACCCGACGGCGTCCGTGAACGGGCAGTCGGGCGCCGGCCTGGTGCGCGTCGTCTACGGGGCCGGCAGGGGGAGCCTGGCACTCCATCAGGACCTGGACTACGTACCGGGCACGGCGGCTGCGGGTGACGGGTACGGCACCGAGCTGGCCGTGGTCGACTACGACGAGGACGGATGTACCGACCTCGTGGTGGGCGCTCCCTCCCAGGACGTCGGCACAGAGGCGGACGCCGGCGTGGTGAACGTCGTCTACGGCTCCCCGGACGGTCTGGGCCAGGGGAAGGCGGCACTCAACCTTCAGCAGGGCACGGGCACGGGTGCCATCAAGGAGCGGGCCTCGGAAGCCGGCGACCGGATGGGTGCCGCGCTGGCGGCCGGCCGGACCGCCACCGGCGAGCCGTACTTGCTGATCGGTGTGCCCGGCAAGAACCTCAAGGGTTCCGTGCACGCCGGACTCGCCTACTATCTGCGCGGGTCCGTCAGCGTCTCGATCCACCAGGACTCCCCGGGGGTCGTGGGCGTCATCAGTTCTGGTGACGAGTTCGGAGCCGCCGTCGCGGGTTCGCCGAACCACATCGCCATCGGCTCGCCCGGCGAGACCGTCGGCACCAGTGCCGACGCAGGCATGGTGTCGATCATGAAGCACGAGCTGAGCGCGGACGGCATCCCCACTCCGGTGGCCGGCGTGAACCAGGACAGCACCGGCATCAGCGACGCGGCCGAGGGCGGGGACCGGTTCGGTGCGTCGCTCTCCCTCATCCCCTACCGCCCGTCCGGTGCGGCCGCCGCGACCGACTCGATCCTCGCCGTCGGCACGCCCGGGGAGACGCTCTGGGTCGGTACGAACTCCTTCCCGCAGGCCGGACAGGTGACCACGGTCCGGGTGAGCGCGGCCGGCACGATCAGCGAACTGGCCACCGTCCACCAGGGTGTCGCCGGTGTCAACGGCGCCTCCGCCGCCGGTGACGGCTTCGGCACGCAGGTGGCCGCGGTGAACACCGCCCCCAAGGAGGTGGGCACCGCCTCGACCCTGCTGCTGGCGGTGGGCGTCCCCGGCAAGGACATCGGAACGGCCACGGACGCGGGCGTCGTCCAGACCTTCTCGCTGCTGGGCGCGCCGGGGGATTCCGACCACTGGATCGAGGCGGGCAACGAGCGCGGTCTGCCCGGTACCCCGGGCGCCTCGCAGTTCGTGGGCAAGTATCTGAACGCCACGGCCACCCACTTGTGGATCGGCATGCCGTACGGCCCCGCGGAGCGCGGTGCTGTCCACGGCCTGCCGTGGACGAACGCCATGGGCGGGACGGGCGCGCCGGTGACGACCTATCAGCCCGGCCTCAACGGACTCGCCCTGACGGGCAAGGCCTTCGGCATGGCGATCCGCTGAACCACCGGCCCGGCCTCATCGGCCGGGCCTGTCCGGACCAGTTGATCCGCCGATCTCAGGGACCCCGAGGCCCCGCTCATGCGGGGCCCGACTCCGGCAAAGCGACATCGACCTCCCGACGCGCCCCCACGGCCGGCGTGCGACCGCTCCCGTCCGTACGGGGGCGCGCCCGGGTGTCACCTCACCATGCCCTGCGACCGTGCCATCCCCGCCGGGCACCGATCACCAAGGAGCTGTGTGAACACCGACCATTGGAGCAGGCGTCGCGTCCTGACCGCCGCCGCGGCCACCACCGTGGCCGCAGCGCTGCCTCTCACCGCGACCGCCCGGGTCTTCGCCGCCACCGCTGACAACGGCGACGTTCCCGACCTCCCCTCCCTCCCGGACACCGCCCGGGGCAGAACCATCTCCGCGTGGAAGGCGGGCGGCTCGGCCGTGCGCAAGGCGGCCGCCGCCGCGCTCGTCGGCAGTGAAGCGGACGCCCAGACATTCATAGCCGCCGGGCTTCCCGCCGGGATCGCCGAGGACAACCGTGTCGCCCTCTACAAGGCTCTCGCCGGCTCGGGCAAGGGGACCGCTGCCGAGATCTCCCGCGTGCTGGGCGCGGGGGACGGCGACGTGGCGGCCTTCCTCGCCGGCGGCTACCAGGCGGCGCAGACGGAGGACCTCCAGGTCCTCAGTTTCACCCTGCTGAACCAGGGCGACAAGAGCGTGCGGGCCGCCGCGAACACCGCACTCGCCGACGGTTCGAGCGACGCGCTGATGAAGTTCGTCACGGACACCCAGTTCACCGCGCGGTTCCGGGACGAGCAGGCCGAGGTGTTCAAGATCCTCGCCGGTGCCTCGCCCGAGGTGAACACGTACGCTCAACGTGCCCTGGACGACGGCAGCGCGGGCGCCATCCACTGGTTCCTGGAGATCGGGCAGCACATCGCCCGGGCGCGCGACCAGGAGACCGCCACGATCGACCAACTCGTCGCCATCGTCGAACGCCAGGGCAAGCGCGCGCAGTTGACGACGGAGCAGGCGAAGGCGGAGTCGGACAAGGCGAAGGCCGCGGCCGCCGCGGCCAAGAAGGCGGCAGAGGAGGCCGCCGCCGAGGCGCAGGCGGCGAAGGACGACGTCGCCAAGTCCGCGGCCGCCGCCCGAAAGGCGGCCGGCGCGGCCACGGGCGCGGCGAAGGCCGCGTCCACCGCCATCTCGGCGTCCAACGCGGCCCAGTCCGCGGCCCGTCGCGCGGCCTGGGCCGCCCACGCGGCAGCGGCCTCCGCCGCCACCGCGGCGCGCGCGTCGTCCGCCGCTTATCAGGCCGCCATCGACGCCTCCAAGGACGCGTCCAAGACGAAGGCGGCGAAGGACGCGGCGGTCGGCGCCCGCAACGCCGCCAAGAAGGCGCGCACGGCGGCCGCCGCCGCGGATTTCGCGGCGACCGCCGCCGCGCAGGCTTCCTCGGCCGGTGTCTCGGCCGCTGCCGCCGCCCGGGACGCCGCCGCGGCGGCGAACTCGGCGGCCACCGCGGCGGGTGCCGCCGGCGCCGCGCAGTCGGAGGCCGCCGCCGCCCGCGCGGCCGCCGTCGAAGCCGACGCGCAGGCCGCCCGTGCCACGCGTGCCGCCGACGCGGCGCAGTCCCTCGCCAACACCGCGGCAACCGCCGCAAGGGCGGCGAGGGACGCCGCGAACTCCGCTGCCGACCACGCCGACAATGCGGCCGCCGCGGCCGACGAAGCGGTGAAGTACGCGGGGCAGGCCATCGACTTCGCCAACAAGTCGACCCAGTACGCCGGCGAGGCCCAGAAGGCCGCCGACGCCGCGGTGAAGGCCGTCCAGGACGCGCAGGCCGTGGAGCAGCAGGCACGGGACGCGGAACAGGCGAAGATCGACGAGCACACCGAGCAGGGTCGCGACGAGGCCCGCCGCCTGGCCGCCATCGAGGCGCAGGACGTGGAGGCGGCGCGCTACCAGCTCACCGAGAAGCAGTCCGAGGACTCGGCCACCCGCGACCTGATCGCCGCGGCGGAGAACGCGCTCGGGACGGGCGACACGGCCGCCGCCGTCGACAACGGCCGCAAGGCCTGCGTCAGACTGCTCTCGTCGCACGGTACGTGGACCCGCGAAGCCGCGGAGTACGCCCTCGCCGCCGATGACGAGGCGATCCTGGCGTGGGTCGACACCGACCGGGTCATCGCGCAGAACCAGGACGACCGCGAGACCGTTCTCTACATCGGCCAGGTCTCCACCCCCGATGTCGCGGACGCCGCACGCCGGGCCCTGGAGTCCACGGACGAGAGCTCCCCCGGAGCCTTTCTCAGCGGCGGCATGATCGAAGCGGCCAGGACCGACAACACGGCCGCGATCTTCCGTGTTCTCGGGCAGAACCCCGGCAGGGCGGTCGAAGAGGCCGCCGGCGCGGCCCTCGACGACGGTTCGGCCAAGGCCGTCCACGAGTTCTTCACCACCGGGTTCGCACCGGCGCAGTCGGAGGACGACAACGAGGCGATCTTCGAGATCCTCAACACCGCGGGCCCGTACACGAAGATGGCGGCCAACCTGGCGCTGGAGGGCCCCGGCTGGATGCGCCGGGACTTCATTGCCACGGTCCACCCCAACGTGGTGCAGCTCGACGCGGATGCCGCCGCTCACATCGCGGCCGTCCGCGCCACCCTCTCGCACGCCGCGAAGATCGCACAGGACGCGCAGACGGACGCGGCGTACGCGAACAAGGTGGCGGCGGAGGCCCGGAAGGCGGCGGACGAGGCGAAGAAGTGGGCCGACGCCGCGACGAAATCCGCGGCACAGGCCGAGACCTACAAGCAGGAGGCGGATGCGAACGCCGACTCCGCGGAGCAGTACGCCCAGGACGCCGCGGCCTCCGCCGTGACGGCCAAGAACGCCGCACTGGCCGCCCGCGGCGCCGCCCGGCGCGCCAACTACTCGGCCAACCAGGCGACGGCATCCGCGAGCGCGGCGGTGAGGTCCGCCACCAGCGCGCAGGTGTCGGCGACCGCCGCCCGTGCTTCGGCCGCACAGGCGGGCCTGGACGCCAAGGAGGCGGCGCAGGCCGCCTCGGACGCGCGCAGGATCGCCGTCGAGAAGCGCAAGCAGGAGCTGGCGGCCGCTGCCAAGGCGGCGGCGGAGGCGGCGCTCAAGAACAAGCAGGACGGCATTGACCCCTCGGACAATGCGGAAAACGACAAAGCGAACCATCCCGGGGGTGAATTCCTCGGCGGTGACACCGAGGACTGGCAGCAGATCGCCCAGCTCCTGTCCGCGGTGTCCACCGTCTCGGGTACCGTGGCGGCTCTTTCGCTGCTGATTCCCCCGCCCGTGGGGGAGGCCATATCAGGAGTGGCCGGCTCGGTCTCCCTCGTCACGGGTGTCGCGGGTGCGGCCATCACCCTCTTCACCGACGGCTGGAAATCCTCCGCCTTCCTGACCTCCACCCTCGGTGTCGCCCTGAGCGTCGCCACGGGCGGCATTCCGTTCACCAAGTTCGGTGGCGTCTCCGGTCTCATCAAGACTTCCTTCGAGGAGGCCTACGAGGCGGGCGTGCGTTCCGCTCCCGTCATCGCGGCCCGTCTGCAGCAGGAAGTCATCTCGCCCGCCCTCGGTGCCTTCACCACAGGATGGAAGGACGCCTCCGACGCGGCAGAGAGCGCTGTCAGTGACACCTGGCACGCGCTGACGCCCTGGTAGGAACGGCGGGTGATACCCTCCGGGGCGGAATTCCTGCATTTCACGAACGCAGTAGTCCCGCCCCGGAAGGGCCGCCGATGTTTTTGAACCTGTCCGTGTATGCCTGGGTTGTCATAGCCGTCGTGGTCACTGCTTTTCATGTGGTGATGATGCGCTGGTCCATGCCGACGCCGAGGGCGAAGAAAAGCGTCTCCTTCATTCCTGTGGCCGCGGTACCCGTCGTGTTGATACGGGCGATATTCGCCAGTGCTCCGCTCTCTGTCACGCTCTACTTGTACAGTGCGACCATGCTCATATTCGTCATCGTGATCGCACCGGTGAGAAAGAGGGTCGCGGCTGACATTCTCAAGCAGGAGCAGAACCCGGGTGTCAAGGTGAAGGCGGACACGCTGTCCCTGGTGTGGATCACCTTTTCCCTGGTCGTTTCCGTTGTCGTCGTCGCGGCTGTGTGGGTGTCCCAGGCGTAGGGGACAGCGGTGGTCCGGGGCGCGATGTCAGTGGCGGTGTCTACGGTAGGTCCATGCCCGACTCCCAAGACGTCCGCCGTATCGCCCTCTCGCTGCCGGAGACGGCCGAGAAGGAAGCCTGGAGCATGCCCACGTTCCGGGTCGCGGGGAAGATGTTCGTGACGGTCCCGGACGACGAGACCTCGTTCGCCGTGCGCTGCCCGATGCACGAGCGGGAGGAGTTGATCGCGGCGGAGCCGGAGAAGTTCTGGGTCCCGCCGCACGAGGTCGGCTCGCACTGGGTGCGGGTACGGCTGTCCGCGCTGGAGGATCTGGACGAACTGCGGGACATCCTGCTGGACTCCTGGCGGCAGGCCGCGCCGCCCGCGCTCCTGGAGTCGCAGGACCCCGCCGGTCCCTGAGCCCGCCACGGCCCCTTCCCCCACGAACCGCCGCCAGCCCGACCGGAGCCCCGCCGCGTGACCACCGCACCCTTGAAGACCGACGTCACCTTCACCGGACCGATCGAGCGGGCCGCCGCCGCGGCGGAACGGGCCGAGGCACGCGGCGCCGACGGCTTCCTGGTGAACGAGCTCAAGCACGACGCCTTCCTGCAACTGGCCGTGGCCGCCGGCGGCACCCGGCGGATCGAACTGGCCACCGGGGTCGCCATCGCCTTCGCCCGCAGCCCGATGACCGTGGCGACGGCCGCCTGGGACGTCCAGCGGCTGTCCGGCGGCCGGGCCGTCGTCGGACTCGGCTCGCAGGTCAAGCCGCACATCACCCGCCGCCACAGCATGCCGTGGACCCAACCGGCCGCCCGCATGCGCGAGTTCACCCAGGCGCTGCGCGCCGTCTGGCACAGCTGGCAGACCGGCGGCCGGCTCGCCTTCCGCGGCGACTTCTACACCCACACCCTCATGACCCCGATGTTCGACCCGGGGCCGCTGCCGTCCGGGCCGCCCCCGGTGTGGCTGGCCGCCGTCGGCCCGCGCATGACGGCCGTCGCGGGCGAGGTGGCCGACGGGCTGATCTGCCATCCCCTCACCTCCCCCGAGTACCTGCGCCGGGTGAGCCTCCCGGCCGTGCACGCCGCCCGGGAGTCGGCAGGGCGGGCCGCGCTGCCCTTCGACGTCGCCGGGACCGTGCTGGCCGCCACCGGCCGCACCGAGGAGGAGTACGCCGCCGCGCTGACCGCCACGCGTGAGCGGATCGCGTTCTACGCCTCCACCCCCGCCTACCTCCCCGTCCTCGAACTGCACGGCTGGGGCGAGCTCCACCGGGAGTTGCACCGGCTGTCCCTGCGCGGCCGCTGGCAGGAGATGGGACGCCTGGTGGACGACAGCGTCCTGGACGCCTTCGCCCTGCACGGCGAACCCCGGGCGGTGGGCCGGGCGGTGCGCGAGCGCTTCGGCGGCCTGTACACCCGCGTCGGCGTCTCCTTCTCCCACGACGCGGACGACACCCTCGCGCTCGACGTGCTCGACGCCGTCAAGCAGTGAGTCCGGCCCCCGCGGGGGGCGGGTCGGGAACGATGCTGCGGTGTCGGGCCCTTGCCACCGCAGGGGCCTGGCTGGCGCGCCGACGCGATGTCCCGCCGACCGCGATCCATGCCGCGCCGCCTAGCCCGGCACCGTGACCGAGCGGCGTGCCCGGCTGGCCTGTTGGCGGCGCTGCCGTGAGCGGGCGCTGGGGACTTGGGCCCGAGGCTGTGCCTGAACAGAAGCTCGACCATCGGGTAGCCGCACACCTGCGAAGCTTGGCCCATGCTCAGAAGCCTGGAGATCACCGCGTCGGTTTCAGGGGTGCGACCGGACCACCTGCTCTATTGGGTACCTCGCATGGACCTCAACCTCGACTGCTTCATATGCGAGCGCTCAGACCGGACGACCGTCCTTTCGCGTGGTGCGGAGCGGGCCGGCTGCACCGGCGATCGTGACCGTGAGCACTTCACGGCGGCTCGCATTTCGGCGTTCGACAGCACGGGTCCGGCCCTGCGCAGCATCGTCGACTTCTGGTGGGCCCCGTTTCGCGACACCAAGCGGGACGTGGCAGCCGAGGCGCCTGCCCGGCATCCCTGGGTCCGCCTCTATCTGGGCTATTGGTGCCCAACTCCAGAAGCGGCGGCAGAAACAACGACGCAGACGAATCTCGTGCGTCCGCACATCGGCAGGTGCAAGCACTGCGAGACGGAGCTGTACGAAGACAGCAGCTCACCAGCTATCCGGCTCCTGGGCTGACGGGCGTTGGGGGCCTTCCAAGCGACCGGGGCCGTCTTCGGGCGAGCCGCACCGAGCACGAGGCCCCGAGGTGTACTCGGTGCGGTCCCGGCAGCGGAGTTCGCTCCGGCAACGAGCATCGGGTGCGGCTCGTCGCTTCGCGCCTACATCACACCGTCTCTCAGAACACGATCGAGGGCTGCCCGGCCTGCGGGTCCCCATGCCGGCTTGCCGCCGGGAAGGCCCCGGTCTCCGTTCTGACCCATAAGCATGAGGAACAGGCTTTTCAGAGCAGCCAGTCCCCGGGCGCGCCGGATCGTCGCCCCGTCCGCCTGCGCGTACACGTCGAAGAAGCGTGAGGCGGCGTCGGCGGGAAGGACGACCCATGCGGCCGCGAGGTCCCACGCCGGATCGCCGGCGAACATGGCATCGAAGTCGATCACGCCCGAGAGCGTCCCGTCCGAGACGACGACGTTCGCGGGATGAAGGTCGCCGTGCACCCAGAGCGGTGGGCCCTCCCACTCGGGCGCCGCGACGGCGTCGTCCCAGACGGTCCGGACATCGTCGGCGAGGTCGTCGGGGACGACGGCGTGAAAGAAGTGGTCGAATCCGTCCGTGCACTTCTTGGGGTGGTCGCCGCGGTCATCACTGATCGGCGCGTCTTCGGGCGCCTCCACGTGGAGTGCCTTGAGGAAGCCCGCCAGAGTGTCGGCCGCGTGGTCGCCGCGGCTGATGGAGGTGTAGTCAAGTGGCTCGCCGGGGACCCACGTCATGATGGTCCAGGGCTTCGGGAAGCGCGCAGACGGTTCACCGACCCGCACAGGGTTCGGGACCGGAAGCGGCAGGCTGGGAGCCAGGACGGGCAGCCACCGGCACTCCTTGCGCAGGAAATCCGGGGCACCTTCTTTACGCGGCATGCGCACAGCCAGGTCGTCCCCAAGGCGCCACATGTGGTTGCCCCACCCGCCCGGTACCTCGCGGATGGCCAGGCCTGCAAGGTCCGGATGCTGCTCCTGCAGCAGGTCATGGACCAGGTCTGCGGTGATCTCGATCTCGGAATCGGTCATACGAAGCCACGCTACTGGGGCGGGCGCATCCCCTCTCGCGCGCGCTCCTGCCTTCGTCCCGCTCCGGCCCGGCCGCCGGCCGCCCGCCAAACGGCGAAGGGGTGCTGAGGAGAAACCCGCTATGGCTGGGGCGGTCGGCTCCGTGGCTTTACGCAGCTACCATGGGGCGAGCCTCGAAGATCGGGGCCCACATCGGGCTATTGCGGGCAGATCTCTGAGGGCACTGAGCCGCCGATTCTGGCATCTGCACGCGACATCAACGACGGTGGACAGCGGTAACTGCCACCGCCTCCAGGCAGCCTCATGTCTTGGGTGTTCCGGGACCACCAGACGCCCTGCCTCGAACTTACAAGGCTGTGTTCCGCGTGGTGGCCGTCGAAGGCTCCGCGCTCGCCGTCACCACGGCTCCTGCGACCGCAGGAGTGCCGGGGCGTTGAGCTGTTCCGGCACGGTCGGCCATGGCCTCGCCCCGTGCGGGCGGTCTTCCCGTTGCCGGGCCCTTGGCGGTCGGGACGGCGGACCGAGAAGCGGGCCGCGCCGCGGCAGTTGGCACCGTACTGTCGCCCGCTGGGGCAACACCCGGACCGGCGTGTCCGGTTCGGGCTGCGGGGTGCGTCACCGTGAACGCTTGCCCTGGACGCGTGCCGGCGGCCGTGCCCGGACGAGGCCGGGTCTGCCCGGCCGGGGCGCTGACCTGCGAAGGCCTCTATACCCCTCCGCCTCGAATCGCGCAAGCTTACGAACGAGCCATCGCCCGCGCGGACCTGGGAGGGGATCATTGGCGACATGAGATCGCGCCCGTATGTACTGCTGTCGGTCGCCTCCTCGTTGGACGGGTGCCTGGACGACACGAGCACGACCCGCCTCCTGCTCTCCAACGACGAGGACTTCGACCGCATCGACCAGGTCAGGGCCGGGGTGGACGCCATCCTGGTGGGGGCCAACACCATCCGTTCGGACGATCCCCGGCTGCTGGTGTGCCCGGAGCGGCAGAACGAGCGGCTGCGGGCGGGACGGCCGGCGACGCCGGTCAAGGTCACGCTGACCGAGAGCGGCAAACTGGACCCGGAGGCGCGGTTCTTCACGACCGGCGACTGCGCCAAGCTCGTCTACACGACGACCGGCGTCGCGCCCGCGCTGGGCGAGCGGCTGGACGGGCTGGCCACGGTGGTCGGCGCGGGCGACCCGCTGGACGTCCGCGAGGTGCTGGAGGACCTTGCCGGGCGCGGGGTGGAGCGTCTGATGGTCGAGGGCGGGGGCGTGGTCCACACGCTCTTCCTGTCGGCCGGGCTCGTCGACGAGCTGCAGCTCGTGTACGCCCCGTTCTTCGTGGGCCAGGCCGACGCGCCGCGCCTGGTCCAGCCGGCCGACTTCCCTCAGGGGCCGGGCCACCGCATGCGGCTCGCGGAGACCCGGCAGATCGGGGACGTTGTGCTGCTGCGCTATCACCCCCGCCAGGACGACTGACCGGAGCCCGATGCCACGGGCGCCACCGGCGCCGGCAGCGCCTCGTGGTCGCCCCCCGGCGCCGCGACCGGCCGGGTCCGCCACAGCCAGGCGATGTCGCGGCCGAAGGACCACACCAGCGCGCCCAGCGCGAGCGCGGCCACCCCGGCGGCGGCCGCCCCCGGGAGGATCCCCGAGCAGGCCGCGACGAGCGCGATCCCCTGGCACGCCGCCACCGTCTTGCGGGCGAAGCTCGGCGGGAGCGGCGCGTTCAGCCAGGGCAGCACCCACGACGCCGCGACGAACGCGTACCGCATGGCGCCGATCGCCAGCACCCACGGCCCCTGCACCATGGCCAGCTGCACGCTGAGCACCATGATGAGGAAGGCGTCGACCTCCATGTCGAAACGGGCGCCCAGCCGCGAGCAGGTCCCGGTGCGCCGGGCGACCTTGCCGTCGACCGCGTCCAGCACCAGCGCCACCGACGCCACGAGGGTGAAGACCGGGCCGTGGGCGGCGCCCACCACCGCCAGCGCCGTGACCCCGCCGACCAGCACCGCCCGCCCCAGGGTCACCCGGTCGGCGGGACCCAGGGCGGTGACCCCCGAACGCCGCAGCGCGCCCGCCAGCAGCGCCCACATGGCGGCTCCGTAGGCGGTCCCCGCGATCCAGCCCGCCTCGCGCAGGCCCACCGAGGCCCAGAGCGCGACGAGCAGCCCGAACTGGGCCAGCGCGGCGACGGCTTGTTCCCGTCCCGCCGACCCCTTGTCGAGCCGGGTTCCCACGGTCATCACGGTCATCTTTGTTCCCCCGGTTACGGGATTCGCGGGAGCGCCGCGTACGGTACGGCCTCATCTGTCGTGGAGGGATACGGAGAAAACCCATGAAGCGTTCGGCACGGGCCTTCTGGCTTCGCACACCAGGCGAGGGCGAGATCCGCGCCGCGACCCTGCCGGAGCCGGCTCCGGACGACGTGGTCGTGCGCACGCTCCACTCCGGCATCAGCCGCGGCACGGAGACCCTGGTCTTCCGCGGCGGTGTGCCGGACAGCCAGCGCACGATCATGCGGGCGCCCTTCCAGGAGGGCGACTTCCCGGGCCCGGTGAAGTACGGCTACCTGAACGTCGGCGTGGTGGAGCACGGGCCGCGGGAGCTGCTGGACCGCACCGTCTTCTGCCTGTACCCGCACCAGACCCGCTATGTCGTCCCGGCCACGGCGGTCACCCCCGTCCCCGACGACGTGCCCGCCGCGCGGGCCGTTCTCGCCGGCACGGTCGAGACCGCCGTGAACGCCCTGTGGGACGCCGCGCCCCTGGTCGGCGACCGGATCGCCGTCATCGGCGCCGGCATGGTCGGGTGCAGTGTCGCGGCGGTCGCCGCCGGCATCCCCGGGGCGCGGGTGCAGCTCGTCGACGTCGACCCGGCGCGGGCCGCGGTCGCCGCGGCCCTCGGTGTCGGATTCGCCCTGCCCGGCGAGGCCGAGGGGGGCTGCGACCTCGTCGTCCACGCCAGCGCCACCGAGTCCGGGCTCGCCCGCGGCCTGGAACTGCTGGAGCCGGAGGGCACCTTGCTGGAGATGAGCTGGTACGGCGACCGGAAGGTCTCGCTGCCGCTCGGCGAGGCCTTCCACTCCCGCCGCCTGGTCGTCCGCAGCAGCCAGGTCGGCACGGTGTCGCCCAACCGCCGCACCCGGCGCGGTTACGCCGACCGGATGGCGGTGGCCCTGCGTCTGCTGGCCGATCCCGCCTTCGACACACTGATCACCGGACAGAGCCCGTTCGACCAGCTGCCCGAGGTGATGAACCGTGTCGCCGGCGGTGAACGATCCGTGCTCTGCCACCGTATTGACTACCGACCGGCATAGCTCAGCCCTGGAAGGTTCCACCGTGTTCAGTATCACCGTTCGCGACCACATCATGATCGCCCACAGCTTCCGCGGCGAGGTCTTCGGACCCGCGCAGCGGCTGCACGGCGCGACGTTCCTGGTGGACGCCACCTTCCGCCGTCCCGAGCTCGACGACGACAACATCGTCGTCGACATCGGCCTGGCCACCCAGGAGCTCGGCAAGGTCGTCGCCGGCCTCAACTACCGCAACCTGGACGACGAGCCCGAGTTCGCCGGAATCAACACCTCGACGGAGTTCCTGGCCCGGTACATCGCCGACCGGCTCGCCGACCGGGTGGCCGAGGGCGCCCTCGGCGAGGGCGCGCGCGGACTCACCGGCATCGGCGTCTCCCTGCACGAGTCCCACGTCGCCTGGGCGAGCTACGAGCGGACCCTGTGAGCGCCGCGGGCGCCGTCGCACCGGACGTGCGCACCGTCCACGTCGTCCTGCCGGGCGACGTGGACGACACGGCCGTGCCGAGCGGCGGCAACGTCTACGACCGCCGGCTGAACCAGTCACTGGCGGCGGGCGGGCGCACCGTCCACGAGATCGCCGTGCCGGGGGACTGGCCGCGGCCCGACGACGCCGCCCGCGAACGCCTGGCCCGGTCGCTCGCGGACCTGCCCGACGGCGCCTGCGTCCTCCTCGACGGCCTGGTGGCCTGCGGCGTGCCCGACATCGTCGTCCCGCAGTCGGGCCGGCTGCGGCTGGCGGTCCTGGTCCACCTGCCGCTCGCCGACGAGACGGGGCTGCCGCCCGAGGTCGCCGCAGAACTCGACTCCCGGGAACGGGAGACCCTGCACGGCGCGGGCGCGGTCGTCGCCACCAGCCCCTGGGCCGGACGGCGGCTCGTGGAGCACCACGAACTGCCCGCGAGCCGCGTGCACGTCGTGCCCCCGGGCACGGACGCGGCGCCCCTCGCGCCGGGCACCGACGGGTCGTCACATCTGCTGTGCGTCGCGTCCGTGACACCCCGCAAGGGGCAGGACGTACTCATCGAGGCGCTGGCGGACCTCGCCGACCTGCCCTGGAGCTGCGAGCTCGTCGGGCCCCTCGATCGCGACGGCGCGTACACCGAGCTCATGCGCGAACTCCTCACGGCCACCGGCCTCACCGGCCGGGTCCGGCTCACCGGCCCGCTCACCGGCCCGGATCTGGCCGGCGCGTACGCCGCCGCCGACCTGCTGGTCCTGCCGTCCCGCGCCGAGACGTTCGGGATGGTCGTGACCGAGGCGCTGATGCGCGGCATCCCCGTGCTCGCCTCGGACGTCGGCGGCGTGCCGGACGCCCTCGGGCAGGCCCCCGACGGCAGCCTCCCCGGCATCCTCGTGCCCCCCGGCGACCGGGCGGCGCTGGCCGCCGGACTGCGCCGCTGGTTCGCCGAGGACGCGCTGCGACGCCGCCTGCGGACGTCGGCACGGGACCGGCGCGACACCCTGCGGGGCTGGGAGGAGACATCGCGGCGCATGGACGCGGTGCTCCGGAAGATGGTGCGGGAGGGGTCATGACGAACAGTTCCGGGTCCGGGACAACGGCGGGCGCGGCGGAGGCGGCCGCCTTCACCCCGCAGTGGCTGTCGCTGCGCGAGGGCGCCGACGCCGCCGCGCGCTCGGCCGCGCTGATCCCGCCGCTGCTGGACCGGCTGGCCGCGGCGCCGCCCCCGGACGGCACGCTCGTCGTGCGTGACCTGGGCTGCGGCACCGGGTCGCTGGGCCGCTGGCTGGCCGACCGGCTGCCCGGCCCCCAGCACTGGATGCTCCACGACCGCGACCCGAGGCTGCTCGCCCTCGCCCGGGCGAGCCTGGACGGCCGGACCACCCCGGCAGGCGCCGCCGTCACCGCCGCGGTCCACGAGGGCGACCTGACCCGGCTGCGCGCCGCCGACCTCGCCGGCACCTCGCTCGTCACCGCTTCCGCCCTGCTCGACCTGCTCACCGCCGCCGAGCTGGACGCCCTCGCCGCCGCCTGCACCGGCGCGGGCTGCCCCGCGCTGCTGACCCTGTCCGTCGTCGGCCGTGTGACGCTCGACCCCGCCGATCCCCTCGACCACGAGATCGCCGAGGCCTTCGACGAGCACCAGCGGCGCGAGAGCGACGGCCGGAGCCTGCTCGGGCCCGACGCCGTCGCCGCCGCCACCGAGGCCTTCGAACGGCACGGCGCCACCGTGCTCAGCCGCCCGAGCCCCTGGCGCCTGGGCCCCGACGAGTCCGCCCTGACCGCGGAATGGCTGCGCGGCTGGGTCGGCGCGGCGGTCGAGCAGCGCCCCGGGCTCACCGCCCGCGCCGACGGCTACCTCCGCCGCCGGCTCGACACCTGCGCGGCCGGCGGACTGCGGGCCGAGATCGGCCACACCGATCTGCTCGTGCTCCCCGGGGCACCGGGCGGTGACGTGCGATGACGCTCCTGAAGCGCGCATGGCCCTGGCTCCGGCTGCTCCTCGGCGCCGGCATCCTGGCGGCCCTGGTGGCCCGGCTCGGCACGAGCGCGTTCCTCGACGGGCTGCACATGGTCAACGGCGTGTCCGTACTCGCCGCGCTCGGCATCGGCCTGCTCACCACCGTCTTCAGCGCCTGGCGCTGGTGCATCGTGGCCCGCCGCCTCGGCCTGCGGCTGCGCATCGGGCGGGCCGTCGCCGACTACTACCGCGCGCTACTGCTCAACGCGGTGCTCCCGGCGGGCGTGCTCGGGGACGTCCACCGGGCGGTCCAGCACGGGCGCACCGAGGGCGACGTCGGCCGCGGAGTGCGGGCGGTCGTCCTGGAACGGACCGGCGGACAGATCGTCGTCCTCGCGCTCGGCGCGGCCGTGCTGCTCAGCCGGCCCGCGCTGCTGGCCGACATGACACGCGAACTCCTCCCGGGCGGCGGCGCCCTGGCACTCACCGCGGCGGTCCTCGGCACGGCCGCGGTCGCCGGACTGCTCACGGTGTGGGCGCTGCGGCGCCGCCGCCGGGCCGGCAAGGGGGCCGGCGCCCTCGCGGGCGGTCTCGCCGACCTGCGCCGCGGCCTGCTGGCCCGGTCCACCTGGCCGGGCGTGGTCCTGCTCTCCGCGGCGGGCCTGGTCGGGCACGTCGCCCTCTTCGTTGTCGCCGCCCGCGCCGCCGGGTCGGCCGCCCCGGTCGTCCAGCTCGTCCCGCCGCTCACCCTCGCCCTGCTCGTGATGGGCCTGCCGGTCAACATCGGCGGCTGGGGCCCCCGCGAGGCCGTCTCCACACTCGCCTTCGGCGCGGCCGGCCTCGGCGCCGCCCAAGGCCTGTCCACCGCCGTCGTCTACGGCGTCCTCACCCTCGTCGCGAGCCTGCCGGGCGTCGCCGTCCTCCTCCTCTCCCGCCCCGGCACCGCGCCGGCCCGCCCCGCCCTCGCCGCCCGCATCCGCGGCCTGCGCCGCGACCACGGGCCCGTCGCGGTGGCCGTCGCACCGGAGAGCTGATCCGCTGCGCGGCAGCAGGCCGGGCGGTTGTGCCGCGCGGGGTCCTATCGTTCGGTGAGTTGGGCGGCCGGGGCGGGCCGCGGTCGCCCCTGGTCGTAGCCGCGGGGACGGCGTGGACCGCCGTCGTGCACGGGGTCCGCCCTGGTCGCAGGCGTGCCGGTTCCGCCTTTGGCGCCCGTATGCGTGGCATGGGCCGTGAGGGCGGGCCGGAGGGCTGATCCGCTGCGCGGCGGCAGGCCACGCGGTTGTGCCGCGCGGGGTCCTACCGTTCGGTGCGGACAGCGGTTGCGGCGTTGGGCTCCGGCCCGTTCCGCCCGCGGCGCCCGTGTCCGCGGCGCACCCCCTCCCGGGGTCGTTGGGGCGGCTTACGGCCGGTGGGGGTGACTGTTGGGCGGCCTCAGGCACGGTGCGGCTTCAGACCACCCACTGGGGATCAGGCGCGGGACGAGACCTGAGGGGGCGGGGTCGTAGGGGTGGCGTTCTGGACTGTGGAGCATATTTGGGTGCATGACCCGGCGCGCTCAAACCGGGTACCTGAGGCACCTAAATGTGCTGTCCAGAATGGCAGCCCCGGAGGCCCCGAACCCGGCCCCACACAACGCGCGTCGGGGCGCCCAGACTTCACGGGGCACACGGGCGGGAGGGCGGGTGAAAAGCCAGGGCCGCGACGGCGGGCCCGTCGTGGGTCGGCGGGAACCGCCGTCACGCGGGAGGCGGCAGCGGCTGTTCCGTCCAGATGGTCTTGCCGCGCGGGGTGTGGCGGGTGCCCCACCGCTCCGTGAGCTGCGCGACCAGCAGCAGGCCGCGGCCGCCCTCGTCGTACACGCGGGCGCGGCGCAGATGGGGAGCGGTGCTGCTGGCGTCGGAGACCTCGCAGATGAGGCTCGTGTCGTTGATCAGCCGCAGCTGGATGGGCGCGCGGGCGTAGCGGATGGCGTTGGTGACGAGCTCGCTCACCACGAGTTCGGTGACGAACGCCATCTCCTCCAGCCCCCACCCCGCGAGCTGTTCCGTGGTGAGCCTGCGCGCATGGGCCACCATGGCCGGGTCGGGCGGCAGGTCCCAGGTCGACACGCGGGACGCGTCGAGGCCGTTGGCGTGGGCGAGGAGCAGCGCGACGTCGTCGGCCGGGGTGTCGGGCAGCAGGGTGCGCATCACGTGGTCGCACATGTCGTCCAGGGACGCCGACGGGCCGTCGGCGATCGCCGCGGCCAGCCGTGCGGCGCCCGCGGCGAGGCCCGCCTCGGGCACGCGGTCGCGCCTGCCGGCGCCGATGAGCCCGTCGGTGAACAGGGCGATCATGCTGCCGTCGGGCAGATCGAGCTCGGTGGACTCGAAGGGCAGACCGCCGAGGCCCAGCGGCGGCCCGGCGCGGACCTCGGGCACCTCGACGGCGCCGTCCGGACGCATGACGACGGGTGCCGGGTGCCCGGCGCGGGCGACGGTGCAGTGCTGGGTGACCGGGTCGTACACGGCGTAGACGCAGGTGGCACCGATGTTCCCGGCATCGACGTGCTCGGCGTGCCCGACGTGCTCGGCGTTCTCGGCGTTCTCGGCGTGCTCGCCGGTCTCGCCGGGCCCGTCCGGGTGCTCCTCGCGGTTGAGCCGCAGGACGAGGTCGTCCAGGTGCGTGAGCAGTTCGTCGGGCGGCATGTCGACATCGGCGAGGGTGCGCACCGCCGTCCGCAGCCGGCCCATGGTGGCGGACGCCTGGATGCCGTGCCCGACCACGTCGCCCACCACCAGAGCGACGCGCGTCCCGGACAGCGGGATCACGTCGAACCAGTCGCCGCCGACGCCCACCCGCGCGTCGGCCGGCAGGTAGCGGGAGGCGACGGTGACCGCGGCCTGCCGGGGTGTGCGCTGCGGCAGCATGGTGCGCTGGAGGGTCAGCGCGGTGTTGCGCTCACGGGTGTAGCGCAGCGCGTTGTCGATGGACAGCGCCGCCCGGGCGGTGATCTCCTCGGCCAGGATCAGGTCGTCGGGGTCGAAAGGGTCGGGCGTGCGGTGCCGGACGAACTGGGCGATGCCCAGCGTCGTGCCGCGGGCGCGCAGCGGGACGACGATGAGCGAGTGGATGCCGAAGGCGTGCGCGGTACGCGCGTGGAGCGGGTCCGCGCGCAGCCAGTCCTGGGCGTCCTGGTCCTCGATCCACAGGTGCGACGCCTTCCCGGTGACCAGCGCCCGCACCATGGGCGACTCCTCGGGATAGCGGTCCGGCTCCCCGGGGCGCACGGAGGTCTCCGGCGCCCCGGCCAGTACGGAACTCTGGGCCGCCCGGCGCAGGACCACCGGACCCGGCGCCCGCGGGCCGCCGTCGTCGGCCGCCTCGTCGAGGACCGCGTCCAGCAGGTCCACGCTGGCGAAGTCGGCGAACTGCCCGAGGACGACCTCGGTCAGCTCCTCGGCCGTCCGTACGACGTCGAGGGTGGTCCCGATCCGCACGCTGGTCGTGTTGACCAGGCTCAGCCGCTTGCGCGCCTTGTACTGCGACGTCGTGTCGAGCGCCGCCACGGACACGCCGCGCACCTGGCCGTCCGGGTCCTTGAGCGGGTAGAGGTAGACCGACCACGCGTGGGCGCGGCTCTCGCCGGGGGCCTGGGTGAACGTCTCGGCGGTCATCCGCTCGCCGGTCTCCATGACCCGGTCCATCAGTTCCTCGAGCTTCTCCGACCGGCGGCCGGGGGAGAACTCGACCACCCGCAGCCCGATGACCTCCTGCTCCGGGACCCCCATCACCCGGCGGCCCTCCGCGCTGCTGCCGATCAGCCGCTTCTCGTGGTCGTACACCCCGAAGACCGCGGGCATCTGGTCCAGGGCCCACTCCGCGAGCGGTGTCCCGGGCTCCTCCGCCCGCACCGCCCACCCGCCGCCCATCGGCGCCGCCTCGACCTTCGCCCCCACGTCGTGGCCCTGGCGGTGGCGGAGCAGCAGCCATCCGCGCCACTCCTCCTGGTGCCTCAGGCTCCGCAGCGCGGAACCGGGGAGCCGGCCGGCGAGCAGCGTCCGCGCCTCCCGCCCGACCACCTCGTCCCGCCGGTACCCCAGCAGCCGCGCGGCACCGGGCGTCCAGCCGGTGACGACGCCGTCGGTGCCCACGGCGGCCATCGCGGCCCCGGCAACGGACTGCCCGTCGTCCATCGGATCGTGTACCGGCATCGCCGATGTCCTCGCCTGGTCGGTTCCGAGGCCCGGACCCCGCGCCATCCACCCCAGCATCCCACCCGGGCCAGAACGTCTCAAACAGACGCCGCGGCCGGGGACCGTCAGGACGACGCGGGTGTCGCCGCCTCCGCGGGGCCGGGCCGGGCGGGCCGCTCCGCGTCGAACCGTTCCACCCCGAGGGCGTCCTGGTCGGAGACGAACAGGGCGGCGGCGGCGGAGATCAGCGCGAGGCCTGCGCACAGGACGAAGCCCGCGTGATAGGCGGTCAGGTTGGCGGCCGTCGTGCCGTCGGCGGTCAGCGCGGTCGTGCCGACGGCCGCGAGCAGGGTGGCGATCACGGCGGTGCCGAAGGCGCCGCCGAGCTGCCGCTGCATGTTGAAGACGGTGGCGGCCCGCCCGGTCGAGGGGGCCGGGACGGTCGCGAACGCGGCGTTCTGCGCGGACATCATCACGTGCCCGATGCAGTAGCCCAGGACGAACAGCACGCCCCGCAGCGTCCACGCCGACGTGGTGGTGGTGAAGCCCGCCATGACGGCCACGCAGACGGCCATGCCCGCCGAGCCGCCCACCATCAGCCAGCGCGGCCCGATCCGCCGGTACAGGCGGGGCGCCACCTGCGCGGCCGCCATCACGCCCAGGGCCTCGGGGAAGGTGGCCATCCCGCTCTGCAGGGCGTTGAAGCCCAGCGCCTCCTGGAGGAACAGCGGGTAGAGCCAGACCGTGCCGAGGAACACCGCGCTCAGCGGGAACATCACGATCGTGTTGGCCCGGAACAGCCGGTCCCGGAAGAGCTCCAGGTCCAGCATCGGCTTCGGGATCCGCCGTTCCACCGCCACCATGGCGAGCAGCGCGGCGATGCCGGCCACGAGCGGCACGACGATGCCGGCCGTGCCCCAGCCCCGGTCGGGGCCCTCGGTCAGTGCGTAGAGCGTCAGCGACAGACCGCCGCCCGCCAGCAGGAACCCGGTGAGGTCGAAGCGGCCCGGGGACTCCACCCGGTAGTCCGGCAGGAACAGCAGGCCGAAGACGACGGCCGCGGCGCCGATGGGCAGGTTGACCAGGAACACCCAGTGCCAGGACACCGCGTCGGACAGCCAGCCGCCGAGCACCGGGCCCACGGCCGGCGCGACCGCGGTGGGCACCATCAGCGCCCGCTGCGCCTTGATCCGCTTGGCCGGGGGATAGGCCCGGAACAGCATCGTCTGGCCGACCGGCACGAGCAGACCGCCGCCCGCGCCCTGCAGGATCCGGTACGCGGTGAGCTGGTCCATGGTGGTGGCCGTGGCGCACAGCGCGGACGCGCCGGTGAAGACGACCAGCGCCGCCAGGAAGGTCCGCCGGGTGCCGTAGCGGTCGCCGAGCCAGCCGGCGACCGGGATGAAGACCGCGAGGCTGACCAGGTAGCCGATGTTGATGGCGCCGAGGCCGGAGGCCGGGACGCCGAAGTCGTGGCCGATCGCGGGGACCGCCACATTGACGATGGTCGTGTCCATGATCGCCATGAAGAGCGCGGAGACGAACACGACGGCGACCGCGATCGTCGGCGGAATCCTGCGGGCCACGGGGGATCTCCTCGCTCTCGCCGCCGTCCCCGCGCGGTCGCCCGCGCCCGGACGGCGCCTGCCGGCGGAGCCGCCCTCACGGACGGTGCCCGGCCGGTCACAGCCTCCAGCTAAACCCGTGCCGCCGCCGTCCGCACCCCGGGGGCACCCGGATGCGCGTCCTTGCGCCGTGACGCACTGGTACAAAAGAACAGGCGACACGAACCCCGTCCGAGGAGGCCGTCTTGGAAGCGACGCACGACGGCCCGGGCGGCGGCGCGGCCCGATGGGTGGAACTGGCCGAGGTCGACAACATCCGCGACCTCGGCGGGCTGCCCGTCCTCGGCGGCGGCAGGACCCGGCACGGCGTGGTGTTCCGGGCGAGCACGCTCCAGGACGCCACGGCCGGCGACGTCGAACTGCTGCTGGGGCGCTACCGGCTGCGGACCGTGGTCGACCTGCGCGGCCCCGACGAGGCGGCCCGCGAGGGGCACGGCCTGCTCGCCGACACCGCCGTACGCCGGGTCAGCCTGCCCGTGCGCCGCGTGCAGGCGCTCGTGACCGACGCCGTGCCGGCGGTGCGCGGCGAAGGCGGGGAAGCCGGGGAAGCCGGGGACGCCGGGGAAGCTGCCGACGACACGGCGGGCTTCTACGAGGGCCTGCTCGACGGCAGCGGCGCGTCCCTGGTCGACGCGGCGCGGATCGTCGCGGACACCGAGCAGCACGCCGTGGTATTCCACTGCGCCGTCGGCAAGGACCGCACCGGTGTCCTGGCGGCCCTGCTGCTCGACGCGGTCGGGGTGCCGGCCGACGCCATCGCCGCCGACTACGCCCTGACCGCCCAGCGCGTCGTCCGGATCCGCGAGCGCCTCGCCCGGCTCCCCTCGTACCGCGACCTGCCCGCCGTCGAGCACCACTACATGGCCTCGAAGCCCCAGGTCATGCACCACTTCCTCGACACCCTGCGCACGCGGCACGGCGGCGCCGGCCGGTGGCTGCGCGAACGCGGCCTGACCGGCGCCGAACTCGGCCGTCTCAAGGACGTGCTGGTGGCCGGGCCCGAGAGCTGAGGCCGCCCGCGCGGGCCGCCGTCATCCGAGACCCTTCAGGGCCGCGGCCTCCTTCTCGGGCGGCAGCCCCACCGCCGGACGGTCCGGGCGCTGCGGCGCGACTCCGCCCAGGGAGAGCAGCCACGACCAGGTGTCGGCGACCGTCTCGGCGACCGGGCGGCAGCGCAGCCCGGCGGCGACGGCACGGGAGACGTCGCCGGCGTGCAGGGTGTCGTACAGCTCGCCCGGCGGCAGCCAGACGGGCAGCTCGGTCCACGGCTCGATGCCGGCGTCGAGCACCGCGGCGGGCTCGGCCCACCGCAGGTCCGCCGCACCGCCCGTCACCTCGGCGCAGAGGCCGAGCAGTTCGCCCGTCGTGGTGTGCCCGGACGGGCTGACGATGTTGTACGCACCGCCCCGTCCCGCCGCGGCGGCGTCCAGCGCGAAGGCGGCGAGGTCGCGCGCGTCGACGTACTGCAGCGGCAGTTCGCGCGGTCCGGGGGCCAGCACGGGGCCGCCGCGGGCCATGCGGGTGAGCCACCACGGCAGGCGGCCGATGTTCTCGTACGGGCCGAGGATCAGCCCCGCCCGGAGCAGCAGCGCGCGGTCGCCGAAGGCCGCGGTGGCGGCCAGTTCGCCGCCCCGCTTGGCCCGTGCGTAGTCGACGTCCGCGCCGTCGTCGGGCGACGCGTCGACGACCGGTCCCTCCTCGTCGAGGCCGGCGGGCGCGGGGTAGGTGTACACCGAGCGGCTGGACACGTAGACGTAGCTCCCGGCCCGGCCCGCCAGCAGGGCGGCGCTGTCCCGGACCGCCGACGGCGCACCGGACCACGTGTCGACCACCACGTCCCACTCGCCCCGCGCGAGCTCCGCGAGACCGCCTTCGGCGACCCGGTCCCCGTGCAGCACGGCGGCCCCCGGCGGCGGCGAGTGCCGTCCCCGGTGGAACACGGTGACCTTCTCACCGCGCGTCAGGGCCTCCTCCGCCACCGCGCGCCCCACGAACTCCGTACCGCCCAGGATCAGCACATTCATGCGGCCACTGTGCCGTGCCGGAGGCCGCCGCGGGGCCGGTCACGCTCTGAGCGCAACCGCGGGGCCGGCGAGGAGTTCGCTCGTGAGGGCCGCGAGGCGGCGCCGGAACTCCGGGTCGTACGCCTCGGCCGATGCCCGAGCCTCCTTGTCGCCGTCGAAGTACCGGCCGGTGACACCGGCCAGTTCGGGGGCGTCGACCAGCCGCCGGGTGGCGGCCACTCCCTGCTCCAGCGAGTCCACGACGTCCATCCCGGACGCGCGGGACATGGCCGTCGGCATGAAGGACGCGGGGTGGAGGCTGTTGACGGTGACGCCGCTGCCGGACAACTCCTCGGCGAGGTCCAGCCCGTGGCCGATCAGGGCCAGCTTGGAGCGGCAGTAGGCCTCGGCTTCGGTGTGGCCGCGGGTGAGTTGGGGGTCGGAGAAGTCGACCGGCCGCTGCCCGACCGAGGCGACGTTGACAACCCGGGCGGGGGCCGAACGGCGCAGCAGGGGGAGCAGTTCGCGGGTCAGGAGGACGGGTGCCAGGTAGTTCACGGCCAGGCGGAGTTCGTGCCCGTCGTGGGAGGTGAGCCGCTGGGTGCCGGTGGCGTGGAAGCCGACGCCGGCGTTGTTGACGAGCACGTCGAGCCGGTCGTGCCCGGCGGCGACCTCGGCGGCGAGTCCCCGGACCGCGGCGAGCGAGGAGAGGTCGGCACGGTAGGTCCGGGCGCCGGTGGCCTCGGCGACCTCGGCGAGACGCCGCGGGTCGCGGCCGTGCAGCAGCAGGGTGTGGCGGCCGTCGACGGCCAGGTCCTCCGCGAGGGCGCGGCCGAGGCCGTCGGAGGCGCCGGTGATGAGGATGGTTGCCATGGTGCGTGCCTTTCGGGGCGGGGCGGCAGCGCGGCTGCCGCAGGGGGAGCGGGTCAGTGCAGGGTCTTCAGCAGGGCGGCGGCCAACTGTGCCGAGGAGGCGGGGTTCTGCCCCGTGTGAAGGGCGCGGTCGACGACGACGTGCGGCTCCCAGGGCTCGCCCGCCGTGTACGTGCCGCCGAGGGCGGCCAGCCGGTCCTCCAGCAGCCAGGGCAGCCGGTCGGCCAGCCCGCTCTGCCGCTCCTCCTCCGCGCTGAAGCCGGTCAGCCGGTAGCCGGCGAACGGCGAGCGGCCCTCCGCGTCCTGCGCGGCGAGCAGCGCGGCCACCCCGTGGCAGACCGCGGCGAGCGGCGTCCCCTGCTCCAGCACCGCGTGCAGCAGCCGGGCGGAGTCGGCGTCGTCGGCCAGGTCCTCCAGGGGGCCGAGGCCGCCGACGTAGAAGACGGCTGCGTACCGCGCGGGGTCGACGTCGGCCAGGGCGAGCGGGTGGCGCAGTTCGGCGATCGCGTCGAGGGCGGCGGCGGTCGTGGCGTCCGCCCGGCCCTCGTTGAACTCCGGCCGCAGGCTCACGGGGTCGACGGTCGGGACGACGCCGCCCGGGGTGGCGACGGTCACGCGGTGGCCGGCCTCGGTGAAGGCCCGGTAGGGGGTGGCGAACTCCTCGGCCCAGTAGCCCGTGGGGTGCTCGGTGCCGTCCGTGAGGGTGAGGCGGTCGGTGCCGGTCAGCACGAGAAGGATCTCTGACATGTCGGTGGTGCTCCTGGTCGGCTCCCGGGTGATCCCGGGGGCGGGGTCGCGGCCGCCGGCGGTCCGGCGGCGGAACGCTGTCGACCCTAGGCCGCAGGTTCATCGGTAAACCAATAGGATCGATGCCATGGAACATCAGGATTCCGATGGGATCGGAGAGGGTGCCGAGACGGTCCCGGAGCCCGGCGGGCCCCTGGACCTGGGGTTGCTCAGGACCTTTCTCGCCGTTCACCGGGCGGGCTCCCTCACCACCGCCGCACGGATGCTGGGGATCTCGCAGCCCACGGTGACGGCGCAGGTGCGGACCCTGGAGCAGCAGCTCGGGCGCCAGCTCTTCGAGCGGCTCCCCCGGGGCGTGGCCGCCACGGGCGTGGCCGACGAGCTCGCCGGGCAGGTCGCCGGGCCGCTGGACGCCCTCGCCGGGATCACGCGACGGGGTCGAGCGGGACTCGAAGCCCCGCCGGAGCCCGTGCACTTGGGCGGTCCTGCCGAGATGGTGGCCGCCCGGGTGCTGCCCGCCCTGGCGCCGCTGGTGGCCCGGGGCCTGCCGCTGCGGGTGACCACGGGTCTCGCCGAGGACCTGCTCGACGGACTGCACGCCGGGCGGTTCGACCTCGTGCTGTCGGCCGTGCGGCCGCGGGGTCGCACTCTGGCAGCCGTCCCGCTGATGGACGAGGAGTTCGTCCTGGTGGCGGCCCCGGACTGGGCGGAGCGGATCGGCCCGCTCCGGTGCGAGGACCCGGCTCCGCTGCGTGACGTCCCGGTGGTGGCGTACGCCGAGGACCTCCCGATCCTGCGGCGGTACTGGCGCCATGTCTTCCGCACCCGCCTCACCGTCCGGCCGGCCCTCGTGGTGGCGGACCTGCGCGGGGTCGTGGCGGCCGTCGTCTCCGGCGCGGGGATCAGTGTCGTGCCCCGCTACCTCTGCGAGGCCGAGCTGGCGTCCGGAGCGCTCGTCGCCCTGCTCGCCCCGGAGGACCCGCCCATCAACACCGGCTACCTGGCCGAGCGCGCCGGTGCCCCCGACCGTCCGGCGGTCCGGGAGGTGCGCGAGCGGCTGCTCCGGGCGGCACGCTCCTGGTGACCGAGGGCGCAGGCGGTACGTGCGCGTCGCCGGGCGTGGTCCGTTCGGTGCTGGTGGGTGTGTGGCGGTCGGTCCGCGTCCGCGCGGGACCCGGTCGGTGGCAGCCGCTGTCCGGGCGCGGGCCGGGCCCGGTGGGATGTCCCGGACCAGCGTGTCCGCCCTGCGGCGCATGGCGTGTTCGGCGGGGCGGGTGTACAACGGCTGGTCCATGCCCGCCCCGAGCCCCGATGTGGAGCGCGCCCATGTCCCGACCCCCTGCCGACCTGGTGTTCACCGGCGGCCCGGTGCACACCGTCGACGCCGCCCTCGGCCGTGCCTCAGGTGTCGCCGTGACGGACGGCCGGATCACCGCCGTCGGGCACGACGAGGTCCGCGAGCTCATCGGCCCCCGCACCGAGGTGGTGGACCTGGCCGGACGGCTGCTGCTGCCCGGATTCCAGGACGCCCACGTCCATCCGCTCGGCGCGGGCCTCGAACTCGGGCAGTGCCATCTCGCCGATGCCCGCGACGCGGGGGAGTACGTACGCCTGGTCCGCGCCTACGCCGACGCGCACCCCCAGGCGGAGTGGATCACCGGCGGCGGCTGGTCGCTGGAGGCGTTCCCCGGCGGCAACCCCACGGCCGCGCTCCTGGACGCGGTCGTGCCCGACCGCCCGGTCTTCCTGCCCAACCGGGACCACCACGGCGCCTGGGTCAACTCCCGTGCCCTGGAACTCGCCGGGGTCACCCGGGACACCCCGGACCCGGCGGACGGCCGCATCGAGCGGGACGCCGGCGGCCACCCCACCGGCATGCTGCAGGAGGGCGCCCAGCACCTGGTCGGCCGTCTGCTGCCCGCGGTCACTCTCGCCGAGCAGAAGGCCGCCCTGCTGCGTGCCCAGGCGGTGCTGCACGCGTTCGGTGTCACCGCGTGGCAGGACGCGATCGTCGGCACGTACGCCAACATGACCGACCCCGTGCCCGCCTACCACGCCGTCATCGACGACGGGCTGCTCACCGCCCGTGTCGTCGGCGCCCTGTGGTGGGACCGGGACCGGGGCGCGGAGCAGATCCCCGAACTCCTCGCACGGCGGGCCGAGGTGAGCCGCGGGCGGTTCCGTGCCACCACCGTCAAGGTCATGCAGGACGGCATCGCGGAGAACGGGACCGCCGCCCTGCTGGACCCCTACCTCACCGCCTGCGGCTGCGCTTCGGGCAACAGCGGCATCAGCTTCGTCGACCCGGCCGGCCTCGCCGCGTACGTCGTCCAACTCGACGCCCACGACTTCCAGGTGCACTTCCACGCCCTCGGGGACCGCGCCGTGCGCGAGGCCCTGGACGCGGTGGAGGCCGCACGCGCGGCCAACGGCTTCCGCGACACCCGGCACCACCTGGCGCATCTCCAGGTCGTCCACCCCGACGACGTCCCCCGCTTCCGCGCGCTCGGCGCCACCGCCAACATCCAGGCCCTGTGGGCCGCCCACGAGCCGCAGATGGACGAGCTCACCCTGCCCTTCCTCGGCCCCGAACGGGGCGCCTGGCAGTACCCGTTCGGCGACCTCCTGCGTGCGGGGGCGACCCTCGCAGCCGGCAGCGACTGGCCCGTCAGCAGCCCCGATCCGCTGCAGGCGCTCCACGTCGCCGTCAACCGCCGCCTCCCCCGGGCCCCCGAGGGCACCCCCGTCTTCCTGCCCGGGCAGTGCCTCGGCCTCGACGCGGCCGTCGCCGCCTGCACCGCGGGCTCCGCGCACGTGAACCACCTGGACGACACGGGGACCGTCACCCCGGGCAAACTCGCCGACCTCGTCGTCCTCGACCGCGACCCGTTCGCCGGACCCCCGGAGGCCGTCGCGGAGACCCGCGTGCTGCAGACGTTCGTCGACGGCCGCCGCGTGTACGCCGCGGCGGACGCCTGAGGCGCGCCGCTGCCGGACTGCGCCGGGGTCGGAGGGCGCGCCTTGCCCGTCGTGGAGTGTTACGTATAACGTTGGCCCATGTCCCGCATAGCCCTGGTCACCCTCGTCGTGCCCGACCACGACGAGGCCATCGCCTTCTACACCGGCCCGCTCGCCTTCGACCTGGTCGAGGACGAGCCGCGCCCCGGCGGCGGCCGGTGGGTGGTCGTGCGCCCGCGCGGCGCGGACGAGGGCAGCGGGCTGCTGCTCGCACGGGCGAAGAACGAGGCGGAACTCGCCCGGGTCGGCGACCAGACCGGGGGACGGGTCGCCTTCTTCCTGCACACCGAGGACTTCGCCGGCGACTACGCGCGGATGCGCGCCGCCGGGGTGACCTTCCTGGAGGAGCCCCGCCACGAGACGTACGGCTCGGTCGTCGTCTTCCAGGACCCCTGGGGGAACCGCTGGGACCTCCTCCAGCCCGCCGCCCCCGCAGACCCCGCCACCCCCGCCGACCAGGAGCCCACCGCGTGACCACGGCCGCCGCCCCCGACACCGATCTCCTCCGCCGGCTGCCCAAGGCCGTGCTCCACGACCACCTCGACGGCGGCCTGCGCCCGGCGACCCTCGTGGAACTGGCCGGGCGGATCGGGCACACGCTGCCCGCCACCGACCCCGCCGCGCTGGCGGCCTGGTACTACGACGCCGCGAACTCCGGCGACCTCGTCCGCTACATCGCCACCTTCGAGCACACCATCGCCGTGATGGGCACCCGCGAGGGCCTGCTGCGCGTCGCCGAGGAGTACGTCCTCGACCTGGCGGCCGACGGCGTCGTCTACGGCGAGGTCCGCTACGCCCCCGAACTGCTCGTTCACAGCGGGCTGGCGCTCGCCGAGGTCGTGGAGACCGTGCAGGAGGGCCTGGCCGCGGGCATGGCCAAGGCCGCCGCGGCGGGCACCCCGGTCCGGGTGGGCACGCTGCTGTGCGCGATGCGGATGGCCGACCGCAGCCGCGAGGTGGCCGGTCTGGCCGTCGCCTACCGCGACGCGGGCGTCGTCGGCTTCGACATCGCGGGCGCCGAGGACGGCTTCCCGCCCGCCGACCACCTGGCCGCCTTCGCCTACCTGCGCGAGGAGAACGTGCCGTTCACCATCCACGCCGGCGAGGCCCACGGCCTGCCCAGCATCCACCAGGCCGTGCAGGTCTGCGGGGCGCTGCGGATCGGCCACGGCGTCCGCCTGGCCGACGACATCGTGGACGGCAAACTGGGCCGCCTCGCCCACTGGATACGCGACCGGCGCATCGCCCTGGAGGTCTGCCCCACCTCCAACCTGCAGACGGGCGCCGCGACTTCGGTGGCCGAGCATCCCATCACCCTCCTGCGCGACCTGGGCTTCCGGGTGACCGTCAACACCGACAACCGCCTGGTGTCCGGCACGACGATGACCCGCGAGATGGAGCGCCTGGTCACCGAGGCCGGCTGGACCGTGGCGGACCTGCGGACGGCGACGGTGGATGCCCTGAAGAGCGCGTTCATCCCCTTCGACGAGCGCAACGCGCTCATCCGCGACGTGGTCCTGCCGGGCTACGAGGCCGCGCTCGCCGACGGCTTCTGACCGGGGCCGGGGGCTGTCCCCTTCGCCGGGTTCGTGCGTCCTTGACTTCGCCCGGCGGCCCGCGAAGGATGGCGGTCGCTCGCCTTGTCCGCCTGCCCGCCCCGGCCTCAGGACGGTCCCCTCGTGCAGCCTGCCCCCCGTACCGTCCTGGCGATGAGCGCGCGCACCCGCGACGCCGTGTTCGACGCGGGCGCCCTGGAACGGCTGGCGCGCGTCGCGCGCTTCGAACCCGGCCTCCTCGTCGAGGACTTCGCCGCGCCGGGCGCGCGGGAGGCGCTGGCCGCGGCGGAGGTGCTGCTCACCGGGTGGGGCTGCCCGCCGCTGGACGAGGCGGCCCTCGCCCGGATGCCCCGGCTGCGGCTGGTCGCGCACGCGGCCGGTACCGTCAAGCAGCACGTCACCGACGCCGTGTGGCGGCGCGGCGTGCTCGTCTCGACCGCGGCCGCGGCCAACGCGCTGCCGGTCGCGGAGTACACCGTCGCGGCGGTGCTCCTGTCCAACAAGCGGGTGCTGGACACGGCGGGCGCCTTCCGCCGGGCGCGGGGCGACATCGGGGCGTTCGAGGCACTCGCCGGGGCGGGCAACTACCGTCGCACGGTGGGCGTGGTCGGCGCCTCCCGGGTCGGCCGGCGGGTCCTGGAACTGCTGCGCCCGTACGACCTGCGACTGCTGCTCCACGACCCGTACCTGGATCCGGCCGCGGCGGCGGGGCTGGGCGCGGAGTGGGCCGGTCTCGACCATCTGTGCCGCGCCAGCGACGTGGTGAGCATCCACGCCCCCGAACTGCCCGCGACACGGCACCTGTTCGACGCCGCGCGGCTCGCGCTGCTCCGGGACGGCGCGACCCTGGTGAACACCGCGCGCGGTTCGCTGGTCGACACCGCCGCGCTGACCGCCGAGCTGGTCGCCGGGCGCCTGCACGCCGTCCTCGACGTCACCGACCCCGAGCCGCTGCCGGCCGATTCCCCGCTGTGGGACCTGCCCAATGTGCTGCTCACCCCGCACGTCGCGGGCTCGCTCGGCACCGAGCTGACCCGGCTGGCCGACACGGCGACCGCCGAGATCGAGCGTTTCGCCCGCGGTCTGCCCCTGGCCCACCCCGTACGGGCCGAGGACCTCGACCGCTCGGCGTGACCCGCCGGGGCCCGTGGGTCAGGAGCGGCCGGTGCCGCGGTACAGGTCGAGTTCGCCGTCGAGTTCGACCGCCAGCACCGTGGCGTGGCGGTCCACGTCCCCGGCGGGCGGGGCGTCGATCCAGGTGACGCCGGGCACCTCGTGCAGCCCGCCGGTGACGTCGTGGCCCAGCTCGGTGCCGGTGCCGACCACCGAGACGCGGCGGACGCGGTTGCGCAGGCCCCGCACCGACACGGCTTCCCGAGGGGCGTCGAAGCAGACCAGGTAGAGGGTGCGGCGGTCCGCGGACAGGGTGCTGGGGCCGTAGTGGTGGCCGGGCGGCAGTCCGGCCACCGTGCCGTGGACGGCGTCGGAGTGCGCGCGGATCCAGGCCCCGAGGCCCTCCAGGCGTGCGGTCTGCTCGGGCGTGATGGTGCCGTCCTCGCGGGGGCCGACGTCCAGCAGCAGGTTGCCGCCCGCGCCGATGGTCTCGGTGAAGTAGCGGACCAGCCGGGACACCGACTTGTGGTGGTGGTCCCCGTGCTGGAACCCCCAGGAGTCGTTCACCGTCAGGCACAGCTCCCACGGCCCCGGCGGCGGCTCGACCGGGATGCCCTGCTCGGGGGTGGCGTAGTCGCCGTGGCTCAGCATCCGGGCGTTGAGCACGGTCTCCGGGTTCCCGGCCAGGATCGCGGCGGCGAGCGCGTCCAGGCCCCACTGCTCCTCGCTGCGCTCCCACTCGCCGTCGAACCACAGCAGGTCGGGGCGGAACCGGGTGACGAGCTCGGCCACTTGGGCGTCCCGGTAGGCGAGGTAGCGCTGCCAGGCCGCCGGGTCCTGCCGGCCGTCCGCGGGGACGACCCAGCGGCTGGTGGACACGTCCGGCATCGGGGGTTGCGGATGCACCACGCTGGCGTAGTCGGGGTGGTTCCAGTCGGAGTGCGAGTAGTACAGGCCGACCTTCAGCCCCTCCTCGCGCAGTGCCTGCGCGTACGGGCCGATCAGGTCGCGTCCGGCCGGGGTGCGGCGTGCCACCGACAGGTCGCCCTGGGCCGTGTCCCACAGGGCCACACCGTCGTGGTGGCGGGCGGTGAGGACGGCGTACCGGGCGCCCGCGCGGGCGAACAGCCGGGCCCAGGACCGGGGGGCGTAGCGGGCGGCGGTGAAGCCGTCGAGCTGGCGCATGTACTGCTCGTGGCTGACCTGCCCGGTGTAGAACGACCACGACTCGGGGACGCCGTCGACCGCGTAGATCCCGTAGTGGACGAAGATGCCGAGCTTGGCGTCGGCGAACCAGGGCTGCATGGGCATGGGGCGGGTCCTTGCCGGTCGGGGACGCACGGGAGGGCCGGGGCGGCGCAGACGTCGGAGGGATCCGGCCTGCCGGGCCGACTCTAAAGTGGTATGGACCACCTGGCAAGCAAGTCCTCCGATGTCTGCGCCGCCCCGGCCCCTCGGCCGTGTTCGCGCGCGGCGTCACTTCACCGAACCGGCCATGACCCCCTCCACGAAGTGCCGTTGGAAGGCGAAGAAGACCGCCAGCGGCACGATCAGCGACAGGAAGGCGCCCGGCGCCAGCACGTCGATGTTGGAGCCGAACTGCCGCATCTGCGACTGGAGGGCGACGGTGAGCGGCTGTGCACCGCTGTCCGCGAAGATCAGCGCGACGAGCATGTCGTTCCAGACCCAGAGGAACTGGAAGATGGCCAGGCTCGCGATCGCCGGACGCCCCACCGGCAGCACGAGTCTGCGGAAGATCGTCCACTCGGTGCCGCCGTCCATCCGCGCCGCCTCCAGCATCTCGCGCGGGATCTCGGCGAAGTAGTTGCGCAGCAGGAAGATCGCGAACGGCAGTCCGTACGCCACGTGGAAGAGGACCACGCCGGCGGTCGTCCCGAACAGGCCGACCGCCCCGAAGAGCCGGGCGACCGGCACCAGGCCGATCTGCACCGGCACGACGAGCATGCCGACGACGACCAGGAACACCCAGTCCCGCCCCGGGAACTCCAGCCAGGCGAAGGCGTATCCGGCGAGCGCGGCGAGCACCACGACCGCCGCGGTCGCGGGCACCGAGATCAGCACGGTGTTCCAGAACGCCTGGGTGATGCTGCTGTCGCCGAGGATGGCCGTGTAGTTGCCGAACCCGAGCGACCCCGGGTGCAGCAGTCCGGTCCACCAGCCGGACGCGGAGGTGTCGTCGGTGTCGCGCAGCGAGGAGACGAACAGCCCGGCGGTCGGGGTGAGCCAGATCAGGGCGACGACGGTCAGCAGCGCCTGGACCAGCCCGCCGCGCAGCCAGGACGCGATCCGGCGGGCGGCGGAGGTCCGGCCGGGGCCGCCGCCGGACCGGGCGGCAGGGGTGCGGGGCGGGGCGGGCCGCGGCGCGGCGCTCTGCACGGTCATCGCGAACTCCTGCGGAAGCGTCGGATGTTGAGGGCCATCGCGGGGAGCACGAGCAGCAGCAGGACGACGCCGATCGCGCTGCCCAGGCCCTGGTTGTTGCCGCCGCCGAAGGAGACCAGCCACATCTGGAGGGCGAGCACGTTGGCGTCCTCCTGCACCGGGCCCGGGGCGATGATGTAGACGAGGTCGAAGACCTTCATCACGTTGATCACGAGCGTCACGAAGACCACGCCCAGCACGGGGGCGAGCAGCGGGACCGTGATGCGGCGGAAGATCTGCCACTCGTTCGCGCCGTCCATCCGCGCCGCCTCCAGGGTCTCGCGGGGCAGCGAGGACAGGCCGGCGCCGATCAGCACCATCGAGAAGCCGGTCCAGATCCACAGGTAGGCGCCGATGATCGCCGGGGTGATCAGCGTCGGGCCGAGCCAGGAGACGCCGTCGTACGGGGGCGCGAAGTTGCGCGCCGGGAGGCGCACCTCGCCGCCGCCGGCCGCGTCGGTGAAGCGGAAGGAGCCGTCGTCGGCGGTGGTGGTCGTGGCGACGACCCCGCCGTCCTTCATCAGCTCGACCGCCATGTGCGGCAGGCCCTTCTCCTGCGGGTCGACCTTGCCCGGTGTGCCGCCGCCGCCCGGGACGAAGTCCAGGTAGACCACGCCGGTCACCTCGCCGTCGCGCGCGGGCGCCGGGGCGGCCGGACGGGCCCCGCCGGGCAGCGACTGCGGCGGCAGGCCGACCAGGCCGAGCGTGACGGTCGTGCCGGCCTCCGCGGGCCGCACGGTCCGGAAACCGCCGTCGGAGGCCGTGAGCACGTCGTTGCCGCGCGGCCGGGCGCCGGGGTACGCCGAGGCGTCCGTGAAGGAGTCGTGGATCGCCACCGCCGCGGCGTTGAGGACGCCGCGCTGCGGGTCCTGGTCGTACACGAGGCGGAAGGTGATGCCGGCGGCGAGGAAGGAGACCGCCATCGGCATGAAGATCAGCAGCTTGAACGCGGTGGCCCAGCGGATCCGCTCGGTGAGCACGGCCAGGACCAGGCCCACGCCGGTGAGCAGCGCCGGGGCGACCACGACCCAGATCGCGGTGTTGCGGATCGCCTTGAGCGTGGCCGGATCGGTGAACATCTCCTGGTAGTTGGAGAGTCCCACGAAGCGGTCGCCGCTCGCGTCGAAGAGGCTGCGGCCGACCGAGAAGAGGATGGGGTAGCCGACGAGGGCGCCGAGCAGCGCCAGCGCCGGCAGCGCGAAGACGACCGCGACGGCCTTGGCCCGGCGCGAGCGGCGCCGTACGGCCGGCGGGGGGGTGCCGCCCGCCGGGGCGGACGGCACCTTGCGGGTGAGCGCGGTGGACATGACGGGACCTCAGCCCTGGTAGGCCTTGGCGGCCGCGGCCTCGAGCTTCGCCGCGGTGGCCTTGGGGTCCTTCGGGTCGGCCAGGAAGTCCTGGAGGATCTTCCACTCGCCCTTGCCGGGCGTGCCGCCGAAGGCGGGAGGGGTCTGGTCCGACATGTCGAAGCGCACCGTGTCCCCGGCGCCGACGAGGGACTTGGCCGTCTCGCGCGTGGTGTCGTCGGCGTAGGCGGCCGGATCGAGCTTCTGGTTGGGCGACAGGTAGCCGCCCGCCTTGGCCCAGATCGCCGCGGCCTCGGGGGTCGCCAGGTACTCCAGCAGCTTCATCCCGGCCTTGGTGTTCTTGCCCGACTTCAGCGCCACCGCGGCGTCGCCGCCGCCGACCACCGGCGCGGGACCGCCGTCGACGGAGGGGAACGGGAAGAACTTGGCGTCCTCGCCGACCGTGCGGCCGAGGTCGCCGGAGACGACGCCGCCGACGAAGTCGCCCTCGTAGACCATGCCCGCCTTCTGGGTCTTGCCGAAGACCTGGGCGACGGAGTCGGGGAAGCTGGTGGCCAGGGCGCCCTTGCGGCCGCCCGCGATGAGGTCGTCCTTGCCGAACACCTTCGCCAGGGTGCCGAGCGCCTTGACCACGGTCGGGTCGGTCCACGGGATCTGATGCTGAGTCAGCTTGTCGTAGTTCTCCGGGCCCGCCTGCGAGAGGTAGACGTTCTCGAACCAGTCGGTGAGCGTCCAGCCGTCCGAGCCGCCCACGGCGAAGGCCGGCAGGCCCGAGTCGGAGATCGCGCCGGCGGCGTCCAGCAGCTCCTGGAAGGTCTTCGGCGGCTGCACGCCGGCGGTGTCGAGCGCCTGCGGGCTGTACCAGACGGTCGACTTGTCGGAGGCCTTGAAGTACAGGCCGTAGTAGGTGCCGTCGACGGTGCCGAACGTCTGCCAGACCTTGGCGAAGTTCTGCTCCGCGGCGCTCTTCACGGCCGGGGACAGCGGCAGCAGCCAGCCCTTGCCCGCGAACTGCTGGACCACGCCGGGCTGCGGGGCCATGGCGACGTCGGGCGAGTCGCCGCCCTCGATCTTGCTGCCCAGCACCGTGGCGAAGTTGTCGCCGGTGGACACGTAGGCGGTCTTCGCCCCGGTCTTCGCGGTGAAGCCGTCCAGGACCTTCTGGAAGTTCTCCTGCTCGGTGCCGGTCCAGACGGCGGCGACGGTCACCGTCTGGCCCTTGAGCTCCTGACCGCCCGAACCCTTGCCGGCGGCGGAGTCGGAGGCGGCCTTTGTGTCGCCGCCGCAGGCGGTGGTCGCGAGGGCCAGACCGCACAGGGCGGTGGCCGCGACGAGCGTGCGCTTCATCGGGACGGTGTCCTCTCCTCGGTGGAACGGCGCGTGAACGGACACGGCACGCCGCGTCAACAGGCCGGTTATGCATTCATGTTAGGTATCTGTTTCCGGGAGGTGTCAATGGAGCTGCCGAAAGCGGCGTGCACTGAGCGGGTTTGTCAGGGAAGATGCCGGGCGTGCAGCAGGAGTGGCTACGCCTCACTACCTAACATGTAACTATGGAGAGGGGGTTCAGCCGCCCCGAACGATCTCCCGCAGCTCGCGGTCCAGCCGCGCCACCGCCTGCCCCGGCGTCGTGTGCTGCGCCAGCGCGTCCCGGCTCACCGCCGCGACCGCCAGGCTCACCTGCTCGTAACGCGCGCTCTTCGGGCGCGGCTTGGCCGCCCGCACGCTCTGCTCCAGCACCGGCAGGTACGGATAGCGGCGCACCAGCACCGGGTCCCGGTACAGGTCCGCCCACACCGGCGGCAGCGAACCCTCGGTGAGCACCTGGCGCTGCACGGACTCACCCGTCATGTACGCCATCAGATCGGCCGCCGTGCGCGGATGCCGCGCGTGGGTGCTCACCGCGAGATTGGACCCGCCGAGCACACTGGAGCCCGGACCGCCGGGGCCCGGCAGCGGCACCGCGCCGAACCGGCCGGCCACCTTCGAGTCCGGGCCCGACGCCAGGTCGTACACGTACGGCCAGTTGCGCAGGAAGAGCAACTCGCCGTCCTGGAAGGCCCGCCGGGACTCCTCCTCCTTGAACCACAGGGCCGCGCGCGGGATCCAGCCCTCGCGCACCCCCCGTACGAGGAAGTCCAGCCCCTCACGCGCCGCCGCCGAGTCGACGGTGACACGGGTGCCCTCGCCGCCGAGGATGCCGCCGCCCGCCGACTGCACGGCCTCGGTGACATTGACCGTCAGCCCCTCGTACGGCAGGAACTGCCCGGCGTAGCCGCCGATCCGGTACTTCGGCGCGAGCGTTTTTGCCTCTTCCTCCAACTGCGCCCAGGTGCGCGGCGGGGCCAGGTGCTCCCGGTCGAGGATGTCCTTGCGGTAGTACAGCAGTCCGGCGTTGGTCACGTACGGCACCGCGTAGAGCCTGCCGTGGAAGGTCGCGGTGTCCACGACCGAGGGCAGCAGCCGGTCCAGCGGCAGCCCCCGCGGGTCGACCGGCGCGATCCAGCCCGCCCCCGCGAACTCCGAGGTCCACGCCACGTCGATGTTGAGCACGTCGAAGCGGTCGCTGCCGGACCGCAGGCTGTCCGCCATCTGCGCGTGCACCTCGTCGGCGGCCTCCGGCAGCTCCACCAGGGTGGCCCGCTCCAGCGGGTGGGCGCGGTTCCAGCCGTCCAGGACGTGCTGCAGGTACCCGGTCAGGTCCCGGCCGGTGGCCAGCGTCACCGGCCCGCGGCCGCCCTCGCCGGGCGGCCCGTCGGCGGCACGCGCGCCCGCGCCCCCGTACCCGGTCGCCAGCAGCGCGGCGACGAGCAGCGTTCTTCCCGCGGCCCGCGCCCAGCGCATCCGATCCTCCAGGTCCCGCCCCGGTGCGACGTCGTCGTCGTCCGAAGGGCCATGTATACCTGTTGGACATGCGCGATACTAGCCATTGCGGCAATATGGCCTGCTCGACGACGGGCCGGGGCAACTGCGGCCCCTAACAGGCAGGTAGCCGGGGAGGAGGCGGGACGAGCGTGCGCCTTCCCCTCATGGCACTGCTCGCCAAGGGGCCCGCCCACGGCTACGAGCTCAAGACCGAGCTCGAGAAGGTCTTCGGCGCCGCCTATCCCCAGCCGAACATCGGCCAGATCTACGTGACACTGGCCCGCCTGGAGAAGTCGGGACTGATCCGTGGCGAGGACGTCACGCAGTCCGGCCGGCCCAACAAGCGGATCTACGAACTCACCGACGCCGGGCGGGAGGCGGTCTCCGCCTGGTTCGAGGAGCCGTCCAGCGAGCCCCGGGTGCGCGACGAGTTCTTCATGAAGCTCGCCCTCGCCCCCGCCACGGGAATGGCCGACCAGGTCTCCCTGATCAACAAGCAGCGCCGCCACTACCTCAACCTGATGCGGGCCATGTCGCGGCTCGCCTCGGCGGAGGACCGGGACAACCGCATCGCGCAACTGCTCATCGAGGGCGCGACCCTGCATTTGCAGGCCGACCTCGACTGGCTGGAGCGCTGCCAGGAGGAGCTGGAATGAGACGGGCCGAACCGCCCCTCCCGCGGGCGTCCCACATGCTGCGGGTCGAGGGACTGGTCAAGACGCACCGCGTGGACGGCAACGAGGTCAGGGCGGTGCGCGGGGTGGACCTGGAGGTCCGGCCGGGCGAGTTCGTCGCCGTCACCGGGCCGTCGGGCGCGGGCAAGTCGACCCTGCTGCATCTGCTCGGCGGGCTGGAGCGGCCCGACCGCGGGCGGATATGGCTGGACGGGCAGCGGGTCGACCAGCTCAGCGAGGCGCGCTGGGCGGTGCTGCGGCGGCGCGGCGTCGGCATCGTCTTCCAGTTCTTCAACCTCGTCTCCACCCTCACCGTGGCCGACAACATCGAACTGCCCGCCCTGCTGGCCGGCCGCTCGCCGCGCCAGGTACGCGCCGCCCGGCAGGAGCTGCTGGCCGAACTCGGCCTGGAGGGCAAGGAGGACAGCACCCCCGCCGACCTCTCCGGCGGCGAGCAGCAGCGCGTCGCCCTCGCCCGTGCCCTGGTCAACCGCCCGGCGCTGCTGCTGGCCGACGAGCCCACCGGCAGCCTGGACAGCAGGGGCAGCCGGGAGGTGCTGCGGCTGCTCGCCCGCTGCCACGAACGCGGCCAGACCATCCTGCTGGTCACGCACGACGCCAAGGTGGCCAGCGCCGCGGACCGGGTGATCAGCCTCTTCGACGGCCGGATCGCCGACGACGTCGTCCTCGACGCCCCGTCGGCCGCCGCCCGTCCCTCCCGCGCCGCCGCCGACGTCGTGAAGCTGCAGGGCTGACCGCCGTGCGCGCCACCGTCCGCTGGGCCCTCGCCGATCTGCGCACGCACCGCGGGCAGGCCCTGTCCATCGTCCTGGCCACCACGGGGATCACCGTGGCGCTGCTGCTGTCGGTCGCGCTGCTGGTCTACGCGGCCAACCCCTGGCAGCGGATGTTCGCCGCCACGCAGGGCGCGCACGTGTGGCTGCGCACCGACGGCACGGCCACCGGCACCGCCGCGCTGTCCCGGCTGGACGGCGTGACCGGCGTCTCCGGCCCCTATCGCACGCTCACCGTCACCGCCCAGCACGGCCGGGAGAAGGCCGCCCTGGACCTGCGTGCCGCCGGCCCGACCCCGCCGGAGGTGGGCCGGCCGCTGCTGGACCGCGGCCGCTGGCTCGACGGCGGCGCCGGCGACGGCGTGGTGCTGGAACAGTCGGTGGCCACCGCGCTGTGGGCCGAGCCCGGGGACGAGATCACCGTCACCGGCGGCGGGCGGCGCGGGACCGTACGGGTGGTGGGCGTCGCGGAGACCGCCGAGCCGCACTACACGCCGGGCGACGGGCCGGGCACCGGCTGGGCCTCCTCCGCGCTGGTCGGCGCGCTCGGCCCGGGGGCCGGCCGCCCGGGGGAGACGGTCGGGCTGCGTCTCGCGGACCCCGCCGACACGGCCTTCGTCGTGCAACGGGCCGTCACCGCCGTGGGCTCGGACCATGTGCTGACAGTCTCCACCTGGCGCGAGGCGCGGGCCGACGCCGAGGGCGACAACCATCTTCTCGGGCTGCTGCTCGGGCTGTTCGGCCTCGCCGCGCTGCTGGCCGCGGCGATCGCGGTGACCGGCGGCATCGGCACCCGTGTGCTGGCCTACGTGCGCGACATCGCGGTGCTCAAGGCCGTCGGCTTCACCCCGGCGCAGGTCGTGCGGATGTTCCTGGTCCAGCACGCCGTGCTCGCCACGGCCGGGGTGCTGCTCGGCGCGGTGGCGGCGGAGACCCTGGCACCGGGCATGCCCGGCCCGATGGGCGAGGCGGTGGCCCTGTGGCAGGGGCTGCCGCAGCACACCTGGGCGCTGCCCGGCACGGCCGCGGCGACCGTGCTGGTCATCGCCCTGGCCACCGTGCTCGCCGCGTGGCGGGCCGGCCAGGTGCCGCCGATTCCCGCCGCGCGCGGAGCCGTTCCCGGGCGGCGGCGGATGTCGGGCGCGGCCAGGGCCGCGCTGCGGCTGCGCACCCCGCCCGCCCTCGTCCTGGGCTGCCGCGGGGTGCTGCACCGTCCGCTGCGCTCCGCGGTCGCGGTCGCCCGGCTCGCGCTGCCCGTACTGATGATCACCGTCGCGCTGGGCACCTGGGCCACCCTGGACCGCTTCGAACGCCACCCCGAACAGGTCGGCCAGGCCGGGGCGTTGACCGCCCGGCCGAACGGGCTGACCGACGCGGCCGCGCGCCGGCTGCTGGCCGCGGACCCGGCGGTCGGCGCCGTCCACCCGGGCGCCGAACTCACCGCGCTGGCGCCCGGCCAGTCGCAGTCCGTCACCCTGCGCGGCATCGGCACCGCCGCGGACCCCTACCCGTTCGCCGTCGTCGAGGGCCGCCGCCCCACCGGGCCGGACGAGGCCGTCGCCGGGCAGGGACTGCTCGACGCGCTCCACGCGGGCGTCGGCCAGTGGGTGCGGGTGACGGTCGGCGGGACCCCGCACATCCTGCACATCGTCGGGCGCAGCATCGAGACCGCGCACGGCGGACGGGTGATCTCGGCGCCGCTGGACGTGCTGCGCGCCCAGGACGACACGATCCGCCCGGAGTACTACAGCCTGGCCCTGCGGCCGGGCGCGGACCGGGCGTCGGTGCGCACCCGGCTGTCGGAGGTCTCGGGCGGCGCGCTGGAGGTCCGCGAGGTCGCCGGCCCCGGCGCCGAACTCTCCCCGGTGCGCGGGGTCGTCATCGGCCTGGTGACCGTGCTGGCGCTGATCGCGCTGGCCGAGCTCTCCACGGCGGTCGGCACCGGCATCCGCGACCACGCCCGCGACATGCGCGCCTACCGCGCGGTGGGCCTGACGCCCCAGCAGACCGTGGCGACGGTGGTGACGGGCATCGGGCTGACCGCGCTGACGGCCGCGGTCGTCGGCGTCACCGCCGGGGTGTACGCGTCGGACTGGCTGATCGACCTCCAGGGCCGCTCCAGCGGCGTCGGCGCGGGCATCGCCCAGTCGCCGCCGTGGACGGCGCTCCTGCTGGTCGGCTTCGTGTGCGTGACGGTCGCCGTGACGGCCGCGCTCCTCCCGGCCGCCCGCGCGGCGGGGGACCGGAGTGCGCGGCTGCTGCTGCACACCGGCTGAGGGGTGAACACCCCGCCGTGCGGGACCCGCCGGGAAGATCCCTGGTAAGAATGGACGCGGCCGGCCGGGCTGTGCGGTCCTTGACCGCCCTGTCCGCGGTCGCCGATGCTTGCGGTGCGATATGCGCGTTGTGTGCCGCGACGAGAAACGTCCGTCCCAGGATCAGCAGCAGCCGAGGAGTGCCCCATGGCCCACCAGGTCCGTGCCGTCGTCGCCCGGGAGAAGGGTTCCCCCGTCAGCCTGGAAACGATCGTCGTGCCCGACCCGGGGCCGGGCGAGGCGCTGGTCCGCGTCCAGGCGTGCGGGGTGTGCCACACCGACCTGCACTACCGCGAGGGCGGCATCAACGACGACTTCCCCTTCCTCCTCGGCCACGAGGCGGCCGGTGTCGTGGAGTCCGTCGGCGAGGGCGTGACCGACGTGGCGCCCGGCGACTTCGTCGTCCTCAACTGGCGCGCGGTGTGCGGCCAGTGCCGCGCCTGTCTGCGCGGCCGCCCCTGGTACTGCTTCAACACCCACAACGCGAAGCAGAAGATGACCCTGCTGGACGGCACCGAGCTGTCCCCGGCCCTGGGCATCGGCGCCTTCGCCGAGAAGACCCTGGTCCACGCGGGTCAGTGCACCAAGGTCGACCCGGCCGCCAGTCCGGCCGTCGCCGGACTGCTCGGCTGCGGGGTCATGGCCGGCTTCGGCGCCGCGATCAACACCGGCGCCGTCGGCCGCGGGGACAGCGTCGCCGTCATCGGCTGCGGCGGTGTCGGCGGTTCGGCCGTCATGGGCGCGCGGCTGGCGGGCGCGTCGAAGATCATCGCCGTCGACATCGACGCGCGGAAGCTGGAGACGGCCAGGAAGCTCGGGGCCACCCACACCGTCAACTCCCGGGAGACCGACCCGGTCGAGGCGATCCGCGAGCTGACCGGCGGCTTCGGCGCGGACGTCGTCATCGAGGCGGTCGGCCGCCCCGAGACGTACCAGCAGGCGTTCTACGCCCGCGACCTGGCCGGCACCGTCGTGCTGGTCGGCGTCCCCACCCCGGAGATGAAGCTGGAACTGCCGCTGCTCGACGTCTTCGGCCGCGGCGGCGCCCTGAAGTCGTCCTGGTACGGCGACTGCCTGCCCTCCCGCGACTTCCCCATGCTCATCGACCTGTACCAGCAGGGCCGGCTCGACCTGGCGGCCTTCGTCACCGAGACCATCGCCCTGGACGAGGTGGAGAAGGCGTTCGAGCGCATGCACGGCGGCGACGTCCTGCGTTCGGTGGTGGTCCTCTGATGGCCGCCCGCGTGGACCACCTCGTCACCTCCGGCACGTTCTCCCTCGACGGCGGCACCTGGGACGTCGACAACAACGTCTGGATCGTCGGCGACGACAGCGAGGCCATCGTCATCGACGCCGCCCACGACGCCGAGGCCATCGCCCGCGCGCTCGGCGGCCGGCGCCTGCTCGCCATCGTCAGCACCCATGCGCACAACGACCACATCGACGCGGCACCCGCCCTCGCGTCGCTGACCGGGGCACCGGTCCTGCTGCACGGCGACGACCTGCCGCTGTGGAAGCACACCCACCCCGACCGCGCCCCCGACGGCGAGTTGACGGACGGTCAGGAGATCGCGGTGGCCGGCACGAGCCTCACCGTCCTGCACACCCCGGGCCACGCCCCGGGCGCCGTCTGCCTGTACGCGCCCGCGCTCGGCACGGTCTTCACCGGTGACACCCTCTTCCAGGGCGGGCCGGGCGCCACCGGGCGGTCCTTCTCGGACTTCCCCACCATCGTCGACTCGATCCGCGACCGCCTGCTGACACTGCCGCCGGAGACGGTCGTCCGCACCGGGCACGGGGACAGCACGACGATCGGCGCCGAGGCACCGCATCTCGACGAGTGGATCGCCCGCGGGCACTGACCCGCACACGGCGGGGGAGGACCGGCCGCCGGTCCTCCCCCGAGCCGTGTCCCGCCGGACGTCAGGACGTCAGCACCCGCAGCGGCGCCCCGTCGCGGAAGGCCGCGATGTTCTCGGCGGCCTGCCGGTAGAAGACGTCGTACGTGGCCTCCGTGACATAGCCGAGGTGCGGGGTGAGCAGGGTGTTGCGCAGGGTGCGCAGCTCGTCCCGCGGGGGCAGCGGCTCGGTGTCGTAGACGTCCAGTGCCGCGCCCGCGATCCGGCCCTCGCGCAGCGCGGCGACCAGCGCGGCGGTGTCGACGAGCGGACCGCGGGAGGTGTTCACCAGCAGCGCGGACGGCTTCATCCGGGCCAGCTCCGCGGCACCGACCAGGCCCGTGCTGCGCTCGCTCAGCTTGTAGTGGACGGTGACGACGTCGGACGCCGAGAACAGCTCCGCCTTGTCCACCGCCACGGCGCCGTGCTCGGCCGCCCGGTCCGGGTCCAGGTGGGTGCTCCACGCCAGCACCCGCATGCCGAAGGCGCTGCCGATCGCCGCGACGCGCGCCCCGAGCCGGCCGAGGCCCACGACGCCGAGGGTGCGCCCGTACAGGTCCCCGCCGATGCTGTGCTGCCACTCGCCGCGCCGCATTCCGGCCGCCTCCTGGTGGATGTGCCGGGTGAGCGACAGGATCAGCCCCCACGTCAGCTCCGCCGTGGCGTGCGGGGGGCTGTCGGTGCCGCAGACCGTCACCCCGTGCCGCCGGGCCGCCTCCAGGTCGATGGACGCGTTGGCCATGCCCGTCGTCACCAGCAGCCGCAGCGCGGGCAGCGCCGCGAAGCGCTCGGCGGTGAACGGGGTGCGCTCCCGCATGGCCACCACGACGTCGAACCCGTCGAGCGCCGCGGCCAGCGCCTCGGTGGTGTCGAGGTGGTCCTGGCGGAAGACGACCTCCGCGCCCAGGGCCTTCCAGTCGGCGAAGCGGTGGGCCGCCCGCTGGTAGTCGTCCAGTACTGCGATGCGCATCGCTCGGCTCCTTGGCTCGGGACCGGTGCTGCGCCGGCCGGTTCTTGATCGCTGCCGCCGAGGGTAATCCGCCCGGTCGTGCCACCCGCCGACACCCCTGGCGGAGCGGGCACCGCAGAGCGCGGCTCACGGTTCGCGCAGCGCGTCCGGCCCCGGGATCGCCTGCTCGGTCCAGATGCTCTTCCCGTACGGGGTGTAGCGGGTGCCCCACCGCAGGCAGAGCGCGGCGACCAGCTGCAGCCCGCGGCCGCCCTCGTCGCTGGGGGCGGCGTGCCGGATGCGCGGGGTGGTGAGGCTGCCGTCCGACACCTCGCACACCAGGGACCGGCTGCGGATCAGCCGCAGCACCACCGGCCCGCGCGCGTGCCGGACGACGTTGCCGACCAGCTCGCTGGCGATCAGTTCCGTGGTGGTGACCAGGTCGTCCAGGCCCCACTGCTCCAGCTGCCGCCGTACGTGGTCGCGCGCCTCGCCGGCGGCGACCGGATCCTCGGGCAGCGACCACGAGGCCATGTCGCCGGGCGCCAGCGCGTGGGTGCAGGCGATCAGCAGCGCCGCGTCGTCGCCGGCGTGCTCCTTGCCGATGTCGAGCGCCGCGCAGACCTCCTCGCACAGCCGCTCCAGACGACCCACCTCCTCCCGCCGCTCGTCGTGCCGGCCGCCGCCGGAAGCGGCGGGCGCCCGGGCGAGGGCCCCGGTCAGGGCAGCGGCGAGCTCGGCCATGCCGGTGTCGATGTCCCGCCGCGAGGACTCGACCAAGCCGTCGGAGTACAGGGCGAGCACACTGCGGTCCGGTACCTCGAACTCCACGAGCGCGAAAGGCGGGGTGGCCGCCCCCAGCGGGGGGTCGGGCGGGCCGCCGACGAAGTGGACGGTGCCGTCGGGACGGACCAGCGCGGGCGGCGGATGGCCCGCCCGCGTCATGGCGCAGCGCCCCGCGGCGGGGTCGTACACGGCGTACAGGCAGGTTGCGTAGAAGTCGTCGCCGAGATCGCTGACCAGGTCGTTGAGGTGCGCCATCAGCTCGTCCGGCGGCAGTTCGAGACCCGCCAGGGTGTGCACGGCGGTACGCAGCCGGCCCATCGTGACGGCCTCGGAGATCCCGTGGCCCATGACGTCGCCGATGACCAGCGCGGCGCGGTCGGCGGAGAGCGGGATGACGTCGTACCAGTCGCCGCCGGCCGTCGTCCCCTCGGTGGCCGGCAGGTAGCGCGCGGCGGCGGTGACCGCGGGCAGCACCGGCAGCGTACGGGGGAGCAGGCCGCGCTGCAGTTCCTGGGCCCTGCCGTGCTCGGCGTCGTACAGCCGGGCGCGCTCCAGCGCCTGGGCGATCAGCCCGGCGAGCGCGGTGAGCAGGGTCCGTTCCTCCTCGGCGAAGGGACGCGGCTCGGAGAAGGAGACGACGCAGCAGCCGACCGGCTTGCCGGAGACGATCAGCGGCAGGAACGCCCAGGCGTGCTTCTGCGCCCACTCGCGCAGTTCGGCACGGGCCGGGTAGAGGGAGACGTACTCGCGGGCCGAGGTGATGTAGAGCGGCATCCGGCAGCGGAGGGCGTCGGCGCCGGGGGTTCCGGGGGCGAGCCGCTCCCGTCCGGTGCGCCGCAGGAGGTCCGGGGGGTAGCCCACGAAGCCGACGGCGTGCAGGAGGTCGCCCTCCAGGGTCTGCACGATCAGCCCGGTCGCGTCGAACAGCGGCAGCACGCGCTCGGCGACGGCGTGCACGACGTCGTTCACGGTCACCGCCTCGGCGAGCGCCGTGGTCAGCCGTCCGATGTGCGCGGCGCGGTCGGCGGCGGCCTGCGCGGCCTTGGCCCGCGCCTCCTCGGCCCGGCGCTGCTCGGACACGTCGGTGAGGTAGACGGTCAGGCCGTCGGGCACGGGCATCACCCGCACCCGGTACCTGCGGTGCGCGCCGTCCCAGGCGATGTCGCCGCTGACCGGGTGCCCGGACTCGGCGGCCTCCCGGCAGCGGGCCTCCAGTCCCGAGGGGCCGACCCCGGGCAGGTCCCACAGGATCCGGCCGCCGGTCCTGCCGTTGGCGCCGAGCAGGCGCTCGGCCTGGGCGTTGGCGAAGACGATCCGCCCGTCCGGGGCGAGGGCGAGGAAGCCGTCGCTCATGTGCCGCAGCGCGCGTCCCACGGTGTCCATCGCGACCCGGGTCTCGGTGCTGTCCCACAGCACCCCGCGCAGCAGCAGCGGCCTGCCGTCGTCGCCGTGCACGCTGCGCCCGCGCGCCTGGACCCAGCGGAAGCCGCCGTCGGGGCGCCGCACCCGGTACTCGGAGGCGTAGCCGCCGACCTCGCGGGCGGCGTCCTCGGCGTCGGCGATCACCCAGGGCAGGTCCTCGGGGTGGACGAGTTCCACCCAGGTCTCTATGCGCCCGTCGTACATGTCGGGGGACATCCCGAAGACGTGCTGGGCGGTGTCGTCGAGGAAGGCCTCGCCGGTGCGGACGTTCCACTCCCAGGTGCCCACGCCCACATCGGTGGCGGTGCCGGGGAGGCGGGTGCCGGGCCTGCGCTCGGCGAGTCGCCAGCGCTCGCGGGACTCGGCCGGTTCGGGACGTCCGAGCCGGTCGGCCACCCAGGCGGCGATCCGTTCGAGCAGTTCCCACTGGCCGTCGGTGGGCGGCTGATCGCCGGCCGTCACCACGGACAGCGCGCCGAGCGGGCCCTCGGGGCCGGGCAGCGGTACGGCCGCGACGCCGGAGCGGGGCGGGAGGGGGCCGGGGGTCACGGCGGTCGTGGGCAGCCACAGCCGGGTGTTCTCCGCGGTGGCCCGGCCGGGTGCGGTGCGGTCGTGGTCGGCGAGGTAGACCCAGCCGCGGGTCAGATTGCGGGGGAGCCCGATGCTGGTGGCCAGCCGCAGCGGGATCCCGCCGCGGGCCTTCCGCCCGCGCAGGTGCACCAGCCCGCCCAGCCCTGCCAGGGCGCCCACCGCCTGTTGCAGCCCCAGCCGCAGCGCATCGCGTTCGCCCTGATCGTCGCCCGTGGACAGGAGCAGCCGCAGCCTGTCCTCTCCGGGCTGCTCCGATGGCGCTCGCGGTTCCTGGGCGGAGGCTTCGTTCGGGATCATGCCCTCATTCCGTCGGATATTCCTCCGGAGGCCAACATAGCGCCGAGCGCGCGCGCCGTCAGTGCGAGGCCGCCGTGCGCGGCGGGGCTCGTGTGACGTGGGCCGCAGCAGGCCCGGTCTAACTTGAATCTCAGATGCGCATTATCTAGCCTCGACGTATGCGCCTCACCAAGTCCACCGACCTCGCGCTCCGCGCGGTGATGGCCCTCTCCGTCAAGGGTGAGCCGTCGACCGCGCGGGACGTCGCCGACGCGGTACGGGTCCCGTACTCGCACCTGGCCAAGGTCGTGGCCCGGCTCCAGCACCTCGGGATGGTCGAGACCCGGCGCGGCCGCGGCGGGGGCCTGACCCTCACCGCGGCCGGGCGTACGGCCTCGATCGGCGCCCTGGTGCGGGAGCTGGAGGGGGTCGGGGACGTGGTGGACTGCGAGGGGGAGGTGCCGTGCCCGCTGGCCGGCGCCTGCCGGCTGCGCGGGGCGCTGCGCCGCGCACAGGAGGCCTTCTACGCCTCCCTCGACCCGCTCACCGTCGAGGACCTGACGGCCGCGCCGACCGGGCCGCTCCTGGTCGGGCTGGTCGGGCGGGGTCCGTCCGGCCCCGGCGCCTGAGGCGGTCCGTTCCGCGATCCCTTCACCACCGCACCGAGGGCGGGCCTTCGCGCGCCCTTTAATGCGAATTTCAGATGCCTATTAAGGAGCCGTCCATGCTCAGCGAGAAGTCCGCCACGATTGTCCGCGCCACCCTGCCCGCCGTCGGCGCGGCGATCAACGAGATCTCCGAGCGCTTCTACGACCGGCTCTTCACCGCCCACCCCGAGCTGCTGCGCGACCTGTTCAACCGCGGCAACCAGGCCGACGGCACCCAGCGGCAGGCGCTCGCGGCGGCCATCGCCCACTTCGCCACCGCCCTCGTCGAGCACCCCGAGCAGCGGCCGGACGCCATGCTGGCCCGCATCGCGCACAAGCACGCCTCCCTCGGGATCAGCCCCGGCCAGTACGAGGTCGTCCACACGCACCTGTTCGCCGGCATCGCCGAGGTCCTGGGCGACGCCGTCACCGACGAGGTCGCGGCCGCCTGGGGCGAGGTCTACTGGCTCATGGCGAACGCCCTCATCGCCATCGAGGGGCGCCTGTACGCCGAGAAGGGCGTCCTCCTCGGCGACACCTGGCGGCCGTGGGACGTCGTCGAGCGCGTCCGCGAGACCGAGGACGTCGTCACCTTCCGGGTGCGCCCGGCCGACGGCCGCCCGCTGCCCGACTTCGGGCCCGGCCAGTACGTGTCCGTGCGCGTCGAACTCCCTGACGGCGCCCGCCAGATCCGCCAGTACAGCCTGTCCGGGGCCCCGGGCGAGGCCACCCGCCAGTTCAGCGTCAAGCGGGTGCGCGGAGACGCCGGCGACCCGGCGGGCGAGGTCTCCGGGCACCTCCACGACCACGTGGCCGAGGGCGCGCGGCTCGAACTGTCCGCCCCCTACGGCGATGTGGTCCTGCGCGACGAGGGCGCCCCGCTGCTGCTGGCGTCCGCCGGCATCGGCTGCACCCCGATGCTCGCGATGCTCCACCGGCTCGCCGGATCCGGCTACGAGGCGCCCGTCGCCGTCGTCCACGGCGACCGCTCGCCGGCCGACCACGCACTGGCCGACGACCACCGCGCCCTGACCGGCAAGCTGCCCCGGGGCAGCGCCCACTTCTGGTACGAGGACCTCCAGGGGGCCCCGTCCGGCGACCGGAGCGGCCGGGTGGACCTCGGCGACGTCCCGCTGCCCGACGGGCTCCAGGCATACCTCTGCGGCCCGCTGCCGTTCCTGCGCGCCGTCCGCACCCAGCTGCTGGAGCGCGGCGTGCCCGCCTCCGCCGTGCACTACGAGGTCTTCGGCCCCGACCTGTGGCTGGGCCGGGACTGACCGGCCAGACTGGTCGGATGACAGCAGCGGGGAAGGCCGGCGGCAAGGCGGTCAAACGCAGCGCGGGAATCCTGCTCTTCCGCGGCACCCCGGGCCCCGGGCCCGAGGTGCTGCTGGGGCACATGGGCGGCCCCTTCTGGGCGTCGAAGGACGCCGGGGGATGGACGATCCCCAAGGGCGAGTACGAGCCGGACGAGACCGCCGAGGCGGCCGCCCGGCGCGAGTTCCTGGAGGAGCTGGGCCTGCCCGTCCCGGACGGCGAGCTGCTGCCGCTGGGGGAGACCACCCAGCCCAACGGCAAGATCGTCACCATCTGGGCCCTGGAGGGCGACCTCGACACCGCCCTCGTCGTGCCCGGCACCTTCACCATGGAGTGGCCCCGGGGCTCGGGCAACGTCCGGGAGTTCCCCGAGGTCGACCGCGCCGAGTGGTTCCCCCTCGACGTGGCCGCCGACCGCATCATGCCCGCGCAGCGCACCTTCCTCGACCGGCTCCGCCGGCTCCTGCCGGGGGACGACGGCGCCGTCGCCACCTGAGCTCTGCCGGAGCGGTGTGCCGCGGGGCGGACAGCAGCCTCCCGGCAGGGATGCCGGGTCTTGACCGGCGTCGTCGGTTCCTCCCGGGGGACGGCCGGGCCGTCGTCATCTGAGCTCTGTCGGCCGCGGTGCGGCGACGCGGCGTGGGGGCGCCCGGGTCCGGGCGGTGCCGCGGGGAGGTGCCCTGCCGCCCGGAGGGCGGGTCCCGCGGGGTGGAGAGTCGTCCCCGTGGTCGGCGCGGTCGGGTTGCCCGGACGATGCGGCCGTGTCCCCCCAGCGCGGCCGGGGGCACTGCCCGGCAGGGGTGCCGGGTCTCGACCGGCGCCGCCGGTTCCTCACGGGGGACGGCCGGGCTGTCGTCACCTGAGCCCCGTCGGCCGCGGTGCGGCGCGGGGCGGACAGTCGTCGATGCGCCGACGCCGTGTCCCCCCGGCGCGGCCGGAGGAGGCGCGGGCCGGGGGCACTGCCCGGCAGGGGTGCCGGGTTTCGACCGGCGTCGCCGGTTCCTCACGGGGCGGACGCGCCTCCCGGCGGCGGCGCCGGGTCCGGGGGCGTCAAAGGTCCGCGCCCGGGCCGCCGTTGCCGCGCTGGGAGGAGTAGATCGACTCGATCTGCGCCGCGTACTCGCGCAGGATCGCCGCCCGGCGCAGCTTCAAGGACGGCGTCAGCAGTCCGTTGGGCACGGAGAACTCCTGCGGCAGTACCCGGAACGCCCGGATCGACTCGGCGCGCGAGACGGCGGCGTTGGCGACCGACACCGCGCGCTGGAGCTCGGCCCGCAGGTCGCGCTCGGCCATGTTCGCCCCGAATTGCGCGGCGTCCGGGTCGAGCGTGATCAGCGCGGCGATGAACGGGCGGTTGTCGCCGATGACGACGCACTGCGAGACGAACGGGTGCGCCCGCAGCCGCTCCTCCAGCACCAGCGGGGCGACGCTCTTGCCGCTGCTGGTGATGATGATGTCCTTCTTGCGCCCGGTGATCGTGAGGTAGCCGTCAGGGTCGAGCCGCCCCACGTCGCCGGTGGCCATCCAGCCGCCCAGCCGCCAGACGGCCTGGTTCGCCGCGGGGTTGGCGTGGTAGCCGGCGAAGACGGTGCTTCCGCGCACCAGCACCTCGCCGTCCGGGGCGATCCGCACGGCGCAGCCCGGCAGCGCGCGGCCCACCGTGCCGAAGCGCACCCGGCCCAGCGGCTGGGCGGTGACGGCCGCCGTCGTCTCGGTCAGCCCGTAGCCGTCGTAGATCGTCAGCCCCGCGCCCGCGAACAGCAGGGCCAGTTCGCGGCTGAGCGGGGAGCCGCCGGAGACGGTGTAGTGCACCCGGCCGCCCAGGATCTCGCGGATGCGGCCGTAGACCATGCGCTCGAAGGCCGAGTGCGCGGCCCGCAGCAGCGGACCGGGGCCGGGCCCGCCGTCCACGGCGTGCCGCTCCACGGCCTCGGCCCAGCGCACGGCGACGTCCGCGGCCCGGTCGAACAGCTGGGCCTTGCCGGCCCTCTCCGCGGCCCGGCGGGCCCCCTGGAGGACCTTCTCGAAGATGTACGGGACGGCCAGGACGATCGTCGGCCGGAAGGTCGCGAACGCCGGCAGCAAAGCACCCGGGGACAGGTCCGGCTGATGGCCCAGCAGCACCCCGCCGCGCAGCGCGCAGACCGAGATCATCAGGCCGTAGATGTGCGACATGGGGAGGAAGGCCAGGACCGACGGCCGCCGTCCGGGCGGCGCGAACAGGGAGCCGTAGCCCGCCAGCAGGGTGTCGCACTCGGCGGCCAGGTTGGCGTGCGTGATCAGGCAGCCCTTGGGCGGCCCGGTGGTGCCCGAGGTGTACGCCACGACCGCGACCGACTGCGGCTCCACCTCCCAGCGGCGCTGCTCCACCAGCACCGCGGGAACCGCCCCGCCCAGTTCCCCGAGCCGGCGCACGCAGTCGTCGTCGAGCTGCCAGATGCGGCGCAGCGTGGGCAGGGTGCCGATGACGGCGCCCACGGTCATGGCGTGGTCCTCGTGCTCCACCACGACGGCCACGGCCCCGGAGTCGGCGAGGATCCAGCGGACCTGCTCGGCCGACGACGTCGGGTAGACCGGCACGATCCGTGCGCCCACCGACCAGAGGGCGTAGGCGAACAGCGTCCACTCGTACCGGGTCCTGGCCATCACCGCGACCGGGTCGCCGAACCTGATCCCCTCGGCGAGCAGCCCCTTCGCCAGGTCGACCACCTCGTCGCGGAAGGCGGCCGCGGAGACCTCGTGCCAGACCTCGCCGTCCGGTTCGCCGCGCCGGGCGAGGGCGGACGCGCCGGGCCGCTTCCAGGCCGCCTCGTACACCGATTCCGCGAGTCCCCCCGACCGCAGCGGCTCCGCGAGGGGCGGAAGGCCGAATTCGCGCAAGGTGCCCCCTTCCCCGAGCCCGTGCCACGCCGCACCCGGATCCGGCGTGGACGGAAGATATCCGGCCAATGGGCCACCTGCCTAGAGGTGGGGCGGAAGCGGCGGTCCCGGTGCGAAGGGGAACCTCCGGTCGGCGCGGACGTCCGGCCGGGGGGCCACCCGGCGGGGGCCGGGGACCCCGGCCCCCGCGCCCCCGACGCCGTCTCAGGCGGGCAGCCCGGCCAGCCAGTCGACGAGGATCCGGTTGACCTCGTCCGGCCGTTCCTGCTGGACCCAGTGGCCGCAGTCGTCGAGGAGGTGGGAGGCGGCCAGGCCGGGCAGGGTGTCGGGGAAGGCGCCGATGGCGTCGGCGAGCCACGCGACGGAGGCGTCCTGGGCACCGGCGACGAACAGCGACGGCTGGACGAGGGGAGCGCCGTCGAAGGCGGCGAGGTCCTCCCAGTCGCGGTCCATGTTCCGGTAGCGGTTCAGCGCTCCGGTCGTTCCGGTCCGCTCGAACTCCCCGGCGCAGACGTCGAGCCCGTCCTCGCCGAGCCACGCCGGAGGCGGTCCGGCGGGAAACCGGTCGCGGAGCGTGCCGCCGCCGCCGACGAAGTACGGGCTCGCGGCGCCCGGCGGCGGCATGGTGCCGGCGGCCAGCGCCGCGTAGAAACCGGCCAGCCAGCCCCGTACGTCGGGTTCGATCTCGGCCTCCGCGCGGCCCGGCTCCTGGAAGTACGCGACGTAGAACTCCTCCTGCCCGGCGTCCCCGCCCATCCGCGCGAAGACCTCGGCGGGCCGCGGTCCGCCGCGGGGGGTGTAGGGGACGCCGAGCATGCCCACCGCGCGGAAGACGTCCGGTTCGGCCAGCGCGGAGTTGGCGGCGATGGCCGAACCCCAGTCGTGGCCGACCACCACGGCACTTTCCTCGCCCAAGGCCCGTACCACCGCGACGTTGTCGGCCACCAGGTCGAGCATCCGGTAGGCCGCCACGGCGTCCGGCCGGGAGGACCGGCCGTAGCCGCGGACGTCGACGGCGACCGCGCGGTACCCGGCCGCCGCGAGTGCGGGCAACTGGTGGCGCCAGGAGTACCAGCCCTCCGGGAAGCCGTGCACGAGCAGCACCAGCGGCCCGTCGCCCTGCTCCACGAGATGGATCCGGCCCGCCGGCGACGGGACCAGCCGATGCCTTGCGGAACTGCCCTGTTGCGTCATACATCCTCCACGACCACTGACCCGGAATGTCCTGGCACGCGGCCCTTCGGCCGTTCCGTGCCCCGGGTCGATCATGTGCGGAGTCCCGTGCGGCGGGCGAGTTTTCTTGCCGTTCCCGCAAGAGAAGGGGCGCCGGGGGCGCCCGCTGCCCGGTGCCCGCTCCGGCGTACGATGGGGGCGCCCTTGACCTGCAATCACGCGGGCAGGGAGCCGAGTCCGGGAGTACCACGATGCTGCGCACCATGTTCAAGTCCAAGATCCACCGTGCCACGGTGACCGAGGCCGACCTCCACTATGTCGGATCCGTCACCATTGACGCCGAGTTGATGGAGGCCGCGGACCTTCTCCCCGGTGAGCTCGTCCACATCGTCGATGTCACCAACGGTGCACGGCTGGAGACCTACGTCATCGAGGGCCGGCGCGGTTCCGGGGTCATCGGGATCAACGGCGCCGCGGCCCATCTGGTGCACCCCGGCGATCTGGTGATCCTCATCAGCTACGCGCAGGTGGACGACGCGGAGGCCCGTGACCTGCGGCCCAAGGTCGTTCATGTCGACACGGGCAACCGCGTCGTGGGCCTCGGCGACGACCTCGCGGAGCCCGTTCCGGGGGGCGGCACCGTGGCGAGCCCGCACGTGGCGTATGGGGCCTGAGGGGGTCATGTGAAGGCTGTGCTATTGTCCGCTCAACTTCGAGGTATCCGTTTCGGTACAGCCCGTGACCACGGGCGGTACACCGGTGGGGGAGCACGGCCCGCGGCCGTACCCGCACAGCACGCCTCGGGCCTGACGTACCAGCAGCTGTCCGCGCCCCGGTGAACCGGCTGGGCGGACACGGAATCCTCGTGCCCGGGCCCGGACGCCACCATCCGCGTGAGCGGGTGGCGGAGCACCGTTTTGTTCGGCCCGAAAGGAACTGAGTCCCATGCACGCTGGCAGAGCTGCCAGACTGCGCACCGCGATATTCGTGGTCCTCACTCTCACCGCGTCGACCGCCGTCAGCGCCTGCGGCGGCGGGTCGGGGAGCGACGGGGGCCCTGTCACGGTGGGCATCGCCCTTCCCACCAAGAAGCAGACGCGGTGGATCGCCGACGGCCAGAACATGGTCAAGCTGTTCAAGGACAAGGGGTACAACACCGACCTCCAGTTCGCCGATGACAACGTCGACACGCAGGTCGAGCAGATCCAGAAGATGGTCGACGCGGGCGACAAGGTCCTCGTCATCGGCGCGGTCGACGGTTTCGAGCTGGGCGAGGTCCTGCAGAAGGCCCACCGGGCCGGAGTCAAGGTCATCGCCTACGACCGGCTCCTGCTGGGTACCGGCAGCGTCGACTACTACGCCAGCTTCAACAACGACAAGGTCGGCCAGCTCCAGGCCAACTACATCGTCGACAAGCTCGGTCTCAAGAAGCACCCGGACAAGACGTACAATCTCGAGATCTTCGCCGGTGACACCGACGACAACAACGCGCAGTTCTTCTTCAACGGCGCGATGAACGTTCTCGATCCCTACATCAAGAGCGGCCAGCTGGAGATCAAGAGCCAGCAGTCCCGGCTCAGCCAGGTCGCCACGCTCAAGTGGGACGCCGAGATCGCCACCGAAACGATGACGACCCGGCTGGCGAACGCTTACAAGACCGGCACCGTCGACGCCGTCCTCGCCCCCAACGACGGTCTCGCGCGCGGTATCATCAAGGCCCTGAAGGCGGACGGCTACGGGACCGACTCCAAGCCGATGCCGGTCATCACCGGCCAGGACGCCGAGGTGGAGTCCGTTCAGGCGATCATCGACGGCGACCAGTCGATGACCGTCTACAAGGACACCCGCGAGCTCGCGGCCCGTGCTGTCGAGATGGCCGGCGCGGTCCTCTCCGGCGCGAAGCCGGAGATCAACAACGACACGAGCTACGACAACGGCAACAAGGTCGTGCCCGCGTACCTGCTCTCCCCGGTCAGCGTCGACAAGTCCAACTACGAGAAGGTGCTTGTCAAGAGCGGCTACATCAAGTCCTCCCAGTTGAAGTGATTTACGACGCGGGGCCGGGCGGAACACAATGTTCCGCCCGGCCCTCGTTGTTTTTGTCGTGGACGAGTGTCAGAAGATCACGTTGAGCAGACCGAAGTTGGAGAAGCCGCGGCCGTAGCCGAAGCCACCGCCGTAGCCGCCGCCACCGTGGCCGCCGAACTTGTGGCCCTTGCCGCCACCGTGGCCGCCGCGGCCGCCACGGCCGCCTTCGCCGAAGCCGCCGCCGAAGCCGCGGCCGCCTTCACCGAAGCCGAGGCCGCCGAGGCCGTAACCGCCCAGGCCGTAGCCGCCGAAGCCGAAGCCGCGGCCCAGGCCGTAGCCACCGAGGCCGTAACCGCCGAGGCCGTAGCCGCCGAAGCCGAAGCCGCGGCCCAGGCCGTAGCCACCGAAGCCGAACCCGCGGCCGAAGCCGCCGCCAAAGCCATAGTCGTCAATTCGGATCACGCTGTACCCGAAGCCGTTGTTCCGGCCGCCGTGCCCGTTCCGCCCGTGGCCACCGCCCTTTCCGAAGCCGCCGCCGAAGCCGCCGCCGAAGTTGCCGCTGCCGATGTTGCCGCGACCGAAGTTGCCGCTGCCGAGGTTGCCACGGCCGAAGTTGCCGCTGCCGATGTTGCCGCGACCGAAGTTGCCGCTGCCGATGTTGCCGCCGCCGAAGCCGCCTTCGCCGCCGAAGCCACCGCCGAAGCCGCCGCCACCGAAGCCGCCACCACCGAAGCCGCCACCACCGAAGCCGCCGCCGTTGCCACGGCCGCCTTCGCCGCCGCCGAAGCCGCCGCCACCGAAGCCACCTTCGCCGCCGCCGAAGCCGCCACCGTTGCCACGGCCGCCTTCGCCGCCGCCGAAGCCGCCGCCGAAGCCGCCGCTGTTGCCGCCGAAGCCCTCGCCGCCTTCGCCGCCGAGGTCGCCGCCGTCACGGGCGCCGAGGTCGTCGCCGCCGTTGTCGCCGAAGTTGTCGTCGGCGCCGTTGTCGGCCGGGTCGTCCGCGGGGTCGAGAGCCGCGTTGTCCGCGGGGTCGGCGGCCGGGTCGAGAGCCGCGTTGTCCGCGGGGTCCGCGGCCACGTTGCCGGCCGGGTCCGCGGCGGGGTCGACGGCCGCGTTGTCCGCGGGGTCGAGGTTGCCGCCGTTGTCGGCCGCGTCGTCGGCCGGGTCGAGGTTGCCGCCGTTGCCGGCCGGGTCGGCGGCCGGGTCGATGTTCCCGCCGTTGTCGGCCGCGTTCTCGGCGGCGTTGTCGTTCCCGCCGTTGTTGTCATCCTCGTCGAGCAGCCGCGTCTGGCTGCTGCTGTCGCGGAGCACCGTGTGGCCGGCGGCGGCGGCCGAGCCGGCGCTCGCGGCGATCAGGCCGGTGGCCAGGAGTCCGGTGGCGACACCGAGAGCGGTGCGGCGCGTCAGACTGGTTCGCATGAGGGTCCTCTCCTCGGACGCGTGGTCGGCGGCGGTCGCCGCCTCTGCGATCAGTCGTACGTCCCCCCGCCGGAGCCCGCCCGTCGAGCGAAGCGTCCGGGCGACAACGTGGCCAAGGAAGTGACGCGCTGCCACGAAACGATCAGGGCGTTCCTGACTCGGCGACAGGCCGTCCCGATGCCTCACCTGCCCCCGTCGGGTGACCGCCACGACGGACCCAACAACCGTGTGCAACAAGGGAACTGGCGCTCCGTGAACCGGTCGCGGGGCTCGGTGCCCGTGACGACGGCGCCCGGTCCGCGGGTCGTCCCAAAGGTGCGCCCGCCTCCCCCGTCCAGCCGTACGAGGGACCGTCCCACACGATCAGCCCCGTCCCCGGGCGCCGCGCCGCAGCCGTCCGCCGATGGCCCGGGCCCGCCGGTGGAGCCGGGCCGGCATCCCCTTCGAGGACGGCGCGGCGGCGACCAACTGCTCGGACAGCCAACGGGAGCGCTGTTCGAGGTCCAGCTCGTTCAGCAACCGGTCGATGTTGGCCAGCAGCGCCCCGTACAGGTCCCAGTTCTCCCAGCGCCGCTCGGTCTCCGCCCGGAGCAGCACCGCGATCCGGTCGCGCTCCTCCCGGCCGCGCCGCAGGGCGTCCGCGAGCCGTGCCTCCGCCTGCTCGGCGCCCGCGGTCACCTGCGCCGCGATCAGCCGGCCGTAGCTGTCGACGGCATCGGCCATGTCGGCGAAGAGCTCGTCCATCCCGTCCGCGAGCTCCCTGGAGAAGAGCGGTTCCAGCGGCCCGCGCTCGCGTTCCATCTCCGTCAGGGAGCGGCAGAGCGTACGCAGCAGGACGGTGGAGACCTCCAGGGTGTCCAGGCCGCTGCGCAGGATCAGCCGGGCCATCGCCCCCTCCGCCGGCCTCACCCGCGGATTGAGCCGGGTGCCCTCCTCCGCCCGGCGCAACGACGCGTCGAAGCGGGCGATCTCGTTGTCCAGCCGCCGGGCCTCCATCAGCCAGGCGCGGGCCCGTTCGGCGGTCGCGCCGGCGCGCAGCTCGCCACCCATACGGATCATCAGCAGCCGCATGTGCTCGGCCAGCTCCCGCACGGCCTCACCCGCCGGCTCGACGAACGCCGGCGGGGGCACGACCACGTTCAGCAGCACGCCCACGGCCGCGCCGACCAGCGTCTCCATGACACGGTCCACGGCCTCCCCGGACGGCGCCGGGACCGCCAGGATGAGCATCGCGCTGATCGCCACCTCGGCGACGAACTCGTCCACCCGGATGAAATGCCCCGTCACCAGCGAGGCCAGGATGATGAGCCCGAGGCTCCACCACGTGAGCCCGATCAGCTCGCTGAACCCCACCGCGATGAGTACGCCCGCCACCACGCTGAGCACCCGGCGGATGCCCGTCGTCACCGTGGTGAAGAGGGTGACCTGGACGACCAGCAACGCCGTCAGCGGGGCCGTCAGGGGCGCCGGGTTGGGCAGCACCCAGACGGCGACGGCGTAGGACAGGACCGCGGCCACCGTCGAGCGCACCGTCTGCACGGCGATCGGGTCGCTGTTGAGCCGCACGAGATCGGCGAGGCGTGGGGGGAGGCCACCGGACACACAGTCACTATCCCCGGCCGCGCGGCCGGCGGAGCGGACCGTAGGCGGTGTGCCAGGCGTGTTGCCGAACCGGCCCGGCCGCGGGGCACCGCGCTGCGGTGGCGTGGCTAGCCCGCCGGTGTGAATCCCTCCCCGACACGCCTCGGGAGCCGGGTCGCCCGCCCCGGCCCGGCGCTTCATGGTGCGGCGCGGAAGTTGTCCTGTCCTGGCGAGCGAGGTGCCCATGGCGCGAGCGGTACAGCCCGTGCGCGGGAGCGGAGTCCCCGGCGCTGAGCGGGAGTTGGGCGCCGCGCGGGCCCGATGCGGGACCAGGGCGGCCGGCCGCGCCGCCGGGCGGTGAGGATGGGCGGGCCGCCTCCGCTGCCCGGGCCACTGGCCGGGCTGGCGCCGCTCCTGGACGACTACGGCTACCTGGCGGTCGGCGTGCTCGTGCTGCTCGACAACTGCGGCATCCCCGTGCCGGGCCAGACGGTGCTGGTCGTTGCCGCCGCCTACGCCGGCACCGGCCGCATGGACCTCGCCGGTGTCGTCGCGGTCGCCCTGGCCGCCGCCGTGCTGGGCAACAGCCTCGGCTACCTCATCGGGCGCAGCGGCGGGCGGGCCTTCGTGCACCGCTGGGGCCGCTACGTGCTGCTCACCCCGGCACGCTTCGCGCGCGGGGAGGCGTTCTTCGCCCGCCGCGCCGACCTCGTGATCGTCTTCGCGCGCTTCGTGGACGTCCTGCGGCAGACGAACGGCATCATCGCCGGCACCGCCCGCATGCCCTGGTGGCGGTTCCTCGCCTGCACGACGCTGGGGGCGCTGCTGTGGGTCGGTGCCTGGGCCGCCGTCGGCTACGCGGCGGGCACCCGGCTGGGTTCGGTCTACTCCTGGGTCACCCGTTCGCAGGTGTATCTGCTGATCGCCCTCGGCGTGCTGGTCGCGGCACTCGTGGCCCGTCATCTTTGGCGCCGCCGTCGCGACGGCGGCGCCCGGTGAACTCCGCTCCACCACGCGGAAGTCGAGCACGGCGCCCCGGCCGGATCAGGCGACGCAGAACTCGTTGCCCTCGGGGTCCCGCAGCACCACCGCGTAGTGGTCGATGCCCGGCGTGGAGAGCACCCGCAGCCGGGAGGCACCCGCGGCAAGCAGCCGTTCCACCTCCGCGTCGACGCGCTCCCTGCGGACCGGCAGCGGTACGTCCTCCCGCCGGCCGCCCACCTTCACGTCCAGATGCAGGCGGTTCTTGACCGACTTGCCCTCGGGCACCTGCTGGAACCAGATCCGCGGGCCCGCCCCCTCCGGGTCCACGATGGAGTCGCAGCAGTCGGAATCGCCCAACTCCTCCACGGGAACACCGATGCTCAGCCAGTACTCCCGCCAGGTGGGGAAGCCGGCGGGGGCCTCCTCCGGCGCGTACCGCAGCGCCGCGGCCCAGAAGCGCACCTGCGCCGCCGGATCCGCGCAGTCGATCGTCAGCTGGAACGCGACCACGGACAGTCCCTCCCTGGGATACGGCCGGCCCGAGGAGGTGCCGGTGACCGCCATGCTCCCCCACGGCACTGACAACGGCCGCCGCCGGCCGCCCGCTGTGGTGCGTCCGCCGCCGGAATCAGCCGGCGGACTCCAGGCGGAAACCGACCTTCAGCCCGACCTGGTAGTGGCCGACCTGCCCGTTCTCGAAGTGGCCGCGGACCTGGGTGACCTCGAACCAGTCCAGATTGCGCAGGGTCTCCGACGCACGGGCGAGCCCGTTGCGAATGGCCGCGTCGATGCTCTCCTCCGACGAGCCGACGATCTCGGTCACCCGGTAGGTGTGGTCGGTCATGGCGGTCTCCTTGGGCCGTGGGGCGGATCGTCCCTCCACCGTGCCTCACGGCCCGTCCCCCCCGCGAGGGGAAGCGACCGCCGCCGCGCGTTAGCGGTCCGCGGTCGCCGGGAAGGCGTCCTTCGTGGCCAGGGCCAACGACGAGGTCGAAGCCCTGCTCCAGGAGTACGCCGACCTCATCCGGATCACCGGGGGCGACGCCTTCAAGGCGCGCGCCTACGAGAAGGCCGCCCGCGCCATCGGCGGCCACCACCAGGACGTCTCACGGCTCGACGGCAAGGCGCTGCGCGAGATCCCCGGCGTCGGCAGGTCCGTCGCCGAGAAGGTCGCCGAGTACCTGGGCACCGGCGCGGTCTCGGCCGTCGAGGAGCTGCGGGCCAGGATCCCGGCGGGCGTCCGGGAGATGACCGCGATCCCCAGCCTCGGTCCCAGACGCGCGATGACGCTCTACAAGGAGCTGCACATCGCCTCCGTGCGCGAACTCGCCGTCGCCATCGAGCAGGAGCGGCTGCGGGACCTGCCCGGCTTCGGCCCCAGGACCGAGGAGAACATCCTGCACGGCATCGGCCTGATGCGGTCCTCCGGCGGCCGGGTCCCCCTGAACGTGGCCACCGAGGTCGCCGAGGAGGTCGTCGCCGCGATGTCGGAGGTCACCGGCTGCCGGCGCTGCGCCTGGGCGGGGTCCCTGCGCCGGATGCGCGAGACGATCGGCGACGTCGACGTCCTCGTCGCCGCCGCGCGGTCCGCCCCGTTCATGGAGGCGTTCACCCGTCTGCCGTACGCCGCCGAGACCGTCGTGCGCGGCGGGAAGAAGACCTCGATCCGTACGAGCAAGGGCCTCCAGGTGGACCTGCGGGTGGTGCCGCCGGACTCCTGGGGCGCCGCGCTGCAGTACTTCACCGGCTCCAAGGCGCACAACATCCGCACCCGCGAACTGGCCGTCCACCACAAGCTCAAGCTCTCCGAGTACGGGCTCTTCGACGCCGGGACCGGGGAGCTGATCGTCTCCCGCACCGAGGAGGAGGTGTACGCGCGGCTCGGCCTGCCGTGGATACCGCCGACGCTGCGCGAGGACCGCGGGGAGATCCAGGAAGGGCTGGCGGGCGGGCTCCCGGAGCCGGTGGACATCCGCGACGTCCGGGGCGACCTGCACACCCACACCGACCTCACCGACGGTCTCGCCGGCCTGGAGGAGATGGCCGAGGCCGCCGCGGACCGCGGCTACGCCTACTACGCCGTCACCGACCACGCGCCCGACCTGGCCATGCAGCGGATGACGGACGAGAAGGCCCTCGCCCAGCGCGAACGCGTCCGGGCCCTGGACCGCGCCTACCGCGGCATGCGCGTCCTGCACGGCACCGAGCTCAACATCGGCCCGGACGGCGGCCTGGACTGGCCCGACGACTTCCTGGCGGGCTTCGACCTGTGCGTCGCCTCGATCCACTCGCACTTCGGGCAGAGCCGCGAAGCGCTCACCCGGCGCCTGGTGCGGGCCGCCGAGAACCCGCACGTCAACATCATCGGCCACCCCACCACCCGGCTCCTCGGCAGGCGCCCCGCCGTCGACGCGGACTTCGACGAGGTCTTCGCCGCCTGTGCCCGCACCGGCACCGCGCTGGAGGTGAACGCCCAGCCCGACCGGCTGGACCTCGGTGACGAGCTGATTCTGCGCGCCCGCCGGCACGGCGTACGGTTCGCCGTGGACAGCGACGCGCACTCCACGCTCCACCTGGACTTCATGCGCTACGGCGTCGGCACCGCCCAGCGCGGCCGGCTCACCAAGGACGACGTGATCAACACCTGGCCCCTCACCCGGCTGCGCCGTTTCCTGCGCAAGGACGGCGGTACGCATCCGTGACCCCGCTCGGGGTAGGCGAGCGACAACGGACCAGAACCACGGCCAGGACATCGAGGAGAGCACGATGCTGCTGCTGGGACTTCTGCTCATGGGCGCGACAGCCGCCTTCACCGGGCTCCTGATCTCGGACAACCTCTCCGGAGGGCCCGACTACACGGTGACGATGTTCGGAACCGACATCGCCACCCTCAACACCCTCGGCGTCTTCCTCGCCGGTATCGCCCTCGGCCTGGTGTTCTGCCTGGCCGCGGGCATGGCGATGGCGGGCGCCGGGCGCTCGCGCAGCCGCCATGCCGAGCTGCGCGCCCTGCGCCGGCGGGCACGGGCACACGAGGCCGCCACCGCCGCCACCACGGCCCCGGCCGACACCACCACCACCGGCGACGGGACCGCCGACACCACGACCACCACCGGGAAGACCACCGCCACCGTCCCCTCGCGCCGCAGTCGCATGCACCTGTTCGGACACTGAGCCGGCGGTGCCGCCCGCGCGGCCGCTTCGGCCGTCGCCGTGCGGCGGACCCGTCGAAGATGCCCACCTGACCCGCTGCCCCCATCCTTGGAACGGGCGAGGATCAAGGAGGCCAGGACGTGTCCACCACGAAGATCTGCTGCGTGGCCGGCGCACCCTGCTGGGTCAGTCTGATGGCGCGCGACCTGGACGTCGCGAAAGCGTTCTACGGGCCGCTGCTCGGCTGGACCTTCGAACCGGGCCCGTCGCGCTGGGGCCCGTACGAACGGGCGATGATCAACGGCACCGAGGTCGCGGGCATCGGTGCCATCGCCCGCGACTGGGAGACCTCCGTCGCCTGGACGACCTACTTCGGCGTGGAGAGCGCCGACGCGACCGCCTCCGACATCCGCGACCGCGGCGGCACGGTCGCCGTCGGCCCGCTGGACTTCGACGCCGGGCGGCTCGCGCTCGTCGCCGACTCCATGGGCGCGGCCTTCGGCATCTGGGAGGGCGAGCAGGGCCCGCCGCGCAAACTGCGCATGCACGGGGCGCCCACCTGGATCGAGCTGCGCACCCGTGACGCCTTCGCCGCCGCCCTGTTCTACGGCGAGGTCTTCCACTGGGACCGGCGCGGCCCCCGCTACATGGTGGAGTGGGAGAACGACCGGGTCGTGCTGTATGTGGACGGGCACAGCGTGGCGGGGATCCGGGGCGGCGGGGTCGAGGCCGCGGCCGACCCGAGGGTGCGGCCGCGCTGGCATGTCTTCTTCGCCGTCGACGACGTCGACGCGGCCGTCACCCGTGCCAAGGAACTGGGCGCCGAGATCACCGGCGAGCCCATCGACAGCGCCTACGGGCGCGTCGCCGGCATCCGCGATCCCGAGGGCGGGCTGCTGTCGCTGGTCAGCGATCACCCCTGACCGGCCGGGAGCGCCATGGAGTGGTTCACGGCCCCCGAGTACTGGCTGAGCCGCGTCGTCATCCAGCGCGGCCTCGCGGTGCTGTACTTCGTCGCCTTCATCGGCGCCGCGCACCAGTTCCGCGCCCTCATCGGGGAGCACGGGCTGCTGCCCGTGCCCCGGTTCACCGCCCGCGTCCCCTTCTCGCAGGCGCCCAGCCTCTTCCACTGGCGCTACTCCGACCGCCTCTTCGCGTCCGTCGCCTGGGGCGGCGCCGCGCTGTCCGCCGCCGTCGCCGCGGGGGCGGCCGACCTGGTGCCGCTGTGGGCGGCGATGCTGATGTGGACGGTGCTGTGGCTGCTCTACCTGTCCGTCGTCAACGTCGGCCAGACCTGGTACGCGTTCGGCTGGGAGTCCCTGCTGCTGGAGGCCGGCTTCCTCGCCGTCTTCCTCGGCAACGACGACACCGGGCCCCCGGTGCTCGTCCTGTGGCTGATGCGCTGGCTGCTGTTCCGTGTGGAGTTCGGCGCGGGCCTGATCAAGATGCGCGGCGACGCCTGCTGGCGCGACCTGACCTGCCTGGACTACCACCACGAGACGCAGCCCATGCCCGGCCCGCTCAGCTGGTTCTTCCACCGGCTGCCCCGGCCGGTGCACCGCGTGGAGACGGCGGCCAACCACTTCGCGCAACTCGTCGTCCCCATCGCACTGTTCACACCGCAGCCGGTCGCGAGCATCGCCGCCGCGATCGTCATCGTCACCCAGCTGTGGCTCGTCCTGTCCGGCAACTTCGCCTGGCTGAACTGGCTCACCATCGTGCTCGCGGTCTCCGCGTTCGACGGGTCCCTGCTCGCCGCGCCCCCGGCGCGGGCGGCCGCCCCGGCGCCCGGCTGGTACGAGGGCCTGGTGCTCGCCGCCACCGCGCTGGTCGTCGTGCTCAGCTGGTGGCCCGCACGCAACCTGTTCTCCCGTGGCCAGATGATGAACGTCTCCTTCAACCGGCTGCACCTGGTGAACTCCTACGGCGCCTTCGGCAGCGTCAACCGCGTGCGTATGGAGGTCGTCGTCGAGGGCACCGACGCCGCCGAACCCGGGCCCGGCGCCGTCTGGAAGGAGTACGGCTTCAAGGGCAAACCCACCGACCTCCGCCGGCTGCCCCGCCAGTTCGCCCCGTTCCACCTGCGCCTGGACTGGCTCATGTGGTTCGCCGCCATCTCCTCCTCCTACGCCCGGCCCTGGTTCCTGCCGTTCGTCGGCAAGCTCCTCGACAACGACCCGGCGACGCTGAGGCTGCTGCGGGGCAATCCGTTCCCGCATGCGCCGCCCACGCATGTGCGGGCGCGGTTGTACCGCTACCGGTTCACCGACTGGCACACGCTGCGCACTACCGGTGCCTGGTGGGAGCGCACCTTGGTGCGCGATTTCCTCCCGCCGGTCGATCGCGACAGTCTGGGCCGCCACGGTTAGGGCAGCCCCATGGTCGGCGTCAGCGGATCCGTATGCCCGCGCGGAAGACGGCGCGTACGTCGCGGAGCGCGGTGAGCCCGGCGAGCGGGTCGCCGCCGATCACGAGGAAGTCCGCGTCCGCACCGGCGCGGACGCGCCCCTTGCGGCCCCCGGCCCCACAGAGGGCCGCCGCCTGGCTGGTGACGGCTTTCAGAGCCGTCAGCGGGGGCACACCGAGTGCCGCCAGCTCCAGCGTGACGTCCGGCAGGGTGCCGTGCGGACGGTCGGGCGCCGCGCCCGCGTCCGATCCCACCGCGATCCGGGCGCCGAGCCGGGCCAGGGCCCGGTAGGCGGCGTGGACGCCGTCGGCGTACGCACCCGCCTCCCGGACCGGCGTCATGCCGACGAAGGTGCCGCTGCCCGCGATCAGGGCCTGGAGCCTGAGTTCCTCGACCGTTCCCACGCCGCCGAGGAACGACGCGTGCTCCAGGCTGTCCACCCCCGCGGCCAGCGCGTCCGCGATCGCCGTGGTGGCGTGGGCATGGGCCGCCACCGGGAGGCCGAGGCGATGGGCCTCGGCGACCACGGTCCGCAGCTCGTCACGCGTGTACTGGGCCAGGGACGGGTCCGAGCCCGGCGTGCGGGCGTCGCCGCTCGCCATGATCGTCACCAGCGCGCAGCCCCGGGCGTGCCGCTCCCGCACGGCCTCGACCAGCGCGCGCGTACCGGCCGCCACGCCGCCCAGGAGATGACCGTGCCCTCCGGGAGTGGTGATCGGCGGCCCCGCAGCCAGGATCTCCGGCCCCAGACCGGGGTCGGCGGCGGTCTCGCGCGCCAGGGCCGCGGCGAGGAAGCCGCGGTCCCCGGCGTCCCTGACCGTGGTGATCCCCGCGCCCAGGGCCGTACGGGCGGCGACGCGCATACGCGCGAGCAGCCGTTTGTCGTCCGCCGCGGGGAGCGCGCCCGCGTCGAGGGCCAGATGGGCGCGGACGTCCACCAGCCCGGGCAGCAGGCACGCGTCGTCGCCCAGATCGGTCAGCGGTACGCCCGGCGGGACCGCCCCCGTCCGGTCCACGGCGACGACCCGGCCGCGCCGGACGTGCACGGTCGCCGCGCCGGACAGGGTGAAGCCGTCGAACATCCGGCCCGCGCGCAGCGCGCAGGTGCCGTCGTCCGTGCCGGTTCCGGCGGCGGACCGGGGCCGCGCGGGGGAGAGGGTCATCTCGCCCCCTGCGTGCGGTCGTTCATCGGGAGGGGGCCTCGCTTGCCTCGTGCGGGTGCGGATCGTGGTCGCCTGCCCTGCCGATGCTGACAGGGGAACGGACCGGCGGGCATCGGGAGGATGCCCGATCTTCTCCGGGACGCCGGGGTCCGGCGGACCGCGGCTCGGGAGAAGTACCGAGCACCGCGCGGAAATCCCCTGGAGCGCGCCGCCCGCATCACCGAGGATGGCCCGCGAGCGGCCACGACCGGACGACCGAGGAGGCCATGGTGACCACGCGTCCCGTCCTGGAGATCGCCTGCGACGAGTCCGGGTCGGACGGCGAGAACCTCATCGGCGGCAACACCGACGTGTTCGCCCACGCGGGCGTGCGGACGGACCCCGCCGACGCGGACGCCTGCCTGCGCGAGATGCGCGACCGGATCCGCTCACCGGCCCAGGAGTACAAGGCCAACCACCTGCTCCGCGAGAAGCACCGGCCGGTCCTGGAATGGTTCCTCGGCCCGTCCGGGCCGCTCCCGCCCGACGCCCGGGTCCACCTCACCGACAAGGCGTTCTTCGTCGTGCGCCGCGTCGCCGACGTGCTGCTGGACGACCCGGCCGAGGCCGCGACGCTCTACCGCGAGGGCCGGACCCTCCCGGCCGCGCCGTGGCGGCGCTTCCTGGAGTCGGCCAACGACCTCGTCCGCACCCGCAACCGCGACGCCGGACCGGCACCCGTCGACGGCTTCTTCCGCACGCTCGACACCCTGCCCGGCACCGCTCTCGCGGCGCGCCTGCGGCACACCCGGCCCCGCGCCGAGTCGTTCCGCGCCCGCGTCGCGGACGGGCCGCCGCTGCCCGAACTCGACCCGCTGCTCCCGTCGCTGGCCCGCACCATCGGCCACTTCGGCCGCGACGGACACCCGGTCTCCGTCGTCCACGACCGGCAGAACACCCTCACCGAAGAACGCGTCAACCGGCTGCGGACGATCCTGCCGCCGCCGTCCCGCCTCGCGTCGCTCACCCTCGTCGAGTCCCGGTCCGATCCCCGGGTGCAGCTCGCGGACTTCCTCGCCGGGGTGGCCCGCAAGATCGCCTCGGACGCCCTGGGCGGCCGCGCCGACGCCCCGCTCGCCGCCCTGCTCCGCCCGCACGTGGACCGGCACTCCCTGTGGGCCGACGAGCCCAGCCGGAAGCTGCTGCTCAGCCGCGCCACGGAGTCGGGCGGATCTCGAAACCCGTGAGGCCCTCGGGCTCCTCCTCGCGGACGGTGACCTGGTCCACGATCGACAGGGGAGACCCCTCGTGCGCCCACTCCACCATCCGCCCGACCGCCTCGGCGGGGCCCTCGAAGACCGATTCCACCGTGCCGTCCGGCAGGTTGCGGACCCAGCCGCACACCCCTTCCCCCAGCGCCGTCTGCCGGCAGGTGTCGCGGAAGTACACGCCCTGCACGTCACCGGAGACGACCACACTGCGCCGGATCACGACGGCCTCCCCCCGCGGACCGCCGCGGTGAAGGCGTCGGCGTCCAGGACGGCCGCGCCGCCCGGGTCGTTGTTGAAGTAGACGAACACGTCGGAGTCCTTCGGCCAGGTGTCCGCGATGCGGTGGGCCCAGGTGGTGAGCGCCCGCGCACCGTACCGCGGCCAGGGACGGGCGATGCCCTCATGGAACCGTACGTAGCCCCAGTCCGCCGTGCGCCACAGCGGGGTCGCGGGACGGGCCCGCCAGTCGGCCCAGCACAGCGCGACACCGCGCCGCTCCAGCAGGGCCCGGATCTCCGGCGTCCACCACGAGGGGTGCCGGGGCTCCACCGCCACCCGCACCTCGCGCGGGAAACACCGCAGGCACCCGTCGAGCACGCGCCCGTCCGCGCGCAGGTTGGGCGGCAGCTGCAGCAGCACCGGACCGAGCCGGTCGCCCAGCCCCTCGGCGTGCGTCAGCAGCCGGCGCACCGGCTCCTCGGGATCGCGCAGTCGCTTCATGTGCGTCAGGTACCGGCTGGCCTTGACCGCCACGACGAACCCGTCGGGGGTGTGCTCGCGCCACGCGGCGAAGGTGTCCCGCGACGGGAGGCGGTAGAAGGCGTTGTTGCTCTCCACCGTCGGGAAGTGCCGGGCGTACTCCTCCAGCCACAGCCGCTGCGGGACCTCCGGCGGGTACAGGACCTCCCGCCAGTCCTTGTACTGCCACCCGGACGTTCCGACGAGCACGGGCATCGCACGGTCCCTGCCGTTTGCTTGCTGGACATATTCAGGGTAGGCCGTAAGGAGTCCCGCATGTCCCGCCCGCGGGGGTGAACCATGCACTTCACAGATCGCGCGGATGCCGGACGGCAGCTGGCCGGGAGGCTGCGGCATCTGGAGGACCACAACCCCGTCGTGCTCGGCCTGCCACGCGGCGGCGTCGTCGTCGCCTACGAGGTGGCCCAGGCCCTGCACGCCCCCCTGGACGTCATCGTCGTCCGCAAACTCGGCGTCCCCTACCACCGCGAACTCGGCTTCGGCGCCATCGGCGAGGGCGGCGCCCGGGTGCTCAGTGACGACATCGTGCAGATGAGCCATGTCTCCCCGGACGACATCGACACCGTCGAGCGGCACGAGGAGGCCGAGCTGTCCCGGCAGGCGCACCGCTTCCGCGACGGGCGGCCGGGCACCGAACTGGCCGGCCGCACGGTCCTCGTCGTGGACGACGGCGTCGCCACGGGCGCCACCGCGCTCGCCGCCTGCGCGGTGGCGCGCACCCGCGGCGCCGCCCGCGTCGTGCTGGCCGTGCCGGTGGCCGCGCCGCAGGCCATGCCCGCGCTGCGCACCGCGGCCGACGACGTGGTGTGCCTGTCGGTGCCGCCCGTGTTCTTCGCGGTGGGGGAGTGGTACCACGACTTCTCCCAGACCCAGGACGACGAGGTCTCGGGCCTGCTGAAGCAGGCCGTGGCCCGCAGCCCCCGGACCACCGACGTCGAGGTGGAGACCGCCGGGGTGCGGCTGGCCGGCACGCTCACCATGCCCGCCGACGCGCGTGCCGTGGTGGTTTTCGCCCACGGAACGGGCAGCGGCCGGCACAGCCCCCGCAACCGCGCCGTGGCCGCCGCCCTGAACCAGACCGGGCTCGGCACGCTCCTGTTCGACCTGCTGACCCCCGCGGAGGAGACCGACCGGGCCAACGTCTTCGACGTGGAACTGCTGGCCGAACGCCTCACCGGCGTCACCCGCTGGGCCCGCCGGGAGAACCTGCCCGTCGCCTACTTCGGCGCGAGCACCGGCGCCGCCGCCGCGCTGCGGGCCGCCGCCGACCCCGAGGCGGAGGTCTCCTCCGTGGTCTCCCGCGGCGGCCGCCCGGATCTCACCGGCCCCGGGCTCCGCACGGTGCGCGCGCCCACCCTGCTCATCGTGGGCGGCCGCGACGACGCTGTCCTGGAGCTGAACCGCCGCGCGCAGGCGGAGCTCACCTGCCCCAGCCTGCTGCACGTGGTCCCGGGAGCCACGCATCTGTTCGAGGAACCCGGCGCACTCGACGAGGTCGCACACCTGGCGCGTGACTGGTTCTCCGGTCACCTTCCTGCGACGCCCGGCCCGTGACCGTACCCTGAGGTCAAGGGCTCGGACGGCACGGGAGGACGTTCATGAGCAGTACGGTGACCATGCTGGACTCATTGCCGCTGCACCACCGCCGGGTCTTCCTGGAGCACGCCAAGCGGGTGAGCTTTCCGCAGAACTGGCGGATCTTCGACGAGGGCAGGTTCGCCGACCGCTTCTGGGTCGTGGAGTCCGGCGCCGTCTCCCTCGACATGGACGTGCCCGGCCGCGGCCCGGTCTCCGTCGACACCCTCGGCCCCGGCGAACTGGTCGGCTGGTCCTGGCTGTTCCCGCCCTACCGCTGGCAGCTCGCCGCGCACGCGCTGGGCACGGTGGGCGCGTACGAGTTCGTCGCGGCCGAGGTCCGCGAGCTGTTCAAGGACGACCCGGTGCTCGGCCAGGCCGTGGTGCTCGCCGCCGCCCAGACCATCGCGCAGCGGCTCGGCGCGGCGCGCGCCCGGATGGTCGACCTGTACGGTCCCCGTCTGCAGGAGCACTCCTAGCCTCCGCGGGCCAGCGCAAAGGGGGTATTCCGGACGGGCGGGCCGCGCCGGGGCTGCATAGCCTGACAGCGTGAGCCGCCACGAGCCCCCCGTACCCCGCCCCGTTCTCGGGCCGGCACGGGGCTGGCTGCACGCCCTCGGCGTCGTCGTCGCCGGTTTCGCCGTCATGCTGGTCGTCGCCGCCCTCGGGCTCTGGCTCGCGGGCGCCTCGGAACTGCCGCAGGGCGCCTTCGTCCCCGTCATAGCCGCGACCGTGGTCATGGCGGTCAGCGGACGGGTCGCGCTCGACGGCGGCGCGGGCTTCATCGCCGAGACGCAGGCGGGCATCACCGCCGTCCCGCTCTCGGTGGCGCTGGCGGGGGCCCTGGTGACCGCCTACGTGTTCCTGCGGCCCCTGCGGACCCATGCCGCGCTCTCGGGCGGCCACCTGCTGCGGCTCGTCCTGCGAACCGCCCTGCTGTGGATCCTCGCCCTCCTGCTGATCGCCTTCGGCGCCCGGCACAGCTTCGCCCTCACCGCGGGCAACGAGTACCTCGACGAGATCGCCCAATTGCTGGGCACCACCCCGACCGTCGGCTTCCACGCCCTGGTCGGTACCACCGTGGGACTCGGCCTGCTGTGGCTGGTCGTCGTCCTCCTGCTCGCGCTCGCCGTCTCACGGCGCGTCCCGCTCCCGCCCCGGCTCGGGCCGCCCCACGCCGCGGTACGGCCCGCCGCCCGCGCGATGACCGCGGTCCTCCTGGCGTACGTCGTCGCGGCGCTGATCGCCGCCCTCGTCACGGCCGACACCCGGACGGACGCGGGCGACACCCTCGCCGTCGTCTTCCTCGGACTGCCCAACCTCGCCTGGCTCGCCTTCGGACTGGGCCTCGGCGCGAGCTGGCACGGCCATGTGAAGGGCGCCCTCGGACTACCGGTGCCCGAGCCGCTCGCCCGGGTCCTGCGCACCGGCGGCGACGGCGACGTCACCCTCGACCTCGCCTCCCTCACCCGGCAGGACGGCCGCGCCTGGTGGCTCCTCGTGGCCGCCACCGTCGCCATGCTCGCCGCCGGATGGGCCTCCGCCCGCCACGCCCCTCCGGGCGCCGGGCACCTCCGCAACGCCGTCCGCCTGGCGCTGGCCGCCGCGGCCGCCATGCTGCTGGTCGGCCTCCTCACCTGGATCGACGCCCACTACGGCCTCTCCCTCTTCGGTATCGGCGACCCCTCGGACACCGGCGGCCTCGGCGGCTCCGTCGTCCTCGTCCCCGACCTGGCCGCCGCGGTCGGCCTCGCCGCGGCGTGGGGTGCGGTGACCGGTTTCCTCGGCAGCCTCGCCGCGCGGGCGCGGCACGGCCGGGGGCCCCGCCCGCCGCGGTGACGGGTTTGCGTGCGCCTGGCGGCGGTCTTCTCTTGCCGCTGCGGCGTGGCGTCCCGTTGGGCACTGGCGGTTCGGTCGTGCGCGGTCGGTCTTGCCGCGGCGTGGGGTGCGGTGACCGGTTTCCTCGGCAGCCTTGCCGTGCGGGCGTGGCGCGACCGGGGGTCGGGCCCGCCGCGGTGACGGGTTTGCGTGCGCCTGGCGGCGGTTTTCTCTTGTCGCTGCGGCGTGGCGTCTCGTTGGGCACTGGCGGTTCGGTCGTGCGCGGTCGGTCTTGCCGCGGCGTGGTGCGGGTGACCGGCCTCGGCGGCCTTGCCGTGCGGGCGTGGCGCGGCCGGGGGTCGGGCCCGCCGCGGTGATGAGCGGACGGGCGCCGGCGTGACACCGGCAGGCCTCGGCGGCTCTGTCGCTCGTGTTTGGTCTTGCCGCGGGGCGGGATCGCAGGGGCCTGCCCGCCGCGGTGAGGGGGCGACGGTTCCACTTGGGCCTGGCGGTCGGCTGCTGTTGCCTCGGCGTCGGCGACGCCTCGGGCACCGGCAGCTCCGCCGTCCGTGGTCGGCCCTGCTGTGGCTGGGGTGCCGTCACCGCCGTGCGAGCGCGGCGCCGCCGAGGCGGATCGAGGCCCGGTGGAGACCCCCGCCGCGGTGACGGGACGACGGGCCCACCCGCGTATGACGTGCTGGCCTGGCGTCCGGCGACCCTGCGGCACCGGCGTCCTCGGCGGCTTCGCGCCGAGGGGCCCGTCCACGGCGGTGGCGGGCCCCCAGGCCCATGTGCGCCTGGCGGCCGGATCCTGCCGGCGCCCGCAGACACCGGCGGCGTCGGCGGTCGGCGTTGCCGCGGCAGAAGTCCCGTGACCGGCCTTCGCGGCAGCCTTGCCGCGCGGGCGGATCAGGGGGCACTCCTGGGGACGCGCCCGCCGCGGTGCCTAGCGGCGCATGACAGCCGGCTCCTGGCGGCGCAGGAGGCGGGCGACGACGAAGGCCATGACGACCGACAGGGCGGCCATCGCGCCCATGTCCAGGGCCCACACCCAGGGGTCGGGCCGGAACAGCGGGTCGGAGGTGATGCGGCCCGGGACGAGGGCGCCGAGATCGAGTGTCGCGGCCATCGCCGCGAGCCCCCAGCGCGCGGGCACCAGCCAGGAGAACTGCTCCAGCCCCGGCACCCCGTGCAGTTTCAGCAGCGCGCCGCAGAAGACGACCTGCACGAGGGCGACCAGCACCAGCAGCGGCATGGTCACCTCCTCCTTGCGCACCAGCGCCGAGACGACCAGGCCGAGCATCATCGAGGTGAAGGCCAGCAGTGCCGCGGCCGCCGTGATCTCCAGCAGCGGGCTGGTGAGCACCCCGCTGCCGCCGCCGGGTCTGAGCCGGGCCCCGACGAGCGCGACCATCGTCAGGACGACCGCCTGGACGACCGTGATCAGGCCCAGCACCGCGATCTTGGAGCAGAGATAGGCGGACCGGGACAGGCCGACCGCCCGCTCCCGCCGGTAGATCACCCGTTCCTTGACCAGTTCGCGCACCGCGTTGGCGGCGCCCGTGAGCACCGCGCCGACACACAGGATCAGCAGCACGTTGAGCGTGTTCTGCTGCGTCAGCGCGTCACCGGCCAAGGCGCGCGCCATGCCTCCCATGACGAACGGGAGCGCGATCATGATCGCCAGGAACGTGCGGTCGGCCGCCAGCGACGCGGTGTAGCGGCGCACCAGCGTCCACCACTGGCCGCCCCAGTGCTGGGGCTTGGGCGGTGCCACGGCCGGGCGGGAGGTGGGGCCGGGCGGCTCCATCTGCTCCATCGCGTCGGTGACGTACTCGTCGTGCAGCGTGGAGGACTCGTACTGGCCCGCCCAGTCCCGCCGCCGTTCGTTCTCGAACGCCTCGAAAGCCTCCGGCCACTGCCGGAAGCCGAAGAACGGCAGTGTCTCGTCCGGCGGGCCGTAGTACGCCATGCGTCCGCCCGGCGCCATGACCAGCAGCCGGTCGCAGACCTCCAGGCTGAGCACGCTGTGGGTCACGACGACCACCGTGCGGCCGTCGTCGGCGAGCCCGCGCAGCATTGTCATGACCGAGCGGTCCATTCCCGGGTCCAGGCCCGAGGTGGGCTCGTCCAGGAAGAGCAGGGACGGCTTGGTCAGCAGTTCCAGCGCCACGCTGACGCGCTTGCGCTGGCCGCCGGAGAGGGTGTGGACGGGCTGGTCGACGCGGGCCCGCAAGCCGAGTTCGGCGATCACCTCGTCGACCCGGGCCTCCCGTTCCTCCCGCGCGGTGTCGCCGGGGAAGCGCAGCTCGGCGGCGTACAACAGGGCGCGGCGGACGGGAAGTTGGAGATGAAGGATGTCGTCCTGCGGGACGAGGCCGATGCGCTGGCGCAGATCGGCGTACTCGCGGTAGAGATCCCGGCCGTCGTAGAGCACCGTGCCGCGATCCGCCGGGCGCAGCCCCGTCAGCGCGTTGAGCAGTGTCGACTTGCCGGAACCGCTCGGGCCCACGACGGCCAGCAGGCTCTTCTCGCCGACGGGGAAGGAGATGTCGTCCAGCAGCGTCCTGCTGCCGCCCTCCACCGTCACCGACAGGTCGCGGACGCACAGCGACACCTCGCCGGTGTCGGTGAACTGCTGGAGTTTGTCGCCGACCAGCCGGAAGACCGCGTGGCCGACGTCGATGATGTCGCCCTGGTGCACCGTCGCCCGCTCCACGGGCTGGCCGTCCAGATAGGTGCCGTTGTGGCTGCGCAGGTCGACGATCTCGTAGCCGCCGCCGGCCAGCGCCCGCAGTTCCGCGTGGTGCTGGGAGACCAGCAGGTCCTCGACGACCAGGTCGTTGTCGGGCGCACGCCCGATGTGGATCGTGTCGTCGGGCAGCGGCCGCACCGACGTCGGCTGCCGGAACGTGCCGGTCGCCAGTGGCGAGGCAATCGGGGGCGGACGGTAGACCGGTGCGGCCGAGGCCCGGGTCAGCCGGGCCCACGGCCCGGTCAGCGGATGTCCGAAGCGGACGACGCTGCCCGCGCCCACACCCCACTGGCGGACGTACCTGCCGTCCGCGAAGGTGCCGTTGGAACTCCCGGCGTCCTCCAGGACCCACTGCCCGGCGACCGTGCGGAGGACGGCGTGGTGCCAGGAGACACGGGGGTCGTCGAGGACGATCTCGCTGTCCGGGTCACGGCCGACGCGGTACCTCCTGCCCGGGACCAGGACCAGGGTGTCCCCGGCGGTCTCCAGCACGAGTTCGGGCGCGGACGGCGCGAGTCGGCGCTCAGCCACACCGTCGATCGTAGTCGCGCGCCGCCCGTCCCGCCCGGCCGCGCGGCCTCACCACTCGGTCGGCGCGTAGTCCTTGAGGAAGACCCCGTGCAGGTCCTCGCCGAGTTCGCCGCGGACGATCGGGTCGTAGACCCGGGCCGCGCCGTCGATGAGGTCGAGCGGGGCGTGGAAGCCCTCGTCGGCGAGCCGGGACTTCTCCGGGTGCGGCCGCTCGTCGGTGATCCAGCCGGTGTCGACGCTGGTCATCAGGATGCCGTCGGTCTCCAGCATCTCCCGCGCGCTGGTGCGGGTCAGCATGTTGAGGGACGCCTTGGCCATGTTGGTGTGCGGGTGGCCGGCGCCCTTGTAACCGCGGCTGAACTTGCCCTCCATGGCGGAGACGTTCACCACGTAGGTGCGGCGCGCGGGCGAGGCGGCCATGGCCGGGCGCAACCGGCTGACCAGGATGAACGGGGCGGTCTCGTTGCACAGCTGCACTTCGAGCATCTCGACCGGGTCGACCTCGCCGACCGCGCGGCTCCAGCTGTTCTCCGCGTCCAGGTCGGGGATCAGGCCGCCGGCGTCGATCGCGGTGCCCGCCTCGATCCGGGCGAGCGAGGCCGAACCGCTGACGAGTGCCAGCTCCGTGACCTCCTGGGCGCGCGCCGCGCCGTCCCGGCGCGGGCCGGGCAGGGCCGGCTGGGCGCCGCTCCCGAACGTGCCGAGGACCTCGGAGACGGGCAGTTCGCCGGCGGGCAGCGGCGCCGACTCGGCGGCCACCAGCTCGGCGTACGCCTGCGGGGAACGGCGCACGGTCTGCGCCGCGTTGTTGATCAGGACGTCGAGCGGGCCCTCGGCGGCGACGGAGTCGGCCAGCGCCACGACCTGGGCCGGGTCGCGCAGGTCGATGCCGACGATCTTCAGCCGGCTGATCCACTCGTCGCTGTCGGGCATCGCCTTGAAGCGGCGGATCGCGTCGGCCGGGAAGCGCGTGGTGATCGTCGTGTGCGCGCCGTCGCGCAGCAGGCGCAGCGCGATGTACATGCCGATCTTCGCCCGGCCGCCGGTCAGCAGCGCGCGCCGGCCGGTCAGGTCGGTGCGGGCGTCGCGCCGGGCGCGGTTGAAGGCGGCGCACGACTGGCACAGCTGGTGGTAGAAGGCGTCCACCTCGACGTAGCGCTGCTTGCACACGTAGCAGGAGCGCGGCCGCTGCAGCACGCCCGCGATCTCGCCCAGCGTCGACGAGGAGGGCAGCAGCCCCTGGGTCTCGTCGTCGATGCGCTCCGCCGAGCCGGTCGCGGTGGCCTCGGTGACGAACTTGTCGTGGGCGGTCTTGGACGCCCGCCGCTCCTGGCGGCGGCGCTGCTTCACGGTCCGGTAGATGCCCGCCGTGGCCTTGCGGACGGTGATCGCGTCCGGGTGGTCCACCGGCAGGTCGTCCAGCTCCCGCAGGACGCTGAGGCACAGCTCCAGACGCTCCGGGTCGATGCCGGGGACGCCCTCCCACGCCGTTGCCGTGCCCTGCTCGTTCTCGGTCGCCGTCATGCCCGCCGTCGTCCCTGGTTCGTGTGTTCCCGCTGCTTCCTGGGGAACTGTACGAAACGCGGAGGCGGACGGCCAAAAACTCGGCGGTCCTGAGGACTTTGGTCCCGTGCTCCCACGCCGCGCGGTCGCTCCGCGTGACCACGAACGTGACGTGACAGCCTTGGGGCGCGGGATCACTCGAGGGGCGCGGTGGCCTCGCTCTCGTACGCGTAGTCCCAGGGCTCGTCGGCCATGTGCTCCAGGCGCTTGTAGAAGGCCGCACTGTCGGGCCACGCCTGGTGCAGCCCGGCGTCCTGCACGGTGATCGCCATCGGGTCGTACAGGATGCCCTCGGGGGGCGGGCCCCCGGCTACCAGGGCGATGCCGAGTGTGAGACCGTCCCCGGGGCCGCCGTGGAGTCGGATCCTGGTGGTCATGGAGTCACCTCCTGATCCCATGATCTCTCGGGATCGCCCGTGGGGGGAGGTTTGGTGAAGAAGCCCCGTTCCGCCCGGCCCCGGCCGGACAGTGCGTGAGAGATCGGTTACGTTACGCTCCCGGCCCGCTCCAACCCCACGAGGAGCACGCGTGCGCGCCTTCAGTCTGCCCGCACTGGTCCCCGCGACCCATGTCGGCGGGCTCGCCGACATCGTGTTCGAGGACGCGGCGCGGGTGCCGGACGAGGTGCGGATGGGCCGCAAGGAGGACGGCCGGTGGCAGGACGTGACCGCCGCCACGTTCCGTGACGAGGTCATGGCGCTGGCGCGGGGACTGCTCGCGCACGGCGTGCGCTTCGGCGACCGGGTCGCGATCATGTCGCGGACCCGGTACGAGTGGACCCTCTTCGACTTCGCCCTGTGGACGATCGGGGCGCAGCCGGTGCCGGTCTACCCCACCTCCTCGGCCGGGCAGCTGCGCTGGATCCTGCACGACACCGGTGCGGTCGGCTGCGTGCTGGAGCACGAGGACCACGCCATGACCCTCGGCTCGGTGATCGAGCACCTGCCCGCCGTGACGCGGGTCTGGCAGCTGGACAACGGGGCCGTCAAGCAGCTCATGGCCGACGGCGAGCGGGTCGGCGAGGACGTGGTCCACCGGCACCGGCTGGCGGTCACCCCCGACGCGGTAGCCACCGTGATCTACACCTCGGGGACCACCGGCCGCCCGCGCGGCTGCGTGCTCACCCACGGCAACTTCATGGCCGAGTGCGACAACGTCATCGCCCACTGGCGGCCGATCTTCGAGACCGGCACCGCGGAGCCGCCCTCGGTGCTGCTCTTCCTGCCGCTGTCGCACGTCTTCGGCCGCATGATCCAGATCTGCGCGGTCCGGGCCGGGGTGCGGCTGGGCCACCAGCCGGACATGTCGGCGGCAGCCCTGCTGCCAGATCTCGCCGACTTCCGGCCGACGTTCATGCTCGCCGTCCCGTACGTCTTCGAGAAGGTCTTCAACGCCGCGCGGTCCAAGGCCGAGGAGGGCGGCAACCTCGGCGTCTTCGACCGGGCCGCCGACGTCGCGGTGCGCTTCGCCGAGGCCCGCGAGCGGCGCGCCTTCGGCACCGGCCCCGGGCCGAGCGCGGCGCTGCGCGTCCTGCACCGGATCTACGACCGGCTGGTGTACGCCAGGGTGCGCGAGGCCCTGGGCGGCCGGGTCCGCAACGCGGTCAGCGGCGGCTCGACGATGGGGCGCCGGCTGGGGCTGTTCTTCGAGGGCGCGGGCGTGACGGTCTACGAGGGGTACGGGCTGACCGAGTCCACCTCCGCCGCCACCGCCAACCCGCCCGGCAAGGTGCGCTACGGCACGGTCGGGCACCCCGTGCCCGGCACCTCGGTGCTGATCTCCGAGCAGGACGAGATCCTGCTGCGCGGCCCGACGGTCTTCTCCGGCTACCTCGGCGACCCGCAGGGCACCGCCGAGGCGCTGCGCGAGGGCTGGCTCGCCACCGGCGACCTCGGTTTCCTGGACGAGCAGGGCTATCTGACGATCACCGGCCGCAAGAAGGAGATCATCGTCACGACCAGCGGCAAGAACCTCTCGCCCGCGGTCCTGGAGGAACGCGTCCGCGAGCACCCCTTGATCGAGCACTGCCTGGTCATAGGCAACGACCGGCCCTTCGTCACCGCGCTGGTGACCCTCGACGGCGAGGCCGCCGCACGCTGGCTGCGGCTGCGCGGCAGGCCACCGGCCGGACTGCGCGAGCTGGTGCGCGACCCGGAGGTGGAGGCGGAGGTGCGGCGCGCGGTGTCGGCGGCCAACACGCGGGTGTCGAAGGCGGAGTCGATCCGTGCCTTCCGCGTGCTGGCCGCCTCCTTCACCGAGGAGGAGGGTCTGGTCACCCCGTCGCGCAAGCTCGTCCGGCGGGCCGTCGAGGAGGCCTACGCCGCCGAGATCGACGCGATGTACGGGCGCTGAGCGGCGCCGGGGGCGTCACGGCTTGGGGAGCGTGCACCCCGCCAGGCCGAGGTTGAACTGGTTCCCGGTGGTCACGCACGCGCCGATCCCGTAGGTCTCCTCGGCGTAGTTGATGCCCTGGCGGACCGTGACGGTGCCGTTCTGGTCCACCTCGCAGGGATTGTTGAGGGTGCAGCGGCCGCCGTCCTCGTTGCCCGTGTTGTTGATCGCCACGACCTTGCCGGTCGAGGTGTCGATCACCGGTGAACCGGAGGTGCCGCCGATGGTGTTGCACGCGGAGGTGTAGCGGACCGAGTCCTTCCAGGTCCAGTCGCCCTCCTTGAGCCGGTGGACGAAGCCGTCGATGTTGCAGGTGTAGATGGTCTTCCAGTAGCCGGAGACCACTTTGATCGCGGCGCCCTGCACGGGATGGGCGGCCGAGAGCTCCAGCGCGGAGATGCCGTAGGAGGACTGGATCTGCGCGTAGGTGCGGTTGAGTTGGTACACCGAGATGTCGGTGTCGGTCATCGTCGCGTAGGCGAGTTTGGTGGCCCGCAGTGTGGCGACGTTGCGGCCCGAGGCGTTGAGCAGCCCGAAGGTGCGGGTCGAGGACTGGTTGAGCAGCACCTCGCCGGGGTCCAGGAAGCCGCTGGTGAGGCAGTGGCCGTTGGAGAGCACCAGGGCGGGGTCGGTGGACGCCGAGGCCGGGAAGCGGATGAGCGAGCCGGAGCAGTTGCTGAGCGACACCGTGCCGGCGAAGTTCACGGTGACCGCGGCGGGCGCGGCGGGTGTGACGGGCACAGCGGTCCGTACACCGGTGGCGTCCCGGCTCGTGGCCGAGGCGGGCGCGGTGGACAACCCGAGGCAGGCGACTGCCGCGAGGGCGGTCAGAACGGCCGCCAAGGCACCTCTGAGAGGTCGTTTCATGTGGGGGGTCCTCTCGAGACCGAAGTTCTTTCGGTTTTGGCATGCACATTGTCATGACTGGAGAGGGCCCCGACAAGAGGGCATGGCGCGGCCCCAACGCGGGGGCCGGCGGCGGTCGTTGCGCGCGACGCGACGGTGCCCGCCCCCGCGGAGGCGGGGACGGGCACCGGGGGAGTCGCAGGCGCTGGGTGTTACGGGAGACTCGCGGCCGGCTCGGCCGGTTGCACGACGGGGGACGGGATGACGACCGGCGGCGCCACCTCGACGACCTCGATCACCTCGGCCGACGCCGGTACCGGCAGTGGCACCGGCTGCCGCGCCGCGGGCACCTCGACCTGGTGCGCCGCCCGGTCCGCCGCGAGGGCGAGGGCCCGGCGGTCGGCCCACGTGCCCGCGGGGATCGCCGGGAGCACCGACACCTCGGCGTTCAGCCCGCGGCCCGCCACCACCCGGTGCACCGAGTCCATCAGCGTGTCCTCCCCGACGAACGCCGGGGCCATGCTGCGCGTCCCGTCCGCCAGCCGGTAGTGGATCCGGATGGGCTGCACGTCGGCACCCGCGTCCACTGCCGCCTGGAACAGCGCACGGCGGTAGCGGCCCTCCTCACGGCCGCACCAGGTGCTGCCCTCCGGGAAGGCGACGACCGTGGCCCCGCCGCGCAGCGCCTCCCGCACCTCGCCGACGGTGTCCGGCAGGGTCCGGAACCGTTCGCGGTCGATGAAGATCGTCCGGCCGAGCACGCACAGCGGGCCGAGTACCGGCCAGCCCCGGATCTCCGACTTGGCGACGTTGCGTCCCGGGAAGACGGAGGCGATCAGCAGGATGTCCATCCAGGACACGTGGTTGGCGACCACCAGCAGCCCCCGGCCGCGCTCGCGCGCCGCCGGCGGGACCGGCACCCGGACCTCCATGCCGAAGGCCGTCACCACCGACCGCATCCACGTGCGGACCAGGGAGTCGCGCAACGCCGGAGGGCAGAGCACGGCCACCGGCACGGCAAGGACGATCCCGATCAGCAGGACCACGGCCACGGTGACGTAGCGCAGCGTCCGGCGCAGCCGGCCCACCAGGGGACCTTCGCCGGTCACGCACGCCTGCGGGGTGCAGGGCGAGACCGGCGACCACCACGTCGCGGCCATCAGGAGCTTCCGAGGGAGCCGAGCGAACCGATTGCGCCGAAGTGGCGCAGGTAGCGCTCGTCCGTGCGCTCCAGCGACAGCAGGATGAACAGGTCGGCGACACCGAACTCCGGGTCGTAGGCGGGCTCGCCGCAGATCCAGGCGCCCAGCCGCAGGTAGCCGCGGAGCAGCGCGGGCAGCGTGGTGCGGGCCGGGCGGGCCAGGCCCGTCGGGTCCCAGGGGCGGTGCGGGGTGACCCGGTACTCCTCGGGCGCCATGTACTTCGCCGAGACCCGGTCCCAGACACCGGCAGCGGCCGAGCCGCCGTCGGCGAGCGGCACCGAGCAGCAGCCGGCCAGCCAGTTGTGGCCGGTGGTCGCCATGTAGCGGGTGATGCCGCCCCACATCAGCGCGACGACGGCACCGTCGCGGTGGTCGGGGTGCACGCAGGAGCGGCCGACCTCGACGAGGTCGTGCTGGATCGGGGCGAGCCGGGCGAGGTCGAACTCGCTCTCGGAGTACGTGCGCCCCGCGCGGCGGGCGTTGGCGGGGGTCAGCAGCCGGTAGGTGCCCACCACGTCGCCGGTGTGGTCGTCCTTCACCAGCAGGTGGTCGCAGAAGGCGTCGAGGGCGTCGACGTCCAGGCCCGGTTCGGGCGTGTCCAGCACGGCCCCCATTTCCCCGGCGAACACCTGGTGCCGCAGACGCTGCGCGGCCCGCACCTCGGCCTCGTCCTGGGCGAGGCTCACCGAATAGCGGGGGCGTTCGCCTACGTTGTCGACAACGGGAGCGAGTTCGTACGAAGCGGTCATGGCGCGATTCCCTGGTCAGGGGGACGGGGACACCCCTATCTGTCCCGTCGGCGTCTTGCCTTGGCATGTCCTTTGCGGAGCGTGGAGATGTGCGCTCGCTGAATCACTGGGGGCGCCGTGCCGTTCGGTGCCGCTTCACCCGGAAAGCGCGCCCAAGCGGCCTTCGAGCAGCAGCAGCAGTTCGCCGAGGATTTCGGCCAGCTCGTGACGCCGTCCGTCCGGCAGCCCGGACAGCAGTCCCTCCTCGTACGCGAGCTGTTCCGGGAGCAGGCGGTCCACCAGCGCCAGGCCGGTGGGGGTCAGCCGCAGGTGCGAGACCCGGCGGTCGCGGTCGTCCGGGCGGCGCCCGATCAGGCCGCGCTCCTCCAGCACCTTGATCCGCTTGGTGACCGCCGCCCCCGACGCGAAGGTTTCACGTGCCAGACGTCCGGGCGTCAATTCGCCGCCGACGCGGCGCAGCGCGCAGAGGATGTCGTACTCCGGTCGGGTGAGGCCCTCGCGGTTCAGTGGCGCGTCGACGGCGAGTTGCAGGAGCGCGGTGCTCCGGTTCAGGCGCCCGATCACGGCGACGGGCGCGAAGTCCAGCTCCGGGTGCACGTCCTGCCACTGGCGCAGCACCGTCGCGACGGCGTCCTCCACGCGCGATGTCCTTCCCTCGTACGCCGGCGGCTCCGGCGGCGTCCGCATGATCGTACGCGTCGTCAAGCAGCGGTGACGGACCGGCCACCGCGGCGGACCGCCAGTGCGAGGTGCCCGCGCCGTTCCGCGTCGGTGATCCGCTCCTCGGGCAGGGGGCCGCTCCACCACTCGCCGGAGGCGGTGTCGGCGGCCTCGCGCAGTTCCAGCAGGGCCGCGGTGAGCCGGGGCTCCCTGGGCAGCGGGGCGGCGAGCTCGTCCTCCAGGAGGTCCAGGGCGGTGCCGACCCGCCGTCCGGCACGCCGGTTCGGAACCGCGAAGCACACCACGAGCCCGGCGGCCGCGCCCACGACGGTGTCCAGCCAGCGGTCGGCGACCAGCCGGCCCGCGGGCTGCAGGCCGGCGAACTCGGTCATGATCATGGCCATCGGCGTCACGAAGGCGCTGGCCAGCCAGTAGTTGCGGGCGATGGTGGCCTCCGCCGCGAAGTTGCACGCCAGCGCGGTCACGATCAGGGCACCCGCGCCGGTGGCCGTGAAGGGCACGAGCGCGGTGAACAGCAGCACACCCAGCAGGTTGCCCAGGACGCGCTGGAGCGCCCGCTGCCAGGACAGGGTGGTGTTGGCGGCCAGCACGGCGGCGGCGGTCACGACGGCCCAGTACGGACGGTCCACGCCGAGCGCCGTCGACACCCAGCCCGCCGCCGCGCTGCCGAGGCCGACCCGCAGGCCGATCGGGGCCAGGTGCCGCATCGAGGGGCCCCGGAACGGTGCCGTCAACGGCCCGGTGGGGGCTTCCGTGACCGGCGCGGCGCCCGTGTCCTCCGGCAGGGCCCGCGCCGTGCGCAGTTCCCGGGCCCAGGCGGAGAGTCGTCGCGCGCCCGCGGGGCCGGTGGCATCGGCGCGGGCCAGCAGTCGCTCCAGCCCCGCGCGGTGGGCGCCCGGCCCGGCGGCCCGCAGCGTGTGCCACGCGGCGTTCACGGCCGCGGTCGCCTCGTGCCGGGCGCGCGCCGTGGTCCCGTCGCTGGCCAGGACCCGCGCCCGTGCCTCCAGCGCCCGCACCACGGCGGCGCGCTCGGGGCCGTGCGGGCGCACCAGCGCCGGCGCCATGCCCACCAGCCAGGCGACGGCCCCGCCCAGCACCATCAGCCCCACGTGCGCGGGCACCTGTGCCGGGGTCTGCGGGACGAACGCGGCGCTCGCCGCGACGAAGGTGAAGATCACGTTCCCGGGGGGCCCGATCCGCGTCGCGTCGCACACCACCTTGTGCGCCGCGGCAAGCGCCGACGCGACGGCGACCCGTACCGCCGTCGCGTCGGTCAGCGCGGCGGTCGTCAGCGCGACCGCGCCGCCGGCCGCCATGCCCAGCACGACCAGCGCGAGCGTGCGCGCCCGCGCGGCGTACGGCAGCCCGTGCCCGTACAGCGCGCACAGCCCGCCGCCCGCCGCGTAGAGCACCAGGTCCAGCCGCCCCAGGGCCAGCAGCACCCCCTCCACGATCCCCACGGCGACGACCACGCTGACGGCCCGCTGGTGCCAGAGGTCCTTGACCGCGCGCAGCCGCAGGGCGTCGCGGAGGGGGTGGAGGAGGTTCGGCATGCCCACAAGCTTAACAGGTGTTTTACTCGTGAAATAAATCGCGGCCCGGAGGCTCCAGGCGAACGGCCCTTCAGCCGAGCAGCCCTCGAATGACCACCTCGGCCAGGGCCGCGGTCTTTTGCCGCCACTCGTCGGCCGATGAATCCGCCGCTTCATTCATCCGGTGCACGAGTTGCCTTTGGGTCATGACGACCGCGGGCCCGGTGAGTGCGCTGAACAGGACGTCCATACTCATGGCCGGCATCCGGCCCGAAGCGATGAGCCGCTGGGCGAGTGGTTCGAGCCTCTCCACGAATCGGCCGGTGTACTCGCTGTAGAGATAGTTCAGCCGGTCGGACGCGAAAACGGACTCGTCGGAGACGATGCGGTTGGCGTGGGGCATGTTCGCGGCCAGGGAATGGAAGGTCCTGACCACGCATGTGAACTTCTCGACGTCCTCGAGGTCGCCGTCGAGGATGGTGATGAGCTGCTGGATCGGTGCCCTGAGGGCATGGTCGAGCGCCGCGCGCCAGAACTTCTCCTTCGATCCGAAGCGGTCGTTGATGAAGTTGTGGTTGACCCCCAGGCGCTTGGCCAGTTCGCGCACGGACGCGCCCGAGTAGCCCAATTCGGCGAATGCTTCGAGTCCGCGCCGAAGGATCTCGGAATCGTCGAGGTCGACCTGCGGCGCTCTCGTCCGGCGGGTGTGGTCCGACCTGTCGTCCGTCGCGCCTTGTTGCGCCATTGACACCCCAACTCATCCTTCTGATTTCTTACGGGCCGAGCGGCGGAATGCCGGCGGGCGCCGTAAGTTCCTTCACTTTCCTCACGGTTCGCGACAAGCCTCTTCTCGGCGACGAGATGCGGCGTCCGATCGGAAGATTACCGTCGCCCCTTGACGGGGGCGGGCAGCGGTCCGGCCGGGTGTGCTGCGGCTCGGGGTGGGACCCCCGGTCCTGACAGCTGTCAGGGGCGGCTAATCTGACAACTGTCAGGCGCCGGGGTCGACCGCGCCTGCTTCCCTGTGAGGAGTCCTGGGTGAGCCTTCCCATGCCGCAAATAGACACCGACGACCCTCGCTGGACGAAACGTGGAGCCATCCATGTGCCCGCCGGCGAAGGCATCACCAAGTGGGTGTCCGACAACGTCTACTCCGTCAAGGTCCACACCGACATCACCGACGGGCACCTGGGCTTCGTCGAGGCGGATGTACCGCCCGGCGCGGGGCCGGTGGCACATGTCCACAACCGCAACAGCGAAGCCTTCTACCTGCTGGACGGTGAACTGGAGTTCCTCAACGGCGACGAGAAGATCATCGCGCGGTCGGGGGACTTCCTCTACGTCCCGCCGGGCATCCGGCACCGCTTCCTGAACAAGAGCACCCGTCACGCCAAGATGCTCTTCCTGTTCACCCCCGGTGGCCCCGAGGTCCTCTTCATGCGGGGCGACGAGCCCGTTCCCGGCGTGCCGGCCCCCCTGTGGGACGGCGAGCGGTTCGCCGCGTACGGCGCATCACTCGCCGACCTGGACGTCGACTCACCTGTGATGCCGGAGAGCTGACCTGGTGTCCGCGACGGCTGCATCTCCGTGACGTCCTGTAGGCGACCAGTCGCCTACAGGTCGTATCGATGTCGCGCCCCGCAAGAGCGAGTGGTAGCAGCGTTACCGCGGCTCACGCGCGGACGCGGAGCGGATCAGCCGGCCCCAGGGCCGCGATCCGCTCCGCGTCCGCGCGTTCAGTGTTGGGGGACGTCGGGGATCCCCAAGAGTTCGGGCACCGTAAACCCGCCGATGATCTTGTGCTCGCCGGTGTGTTGTGTTTGGTGAAAAAATGGGCGAACCATTGAGGTTGGATTGCGATCCGGCCGTCGCGGTCATCGCGGCCTTCCCAGAGATCCCCGGATTCGCGCTCTCGACCCCCTGATGTCCAGGTCCACTGATCTACCGAAACCTCCTATGCGATTTCCAGGACGAAAGCCCCGCCTGCAACTGCCGCGGCAGTTCTACGGCGTGTGGGCCGCGGTGACCGTCTCCAGTCTGGGGGACGGCATGCGGCAGGTTGCCCTTCCCCTGCTCACCGCCGACCTCACCGACGACGCCCGGCTGGTTGCCCTGGTGGCTTTCGCCGGACAACTTCCGTGGCTTCTGGTCAGTTTGCTGTCCGGTGTCCTCGCCGACAGGCTCGAGCGCCGTCGTGTGCTGTGGCTCGTCGACATGGCGCGGGCAGCGACCATGGCCGGTGTCGCGCTCCTCACGGTGTTCGACGCCCTCTCGATCCCCTTGCTGGCCGCGATCGCCTTTCTGCTGGGCTGCGGCCACACGCTCTACAGCGGCTCCTGGGCCGGCCTCGTGCCCTCATTGGTTGCGCCCGAATCGCTGACCAAGGCGAACGCCCGCCTCCAGGCGAGCTGGTTGATTGCCGGGAGCCTGCTGGGCGCCCCGGTAGGAGCGGTCCTTTACGAGATCACACCGGCACTCCCGCTCGGAATCGACACCCTGTCATTCATGGCCTCCGCGGGATTCATTCTCCTGATGACGGGCGGCCGTCCGGCCGGGTCCGGTGAGGCTCCTTCCGAGCGGCGGTCCCTGCGTGAGGACGCCCTGAACGGGCTCGGCTGGTTGTGGCGGCACGCTCTGCTGCGTCGTGTGTGCGCCATGTCCGCTCTGGTCAATCTCGTGGTGGCCGGCCTGATGTCCGTTCTGGTGCTGTACGCGCGGCACACGCTGGAACTGGGAAGCTCCGGCTACGCCCTGCTGGTGTCGGTGTTCGCGGTCGGCGGGATCGCCGGTGTGCCGCTCGCGTCCTACCTGGGAATCCGGCTCGGCCCGGTCCGCGTGCTGTGGCTCGGCTCACTGATCATGGGGGGCATCTGCGCAGGCCTCGGCCTGGCCGGGTCCGCCACGGCAGCGGTGCTGTTCGTCGCCTGCTACGGAGCGGTGAGCCTGGTGTGGAACGTCACCGCGGCCACACTCCGCCAGTCGCAGGTCCCGGCCGGTCTGCTCGGCCGGGTCTCCATGACCTTCCAGATGGTCAACGTGGGCTCCGGCGCCCTGGGAGTCCTGCTGACAGGACTGGTCTACTACGGCATCGGCCCTCGGGCTTCGTTCCTCGCCGGAGCGATCCTGCTGTGCCTGGCCAGCGTGTTTCTCATCGGCTCCCGTGTCGAGGTCCCTGTTGACGAGCCCGCCGGGGTGCCCGCCGGCTGAGAACGCGCTGAGAAGCGCGGCCTCCGGCAGCCAGTGCCCATGGCGCGGATTCCGCCCGGCAGGCCAATCCGCGCGCTTGTCGGCCCTCGTGGACACGGCTCGGTCGTTCCTGGGCGGTGTGGGGCACGGTCAGCGCCTGCGATGCCACCATGCCGATTCCGGGTCCGCCGTCGGCTCGTTGTGCGTTCGTGCGAGCAGCACGACGTCCAAGCGCTCCACGTGCGCCCGGAGTTCGGCGGCGGCCCTTGGCGGAAGCATGAACAAGGCCTCTTGCAACTTGTCCCGCGCCCAGCCCTGGCCGCAACACCGGCAGAGGAACTCAGCCTCCCAAGGCCTCCACCGCCGACTGGTGCCGTGCACGCGCACGGACCACACGCTCAGCGCCACTGCCACGATGCCAGGAGACAACCGCTCCCGCTCGAGTACGCGGATGGCGGCGTTCGACGCTCCGGACAGGCCAGAAACGTCGCGATACCGCATCCAGGGTCTTCGCCGGCCGCGTTCCCGCGACCGCAGCTCAGCTGGTGTTCTGCGCGGCACGGCCCCTTCGGATGCACGTCATGGACGGCATCCTCCCACGACTGACGTGGAGCGGTTCGCAGTCGATCGGTGCCTTCGGCGGACAGGCCATGGGACGCGTGGGCCCACGCGCGAGATCGCGCGTGGGCCCCCCGCGTTCACTGTGGACGCTTCGCCAAGGCGGCGGCCAGCACGGTCCCCACCTGACGCAGGGGCTCGGGCTTGGTCATGTCGTTGTGCGCGGCGGCGACGGGATGGATGTGCAGACGCCCGGTGAAGTACGGTGCCCACCGCCGGAGGACCTCCTCCTGCGGGTAGCCGGTCTCGGTCGCGGGGAAGTGGAGGATGTCGCCGGTGAAGTGTCCCGGCGTTGTCTGCCGGACCATGCGCCAGTTGTCACGGGTGTTCTGGACGACCCCTCGGACGTGGTCCTCGGTCAGCTCCTCCAGGTCGGCGATCTCCTCCTTGATGATCCTCAGTGTCCCGGGCACGGTGAGCGGGTGGTCCGTCGTGTCCACCGGCCGCCCCAGGGCATGGAGGAGCTGGACCAGGACGGTGTGGTCGTCGGCCTCCTCATGGACGGTGCCCGCTTCCGGCGGGTAGGCGTCCATCATGGCCAGCAGGGCCACCTGGTGCCCGGACTGCTGGAGCCGTACCGCGACGGCGTGGGCGAGGTTGCCGCCCATGGACCAGCCGAGCAGGTGGTACGGGCCGCTCGGCTGGACGCCCGTGATGTGGTCGACGTACCAGGTGACCAGCGCGTCGAGGTCGGACGGGGCCGACTCCGCCAGGGTGACGCCCGGAGCCTGCAGTCCGTACACGGGTCGGTCGGCGTCCAGGTGCCGCACCAGACCGACATAGGGCAGGCCGAAACCGCTGGCGGGCGGCAGGCAGAACAGCGGCGGCCGGTCTCCGTGCCCGCGCAGCGCGACCACCGGCTGGAAGAGGTCCTCCTCGGTGCCGGTCCCGAGCAGCGACGCCAGGCCCGCCACGGTCGGGGTCTGGAACACGCTCACGAGCGACAGTTGGGTGCCCGTGGCGTTGCGGATCTCGCCCAACAGCCGCACGGCGAGGAGCGAGTGCCCGCCGAGTTCGAAGAAATTGTCCTCAACGCCGACCGCGGGAAGGCCGAGGACGTCGGCGAATATCTGGCGGAGCAGGTGCTCTTCGGTGGTGCGCGGTTGCCAGCTCGTGTGTCCGGTGGTGTGGTCCGGGGCAGGCAGTGCCGTGCGGTCGAGCTTGCCGTTCACCGTGACCGGCAGTTCGTCCAGGACGACGAACGCGGAGGGGACCATGTAGTCCGGCAGCACGGCTGACAGGCCTGCGCGGACCTCCGCGGTGTCCACATCGCCGTCCGTGCCGCTCGTCGGTACGAGGTAGGCGGTGAGGCGTTGGTCGCCGGGTTGGTCTTCGCGGACGATGACGGTGGTGTGGGCGACGGCGGGGTGGGTGAGGAGTGCGGTTTCGATTTCGCCGAGTTCGATGCGGAAGCCGCGGATTTTGACTTGGTGGTCGGTGCGGCCGAGGTATTCGAGCTCTCCGTTGGTGTTCCAGCGGGCGAGGTCGCCGGTGCGGTACATGCGTTCGCCGTGCTGGCTGTGGGGGTTGGCGATGAAGCGTTCGGCGGTGAGGCTCGGTCGGTTGAGGTAGCCGCGGGCGAGTTGGGTGCCGGCGAGGTAGAGCTCGCCTGTGACGCCGGGGGGTACGGGTTGGAGTGCGGTGTCCAGGACGTAGGTGTGGGTGTTCCAGATGGGGCGGCCGATGGGCACCACAGCGGTGGTGTGGGGTTCGCAGGTGTGGGCGGTGACGTCGATGGACGCCTCGGTCGGCCCGTACAGGTTGTGGAGGGGGATCGGCAGCACCGCCTGGAACTGGTCGCGCAGTGAGGCTGACAGCGCCTCGCCGCTGCAGACCACGGCGCGCAGAGATGTGCACTCGTGGGCCGCGGGTTCGGCGATGAACACCTGGAGCATGGACGGGACGAAGTGGGCGATGGTGACGTGTTCGCGCTGGATCAGCTCGGCCAGATACTCCGGATCCCGGTGGCCGCCGGGGCGGGCGACGACGAGGGTGGCGCCTTCCAGGAGGGGCCAGAAGAACTCCCACACGGATACGTCGAATCCGAAGGGGGTCTTCTGCACGACGCGGTCGCCCGGGGTGAGTTGGTAGGCGTGCTGCATCCAGGCGAGCCGGTTGACCACGCCGGCGTGGGGGACCGTGGCGCCCTTGGGTCGTCCGGTGGAGCCTGAGGTGTAGATGACGTAGGCGGGGTGGGCCGACAGCGTCACCTGGTCGGGGTCGGTGTCGGCCTGACTGTGCAGTTCGGTCGCGGGGTCGTCCAGCACCACCCGCGTCACGCCCTCGGGCAGGACGCTCTCGAACTGGCGGGTCGTCACCACCAGCGCCGGCGTGGCGTCGCCCAGCACATAGGCCACGCGTTCCGCCGGGTACTCCGGGTCGATCGGCACGTACGCCGCGCCGGACTTGAGGACGGCGAGCAGCGTGACGACGAGATCCGGGGAGCGGTCCATCATCACCGCCACCCGCTGCTCCGGGCCCGCACCACGCGCCGCCAGCAACCCGGCCAACCGGTTCGCCCGCGCGTTCAGCTCCGCGTAGGACAGCTCGGTGTCCTCGAACAGCACCGCGGTCGCGTCCGGGGTGCGGGCCACCTGCGCCTGGAACAACTCGGGAAGCGTCGCCGCGGGAACAGCACGCGCGGTGTCGTTCCACTCGGTCAGGATCCGGTCCCGCTCACCGGATTCCAGCACCCCGACCTGGCTGAGCGCGGTCGACGGTGCCGTCTCCAGTGCCGTCACGATGGCCTCGGCGGCCGTGGTCACCATCGCGGCAAGGGCGCCCGGATCGATCAGGGACACGGCCTGCGCCTTCACGACGAAGCCCTCACCGGTGTCGTCGATGCTGACGGCGACGGGGAAGTTGGTGCGCTCGCGCGCCTGGAGCAGAGCGACACCGTCAAGTCCGGCGCCGGTGGCGGCAGCCTCGCTGTGGCGGTAGTTGAAGAGCGAGGTGAACAGCGGCGTCTGGGCGGGCACCTTGCTGGCCTGCTGGGCCACCGCCAGCGGGGCGTGCTCGTGCACCAGCAGCTCCGCGAGCTGCCGCTGCATCCCCCGGACCGCCTCCAGGACACCCCCGGCACTCGCGTCCATCCGGACGGGAAGGGTGTTCATGAACAGACCCGGCACCCGGTCCGAGCCGGCCCCCGCGTTCATCCGGCCGAACAGCACCGTGCCGAACACCACGTCGTCACGGCCCGAGGTGGCCGACACAACGCGCGCCCACGCGACGTGGAACAGCGTCGCCGGGCTGACACCCAGGCGCCGCGCCTGCTCCCGCAGCCGCACCGCGAGGCCCGCGTCCAGTGGCGCCCGCGCCTCCGTCACGTCACGGCCGTCCCCGAACACGTCCAGCACGCCGTACGGAGCGGTCGGCTCGCTCACGTCACCGAGCAGCGCCGCGAAGAACGTCGCGTGTTCCTGGGTGGACGCTCCCAGCCTGGCCTGCCCGACGAACTCCCGGAACGGCAGCGGTTCGGGCAGCGTGTCCTGCCGCCCGTCGAGGAACGCGGCCACCTCACCCATGACCACGTCCAGCGCGGTGTGGTCCTGGATCAGGTGATGGACCTGGAGGACCACCGCCCAGTGCTCTCCGCCCGGTTGCCGGGTCACATGGGCGCGCAGCAACGGGCCACGCGAGAGGTCCATGCTCGGCGGGCACGCTGCGAGGAGCCGTTCCGCCGTGTCCGGGCCGCCGTCGTCCGTCCCTGCGGCGAGGTCCGCTTCCCGTACGGTGAGCGTCGCCCGGCGCGCCACCACCTGGACCGGCTCACGCAGCCCCTCCCAGGCGAAGGAGGTACGCAGGATGTCGTGTCTGTCGACGACGCGCTGCACCGCGGCGAGGAACGCGTCCACCCGTGCCCGGGAGTCGAAGCGCAGCGCGATCGGCAGGACGTAGGGGTCGTTGTCGTTGTCGCCCTCCATCAGGGAGTGGAAGAAGATGCCCTCCTGCAGCGGGGCCAGCGGGTAGATGTCGGCGACGTTGCCCGCCCCTCCGGGAACGGCGCTGACGATCCGGTCGATCTCCTCAGCGGTGAGGTCGATCAGCGTCACCATCTCCGGCGTGATCGCCGTGGCGCCGTCGGGGATGCCGTTCGGCGGGACGGCTGTGTGTCCGGCCGTCCCTTCGACGGCCGCGGCCAGTGCCGCCACCGTCGGGCTGACGAACAGCGAGCGGACATCCACGGGGATACCCCGCTCGCGCGCCCGCTCCACCAGCGTCACGGCGAGGAGGGAGTGCCCGCCGAGCTCGAAGAAGTTGTCGTCGACCCCGACCCGGGGCAGGTTGAGCACGTCGGCGAACACCGCGCACAGGATCTCCTCCCGGACGTTCGCCGGGCCCCGGCCGGTGGATGCGGCACCGTAATCGGGGGCGGGGAGGGCCTTGCGGTCCAGTTTGCGGTTCGCCGTGAGCGGGAGCGCGTCGAGTGCGACGATCGCCGCCGGCACCATGTAGTCCGGTAGCAAGTCGGCGACGTGGGCGCGCAGTTCCGCGCTGTCCACGGTTGCTCCCGGGACGACGTAGCCGACGAGGCGCTTGTCGCCGGGCTGGTCCTCGCGGACGATGACGGCGGCCTGGGCGACGGCCGGGTGGGCGGCAAGGGCGGCCTCGACCTCGCCGAGTTCGATGCGGAAGCCGCGGATCTTGACCTGGTGGTCGGTGCGGCCGAGGTATTCGAGCTGCCCGTCGGCGGTCCACCGGGCGAGGTCTCCGGTGCGGTACATGCGCTCGCCGGGCTGACCGTACGGGTTGGCGACGAACCGCTCGGCGGTCAGCGCGGGCCGGTTGACGTAGCCCCGGGCCAACTGCACGCCGGCCAGGTACAACTCGCCCGCGACGCCGGGGGGTACCGGCCGCAGAGCGGAGTCCAGTACGTAAGCGCTCATGTTCCACAGGGGCGCGCCGATGGGAGGAACGCCGGCACCGGACAGGGGGGTGCTGGCCAGCGAGGCGACCGTCGCTTCCGTCGGCCCGTAGATGTTCAGCATGAGCCGGTCGCGAGACCACCGCTCCGCGGTCTCAGGCGGGCACACGTCACCTGCGACCACCAGCGTCATCCCCTCCGGGAGACCGCCCGCGGAGGCGAGCAGCGGCAGCGTCGCGGGCGGCAGGGTCGCGTGGGTGACGTGCTGCCGGGCGACCAGCTGCGCCAGCGGCGCGCCGGGGGACATGTCGTCCGCCGAAGCCAGCACCACGGCCGCACCCGCCAGCCACGCGGGCCACATGTCGGCCACCGAGGCGTCGAAGCTGGGCGAGGCGAACTGGAGCAGCCGGCTGTCCGGGCCGATCCGGAGGCGGTCGATGTGGTCGGCGGCCAGGTTCGGCACCCCTCGGTGGGTGACGAGGACACCCTTGGGGGTGCCGGTCGAGCCGGAGGTGTAGATGACGTAGGCGGGGTGGCCGAGCAGCAGCGGGCCGTGGCGTTCGGTGTCGGTCACGTCGTGGCCGGGTCGGGACACCAGGTCGTCCCGCAGGTGCGCGTCCTCCAGGGACAGGTGCGCAACGTGGGTGGGCGGCAGTTCGCCCTGTGTGGTCCGGCCGGTGACGAGGACCGCCGGTCGGGCGTCGGTGAGCATGTGGGCGATCCGGTCCGTGGGATAGCGCGGATCGATCGGCAGGTAGGCACCCCCGGCCTTCATCACCGCCAGGATGGCGACAACGAGATCGATCGACCGTGGCAGCGCCAGAGCGACGACGTCCTCAGGCCGCACGCCGCGGTCGATGAGAACGCGGGCGAGCCGGTTGGCCCGGGTGTTGAGTTCCGCGTAGGACAGTGCCGTGTCCTCGAACACCACCGCTGTCGCGTCCGGGGTGCGGGCGACCTGCGACTGGAACAGCTCGGGAAGCGTCGCGAGGGGAACGTCGCGCGCGGTGTCGTTCCATCGGACCAGGATCCGGTCCCGCTCGGCGGCGTCCAGGACCTCCGCGCGGTTGACCGGCATCGACGGATGCGCGGTGACGGTGTGCAGGACCCGTGTGAAGCGTTCGGCGAGGGCGGCGGCGGTGTGGTGGTCGAACAGGTCGGTGGCGTAGGTGATCGCGCCGCGGAGGCCGGCGGGCTTGCCGTCGTGGGTGAGGTGTTCGTTGAGCTGGACGTCCAGATCGAACTTGGCGGGACCGCTGCCGGTGGGCAGGGCCCCGATGGTCAGGCCGGGCAGTTCCAGCGTGGCTTGGGTGAGGTTCTGCAGGGTGAGCATGACCTGGAACAGGGGGTGGCGGGCCATGGACCGGGCGGGGGTGAGCTCTTCCACCAGGCGTTCGAATGGCACGTCCTGATGGGCGTAGGCGTTGAGCGCGCGTTCCCGCGTGCGTTCGAGGAGCTGGGTGAAGTCGGGGTTGCCTGAGAGGTCGGTGCGCAGGATGAGGGTGTTGACGAAGAATCCGACGAGGTCATCGAGTGCCTGGTCGGTGCGTCCGGCGATGGGGGTGCCGATGGGGATGTCGTCCCCGGCGCCGAGGCGGTTCAGGAGGGTGGCCAGTGCCGCCTGGACGACCATGAAGACGGTGACGCCGTGTGCGCGGGCGAGGTCCACGACCGCCTGGTGGATGTCGGCGTCGATGTGGAGGTCGACGGTGGCGCCGCGGTGGGAGGCCACGGGCGGACGGGGCCGGTCGACCGGCAGCGCTAGTTCTTCGGGTGCTCCGTCGAGTGCGTTGCGCCAGTAGGTGAGTTGCTCGGTCAGGAGGCTGCCGGGGTCGGAGGCTTCGCCCAGCAACTCCCGCTGCCAGAGGCTGTAGTCGGAGTATTGGACGGGCAGTGGCTCCCAGTCCGGTGCGTTGCCGGTGGTGCGGGCGGTGTAGGCGGTCGAGACGTCGTGTGCCAGGGGGCCGAGGGACCAGCCGTCGCCTGCGATGTGGTGGAGGACCACGACCAGCACATGCGCATCGGGACCGATCTCGGCCAGCGACATGCGTACGGGGATGTCGGTGGCCAGGTCGAACCGGTGCCCGGCGGCCTCGGTCACCCACGCTCGCAGAGCGTCTTCCGCCACCGGGGTGACGGTGAGAAGGTCGCCGACCTCGTCGGTGTCGATGATGCGCTGGTGGGGCCGGCCGTCGGCGGTGGTGATGACGGTGCGCAGGACTTCGTGGCGGGCCACGACGTCGTGGAGTGCGGCGTGCAGGGCTTCGGTGTCGAGCGGGCCGGTCAGCCGGAGGGCCATGGGGATGTTGTAGGTGGGGGAGGGGCCTTCGAGTTCGCTGAGGAACCACAAGCGTTGCTGGGCGAACGACAACGGCAGGAGCTCCGGCCGCTGTGCCGGAACCAGGGCAGGCCGGGACGCGCTGGTGGTGGTCAGGCGGTCCGCGAGTTCGCGGAGGGTGGGTGCCTCGAACAGGGTCCGGATGGGGAGCTCGACGGCGAACGTCGATCGGATACGGCTGATCAGGCGTGTGGCGAGGAGGGAGTGTCCGCCGAGTTCGAAGAAGTTGTCGTCGATTCCGACGGACGGCAGGCCGAGCACTTCGGCGGCCAGGGCGCACAGGATTTCTTCCTGGGCGTTGGCCGGGCCCCGGCTGGTGGCCGTGGTGGTGTAGTCGGGGGCGGGGAGGGCCTTGCGGTCGAGTTTGCGGTTCGCGGTGAGCGGAAGGGCGTCGAGTGCGACGATCGCCGCCGGCACCATGTAGTCGGGCAGCAGGCCGGCGACGTAGGCGCGTAGTTCGGGGCTGTCCACGGTTGTTTCCGGGACGATGTAGCCGACGAGGCGCTTGTCGCCGGGCTGGTCCTCGCGCACGACCACTGCCGCCTGGGCGACGGCCGGGTGGGAGGCCAAGGCGGCCTCGATCTCGCCGAGTTCGATGCGGAACCCGCGGATCTTGACCTGGTCGTCGGTGCGCCCGAGGTATTCCAGCTGCCCCTCGGCGTTCCAGCGGACCAGGTCGCCGGTGCGGTACATGCGCTCGCCGTCCCCGCCGTAGGGGTTGGCCACGAACCGTTCCGCGGTCAGCCCCGGCCGGTCGAGGTATCCCCGGGCCAGGCCGGCCCCGGATATGTACAGCTCCCCGGCCACGCCGGCCGGCACCGGCCGAAGGGCCGCGTCCAGCACGAACACCCGGGTGTTGGCGATCGGCTCCCCGATGTACGGGACCGCGCTGTCGTCGGTCAGCACCGCCATCGTCGTGCAGACCGTGGACTCCGTCGGACCGTACGCGTTGACGAGGCGCCGCCCTGCCGCCCACCGGCCGACCAGGTCCGGCCGCAGTGCCTCGCCGGCGGTCACCAACGTCGTCACCGTGGGCAGGCTGTCCGCCGCGAGCCCCGCCAGCATGACGGGCGGCAGGGTCACATGCGTCACCTTGGCGGCGGCGAGGAGGCGGGTCAGCGCACGCTCGTCCACCAGGTCGTCCTGGGCCGCGAGGACGAGGCCGGCTCCACTGCCGAGGGTGACGGCGATCTCGGCGATGGCGGCGTCGAAGCTGGGTGAGGCGAATTGCAGGACGCGGCTCGTGGGCGTGATGGCGAAGGCGTCCGTTTGGGCGGTGATCAGGCTTGAGAGGCCGTGGTGGGTGACGGTGACGCCCTTGGGGCGGCCGGTGGAGCCGGAGGTGTAGATGACGTAGGCGGGGTGGGCGTTGAGCAGAGGACCGTGCCGTTCGGTGTCCGTCAGGTCGTGGTCGGGCAGGGCCGCCAGGGTTTGCCCCAACCGGGAGTCCAGAGAAAGGTGCGTGGCGGTGACTGCGGGCAGCTTTTCCCGGGTTGCTTCGTCGGTGAGGACGAGTGCGGGCCGGGCGTCGCTGAGGAGGTAGGCGATGCGGTCGGCGGGGTAGGCCGGGTCGATGGGCAGGTAGGCGGCACCGGCCTTGGTCACGGCCAGGAGGGCGACGACGAGGTCGACGGATCGCGGCAGTGCCACGGCGACCAGTCGTTCGGGTCCGGCGCCGTGTTCGGCCAGGTGGCGGGCGAGGCGGTTGGCGCGGGCGTTGAGGTCGGCGTAGGTCACCTCGACGTCCTCGAACACGACCGCGGTCGCGTCCGGGGTGCCGGCGGCCTGCGCCTCGAACAGCTCGGGCAGCGTCGCCGCCCGCACGTCCCGCGCTGTGCCGTTCCACTCCACCAGGACGCGCCGGCGCTCATCCGCACCCAGCACATCGAGGCGGTCAACAGGAAGGTCCGGATCGGCCGTTGCCGCGTCCAGCACCTGGACGAGTCGTGCGACGAGCACGTCGACGGTCGCCTGGTCGAAGAGGTCGGCCGCGTAGGTGACGATCCCGTTCACGCCGGCGGCGTCGCCCACGGTGTCGAAGGCCTCCGCGACGACGAAGGACAGGTCGAAGACGGGGTTGTCGCCGACCTCGATCCGCTCGATGTCCAGTCCGGGCACGTCGAGCGTGGCCGGTGCGACGTTCTGCAGCACGAGCATCGTCTGGAAGAGCGGGTGGCGGCCCGTGGACCGCGCGGGCGCGAGGTCCTCCACCAGGCGTTCGAACGGCAGGTCCTGGTGGGCGAGGGCGCCCAGGCTCTCGTCGCGGACGCGGTGGAGCACATCGCGGAAGCCGGGGTCGCCGGACAGGTCGGTGCGGACGACGAGGGTGTTGATGAAGAAGCCGACGAGCTGGTCGAGGTTCTCGTCGGTGCGTCCGGCGACGGGGGTGCCGATGGGGATGTCGGTGCCCGCGCCGAGGCGGGAGAACAGGGTCGCCAGTGCGGCGTTGAGCACCATGAACATGGTGACGCCCTCGGCCCGGGCCAGGGCGGTCATCCGCTGGTGCAGGGCGGCGTCGATGCGCAGGGCGGCGGTGCCGCCCCGGTGGGTGGCCGTACGCGGGCGGGGGCGGTCGACGGGCAGGGCGAGTTCTTCCGGCAGCCCGGCCAGCCTCTCCCGCCAGTGGGCCAGTTGGGCACTGTGCAGGCTCTCGGGGTCGTCGGGGTCTCCGAGGAGGTCGCGCTGCCAGAGGGTGTAGTCCGCGTACTGCACGGGCAGCGGCGCCCAGGTGGGGACCTGGCCGGCGGAGCGGGCGGCGTAGGCGGCCGACACGTCCCTCGCCAGGGGGCCCAACGACCAGGCGTCGGCGGCGATGTGGTGCACCACGATCACCAGCACGTGTTCCTGCGGGCGCAGCCTGAACAGCCGGGCGCGCAGCGGGATGTCGGTGCGCAGCTCGAACGCGGAGCGCGAGACCCGCTCGATCTCGTCCCGCAGGTCCTCCTCGGCGATGTCGGCGAGCGGCGTGTCGAAGGCCAAGGACTCCGACGCGAGGACCGACTGCCGCGGTGTGCCGTCGGGGGCCGGGAACACGGTCCGCAGCACTTCGTGCCGTACGAGGACGTCGCGCAGGGCGTCACGCATCGCCTCGGCGTCCAGGGCGCCCGTCAGGCGCAGGACCACCGGGATGTTGTAGTTGGCGTTCCCGCCCTCCAGTTGACGCAGGAACCACAGCCGGGTCTGGGCGAAGGACGGCGGCAGGACGTCCGGCCGCGGCCTGGGCGTGACCCGGGGCCGTGCCTCGCCCGCGTCGCCCAGCCGGGCCGCGAGTCCGGCGACCGTGGGGCTCTCGAACAGGGCCCGGATGGGGACCTCCACCCCGAGCACCGTGCGGATGCGGCTGACCAGCCGTACGGCGAGCAGCGAGTGGCCGCCGAGCACGAAGAAGTCGTCGTCCACCCCGACGTGCGGCAGGCCGAGGATGCCCGCGAACACCTGGCACAGCAGCTGTTCCTGGAGGGTCCGCGGCTCCCGGCTCCCCTCGGTCGTCCCGTACGCGGGCGCGGGGAGCGCGCGGCGGTCGAGCTTGCCGTTCGAGGTGAGCGGGAGCGCGTCCAGGACCACGATCGCCGACGGCACCATGTAGTCGGGCAGCATTCCGGCGACGTGGGCGCGCAGTTCGGCGGCGTCCGTGTGGGTGTCGGTGACGACGTAGCCGACGAGGCGCTTGTCCCCGGGCTGGTCCTCGCGGACGACCAGGGCGGCCTGGGCGACGGCGGGGTGGGAGGTGAAGGCGGCCTCGATCTCGCCGGGTTCGATGCGGAAGCCGCGGATCTTGACCTGGTCGTCGGCGCGGCCGAGGTATTCGAGGTGCCCGTCGGCGTTCCAGCGGGCGAGGTCGCCGGTGCGGTACATGCGCTCGCCGGGCGTGCCGTGGGGGTTGGCGACGAAGCGCTCGGCGGTGAGCGCGGGGCGGTGCAGGTATCCGCGGGCGAGCTGGGCGCCGGCGACGTACAGCTCGCCGGGGACGCCGGGGGGAACCGGCCGCAAGGCCGCGTCGAGCACGTAGGTCCGGGTGTTCCACATCGGGCGGCCGATGGGCGTGATCCCCCGGCCGGCGTCGCCTGCGGCGAGGTGCACGGGGTGGTCGGTGCAGCCGACGGTGGTCTCGGTCGGTCCGTAGTGATTGACGACGGGCACGTCCGGGTGGTCCCGGTGCCACTGCTGGAGTTGCGCCGAGCGCAGCGGTTCCCCGCCGAGCATGAGCTGCCCCGTGGGCGCCCAGTTGCCGGGGAGGGTCTGGAGGAACGCGAGGTGACTGGGGGTGGCCTTGAGGAAGGTGATCTCGTGGCTGGCGAGGGTGGCGGGGAGCGTCTCGTCCCAGGTGGCGATGTGGAGGCGTCCGCCGCTGGTGAGCGCGCCGTACAGGGCTGTGACGCCGAGGTCGAAGGCGATGGACGCGTGCAGCAGGGTGCTTCCGCCGAGGTGCGGATAGGCGTCCCAGGTGCGGGCGATGTAGTTGACCACGCCCTGGTGGGTGATGGTCACGCCCTTCGGCCGTCCCGTGGAGCCGGAGGTGTAGATGACGTACGCCGGGTGCGCGGGCCGCAGCGGGTCGTGCCGCTCGGCGTCGTCGAGGTCGCCGGCGGGCAGGCCGTCGAGGGCGGTCGCCGTGTCCGCGTCGTCGAGGACGACCTGCGGCACGTTCCCCTGCGGGTTGACGGCCCCCGTGGTGACCAGGAGCGCCGGACGTGCGTCGGTGAGCAGGTGGGCGATGCGGTCGGCCGGGTGGTCGGGGTCGACGGGCAGGTAGGCGGCGCCCGTTTTCAGTACGGCCAGGAGCGCGACGACGAGCTCGGTCGAGCGGGGGAGCGCCAGGGCGACGAGCTGTTCGGGGCCGGCGCCCTGGGCGGCCAGGAGGCGGGCGAGCCGGTTGGCGCGCGCGTTGAGGTCGGCGTAGGACACCTCCGTGTCCTCGAACACGACGGCGGTGGCGTCAGGCGTGCGGGCCACCTGTGCCTGGAACAGCTCCGGGAGCGTGGACGCGGGTACTTCGTGTGCGGTGTCGTTCCACTCCACGAGGACCTGGCGGCGTTCGGCCGCGCTGAGCAGGTCGATGCCGGTGACGGGCTGTTCGGCGTCGGCGGCCACGGCGTCGAGGAGCCGGACGAGCCGCTCGGTGAGCGTGACGACCGTGCTGTGGTCGAACAGGTCGGCGGCGTAGGTGATGACGCCGGTCAGGCCGTTCGGCCCGCCGTGGGGAGCGAAGGTCTCCTGGAGCTGGACGTCGAGGTCGAACTTGGCCGGCTGCTCGCCGGCCGGCAGCGGGGCGGTGCCCAGCCCCGGCAGGTCGAGGACGGGTGCGGCGGTGTTCTGCAGGCCCAGCATGACCTGGAACAGCGGGTGGCGGGCCATGGACCGGGCGGGGGCGAGGTCTTCCACCAGCCGCTCGAACGGCACGTCCTGGCGGGCGAGGGCACCCAGGTTCTGCTCGCGGACGCGGCGCAGCATCTCCCGGAAGGACGGGTCGCCCGACACGTCGGTACGGAGCACCAGGGTGTTCACGAAGAACCCGACGAGCTCGTCCAGGCTCTCGTCGGTGCGGCCGGCCACCGACGTGCCGATCGGGATGTCGGTGCCCGCGCCGAGGCGGGACAGCAGGGTCGCCAGCGCGGCGTTGAGCACCATGAACATGGTGACGCCCTCGGCACGGGCCAGGGCCCCGAGCCGCTGGTGCAGGTCGGCGCCGATGCGCAGGTGCGCGGTGCCGCCGCGGTGGGTGGCCACGGCGGGCCGGGAGCGGTCGCCGGGCAGGGCCAGCTCCTCCGGCAGACCGGCCAGTGCCTCGCGCCAGTAGCCGAGTTGGGCACTGTGCAGGCTCTCGGGGTCGTCGGGGTCTCCGAGGAGCCGGCGCTGCCAGAGGGTGTAGTCGGCGTACTGGACCGGGAGCGGTTCCCAGGTGGGGGCGTGGCCGCCAGAGCGGGCCGAGTACGCGGTGGAGATGTCGCGCGCCAGAGGGGCGAGCGACCAGCCGTCGCCGGCGACGTGGTGCAGGACCAGGAGCAGGACGTGGTCCTGCGGTGCCACCGCGAACAGACGTGCCCGCACCGGGATGTCACGGGCGAGGTCGAAGGCGCGGTGGGACTCGTCGGCCACCGCCCGCTCCAGCTCGCCTTCCTTCACCTCGGCCGTGGACAGCGGGAGTTCGATCTCGTCCGGGCCGAGGATGCGCTGCTCCGGCGAGCCGTCGACGCTCGGGAAGACGGTACGGAGTGCTTCGTGCCGCGCGATGACGTCGGTGAGGGCGGCCCGAAGGGCGTCGCGGTCGAGGTCGCCGGTGAGGCGGAGGGCGATGGGGATGTTGTAGAGGCCGGAGGGTCCTTCGAGTTCGCCGAGGAACCACAGGCGCTGCTGGGCGAAGGACAGCGGCACCGTCGCGGGGCGCGGCCCGGCGGTCAGCCCCTGGCATGCCGTCCCGGTGTCCGTCACGCGCTGCGCGAGCCCGGCCACGGTGGGGGTCTCGAACAGGGCCCGGATCGGGATCTCGGCGCCGAGGGCGGCGCGGATGCGGCTGACCAGCCGGGTGGCGAGGAGCGAGTGGCCGCCGAGGTCGAAGAAGTTGTCGTCCACCCCGACGTGCGGGAGGCCGAGGATGTCGGCGAACGCCTGGCTGAGCAGCTGTTCCTGGAGGGTGCGGGGTTCCCGGCCGGGGCTCGTGGCGGTGTGGTCGGGGGCGGGCAGGGCCTTGCGGTCCAGTTTGCCGTTCACCGTGAGGGGGAGCGCGTCCAGGACGACCACGGCCGAGGGCACCATGTAGTCGGGCAGCAGCCGGGACATGTACTCCCGGGCCTCCCCGCCGTCGACGTCGGTCCTCGGGACGACGTAGCCGACGAGGCGCTTGTCGCCGGGGTGGTCCTCGCGGACGACCACGGTGGCGTGGGCGACGGCCGGGTGGGAGGTCAGGACGGTTTCGACCTCGCCGAGCTCGATGCGGAAGCCGCGGATCTTGACCTGGTGGTCGGTGCGGGCGAGGTATTCGAGCTGTCCGCCGGCGGTCCAGCGGACCAGGTCCCCTGTGCGGTACATCCGCTCGCCCGGCCCGTCGTAGGGGTTGGCGACGAACCGCTCCGCGGTCAGCTCCGGGCGGTTGACGTACCCCTGGGCCAGGCCGGTCCCGGACACGTACAACTCGCCGGCCACGCCCGGCGGTACCGGCCGCAGGGCGGCGTCCAGGACGTACAGCCGGCTGCCGGAGACGGGTCCACCGATCGGCACGGAACCGCCCTCGACCCGCTCCACCGGCTGCCAGGTCGCGAACGTCGTGGTCTCCGTCGGCCCGTACACGTGCAGCAGGCGCTTCGGCGCGCCGAGCTCCAGGAGCCGCCGCACGCTCACGGGGTCGACCGCCTCGCCGCCGAACAGCAGGTACCGCAGGCGGCCGAGCCCCTCGGGGGACTCCGCCACCAGGCGGTTGAAGAGCGCGGTGGTGACGAACATCGCGGTGACCCCGTCGCGTTCGATCTGCGCGGTGAGCCGTTCGGGAGCCAGCAGCACCTCCCGGTCGACGCCCACCAGCGTCGCGCCGTTGACCAGCGCACCCCAGATCTCGAACGTGGCCGCGTCGAACGACACCGACGACGCCTGGGCGACGACGTCGTCCGTGCCCAACGCCACGTAGTTCGCCTGCCGGACGAGACGGACGACCGCCTGCTGCGCGACGAGGACGCCCTTGGGACGCCCCGTCGACCCGGAGGTGTAGATCACGTACGCCGGGTGGGAGGACAGCAGGCGCCCGCCGCGCTCCGCGTCCGACAGGTCCTCCCCGCCGAGCTCCTCCAGCACGGAGGCCGTGGCGGGATCGTCCACCACCACGTGCTCGCCGGGGATGTCCGCACGGACCTGGGCCTGCTGCGTGACCAGCAGGGACGGCCCGGCGTCCGCCAGCATGAAGGCGATCCGGTCCGCCGGATAGGCCGGGTCGACCGGGACGTACGCCGCCCCCGCCTTGACCGTCGCCAGCAGCGCGACCACCAGATCGGCCGAGCGGTCCATCATCACTGCCACCCGGTCCCCCGGCCTGACGCCCCGGGAGACCAGGAGCCGCGCCAGGCGGTTCGCCCGCGCGTTCAGCTCCCCGTAGGACAACGTGACGCCGTCGAACTCGACCGCCGTGGCGTCCTGCCGACGGGCCACCTGGGCCTCGAACAGCTCCGCCAGCGTGGCCTGCGGCGCCTCGCGGCCGGTGTCGTTCCACTCGGTGAGCAGCCGCTTGCGCTCGACGTCACCGAGGAGGTCGACGCGGGTGACCGGAAGGGCCGGGTCCGTGGTCACGGCGTCGAGCACCCGGACGAACCGCTCGACGAGCGCCTCCACGGTGGCGTGGTCGTACAGGTCGGCCGCGTAGGTGAGGGTGCCGGACAGGCCCGCGGGCCGGCCGTCGGCGTGGGTCTCGCGGAGCTGGAGGTCGAGGTCGAACTTGGCGGGCAGGTCCCCGTTGCCCAGCAGACGGCTGTCCAGGCCCGGCAGGTCGAGTGCCGGGTCGGCGGTGTTCTGCAGGGCGAGCATGACCTGGAACAGGGGGTGCCGGGCCATGGACCGGGCGGGGGCCAGGTCCTCCACCAGCCGTTCGAACGGCACGTCCTGGTGGGCGAGCGCGCCCACACTCTGCTCGCGGACGCGCTGCAGCAGCTCCCGGAAGGACGGGTCGCGCGACAGGTCGGTGCGGATCACCAGGGTGTTCACGAAGAACCCGACGAGGTCGTTCAGGCTCTCGTCGGTACGGCCGGCGACGGGGGTGCCGATGGGGATGTCGGTGCCCGCGCCGAGGCGGCTCAGGAGAGTGGCCAGCGCGGCGTTGAGCACCATGAACGTGGTGACGCCCTCGGCGCGGGCCAGCGCGGTCAGCCGTCCGTGCAGGTCCGCGTCGATGCGGACGGCGGCCGTGGCGCCGCGGTGGGACGCCACCGGCGGCCGGGGGCGGTCGACGGGCAGGGTGAGCTCTTCCGGCAGGCCGGCGAGGACCTCACGCCAGTGGGCCAGCTGCGTGCTGTGCAGGCTCGCGGGGTCGTCCTCGCCGCCGAGGAGGTCGCGCTGCCAGAGCGTGTAGTCGGCGTACTGGACCGGCAGGGCTTCCCAGGAGGGGATCCGGTTGTCGACCCGGGCGGCGTACGCGGTGGAGATGTCCCGCGCCAGGGGTGCGAGTGACCATCCGTCACCGGCGATGTGGTGGACGACCACCACCAGGACGTGGTCCTGCGGCGCCACGGCGAACAGCCGTGCCCGCAAGGGGATCTCGCGGCCGAGGTCGAAGGCGCGGGCGGCTTCCTCCGTGACCGCCTGGGCGATCCCGCCCTCGGGTACGTCGATCACGGGCAGTCGGAGATCGATCGCATCGTGGCCGAGGACGCGCTGGCCGGGCGAGCCGTCGACGCTCGGGAAGACGGTGCGCAGGACTTCGTGCCGGGCGACGACGTCGTGCACGGCGGCACGAAGGGCCGCACGGTCGAGGTCGCCGGTGAGCCGGAGGGCGACGGGAATGTTGTACAGCCCGGAGGAGCCGTCGAGTTCACTGAGGAACCACAGCCGTTGCTGGGCGAACGACAGGGGGACGACCTCGGGGCGCGTCCCGGCGGTCAGCCTGCGGCGGGCCGTCCCGGCATCGGCCAGTCGGCCGGCGAGCCCGGCGACGGTGGGCGTCTCGAACAGGGCCCGGATCGGGAGTTCCGTCCCGAGGGCGGAGCGGACCCGGCCGACGAGCCGCGTTGCGAGCAGCGAGTGCCCGCCGAGTGCGAAGAAGTTGTCGTCCACCCCGACCTTCGGCAGGCCGAGGACATCGGCGAACATCTCGCACAGGAACTCTTCCTGCGGGGTTCGCGGTTCCCGGCCCACTTCGGTCGTCGCGTAGGCGGGCGCGGGGAGGGCCTTGCGGTCGAGCTTGCCGTTCACGCTCAGCGGGAGCGCGTCCAGGACGACCACGGCCGAGGGCACCATGTAGTCGGGCAGCAGGCCGGCGACGTGGGCGCGCAGTTCGGGGCTGTCCGCGTCGGTGTGCGTGACGACGTAGCCGACGAGGCGTTTGTCGCCGGGCTGGTCCTCGCGGACGATGACGGCGGCCTGGGCGACGGTCGGGTGGGTGGCCAGGGCGGCCTCGATCTCGCCGGGCTCGATGCGGAAGCCGCGGATCTTGACCTGGTGGTCGGTGCGGCCGAGGTATTCGAGCTGCCCGTCGGTGTTCCAGCGGGCGAGGTCGCCGGTGCGGTACATGCGCTCGCCGGGCGTGCCGTAGGGGTTGGCGACGAACCGCTCGGCGGTCAGCTCGGGCCGGTTGACGTATCCGCGGGCCAGGCCGACGCCGGAGACGTAGAGCTCCCCGGGCACGCCGATCGGCGCCGGCCGAAGCGATGCGTCCAGCACGAACACTTGGGTGTTGGTGATGGGAGCGCCGATGTGGACGTCAGCCTGAGGGGCGAGCCGGGCGATGGTGGCGCAGACCGTGGTTTCGGTGGGTCCGTAGGCGTTGACGAGGGTGCGGTCGGACCCCCAGCGGACGACCTGGTGGGCGGGGAGGGCCTCGCCCGCGGTGATGAGGGTGGTGAGGCGGGGGAGTTCGTGGGGGTCGAGGTGGGGGAGGACGGCCGGCGGGAGGGTGGCGTGGGTGACGTTACGGCCGTTGACCAGACGGGTCAGCGCCGGGCCGGGGACCAGGTCGTCCTGGGCTGCCAGGACGAGGCCGGCTCCGCTGCCGAGGGTGACGGCGATCTCGGCGATGGCCGCGTCGAAGCTGGCTGAGGCGAATTGGAGGACGCGGCTCGTGGGTGTGATGGCGAAGGCGTCCCTTTGCGCGGTGATCAGGCTGGCCAGGCCGTGGTGGGTGACGGCGACGCCCTTGGGGCGGCCGGTGGAGCCGGAGGTGTAGATGGCGTAGGCGGGGTGCGCGGTCAGCAGCGGACCGTGCCGTTCGGTGTCCGTCAGGTCGTGGTCGGGAAGGGCAGCCAGGGCCTGACCCAACTGGGCGTAATCCAGCATCAGTTGTACGGCGTCGGCTGCGGGCAGCTTGCCGTGCGTTGCTTCGTCGGTGAGGACGAGTGCGGGCCGGGCGTCGGCGAGCACGTAGGCGATGCGGTCGGCGGGGTAGGCCGGGTCGATGGGCAGGTAGGCGCCTCCGGCCTTCGTCACGGCCAGGAGGGCGACGACGAGGTCGACGGATCGCGGCAGTGCCACGGCGACCAGCCGCTCCGGTCCGGTGCCGTGCTCGGCCAAGTGGCGGGCAAGCTGGTTGGCGCGTGCGTTGAGCTCGGCGTACGAGAGCTCGGTGTCCCCGAAGACGACCGCGGTCGCGTCCGGCGTACGGGCGGCCTGCGCCTCGAACAGCTCCGGCAGCGTCACCGCCTGCACGTCCCGTGCCGTGTCGTTCCACTCCACCATGACACGCCGGCGCTCATCCGCGCCCAGCACATCGATGTCGCCGAGCGGGGCGTCCGGCGCCGTCTCCAGCGCGGCGACCACCCCTTCGCCGACGGTCTCCATCATGGCGCACAGGACGTCGGGCGACCCGGGCGCGACGACCTGGGCGGTGAGCACGAACTCGTCCCCCGTGTCGTCGACGATCATGCCGACGGGGTAGTTCGTCCGCTCCTGCATGAACAGCACGTCCACGCCCGGGAGCCCGTCACGCGCCTGCTCGGAATCCGGCCTGCTGTGGCGGTAGTTCAGGAGCGAGGTGAACAGCGGGGCGTCCCCGCGGATGCCGCTCGTCCGCTGGGCCAGCGCCAGCGGCGCGTGCTCGTGCAGCAGCAACTCGGCCAGCTGGGCCTGTACGGCGCGCAGGACGTCGCGCGTGCCCGCGCCGCCGGTGCGGACGCGGACCGGGAGGGTGTTGATGAACAGGCCCACGACCCGTTCGGCCCCCGTGCCCATGCGGCCGAACAGGATGGTCCCGAAGACCACGTCGTCGCGGCCCGAGGTCGCGGCCAGCACACGGGCCCAGATGACGTGGAACAACGTCGCCGGGCTCACACCGAGGCGCCGCGCCTGCTCACGGAGCCTTCCCGCGAGCCGTGGGTCCATCCGGGCGGTGGACTCGGTGGCCCCCGTGCCGTCCCCGTGGACGTCCACCAGCCCGAACGGGGCGGTCGGCTCGGTGACGTCGCCGAGCAGGCGGCCGAAGTACGCCTCGTGCTCCTGCCGGGACACCTGGCCCCGTGCCTGGGCGACGACGTCGCGGTACGTCGCGGGCGCGGGCAGTTCGTCGTCGCGCCCCTCGATGAACGCGTGCACCTCGCCCAGAATGACGTCGAGCGCGGTGTGGTCCTGGATCAGGTGGTGGACCTGAATCAGCGCGAGCCACTGCTCGCCGCCCGCCTGCGCGGCCACGTGCACACGGATCAGGGGGGCGCTGCTGACGGCCATGGACGCCGGGCACGCGGCCAGCAGGCGGGCGGCCCAGTCGTGGTCGTCCGCCGGGGCGTCGGTGTCGTCGGTCAGCGCGACTTCGTCCACCGGCAGCTCGGCGTGCCGGAGCACCACCTGCACCGGTTCGGGCAGCCCTTCCCAGAGGAAGGCCGTTCTCAAGTTGTCGTGCCGGTCCACCACCTTCCGCAGGGCGGACACGAACGCGTCGAGCCTGCCGCGGGAGTCGAAGCGGAGGACGGTGGGCAGGACGTACACGTCCTCGTCCGCGGTCCCGCCGCCCATGAGGTGGTGGAAGAGGATGCCCTCCTGCAGCGGGGCGAGCGGGTACACGTCCGCCACATTCGCGGCGCCGCCGGGGACGCGGGCGGTGATCTCCGCGATGTGCCCGGCGTCCAGGTCGACCAGCGGAAGCATGTCCGGTGTGATCACCTGCGCACCGGCCGGGATGCGGTTCGCGGGAACCTCCGCCTCGGTCCGGCCGGTGGTCGCCGCGAGACCGGCCACGGTGGGCGTCGTGAACAGGGACCGTACGTCGATCGACAGGCCACGGGCGCGCAGCCGCTCCACCAGCGTCACCGCCAGCAGCGAGTGCCCGCCGAGGTCGAAGAAGTTGTCGTCGACCCCGGCGTGCGGCCGGCCGAGGATCTCGGCGAAGGCGTCGCACAGGATCTCCTCGCGGGGGGTGCGCGGCCCTCGGCCGGCCTGCCCGGAGGTGTATTCGGGCGCGGGCAGGGCCTTGCGGTCCAGCTTTCCGTTGACCGTGACGGGGAGGGCGTCCAGGACGACCACGGCCGAGGGCACCATGTGGTCGGGCAGCAGGCCGCCGACGTGGGCGCGGACCTCGGTGCCGTCGACGTCCGTCTTCGGGACGACGTAGCCGACGAGGCGCTTGTCGCCGGGCTGGTCCTCGCGCACCACCACTGCCGCCTGGGCGACGGACGGGTGAGCGGCCAACGTGGCCTCGACCTCGCCGAGTTCGATGCGGAAGCCGCGGATCTTGACCTGGTCGTCGGTGCGGCCCAGGTACTCCAGCTCTCCGTCCCTGGTCCAGCGGACGAGGTCGCCGGTGCGGTACATGCGCTCGCCGGGCTGACCGTACGGGTCGGCGACGAAGCGCTCGGCGGTGAGGCCGGGGCGCCGGAGGTAGCCGCGGGCGAGCTGCGCGCCGGCGAGGTACAACTCGCCGGGGACGCCGGGCGGAACGGGCCGCAAGGAGGCGTCGAGGACATAGGTGCGGGTGTTCCACACCGGTCGGCCGATCGGGACGGTCGGGTCGTCGGCGGTGAGGTGCGAGGCGTGCGTGACGTCGATGGACGCCTCAGTGGGGCCGTACAGGTTGTGCAGGGGAGCGGCCAGCGTGCGGAGGAACTGGTCGCGCAGCTCGGCGGTGAGCGCCTCGCCGCTGCAGAGGACCGCGCGCAGGGTGGTGCACTCGGCCGCCGAGGGTTCGGTGAGGAAGGCCTTCAGCATGGAGGGCACGAAGTGGCTCACGGTGACCTGCCGGGCCCGGATGAGGCCGGCCAGGTAGCCGGGGTCACGGTGCCCGCCGGGGCGGGCCACGACGAGGGTGGCGCCTTCCAGGAGGGGCCAGAAGAACTCCCAGACGGACACGTCGAATCCGAACGGGGTCTTCTGCAGCACCCGGTCCGAGGCCCCGATCTGGTACTGGTGCTGCATCCACTCCAGGCGGTTGACCACGCCCTGGTGCGGTACGGCGACGCCCTTTGGCCGTCCGGTGGAGCCGGAGGTGTAGATCACGTACGCCGGGTGCGCGGGCAGCAGCACACCGCCGCGGTCACCGTCGCCGAGGTCGGCCGGGGACAGGCCGTCGAGGGCGAGCGCCGTGTCCGGGTCGTCGAGGACGAGGTGCCGCACCTCCCCGCCGTCGGGAAGACGCGGGTGGAGCGCGGCGGTGGTGACGACGACGGCGGGCCGGGCGTCGGAGAGCACGTGCGCGACCCGGTCGGCGGGGTGGTCGGGGTCGATCGGGAGGTAGGCGCCGCCGGCCTTCACCACCGCGAGGAGGGTGGCGACCAGATCGGCGGAGCGTTCGAGATGCACCCCGACGAGGCTTTCCGGTCCGACGCCCTGACCGGCCAGGTGGCGCGCGAGCCGGTTGGCACGGGCGTTGAGGTCGGCGTACGACACCTCGACGTCCTCGAACACCACGGCCGTCGCGTCGGGGGTGCGGACCACCTGCGCCTCGAACAGTTCGGGCAGCGTCGCCACCGGGACGTCGTGCGCGGTGTCGTTCCAGCCGGCCAGGACCTGCCGGCGTTCGTCGTCGCCGAGCAGGTCGATGGCGTCGACGGGCCGTGCCGGGTCGGCGGTCACCGCGTCGAGCACCCGGACGAGCCGCTCGGCCAGCGCCTCCACGGTGCCGTGGTCGAACAGGTCAGCCGCGTAGCCGATCCCGCCCCTGAGACCGGCCGGGACGCCGCCGGGGCCGAAGGTCTCCCTGATGGAGACGGCGAGGTCGGCCCTGGCCGGGGCCTCCCTGCTCGCGAGCACGGTGACGTCGAGGCCGGGCAGCGCGAGGGCCGGTTCGACGTTGTCCTGCAACGCCAGCATGACCTGGAACAACGGCTGGCGGGCCAGCGACCGGGCGGGCGCGAGGTCCTCCACCAGCCGCTCGAAGGGCAGTTCCTGATGGGTGAGCGCGTCCAGGTTCCGCTCGTGCACCCGGGCCAGTACGTCACGGAACGACGGGCGTCCCGACAGGTCGCCGCGGATCACCAGGGTGTTCACGAAGAAGCCGATGAGCTCGTTCAGATCGACTTCGGTACGCCCGGCCACCGGAGTGCCGATGGGGATGTCCGTGCCGGCGCCGAGACGGGAGAGCGTGGTGGCGAGCGCGGCATGGAGCACCGCGAACAGGGTGACGCCCTCGGCCCGGGCGAGGGCGGTGATCCGCCGGTGCAGGTCGGCGGTGATGTCGAGGTCCGCGCTGCCGTCGCGGTGGCTCGGCACGGACGGGCGCGGACGGTCGAACGGCAGGGGCAGTTCCTCCGGCAGGTCGGCCAGTGCCTCGCGCCAGTACGCCAGTTCCCCGTTCAGGAAGCTCGCCGGGTCGTCCTCGCCGCCGAGGAGGTCACGCTGCCAGAGCGCGTAGTCGGCGTACTGGACCGGCAGCGGCTCCCAGTCGGGGGCCCGGTCGCCGACCCGGGCGGTGTACGCCGTGGAGACGTCCCGCGCCAGAGGTGCCAGGGACCATCCGTCGCTGGCGATGTGATGGGCCACCAGGACCAGCACATGGTCCCGCGGGGCCACCGCGAGAAGGCACGCCCGCAAGGGGATCTCGCGGGAGAGGTCGAAGGGACGGACGGACTCCTCGGCCACCACCCGAGCGATCTCGTCCTCCGTCACCTCGATCACCGGCAGGCGCAGCCCGGCGTCCTCCGGCGTGAGGATCCGCTGCTGGGGGACGCCGTCGTCCGTCGCGATCAGCGTGCGCAGCGCTTCGTGCCGCTCGATCAGGTCCACCAGTGCCGCGTGCAGGGCATCGTGGTTCAGGTCACCGGCAAGCCGCAGAGTGATCGGGATGTTGTACATCCCGTTGGGTCCTTGCAGTTCGCCGAGGAACCACAACCGCTGCTGAGCAAAGGACAGAGGAATCATCGGGGGCTCTCTACGACAGATGACGGACTGAACAGGTGGAACCGCGTGGGGACGCGAGGGGTGGGGCCCTAGCGCTGCCGGGGACGCAGCGCGGGCCGGCTGTGCTTCTGCGGTCCCAGCCGCTTGGCCAGTCCGGCGGGGGTGGGCGTTTCGAAGATCGCGCGGATCGGGACGTCCCTGTTGAGGGCGGCGCGGATGTGGCCGGCGAGCTGGGTGGCGAGGAGGGAATGCCCGCCGAGATCGAAGAAGTTGTCGTCCACTCCGAAGTCGGGCAGGCCCAGCACCTTCGCGAAGATGCCGCAGAGAGCGGCCTCTTCGGGTGTGGCGGGTTCCCTGCTCTCGCCCTGACCGGCGTAGTCGGGTGCCGGGAGGGCGGACCGGTTCAGCTTGCCGTTCACCGTGACCGGCAGTTCGTCAAGGACGACGATCGCGGAGGGGACCATGTAGTCCGGGAGGAGGGTGGCGACATGGGTCCGCAGCACGCCGCCCGCCGCCGCCCGGAAGGCGCCGATGTCCTCGGCGGACACTTCGGGGGACGGCACGAGGTAGGCGGTGAGGCGTTGGTCGCCGGGTTGGTCCTCGCGGACGATGACGGTGGCGTGGGCGACGGCGGGGTGGGTGAGGAGTGCGGTTTCGATTTCGCCGAGTTCGATGCGGAAGCCGCGGATTTTGACTTGGTGGTCGGTGCGGCCGAGGTATTCGAGCTCTCCGTTGGTGTTCCAGCGGGCGAGGTCGCCGGTGCGGTACATGCGTTCGCCGTGCTGGCTGTGGGGGTTGGCGACGAAGCGTTCGGCGGTGAGGCTCGGTCGGTTGAGGTAGCCGCGGGCGAGTTGGGTGCCGGCGAGGTAGAGCTCGCCTGTGACGCCGGGGGGTACGGGTTGGAGTGCGGTGTCCAGGACGTAGGTGTGGGTGTTCCAGATGGGGCGGCCGATGGGCACCACAGCGGTGGTGTGGGGTTCGCAGGTGTGGGCGGTGACGTCGATGGATGCTTCGGTCGGCCCGTAGAGGTTGTGCAGCGGGATGCCGAAGGATGCGGCGAATCGGTCGCGCAGTTCGGCGGGGAGGGCTTCGCCGCTGGCCATGACGGCGCGCAGGGATGGCATCGTCCACTGTGATGTTTCGGCCGCCGCCGTGAACACCTGGAGCATGGAGGGGACGAAGTGGGCGATGGTGACGTGCCGGCGCTGGATGAGTTCGGCGAGGTAGTCGGGGTCGCGATGGCCGCCGGGGCGGGCGACGACGAGGGTGGCGCCTTCCAGGAGGGGCCAGAAGAACTCCCAGACGGATACGTCGAAGCCGAAGGGAGTCTTCTGTACGACGCGGTCGTCGGCGGTGAGCTGGTAGGCGTGCTGCATCCACGCCAGCCGGTTCACGACACCCGCGTGCGGGAGGGCGACGCCCTTGGGGCGTCCGGTGGAGCCTGAGGTGTAGATGACGTAGGCGGGGTGGGCCGGCAGCGGCATCTGGTCGGGGTCGGTGTCGGCCTGTGACTCCAGATTGGTGGTGGGGTCGTCCAGCACCACCCGCGTCACGCCCTCGGGCAGGGCGCCCTCGAACTGACGGGCCGTCACCACCAGCGCCGGCGTGGCGTCGCCCAGCACGTAGGCCACGCGCTCGGCCGGGTACTCCGGGTCGATCGGCACGTACGCCGCGCCGGACTTGAGGACGGCGAGCAGCGTGACGACGAGATCCGGGGAGCGGTCCATCATCACCGCCACCCGCTGCTCCGGGCCCGCACCACGCGCCATCAGCAGTCGTGCCAGCCGGTTCGCCCGCACGTTCAGCTCCGCGTAGGACAGCTCGGTGTCCTCGAACACCACCGCGGTCGCGTCCGGGGTACGGGCCACCTGCGCCTGGAACAACTCGGGAAGCGTCGCCGCGGGAACAGCACGCGCGGTGTCGTTCCACTCGATCAGCAGCCGGCGTTCCTTGTCGTCCAGGACGTGGATCGCACGCAACGGCCGCTCGGGTTCGTCCTCCAGCGCCGTGACGAGGTCCGCGACCGCGGTGTGCATGAAGGCGCCCAGCGACCGCGGATCGACCGGGGCCACCGCCTGGACGGTGAAGGTGAAGTGGGGGTCCTGGTCGTTGACGGCGAATTCCAGCGGGTAGTTGGTGCGCTCGTGCCCGTGCAGCAGTTCCATCCCGTCGGGGCCCGGTGCCGTCGTGTCCTCGGCGTGCCGGTAGTTGAACAGCGACGTGAACAGCGGTGTCCGGGCGGGAAGGGCGCTGGCCCGCTGGGCCAGGATGAGCGGCGCGTGCTCGTGCACCAGCAGGTCCGCGAGCTGTTGCCGCATGGCGTACACGGCCTCGCGCACGCTCACGGAGCCGACGTCGAGGCGGGCGGGCAGCGTGTTGACGAACAGTCCGGGTACCCGGTCGGCTCCGGCGCCCGCGTTCATCCGGCCGAACAGCACGGTGCCGAACACCACGTCGTCCCGGCCCGAGGTGGCCGCCACCACCCGCGCCCAGGCGACGTGGAACAGCGTCGCCGGGGTGACACCCAGGCTCCGCGCCTGCTCTCTGAGCCGCTGCGCCACATCGGGACCGAGGGGCATGCGCACCTCGGACACGCCGCGGCCGTCGCCGTGCACGTCCAGCAGCCCGTAGGGCGCGGTCGGCTCGCTCACGTCCCCCACAAGCCCCGCGAAGAACCGCTCGTGTTCCTGCGCCGGGATCGTGAGCCGTGCCCGCGCGACGAACTCGCGGAACGGCAGCGGCGCCGGCAGCGTGTCCGCGCCTCCGGAGAGGATCGCGCGGATCTCGTCGAAGACCAGGGCGAGGGACGTACGGTCCTGCACGAGGTGGTGCACCTCGAGCAGTACGACCCACCGCCCGTCGCCGGGGTCCTGCGCCACGGCGGCCTGGAGCAGGGGCGCTCGCCGGACGTCCATCGGCTCCGTGCGGGTGGCCAGCAGGCCGCCGACGACGTCCGCGCCCTCCAGCCGGAGCGTCCTGACCGCGACGGGCGCCGCACGCAGGACGACCTGGACGGGCTCCCGGAGCCCTTCCCACAGGAAGGCGGTACGCAGGATGTCGTGCCGGTCGACCACCTGCTGCACGGCGGCGAGAACGGCGTCCACCCGCTCCCGGGAGTCGAAGCGGAGGACGTACGGCAGCGTGTACAGGTCGCTGCCGTTCTCGCCCTCCAGCAGGTGGTGGAAGAGGATGCCCTCCTGGAGCGGGGCCAGCGGATAGATGTCGGCGATGTTGGCCGCGCCGCCGGGCACCTCCGCGGTGACGACGGCGATCTCGTCCGCCGTGAGGTCGGCCAGCGTCACCATCTCCGGCGTGATCGCCGTGGCACCCGCGGGGATGCCGTTGTCGGGCAGCACCACCTTCGGAGCGCCCTCCAGCGCCGCCAGACCGGACACGGTCGGGCTGGTGAACAGCGTCCGCACGTCGACCGCGACACCCGCCGCCCGGGCCCGCTCCACCAGCGTCACCGCCAGCAGGGAGTGCCCGCCCAGCTCGAAGAAGTCGTCGTCGACACCGACCGAGGGCAGGCCGAGCACCTCGGCGAACAGCGCGCACAGGATCTCCTCCTGCACCGTCGACGGCCCGCGTCCCGTGGCCGCGGCAGCGTAGTCCGGAGCCGGCAGCGCCCTGCGGTCGAGCTTGCCGTTGACCGTCAACGGCAGTGCGTCGAGCACCAGGATCGCGGCCGGGACCATGTACTCGGGCAGCACCTGCGCCAGGCGTGCGCGCAACTGCGCGACGTCCGCGTCACCGGCCGCCACCACGTACCCGGCCAGGCGCTTGTCGCCCGGCCGGTCCTCGCGGACCACCACGGCCGCCTGCGTGACGGACGGGTGGGCGAGCAGGGCGGCCTCGATCTCGCCGAGTTCGATGCGGAACCCGCGGATTTTCACCTGGTCGTCGGTACGGCCCAGGTACTCCAGCTGTCCGCCGGTGTTCCAGCGGGCCAGGTCGCCCGTGCGGTACATCCGTTCGCCCGGCTGACCGTACGGGTTGGCGACGAAGCGCTCCGCGGTCAGGCCCGGCCGGTCCAGATACCCCCGGGCCAGCTGCACACCGGCCAGGTACAGTTCGCCGGCCACGCCGGGCGGTACCGGCCGCAACGCCGCGTCCAGCACGAACACCCGGGTGTTCCACACCGGGCGCCCGATCGGCACCCCACCACCTGCGTCCGCCCCCGGCTCGCACGTGAAGGCGGTGACGTCGATGGCCGCCTCGGTCGGGCCGTACAGGTTGTGCAGCGGGATCGGCAGCACGGCGTGGAACTGGTCGCGCAACGAGGCCGGCAACGCCTCGCCGCTGCAGACCACGGCCCGCAGGGAGGCGCACTCCCGGGCGGCGGGTTCGGCGACGAACACCTGCAGCATCGACGGGACGAAGTGGGCGACGGTGACCTGCTCGCGCCGGATCAGTCCGGCCAGGTATCCCGGGTCGCGGTGACCGCCCGGACGGGCCGCCACCAGCGTCGCGCCCTCGACCAGCGGCCAGAAGAACTCCCACACCGACACGTCGAACCCGAACGGGGTCTTCTGCACGACGCGGTCGCCGGAGGTCAGCCGGTAGGCGTCCTGCATCCACGCCAATCGGTTGACCAGGCCCCGGTGGGTGATCGTCACGCCCTTGGGACGCCCGGTGGAGCCGGAGGTGTAGATGACGTACGCCGGGTGATCGACCAGAAGGCCACGGGTGCGCTCGGCGTCGTGGAGGTCGGTCGGGGACAGGGCGTCGAGGGAGAGCGCCGTTTCCGGGTCGTCGAGGACGAGGCGGGGGAGCTGCCCGCCGTCCGCCGGGTTCAGGGCAGCGGTGGTGACCAGGAGTACGGGACCGGCGTCGGCGAGGACACGGGCGATGCGGTCGGCCGGGTGGTCGGGGTCGACCGGGAGGTAGGCGGCGCCCGTTTTCAGGACGGCCAGCAGGGTGGCGACGAGATCGGCGGAGCGCTCCAGGTGGACCGCGACAAGGGTTTCGGGTCCGGCACCCCGTCCGGCCATGAGCCGGGCGAGCCGGTTGGCACGCGCGTTGAGGTCGGCGTAGGACAGCCGCTCGTCCTCGAAGACCACGGCGGTGGCGTCGGGCGTGCTTGCGGCCTGGGCCTGGAAGAGGTCGGGAATTGTCGCCGCCGGCACTTCGTGCGCGGTGTCGTTCCACGTCGTCAGCACGGTGTGACGCTCGTCCGGGTCGAGCAGGTCGATGTCGGTGACGGGGCGTGCGGGATCGGCGGTCGCGATGTCGAGGACGCGGACGAACCGCTCGGCCAGTGATTCCACCGTGCCGTGGTCGAACAGGTCGGTGGCGTACGTGACGGAGCCGGTCAGGCCGCCGGAGCCGGTCTCGCGGAGCTGGACGTCAAGGTCGAACTTGGCAGGCAGATCGCCTGCGTTCAGGACGTGGGTCTCGACGCCAGGTATGGCGAGGTCGGCCGGAGCGGCGTTCTGCAGCGCCAGCATGACCTGGAAGAGCGGATGGCGGGCCATGGACCGGGCGGGAGCCAGGTCCTCCACCAGCCGTTCGAACGGCACGTCCTGGTGGGCGAAGGCGTCCAGACCCCGTTCGCGCACGCGCTGCAGCAGTTCCCGGAAGGACGGTTCCCCCGAGACGTCGGTGCGAATGACCAGGGTGTTGACGAAGAAGCCGACCAGCTCGTCCAGGTTCTCGTCGGTGCGGCCCGCCAGCGAGGTCCCGATGGGGATGTCGGCACCCGCGCCGAGGCGGAAGAGCAGCGTGGCCAGGGCGGCTTGCAGCACCATGAACACGGTGACGCCCTCGGCACGGGCCAGGCCGGTGATCCGCTCGTGGAGTTCGCCGTCGATGCGCAGACCGACGGTCCCGCCGCGGTGGGAGGCCACCGGCGGCCGGGGCCGGTCGGTGGGCAGGGCGAGTTCCTCCGGCAGGCCGGCGAGGGCCTCGCGCCAGTGGTCCAACTGGTGGGTGAGGACGCTCGCCGCGTCGTGGTCCTCGCCCAGGAGGTCGCGCTGCCAGAGCGTGTAGTCCGTGTACTGGACCGGGAGCGGTTCCCATTCCGGCGCCCGGCCGCCTGCGCGGGCGGCGCAGGCGGTGGAGAGGTCGCGGGCGAGAGGCGCGAGGGACCAGCCGTCGCCGGCGATGTGGTGCAGTACCAGGACCAGCACGTGTTCCTGCGGGGCGACGGCGAACAGCCGTGCCCGCAGGGGGAGTTCCTCGGAGAGGTGGAAGGGGCGGCCTGCTTCTTCGGCCACGGCCCGCGCCACCTCGCCCGCCGGCATCTCCTCCGAAGAGAACGGCAGGTCGAGCGCCTGAGGGGCGAGGACGCGCTGCTCGGGTGCGCCGTCGACCTGCGCGAAGACGGTGCGGAGCACTTCGTGGCGGGCGACGACGTCGGAGAGAGCGGCCCGGAGGACGTCGGGATCGAGGTCGCCGGTGAGGCGGAGGGCGATGGGGATGTTGTAGAGCGCGGACGGCCCTTCCAGCTGCTCCAGGAACCACAGGCGCTGCTGGGCGTACGACAGCGGCACCGTCGCGGGCCGCGTCCGGACGGTCAGCGGCAGACGTGCGGCGTCGGCGCCGCTCGTGGCGAGACGGAGGGCGAGCCCGGCGACCGTGGGGGTCTCGAACAGGGCCCGGACCGGTACCTCGGCCCCGAGGGCGGTGCGGATACGGCTGACCAGACGGGTGGCCAGGAGCGAATGGCCGCCGAGGTCGAAGAAGTTGTCGTCCACCCCGACGTGCGGGAGGCCGAGCACGTTGGCGAACGCCTGGCTGAGCAGCTGCTCCTGGAGGGTCCGCGGTTCCCGGCCCGGGCTCGCGGCGCTGTAGTCGGGGGCGGGCAGGGCCTTGCGGTCCAGCTTGCGATTCACCGTGAGCGGGAGCGCGTCCAGCTCGACGATCGCCGACGGCAGCATGTAGTCCGGCAGCACGGCCGACAGGCCGGCACGGACGTCCGCGACGTCCGTGCCGCTCGCCGGGACGACGTAGCCGACCAGGCGCTTGTCGCCCGGCTGGTCCTCGCGGACGACGACAGCCGCCTGGGCGACGGACGGTTGGGCGAGCAGAGCTGCCTGGATCTCGCCGAGCTCGATGCGGAAGCCGCGGATCTTCACCTGGTCGTCGGTGCGGCCGAGGTATTCCAGTAGCCCGTCGGAGTTCCACCGGACCAGGTCGCCGGTCCGGTACATCCGCTCGCCGGGCTGACCGTACGGGTTGGCGACGAACCGCTCCGCCGTCAGGCCGGGCCGGTTGACGTACCCCCGCGCCACCTGCACACCGGCGAGGTACAACTCCCCGGCCACCCCCGGAGCCACCGGCCGCAACGCCGCGTCCAGCACAAAGGCCCGGACGTTCGGCAGCGGACGGCCGATGGGCGGAGTGCGGTCCCACGACCGCGCGCCGCACCGCATCAGGGTGGCGCCGATGGTCGTCTCCGTCGGCCCGTAGCTGTTGTAGAACTCCCGGTCGGCAGTGACCCACCGGTTGACGAGACCCGCGTCCGGCGCCTCACCGCCCACGATGAGCGTCCGCAGCTCCGGGAGGCGCGCCGGGTCCAGCTGCCGCGCGACCCCCGGTGTCACGTGCGCCACGGACACGTTCTGCGCGCGCATCAAGTCCTGGAGGCGCTCGAGGTCGACCCGGTCCTCATCGGCGGCCAGCACGAAGGCCGCACCGGAGACCATGGTGACGAAGAGGTCCTGCACCGACACGTCGAAGCTGAACGCCGTCGCCCCCAGCATCCGCGTACCCTCGCCGATCCCGTACTCGGGTGCGGCGGCGGTGATGTTGTTGGCGAGCGAACGATGCGTGACCGCGACGCCCTTCGGACGCCCCGTGGAGCCCGAGGTGTAGATGACGTACGCGCGGTGGTCGGGCAGCAGCGGGCTGCGTCGGTCCGCGTCGGACAGATCGTGCGCGGCGCGGCTCGACAGGTTGTCGAGGGGCAGACGAGTGACGTCGACGCCCGGCAGGCTCTCCCACGTGGCGTCGCCGCCGATGAGGACCGAGGGCCGCGCCTCGGCGAGCAGATACGCGATGCGATCGACCGGGTGACCGGGATCGACGGGGAGGTAGGCGGCCCCTGTCTTGAGCACGGCCAGGACGGCGACGACGAGGTCGACGGACCGGGGAAGGGCCAGTGCGACCAGCTGCTCGGGCTCTGCGCCGTGTTCGATCAGCAGCCGGGCAAGCTGGTTGGCGCGGGTGTTGAGTTCGGCGTAGGACATGTCCACGCCTTCGAACACCACGGCCGGAGCCGAGGGAGTGCGCGCGACCTGGGCCTCGAACAACTCGGTGACCGTGGTCTGCGGCAGCTGCCGGGTGGTGTCGTTCCACTCCACCAGGACGCGGTGGTGCTCGGCCGGGCCGAGAACGTCGATCCGGTCCACGAGGACGGACGGGTCTGCGGTGACGGTGTGCAGGACCCGTGTGAAGCGCTCGGCGAGGGCGGCGGCGGTGTGGTGGTCGAACAGGTCGGTGGCGTAGGTGATCGCGCCGCGGAGGCCGGCGGGCGTGCCGTCGCCGGTGAGGCGTTCGTTGAGCTGGACGTCCAGGTCGAACTTGGCGGGACCGCTGCCGGTGGGCAGGGCCTCGGCGGTCAGGCCGGGCAGGTCCAGAGTCGCCTGCGCGTTGTTCTGCAGAGTGAGCATGACCTGGAACAGCGGGTGGCGGGCCATCGACCGGGTCGGCGAGAGCTCTTCCACCAGGCGCTCGAACGGGATGTCCTGGTGCGCGTAGGCATTGAGCGCCCGCTCACGGACGCCTGCGAGGAGCTGGGTGAAGTCGGGGTTGCCTGAGAGGTCGGTGCGCAGGACGAGGGTGTTGACGAAGAATCCGACGAGGCCGTCGACTGCCTGGTCGGTGCGTCCGGCGATGGGGGTGCCGATGGGGATGTCCTCCCCGGCGCCGACGCGGTTCAGCAGTACGGCCAGTGCGGCCTCCATCACCATGAACACGGTCACACCCTGCGCCCGTGCCAGGTTCACGACCGCCTGGTGCACGTCGGCGTCGATGTGGAGGTCGACGGTGGCGCCTCGGTGGGTGGCCACGGGGGGCCGGGGCCGGTCGACCGGCAGTGCCAGTTCTTCGGGTGCTCCGTCGAGTGCGTTGCGCCAGTGGGTGAGTTGCTCGGTCAGGAGGCTGCCGGGGTCGGAGGCGTCTCCCAGCAACTCCCGCTGCCAGAGGCTGTAGTCGGCGTACTGGACGGGCAGTGGCTCCCAGGTGGGTGCGGTGCCGGTGGTGCGGGCGGTGTAGGCGGTCGACACGTCGTGCGCCAAGGGGCCGAGCGACCATCCGTCGCCCGCGATGTGGTGGAGGACCACGACCAGCACATGCGCATCGGGACCGGTCCGGATCAGGCGGGCTCGCAGCGGGATCTCGTGGGCCAGATCGAAGGGGTGCGCCGCCGACTCGGCTGCGGCGTGTTGGGCCTGTTCGGCGTCGATGACGGTCAGAAGGTCGCCGACTTCGTCGGTGTCGATGATGCGCTGGTAGGGCCGGCCGTCAACGCTGGTGATGACGGTGCGCAGGACTTCGTGGCGGGCCACCACATCGCGGAGTGCGGCGTGCAGGGCATCGGTGTCGAGTGCGCCGGTCAGCCGCAGCGTCATGGGGATGTTGTAGGTGGGGGAGGGGCCTTCGAGTTCGCTGAGGAACCACAGGCGTTGCTGGGCGAACGACAACGGCACCAGTTCCGGCCGGTCAGCGGGCAGCAGCGGGGGCCGCGAGGCGCTGGTGTTGGTCAGCCGGTCCGCGAGTTCGCGGAGCGTGCGTGCCTCGAACAGCGTACGAATCGGGACCTCTACCCCGAACGCCGATCGGATACGGCTGATCAGGCGTGTGGCGAGGAGGGAGTGTCCGCCGAGTTCGAAGAAGTTGTCGTCGATGCCGACGGACAGCAGGCCGAGTGTCTCCGCGGCCAGGGCGCAGAGGATTTCTTCCTGGGCGTTGGCCGGGCCCCGGCCGCCGGTACCGGCGGCGTAATCGGGGGCGGGCAGGGCCCTGCGGTCCAGTTTGCGGTTTGCCGTGAGCGGGAGCGCGTCGAGTGCGACGATCGCCGCCGGCACCATGTAGTCGGGCAGCAGGCCGGCGACGTGGGCGCGCAGTTCGGCGCTGTCCACGGTTGCTCCCGGGACGATGTAGCCGACGAGGCGTTTGTCGCCGGGCTGGTCCTCGCGGACGATCACGGAGGCCTGGGTGACGGACGGGTGGGCGGCCAGGGCGGCCTCGATCTCCCCGAGTTCGATGCGGAACCCGCGGATCTTGACCTGGTCGTCGGTGCGCCCGAGGTATTCCAGCTGCCCCTCGGCGTTCCAGCGGACCAGGTCGCCAGTGCGGTACATGCGCTCGCCCGCCCCGCCATAAGGGTTGGCGACGAATCGTTCCGAGGTCACTCCCGGCCGGTCGAGGTATCCCCGGGCCAGGCCGGCCCCGGAGATGTACAACTCCCCGGCCACGCCGAGCGGCACCGGCCGAAGGGCCGCGTCCAGCACGAAGACCTGGGTGTTCCAAATGGGTCGCCCGATGGGTACACGGGTGCCGTGTGCAGGATGCAGGGGTGCCAGCGTCGACCACACGGTGGTCTCCGTCGGGCCGTAGAGGTTGGTCACCGACACTGCTGCTGCCGTCAACTGCTCGGCGAACGCCGGGGGCAGTGCCTCGCCGCCGACCAGTGCCCGCAGCCCGCCGATCGCGTCCGGTGCCTCCGCGGCTAGGGCCTGCCACACCGCGGGCGTCGCCTGCAGCACTGTGGCGCCCGACTGGCGGATCAGTTCGGCCAGGGCCTGCGGGTCCCGGGCGGTGTCGCGGTCGGCGAGCACCATGCGGGCGCCGGACACCAGGGGTACGTAGACCTCCAGTGTGTGGATGTCGAACGCCACCGTGGTCACCGCGACGAGGGCGTCGTCGGTGCCCAGGGTCAGGTGCTCGCGCAGGGCGGCCACGAAGTTGCCGAGCGCGTGGTGGGAGACCACCGTCCCCTTCGGCCGGCCCGTGGAGCCCGAGGTGTAGATCACGTACGCGGGATGAGAGGGCAGCAGCGCCACGCCACGTTCGGCGTCGGTCAGGTCCCCGCCCTCACGGCGTGAGATCGCCTCGGCGGTCTCCGGGGCGTCCACGACCAGCCGCACCGCGCTCTCCGGCAGTACCGGCTCCACCGCACGGGTCGTCACCACCAGCGCGGGCCGGGCGTCAGCCATCACATAGGCGAGGCGATCGGCCGGGTGGCCGGGATCGATCGGGAGGTAGGCGGCACCTGCCTTGAGGACGGCCAGGATGGCGACGACGAGGTCGACGGACCGGGGAAGGGCCAGCGCGACCAGTCGTTCGGGCCGTGCCCCGTGCTCGGCCAGCAGCCGCGCGAGCCGGTTGGCGCGGGCGTCGAGTTCCGCGTAGGACACGTCGACGCCCTCGAACACCACGGCGGTGGCGTCCGGGGTGCGTGCGGCCTGCGCCTGGAACAACTCCGCGACCGTGGCCCGCGGCACCTCCCGGCCGGTGTCGTTCCACTCCTCCAGGACGCGGTGGTGCTCGGCCGGGCCGAGGACGTCGATCCGGCGCACGCGGACCGACGGATCGGCGGCCACCGTTTCCAGGACCCGGACGAGGCGTTCGCCGATGCCGGCGGCGGTGCGGTGGTCGAACAGGTCGGTGGCGTAGGTGATCGCGCCGTGCAGGCCCGCGGGCTCGCCCGCGTCGGTGAGGTGTTCGCCGAGCTGGACGTCGAGGTCGAACTTGGCGGGCACCTCGCCGGTGGGCAGGATCTCGACGTCCAGGCCGGGCAGTTCGAGATCCGGGGTGGTGTTGTTCTGGAGGGTGAGCATGACCTGGAACAGGGGGTGGCGGGCCATCGACCGGGCCGGGGTGAGCTGTTCCACCAGCCGTTCGAACGGCACGTCCTGATGCGCGTACGCGCCCAGAGCCGTCTCACGCGCCTGACCCAGCAGGTCCAGGAACGTCGGATCGCCGGACACGTCGGAGCGCAGGACGAGGGTGTTGACGAAGAATCCGACGAGGTCCTCCACCGCCTCGTCGGTGCGTCCGGCGACGGGGGTACCGATGGTGATGTCGTCCCCGGCGCCGAGGCGGTGCAGGAGGACGGCCAGTGCCGCCTGCGTCACCATGAACACGGTGACACCGTGTGCGCGGGCCAACTCGACCAGTGCCTGGTGGACCTCGGCGCCGATGTGGAGGTCGACGGAACCGCCGCGGTGGGTGGCCACCGGGGGCCGGGGCCGGTCGGTGGGCAGGACCAGCTCCTCGGGCGCCCCGTCCAGCGCGTGGCGCCAGTAGGCGAGTTGCTCCGACAGCAGGCTGGCGGAGTCGGTCGCGTCCCCCAGCAGCTCCCGCTGCCACAGGCCGTAGTCGGCGTACTGCACCGGCAACGCGGCCCATGCGGGGAGTTCACCGGCGGAGCGGGCGGCGTAGGCGGCCGACAGGTCACGTGCCAGCGGGCCCAGCGACCAGCCGTCGCCCGCGATGTGGTGCAGCACCATGACCAGCACGTGCTCGTCCGGCCCCACCTCGGCCAGCGACGTGCGGACGGGAATGTCGGTGGCCAGGTCGAAGCGGTGCCCCGCGGCCCCGGTCAGCCAGGACTGCAGTGCGCCTTCCGCCACCGGTACGACCGGCAGCACGACATGGGCTTCCTCGGACGGAAGGATCCGCTGGTAGGGCAGACCGTCCACGGTGGTGAAGACCGTGCGCAGCACTTCGTGCCGGCCCACGACGTCGTGCAGCGCGGCGCGCAGGGCGTCGGTGTCCAGCGTGCCGGTCAACCGCAGTGCCATGGGGATGTTGTAGGTGGCCGAGGGGCCTTCCAGTTCGCTGAGGAACCACAACCGCTGCTGGGCGAACGACAGCGGCACCAACTCCGGACGTCGCGCCGGCGCCAACGGCGGCCGGGACGCGCCGGAGGCGGTCAGCCGGCCCGCCAGTTCACCGAGCGTGGGCGCCTCGAACAGCGTCCGGATGGGCACCTCCACCCCGAACACCGACCGGATGCGGCTGACCAGCCGGGTCGCGAGCAGGGAGTGCCCGCCCACCTCGAAGAAGTTGTCGTCCACCCCGACGGAGGGCAGGTTGAGCACATCGGCGGCCAGCGCGCACAGGATCTCCTCCTGTGCCGTCGCCGGACGCCGGCCGCCGCTGTCCGCTTCGTGATGCGGAGCGGGCAGTGCCTTGCGGTCCAGCTTGCCGTTCACCGTCAGTGGCAGTGCGTCGAGTGCGACGATCGCCGCCGGCAGCAGGTAGCCGGGCAGTACGGCTGACAGACCGGCACGGACATCCGCGATGTCGACGCCGTCCGCACCACTCGCGGGGACGACGTAGCCGACGAGGCGCCGGTCGCCGGGCCGGTCCTCACGGACGACCACCGCGGCCCGCCCCACGGACGGATGCGCCGTCAGCGCGGCCTCGACCTCGCCCGGCTCGATCCGGAAGCCGCGGATCTTCACCTGGTCGTCCGCCCGGCCCAGGTACTCCAGTTGACCGTCGGCGCCCCATCGTGCCAGGTCACCGGTACGGTACATCCGCTCGCCCGACGCGAACGGGCTGGCCACGAACCGCTGCGCGCTCAGGGCGGGGCGGTCCAGGTAGCCCCGCGCCAGCTGCACGCCGGCGATGTACAGCTCGCCCGGGACACCCGGAGGCACCGGCCGCAGCGCACCGTCGAGCACGTACGCCCGGGTGTTCCACACGGGGCGGCCGATGGGCACGGTGGAGTGCCCGCGGTCCGCCGCGCTCCATCGTCCGTACGTGACCTGGATGGTGGTCTCGGTCGGCCCGTACAGATTGATGAACGGCACCCCCCACGCCTCGGCGACGCGTGCCGCCAGAGGAGCGGGAAGCGCCTCGCCACCGGACAGGACGAGCCGGAGGCGACCCGCGTCCTCCAGGGGGAGGGTGTCCAGGATCGAGGGAACGAGCTGCGCCACCGTGACGCCGTGGCCCACGATGTGCGCCATCAACCTCTGCGGGTCCCCGGCCTCCTCGGAGGACACCAGGGACATCGCGGCACCGCTGACCAGCGGCAGCCACACCTCGCACCCGGCCGCGTCGAAGCTGGCGGACGTACGGGCCAGCACGACGTCACCGGTCTTGGTGCCGCTTGCCTCGCGCAGGCACAGCAACTGGTTCACCAGACCCGCGTGCGGCACCGCCACGCCCTTGGGCCGGCCGGTGGACCCGGAGGTGTAGATCAGGTACGCCGGGTGTGCGGGCCGCAGCACCGCGCACCGCTCGGCGTCGGCCAGGTCGGCGTCAGTCAGGTCCCCCAGCGCCGCGACGGTACCCGGAGCATCGATCACCAGAGGAGTCACCTCGTCCGGCAGCCCCTCCCGCACCGCCTCGGTGGTGAGTACGAGGCCGGGCCGGGCGTCCCGGAGCATGTAAGCGATCCGGTCGGCGGGGTAGGCGGGGTCCACGGGCACGTACGCCGCCCCCGCCTTCACCACCGCCAGCAGGGCGGCCACCAGGTCGGCCGAGCGGTCCATCAGCACGGCCACCCGGTCCTCCGGCCCCACACGCCTGGTGACCAGCAGTCGCGCCAGACGGTTGGCCCGGGCGTTCAGCTCCGCGTACGTCAGCCGCGTGTCCCCGAACACCACCGCGGTCGCGTCCGGGGTGCGGGCGACCTGCGACTGGAACAGCTCGGGAAGCGTCGTGAGGGGAACCTCCCGGGTGGTGTCGTTCCACTCCACCAGCATCCGGTGGTGTTCGGCGGGGGTGGCCAGGTCCAGCCGGGCGATCGGCGCATCGGGCTGCAGGCCGGCCAGAGCCGTGAGCAGATGCAGGAACCGGGCCTGGTGGGCGGCGTTCTCCTCCTCGGTGTAGAGCGCGGGGTTGGCCAGGAAGTCCAGCCGCAGACCCGCGTCCCGCTCGTAGATGAGGATCGTCAGGTCGTCCACCGCGCCGTTCGCCAGGTAGGTGCGCGCGGTGGTCTCGCACTGCCCGAACCGGGGCATCGTCCGGTCGTCGGGGAGGAAGTTGATCGCGGGACCGAACATGCGGCCGCCCGTGCGGGCGAGTTTGAGGTCGCGGTACAGATCCTCGTACCGGTAGCGCTGGTGCTGCAGAACCCCCCGGCTCCGCGCGGACGCCTCCCTGGCCAGGTCACGTACGCTCATGTCCGCCGCGACCCGCATACGCAGCGGCAGCACCTGGGCCATGCTCGCCACCGACCCCTGCACCCGCGATCCCTTGCGCGCCGTGACGGTCAGGCCCAGCACGACGTCCTGCGCCTGCGCCACCCGGTGCACGTACAGCCCGGCGGCCCCGATCAGCAGGGCGGGCAGGGCGACGCCCGACGCGCGGGCCACCTGCCGAAGCGACTGCGCGACCTCGGCCGAGACCTCGGCGGAGCGGCGGTGAGCACGGTGGGACGCCGACACCGACGCCGTCCCCGAGGCCAGGGTCACGGCCTCGGGCGCGTCCTCCATCCGCTCCGCCCAGTACGCGCGGTCCCGCGTGAACTGCTCGCTCCCGCGGTACGACTCGTCGTCGGCCAGGATCTCCTCGAGGGTCGCGAACGGCGTGAACGGGCAGTCGCGCCCCTCTTCGAGGGCGGCGTAGATCTCCGTCACCCGGTTCAGCCACACCGCGTAGCCGACGGCGTCCACCGCGATGTGATGGGCCCGCAGATACACCACGGTCCTGTCCTCGCCGACCGTGAGCGCGGTGAAGGTGATGATCCGGCCGTGTTCGAGATCGGCGGGGCGGGCCGCGTCGGCCCGCATCCATGCCTCCGCGGCCGCCACAGGGTCGGGGTCCGCCCGCAGGTCGACCACGGGCAACCGGTAGTCGGCCAGGGGTTCGACCACCTGCCACGGGCCGTCGTCGTCCTGCCCGAACCGCCGGTGCGACACCTCGGCCTCAGCCAGCGCCTGGCCGAACGCCGCCTCCAGCAGGCCGAGTTGCAGGGGGCCGACGATGTCCAGGTACTCCACCATGTTCTGGGCCGGGCTCTCCGGATCCAGTGCCTGGGCGTACCAAATGCCCTTCTGAGCCGCGGTCAGGGCCTTTTTGGCATGGTTAGGCATATTGAATACCCCGTGTGCTTGATATCCGTCGAGAAGTCAGCGCAAAATCCTGTGCCACGCGGACTCGTCATCTGTCGGCGACAGATTTCCTGCCTGTCGAGGTCCGGCCGCGAGCGCGGTGCAATCCTGGACTCCCCGGGGTGGCGACCGGCGAAGCCCTTTAATGTTCTTTGAAGGTGTGGCGTGTTCTCGCTGATATCAGAAGAACGAAGTGGCCGACGTAAATGCGGCCGGGGTAGGTACTTCGGCGCCTGTCAGGTCGTGTGCGCTTCGTGTTTGTTCCCCGGGTGGCGGGCCGGGGGAGCGGCTTCGGGGTCAGCGGCGGCGGGGACGCGCGGCGCGTACGACGGCCGCTGCCCGCCTTTCCGTCTCCGAGTACGGTCCGCTGCGACGCAACGGACCGCAGGTCCGAGCGCGTTCAGTTGTCGCCCATGGCGTCGGCCAGGCTCTTGGGTCGCATGTCGGTCCATGTACGTTCAACGTAGTCGAGGCAGTCCTGTCGCGAAGCCTCGCCGAATGCGATCTCCCAGCCCTCGGGGACATCGACAAAAGTCGGCCACAGGGAATGCTGCTTCTCTGCGTTGACCAGCACCAGATAGGTGGCGTCCTGGTCCTCAAACGGGTTCGTCATGTCCGGTGCCTTCTGATATTCGCTCAAATTACTCGTGCTTTACCAACTTTACGCAAACGGAACCTATTCATCGCAAGCAAACGCGGAGTTACCTCCGGCTGGCACCCGCATGATCTTGCGGTGGCAGTGGGGTCGCGTCGGATCCCCTCGATTGCCCGGGTGCGGCAGGTTTATTGCTTTTGTGCGCGGATCCCGGGTGCCGTGAGGGCCAGGCACGCGACGTGCGGCAGACGCCGCTGCCGGTCAGGAGGCGCTTCGACGGTCACTGCTCGGGGGCGGACCAAGTCGCCACGAGTGCCTGCCAATCCGGAAAGCGCGGGCCGGAGACCGTCTCCCGCACGGGTGCACCGTTGAGCCAGCACACCTGCTCGGGGGCGCCGTCGCCGGTGTCGAACAGGCAGCACACTCCTCCGCTGTCCGCGGTGAGGTCGGTGAACGCCTTTCTGACGTTGGCCGATTGCGCGAACAAGCGGCTCATCCCCGACGACGCGGCCCAGCACTCCACCGACGTGTAGCCAGGGTGCAGTACGGACGTGAACCGGAACGTCGCGTAGATGTACCCGATGCGGATGCGCCCGTTTGCGTCGGGTTCGGAGCCTCTCGCCTGCGCGTACTGAAGCAGTGCGTCATCGACGTCGAACAGGAGGGACATGTCGAGTTCGAGCGTGCTGCTCGTGGAGCAGTCGACCGGCTCGCTCGCCAAATGCGACGTGAACGGGAGAAGGAGCCGGTCACCGCCGGGCAAGGTGACCTCGAGCGGCGGCACGGCAGGCGCCCGTGGTGCCGCCAGCGCGGCCAGACGGGTCAACGCCCTGGCGACGTTCCCAGGACGCAGATAGATGTCGTACCCATAGATCAGGCCCACTTCTCCCCCTGCCCCGGATCGAACCGCACCCTCTCACGACCCGCCCCTCGGGCGCTTGCCGGTTTCCTGGGCACCGGTTTCGGCACCGGCAACCCGCCGGAGGCGGGCACGCGTGAGGCGGCGGCCCGGTGCTCGGCGCAGCGGGCCGCCGCCTCAGGACGCGGGGATGCCGATGGTCGTCGTGGTGCTCAGCGCACCAGTCTTCACCCCAGGGACGGATAGTCGCCGGCGGCGAGGTCGTCGATCAGGCTCGGGTGGGTGGGCTTCCAGCCGAACCTTTCCTGGGTCAGTGCACCCGACGATGCCATGTCGAGGGCGAAGATGCGCCCGATGACGCCGAAGCGCTCCTGCGGCACCGACTCGACGGGTACCGACAGAACGCCGCCGATGGTCTCGGCAAGCGTCTTCATGGTGTCGCCCTCGTCCGCCACCGCGTGCAGGGCCGTGCCGGGCGCGGCGTCCTCGAGTGCGATGCGGAACAGTGGGGCGGCGTCGAGCAGGTTGACCGCGGGCCATCGCTGCGTGCCGTCGCCGACGTACGCGGACACGCCCGTCTTCTGCGCGGCGGCGATCAGCACCGAGCAGAAGCCGTATGCCGAGGCGCGCTGGTGCACGGAGCGGGGCAGCCGTACGACGGAGGAGCGGATGCCTTGGTCGGCCAGGGCCAGAATCTCCTGTGATGTGCGGCCGCGGCCGCCGGTCGGACCCTCGGTGGTGTCGGGGTCCTCCTCGGTGGAGGTGTGGCCGGGCATCATCGGTGTGAGGCCGGCGTGCACGAACGGTTTGCCGGTGCCGGTGAGGGCGGTGGCAAGCGTTTTCACGGCGCGGGCTTCTTCCTCGATGCCCTGGTCCATGTTGTTCCAGTCGTTGCTGAAGGCGAGGTTGACGACACCGTCAGCTTGCGTGGCTCCGGTGCGGAGGCTGTCGAGGTCGGTGAGGCCGCCGCGGAGCGGCGTCCCCCCGGCGGCCGTGACGGCCTTGGCCGCGGCGTCGGACCGGACGAGGCCGATGACTTCGTGACCAGCGGCGATGAGGTCGGGAACGACAACTGAACCGATGCTGCCGCTGGCGCCGGTGACGAATACACGCATGGGAGGCTCCAGATGACTGCTGCGACGCTGCGTCGCAGGACGGGCATGTCGGGGGTCAGACCTGGCGGTCGAAGATGTGCGGATCCACGGGTCGCCTGGACTTGGGAAGCCCGGCGACCACGAGACGGTAGGAGTCGGTCACGAGTTCCTCCACCAACTTGTCGTCGATGGCGTCCCCGCCCTGAACCGTGATCCAGTGTGTTTTGTTCATGTGGTAGCCGGGGGTGATGTCCGTGTAGCGCTCCCGCAGGGCTGTGGCGTCGCCCGGATCGGCTTTCAGGATCAGGACGGGACGGCCAGGCATATCCGTCATGAGCATGAAGACCTTGCCGCCCACCTTGTGGAGCTCCCAGTCGGGGTCCGCACGATGCTCCTGGTCGGTGCCGGGCAGTTCCGCGGTGACATCGCGGGCGATCTTCTGCAGTTCCTCTCCGTCCAAGGTGATCAACTCCATTGTCGTTCGAGTCCCTGGCGTATGCCGGGCCGTCCACCGCCTACGGGAGGACGCGGATGACTGTCTTCCCGAGGCGTCGCGTGGTCGGGTTGAGGGCTCCGACGGCATCGTCGAGACTCGCGACGTCACCAATGTTGGTCCGCAGCCGCCCGTCCCGCACCCGCTGCACGATCTCACCGAGTCCGAGGCGATCGGCCTCGACGACGAAGTCCATGGCCAGGCCGTCGGCGGGCCGTGCTTCGACCGGGCCGACGACGGACACCAGCGCTCCTCCGGCCCTGATCAGGGCGGCGGACTGCTTCTGAATGTCGCCACCGATGACGTCGAAGACCAGGTCGACGCCGCCGACGTCCTTCAGCATGTCGCTGCCGAGGTCGACGAACTCGTGCGCCCCGAAGTCGAGCGCCTTCGCGCGGTCCGCTGCGCGTCCGGTGCCGATGACGTAAGCGCCCGCTTCCCGTGCGAGCTGGGTCACCATCGTCCCGACCGCCCCGGCCGCGCCATGGGCGAGGACGGTCTGACCGGCCTGGAGGCGGCCGTACTGGAACAGGCCCTGCCACGCGGTCAGGCCTGAGATCGGCAGGGACGCGGCCACCGTGAAGTCGACGTCGCCCGGCAGCGGTGCGAGGTTGCGTGCCTCGATCGCCACGTACTCCGCGAGGGTGCCGTCGCGGTGCCAGTCGGCGAGGCCGAACACCCGCTGGCCGACCGAGAGCCCCGCCGTGCCGTAGCCGAGCGCGGTGACCACTCCGGCCAGCTCGTGGCCGGGGATCGACGGGGTCTTGTCACGGCCGGCGCGATCGGTCCAGGTGGACGGCCACTCCATCTCCGTGGGGACGAAGCCTGAGGCATGGATCCGAACAATGACGTCGTTGATCGCCGCGAGGGGCTCGGGCCGCTCCGTCAGCGTCATTCCGGCCGTTCCCGCGGCCTGGTCGGTGACCACAATCGCTTTCATTGGTATGGCTCTTCCTTGGTAGGTACGGAGAGTTCTGGCTTCCGGATGGGTGCTCAGACGAAGGTGAACAGCTCGTCCGCGTCGAAGCGCGAGATCGGGGTGGGGTACACCCGCTCCGGGTCGGGATAGCCGAGGGCCAGCAGCACCGTCGTGGTGTGACCGCCCTCCCGGATCTTGAAGGCCTTGTCGACACTGGTCGGGTCGAAGCCCTCCAGCGGAGTGGCCTCCACGCCGAGCTCGGCGGCCGCCATCATGGTCAGGCCCACCGCCATGTAGGTCTGCTTCTCCATCCAGTGGTTCAGGTCCTTGTACCCGTAGGTGCGAAGGTCGAGGAAGTTCCTGGTCATGGATTCCCACAGCTCCTGCTTTGCCAGGTCGGGGAACCGGCCGTCGGCCCTCTCCTTCGCGAACACCGCCTCCAGGTGGGCGTCGGGCAGATCCGCCCGGGTGGTGAGAATGATCGTGTGCGACGCGTTGAGGACCTTCTCGGCGTTGTCCCGGAACCGTTCGCCCAGGTTGTCGGCGAGCCGCTCCTTGCCCTCCGTCGTGGCGAGGACGTAGAAGTGGTTGGGCTGCACGTTCACCGATGTCGGCGTGGAGCGCAGGAACCGCAGCAGCTGCTGGAGGGTTTCTCCCGGAATGGTCCTGCTGGGATCGAAATACCTGGTGAGATGCTTGTTCATGAGCTTTTCAAGATTCACGTGAATCTGCCTCTCTCGTGCGACGAATGGGTTGGGGTTATGTCGTTCGGCGGGCGATCAGCTCGTTGATGCGTTCGAAGCTGGTTCCTGTCGTCGCGGTGCTGAGGTCACCCGCGACGAGTGCCTTGATGGCCTCGTCGAGTGCCTGCATCGCGTGGGTGTAGAGCGCCGGACCCACGCTGATGCGCTTGACCCCGGCCTTCTGCAGTTCGGCGACGGTCAGCACCTCGTCCGCCGGCGAGACGAGGACGTTCACCGGTGTCGGCGCCACGGCGGTGACGATCGCGACGAGTGCGTCGAGGTCCGGCGGGAAAGGGGCGTAGAGCACATCCGCGCCGGCCTCCGCGAAGGCCGTCAGACGCCGGATGGTGTCGTCGAGATCGGGCCGCCCCTGGAGGAAGTTGTCGGTGCGGCCGGTGACGACGATGCGCCCCTTGGCCGCCTTCACGGCGCCGCGTATGCGGTCGACCGCCTCGTCGAAGTCGCGGATCGGGTGATCGGGACGGCCCGAGGTGTCCTCGATCCCGATACCGGCCAGGCCGGACTCGACGGCGGCTTCCACGGTCGCGGCGACGTCCTCGGGTGTGTCGCCGTAGCCGTCCTCGAAGTCCCCGTTGACGGGCAGCCCGGTGAGACGGCCGAGCAGTCGCGCGTGCTCGAGGTGTTCGGCACGGGTGACTTCGTGACGTCCGTCGGGCCGGCCGAGTGTGGTGGCGAGTGCCGCCGACGACGTTGCGATCGCCTCGAAGCCGGCATCGGCCAGCATCAGAGCCGAGAGGCCGTCCCATGCGTTCGGCATGACGAGGCCGCCGTCGCGGGTGTGCAGCGCCATGAATTTCTCGTAGAGCTCGGAGCCCGGCATGGCGAACCCTTCCCTGGTGATTGTTTTTGGGCGGTCCGGAGGGAGTTCGGTCCCGCACGGGGGCCGCAACGGAACCCGCGCTACGCCAAGTCGTGCTCAACGAAGGCGCCGGCACCGGGATGGACCGCGTCGATGAGGTCGGCGTACTCCGGGTTGCGGTCGATGAACTCACCCACCACCGGGCACATGACGGTGATTTTCTTCCCGCTCTCGCGGATTGCGTCCAGCACTCGGGAGATGAGCTCGGTGGCCACCCGGTTCTTGCGGAAAGCGGGGTCGACCCAGGTCGTCAACAGCACGACGCGGCCGCCCACGAACCGGTACGAGAGTTCGGCGATCCCGTCATCACCGAGAGCGGCGATCCAGCGACCGCGTTCCGCGTCGTGGACGACATCGAGCACCCACCTCGACTCCGCCTCGCCAAGGATCGGCTCGTCCAAGGCGGCGATGAGCGCAGCGTTGTTCTCTTCACGGGCCGATGCCTCCGCCCCGAAATCGAACGTCATGGTCACACTTTCTGTTGAGGGACCCGATGAGTGGGTCCGGCTGAACGGGCGTGGTCAGGTGCCAGGGGCGATCGCGCAGGCCGAGACGCAGACCCAATTGCCGTCACGCTTCTGGTAGGTGTCCGTGTAGAGGGCTTCCTGATGCGCGCCGTCGGCGAGCAGGGTGTAGGTGGCACGGGCGTGGATCAGGGCGACGTCACTGAGGATGCGGATTTTGACGTCGTGCACAGCGAGATCCTTGAAGGGCCGCGGCTCGGCGATGTATTCGAGGAACTCGGAACGGTTGCGTGTGACGCCCGGAGTCTGAACGACGAAGTCCTCGGCGAGGAACTCGCTGAAGCGCTGCACGTCGTTGAACTGGTCGGAGTGGACATAGTCGTTGTTGAGCTGGTCGAGGATCGCCAGGTCTTCGGTGGTCTGCTTGGTGTGGTTCATGTGTCTGTTCCTTCTCTGCGTGGTGTGGCGTTCACTGCAGGTCGGATCGACGCGGCGAATGTGGCCGTAAGGGGGGAGGCCCGCAATGGGGAATGCCTCACGTTCGCTGTGGAATGCGGCCGTCGCGCTATGGAGGGCTCCGGACAAAAGCCACTGCTTGGGACGAACTCTCTTCAGCGTCTCAAAGGCAAAACGGGACTGTCAAGTCCTCTTCGATTTGCTATTGCTGATCAATGTCCCGGAAACGTACAGGTCAATGGCGTAATGCCTCAGATTGACGCCGTGGCGTATGGACTGCGTAACTCTTTGTGGCGGCGTGCCAGCGGTCGCCGTATCAGACCTGCAAATGCAGCGGTTTGCCGGTCAGCGCGAGAGTCGCCTCACCGAGCGCCTCGCCCTGCGTCGGATAGGCGTGGATGAGGCCGGCGACGTCCTGGGGACGCGCTTCCCAGTTGTAGATGAGCTGCGCTTCGCCGATCTGCTCACTGATCCGGTCGCCGATCATGTGGACCCCGACGACTGCCCCGTCCTTCCTCCGGACGACCTTGACGTGGCCTTCCGTTCTCAGCGTCCGGCTGCGGGCGTTGGTCGCGAGATCGTGGACGACGGAGTCGATGTTCTCGGCCCCGTACACCTGCTCGGCCTTGGCTTCCGTCAGGCCCACCGACGCGATCTCGGGGCGGGAGAACGTGACGCGCGGGACGCCGTCGTAGTCGATCGGTACGGCACGCTGTCCGGCCACGCGCTCGGCGACGAGGATGCCCTCGGCGAAGCCGACGTGTGCGAGCTGCGGAGTGGGGACCAGGTCCCCGATGGCCGAGATGGTGGGGACACTCGTGCGCATGTACTCGTCCACCAGCACGTGCCCCCTGTGCATGGCGACGCCCGCCTCCTCGAATCCCAGGCCCTGGGAGACCGGGCCTCGTCCGACGGCCACGAGCAGGAGGTCCGCTTCCAGCGTCCTGCCGTCGGCCAGCCGGACGCGGATACCGTCCTCCGTGTACTCGCTCCCGGCGAAGGGGACGCCGAGGTGAAGGGTGATGCCGCGCTTGAGGAACTCGGCCTCCAAGCGGCCGGAGACGGTCTCGTCCTCCGCCGGGACAAGGTGCGGCAGGGCTTCGACAACAGCGACCCGGGCTCCGAACGACGACCACGCGGAGGCGAACTCGACGCCGATGACGCCGCCGCCGAGCACGATCACGGACGTGGGGACGTGGTCGAGGGTGAGAGCGTGGTCCGACGAGATCACGCGCCGTCCGTCGATCTCGAGTCCGGGCAGGGTCCTCGGAACGGACCCGGTGGCGAGCACGACGTGGCGGCCCGTGAGCCGTCGGCCGCCGACATCGACCGAGGTCGCCGACGACAGCCGGCCCTCTCCCTCCACGTAGGTGATGCCGCGTGCGTCGACGAGGCCGGTGAGCCCCTTGCAGAGGCTCGAGACCACGCTGTCCTTGTAGGCGTGCAGGGCCTCCATGTCGATGCCTCGAAAGGACGAGTGCACTCCCACGTCACGGCCATGGCGCGCCTGATCGGCCAGTTCCGCCGCGTGCAGCATGGCTTTGGTGGGGATGCAGCCGTTGTGGAGGCATGTGCCGCCGAGCTTGTGGCGTTCGACCAGGGCGACGCTGAGCCCGAGCTGGGCCCCGCGCAATGCGGCCGCGTACCCGGCGCTGCCGGCCCCGAAAACGACTATGTCGTAGGGCTCTTCGTTGTCGCTCATGTCCTTGTTCCTTCGGGGTCTGCCGCGCGGTTTTCCGGTCGGCGCGTGTGTTGTCCGTGGGGGTCGCGAGATGCGGCGCGCAGGGGCCTCGCGCGCCGCGTATCAGTCCACGGTGTAGGTCTTCACGTGTGCCAGCGCCATGTCCATGGCGACGCGCATCGGTTCGACGTCACGTGCCACCTGGGCCAGCACGTAACTTCCCTGCAGCGCGGCCATCACGGACACGGCGAGCTTCGCGGGATCGACGTGCTTCTTGAGCGAGCCGTTCTCCTGCATCCGGCGCAGGCCGGCCGCGATCAACTCCTGCCATTCGCCGAACTTCTCGGCGAGCAGATTCCGGGCCACGGGATCGTGAGGCGCGCGGGATCCGGCGAGTGCACCCAGAGCGCACCCGTAGGCCCCGTCCCGGAGCGAGTTGAGGCGGATGATCGACTCGTTCCAGCGTTCCAGGGCGCCAAAGGAACTCATCCGCTCCAGGTGCTGCTGGTCGCGTTCGAGAATCTGCTGGGCACGCAGCTCGATGACACTGTGCACAAGCTCGTCCTTGTCCGCGAAACAGCGGTTGAACTGGGACTCGGTGAGCCCGCTCGCTGCCCGCACGTCCTCCAGGGTCACCGAGTCGACACCCTTGACGTAGAAGAGGTCCGCGGCGGCCCGGATCAGGCGGGCACGCGCTGTGGCTCCGCCGGCGATCGCCATTCTCTGCCCTTCTGAACCATTCGCCTCAGTTGCGGGCGTCGTCGACGGTCTGCGGCCCGAGGTCGAGGTCCTCGCGGAACCGGGGGTACCTCTCGATGAAGCGGTCGATGACGGGGCACCGGTTGGTGACCGCCGCCTGTTCCTGCACCAGATCGAACAGCGCTTCGCGGATCAACGCGGTCCCCAGACCGCGGCCGCGGAAACCGTCCTGGACGTAGGTGTGCGTCAGGCTGTACTGGGTGCCCTTGCGCTCGTAGGCGAGCAGGCCCGCGTAGTTGCCGTCCTCTTGAACCTCGTAGAACCTGTTGTCCTCGTCCTTGAGGACCCTGATCGAGCCGCTCGTGTCAGTCCACAGCACCTTGGTCATGGCCGTTCCTGTATCTGTGCCGGCCCCGCCTGGATGACGGGGCACCCCTGTCGATCACCGGGCGGAGCGGATCGCTCGGCCGGGAACGTGGATGAGCCCTCAGCGGACGCGGATGATGGTCTTTCCCTTGACCCGCTCGGCCGGATTGAAGGCCGCGACGGCGTCATCGAGCGTCGCGACATTGCCGATGGCCGTGCGGAGCCGTCCGTCCCGCACCCGCTGGACCACCTCGCGCAGTTGGGCGCGATCGGACTCGACGACGAAGTCGACGGCCAGACCGTCCGCGGGTCGCGCCTCCGGCGGTCCGGCGATGGTCACCAGCGTTCCTCCGGCGCGAATCAGGCCCGTGGACCGCTTCCCGATGTCGCCACCGATGACGTCGAACACCAGGTCAACTCCGCCGGCGTCCTCCAGCGTGTCGTTGTCCAGGTCGACGAACTCCGTCGCGCCGAAGTCGAGCGCCGTCCGGCGATCGGCGGCACGTCCGGTGCCGATGACGTAGGCACCCGCTTCGCGTGCGAGCTGCGTCACCATCGATCCGACCCCGCCGGCGGCGCCGTGCACGAGGACGGTCTGACCGGGCTGAAGCCGACCGTGCTGGAACAGCCCCTGCCACGCCGTCAGGCCCGAGATCGGCAGGCTCGCCCCGACCGTGAAGTCGACATCGCCGGGCAGCGGCGCGAGGTTGCGTGCTTCGACCGCCGCGTACTCCGCCAGTGTGCCGTCGCGCGTCCAGTCCGTGAGGCCGAAGACGCGCTGTCCCACGGACAGGCCCGTCGTGCCGTAGCCGAGGGCGCTGACCACGCCGGCGAGCTCATGGCCGGGGATCGACGGTGTGCGGTCGCGGCCGAGACGGTCCGTCCAGTTCGAGGGCCACGTCAGCTCCCCAGGGGTGAATCCGGACGCGTGAACCTCAACAAGCACATCGTTCCCCGCAGCCTCAGGCGTGGGGCGCTCCGCCAGCCTCATTCCGGCCGTCCCCGCGGCCTGATCGGTCACCACTATCGCCTTCATCGGGTACCTCCCTGGATCCCGTCGCCGTCTGCGCGCTGCGCACGGCCGGCCGCAGAGTCCTCTGAAGTGAACCAAAAGGTCCACAAATATGATCCGACCTGCACTCTAGCAGGTCGCTTAAGTTTGTGACTGGTCGAGATGGTCCTGTTTGAAGATGCACCGCGCTCCGTCTCGAGACCCCGCGACGCGCGGGCGACCGGGCACCGGGGCCGGCGGCTACCGGAAACCCTGTGGGGACCGACTCGCAGCAGGTGGGGTGCGGACGCGCCACACGCACCAGTCTCCGGGCTCAGGCCTTGATGGGCACCTTGAGGCTCCCGCGCTCCGCCCTCGGCACCGCCGAAGGGACCGTGTCGTCCAAGGGACTCCGCTGCACATTCAGTGAGAGACGGAAGTGGTCCGCGCGGCGGGCCTGTCACGCGCACCTGCGAAGAGTCGCACCCCATGCGCTCGCCCCTGTCCGGGGGCGGAGGGGCACTCGGCACCGCTCTCGGGCTCTTCCGTGGACCGGTGATCGCGCGTAGTAATATCGGGCACATGTCCGTCGACGATGCTCCCAGGCAGGAGCGGCGCCTGACCTCACGCGGGGCTGTCACCCGCGACCGAATTGTTCAGGCCGCTGCCGAGCTTTTCCATGTCAGGGGCGTCAACGCGGTCTCACTCGACGACGTACGAGCGACGAGCGGGACGAGTAAATCCCAGCTCTACCGCCACTTCGCGGACAAGGACGAGCTGGTCCACAGTGTCATCGAACTGCGGACCGATCAGGTCCTCAACCGTGATCGGCAAATGCTGGAGCGGATGAATTCCCTTCGCGCGCTCGAACGGTGGAGCGACAAGCTCATCCAACTCAACTCTTTGCAGAACGGTGCCTACGGGTGCGCGCTGGGCTCGCTCGTCAGCGCGCGGGCGGCGCAGGACCCCACGTCGAGGAGCAAGCTCGCCGACACGTTCGCGGAGTGGCAGCAACTCATCTCGGCAGGCTTGAAGCGCATGCGGGCCAACGGCTCGCTGCGTGAGGAGGCGGACCCGGAACAGCTCGCCACCGCCGTCATGGCTGCCCTGCAGGGCGGCTACTTGCTGGCCCAGACCGCCCAGGACGTCGAGCCGATGCGCGTCTCCATGCAGATGGCGTTGGCCTACGTACGCTCCTACGTCGTGGACTGAGCCGGATTCTCAGCTCGAAGTCGAGATCCAGGTGCCTGAATGCTTGGCGTCGATCAGGCTGATGTACTCGGGATTCTTGCGTATGAACCGCTCGACCACTGGGCAGTAGTTCGAAATGGTGTTTCCGTGGACGCGAAGAAAATCCAGGATGCCCTTGATGAGGACATTGGAGAGACCGCGCCCCCGGTATGCGTCGTAGATGACCGTGTGCATCAGTACGCGTCGGTCGCCAATTGCCCGGTACCCCATGTGGCCGGCCGTCCCACCGGCCACGGATATCTCGTAGCGATGCTCTTTCTCGTTGTTGCTCACTGTCACAGCCGATTCCGCGTCTGAATACAGGACGTCAGGCATCCCGGTCCTCCCGTTCCTCGTGCGCGTCGCAGCCTAGGTGAAGAGGACTAAAAGGTCCAGTCTGTGTCGGGGTCACACCCTTCCGGATCCCGCACGGGGAGGCGCGACCTGCTCGGCGGCAGATAGGATTATGAGGTCTATCGGGGTCATATCGCTCGATGACGGTCAGGGAGCGGCAGATGGACGCCTCGGACGAACTCCTGGAGCGGGACACACCCTCGGCTCTTCTGACCCTGAACGGTGTCGTCCGCCGTCTCAACGCCGCCATGGCCACGACGCTGGGCAGGCCCGGGGAGCAGTGCGTGGGCCGCCGCTTCACCGAGCTGCTGTCCGAAGACCAGCGCAGGTCGGCCAAGAGCCTGCTGGCGCACGGCGCCACGACGAAGCGGCTCGCCATGCGGGTGCTGGAATTCCCCGGGTCGGGGGAGGCGTCCGTGCTTTGCCTGGTCGAGGCGCGGCCGGTGACGGACCCCGCGGGCGGCGAGCGGCTTGTGTGGGTGCATTCGTTGGACGCCCGCCATGACCTGGGCGCCCTGCTGATCCCGTTCGACCTGGCGGCCAAGGCCGCCGGCCTCGGCCTCTACATGTGTTCACCCGATGAGCACCGGATCGAGTGGCTGGGGGGCGAGCCCGCGCTGGCCACACTCTTCCCACAGGCGTCGATGCCCCTGCCCATGGTGATCCGGCGTGTGCACCCCGAGGACCGGAAGGACGTGCAGCGGCTTGTGCGCTCGTCCGTCGCCCAGTCTTCGTGGATCAGGGCGCGGTTCCACACCGAGCACGACGGCTGGCGCACGCTGGTCAGTCAGTCCCGTCGCATCAGGCTGGGATACGGCGGTCCCGAACGGGTCTTCGGGGTGATCCGCGACGAGTCCACGACGGACACGCACCGCAAGGACTTGCTGGCCGCGCTGACTGCGGAGCGGCAGCGCGCCGACGAGATCGCCGCGTTCTCCTCAGCCCTGTTCACCGCCGCCGACGAGCAGGATCTCCAGCAGGTCGTCCTGACCCGGCTCTCCGCGGCGTTCGGCGGTTTCGGCGCTCTCTTCGCGCTCGTCGACGGCGGACGTCTGCGGGTCTCCTCGGATGCCGGGATCCCCACCTGGCAGGCCGACGCTCTGCTCGGTCCGTCGCTGGGTGAGGACCGGCCGTTGCCCTGTGCCATCCGTACCGGTCAGCCGCAGTTCATCGCCAACCAGGAGGAATTCGCGCGGTGCTGGCCGGGCGATGCCGCCGAGGCGCAGGCACCGCCCGGCCCCGACGTCGCGATGTCGATCACTCCGCTCAGCCCGCCGGGCGACCGGCCCCTCGGCGCCTGGGCGGTGACGCACGACTGCGAGGACCCCCCGTCCCCGGAGAAGCTCGCGTTCATGACCACGCTGGCCGATCTGGCGGGCCAGGCCCTGAGGCGCATCCGTCTGCAGCAGGCCCACGTCGAGCTGTCCACGGCGGTCCAGCAGAGCATGCTGCCCACGCTGCCCGAACATCTCCCGGGCCTGGAGGTCGCCGTGCGCTATCAGCCCAGCCGCGACGGGCTGGACATCGGCGGCGACTGGTACGACGCGTTCTTCCTGCCCGACGGTGCGGTGGCGCTGGAGATCGGCGACGCCCAGGGGCACGATGTGGACGCCGCGGTCTTCATGGGTCAGGTGCGCTCGTCGATGCGCGCGATCGCCGCCCACGAGCCTGAGCCGGCAACGGTGTTGACGCGCACCAATGAGTTGCTCACCACGATGGACGCTCCACGCTTCGCCAGTTGCACCATGCTGCACGTCGATCCGCGCGACGGTCGGGTCATCGGCACCAGCGCCGGCCACGTCCCCCTGCTCCACGCACGCGACGACGGCAGCCACCGCATCCGCACCCTTCCCGGTGGGCCCGTCCTGGGTGTCCTGCCCGACATCGACTACCGGGAGGAGACCTTCACCCTGGAACGGGGCACCGCGCTGGTCATGGTCACCGACGGCCTGGTCGAGGGGCCGGGCCTGACGCTGGAGGCCGGGCTGGAACGAGCGGGAACGCTGGCCGGCCAGGCCCTCCACGACCGGCTCGACGTCCAGGCGACAGCGGATCTCCTCCTCGACGCCGTCGTCGCCGCGGACCACCTCGACGACGTGGCCGTCCTGGTCATCCGCCGCACCTGAGGGCTGTCCCGTAACCCGTTCATGGGGAGAGGCACTGGCCTTGTTATCGTGCGCCAATGTCAACGATCAAGCAGTTCCAAGTGACCTTCGACTGCGCGGAACCTGCGCGCCTCGCCGCCTTCTGGTGCGAGGTGCTGGGGTACGTCGTGCCGACAGTCCCGGAAGGCTTTGCCACGTGGGAGGAGTACCACCGCTCGCTGCCTCCTGAGGACGAGGTCTACTTCGGGTGCACCGATCCCTCAGGTGCGGGCCCGCGCGTGCTCTTCCAGCGGGTTCCTGAAGGCAAGGTCGTCAAGAACCGGGTGCATCTTGATGTGCGGGTCGGCGCCGGGCTCGTGGGTGACGAGCGCCTGGCCACACTGGAGGCCGAATGCGCACGGCTGATGGCGCTCGGCGCGAAGCACGTGCTGACGCAGCGCGCCGACGGCGTCAACGAGTCGTGCATCACGATGCAGGACATCGAGGGAAACGAGTTCTGCCTCGCGTGAATCTCCTCCGGGACGACGAGGGGGGTAGCCAAGGACTCATGAGGTCGGCGTGTCATGATCCCAAAGGTCGCGGGGCAGCATCGTCAGGCAGGCCGTCCAGGATCATCGCGACCGTTGCTGCCGCACCGTCCACCTCCTGGACCCGGCCGTCCGCGAAGGCCACCTCGAACCGGCCGTTGCCGAGCGGTCTGGTCCGCGGGAGGTCGCGACAGATGGGCGGCGCGGCCCGACGGCTGAAGGTCAGCCAGAACATGGAGCGTCCGGGCGACAGGACCCGCAGGCGCGGCTGTTCAAAGGCGGACTCGATGAGGTCCTGCCAGTCGGCGTCCTGCCTGCGCGCGGCGGACTCGCGCATCATCTGCCACCGTGCCGGCACGGCCTCACCTCGCTCATGGGCCTCGGCCGGTTCCCAGGTCCTCAGGAAGGCCCACCGCGCGACCAGGTCGCGCACCCCGGCCCCCTGAATCCAGGTGTGCAGTGCGCCGGCCACCTGGGCCAGGTTCTGCGTGCTGCCCGAGGCCATGTGGACTCCGTCGGCCCAGCAGTCGACCATGAACGTGCGCGCGCCGTCGGCCATCAGGACATTCGCCGAGCGGTCGTCGGCTTCCGTCATCGCGGCGACGTAGCGCCAGCCCGGTGAGGACGTCAGCTCGACCGCAAGCGCAAGCCCCTCACGATCGACCGCCGTCTGGATCGCGCTCTGCAGCGAACCTGCCTCCACCACCTCGGGATAGAGCTCGGCGTACTCGGACAGGGGATCATGAAACGGGTCGGCGACTCCGGCCGGTGTCACACCTGGAAGCTGCTCGGACATACGGCCGAGTCTGCCACCACAGCCCCCTGACTCGTGTGACGAGCCCTGAGGAAGCTCTTCCGGCGCGAGTTCACGGCTTCGCCGGGTTGTTGTGCGTCGATGAGGAACGCAGCGGTCGGAAGAACACGTGCGAGCGGTGCACGACCGGAATCCCCGACGTGCCGCCTGCTCCAGCTCCGGGTTCGTTGCCGACACCGCGCTCGACCACCCGACCGCGCTCGCGCCGGCGACCTGTCCCGCTTGGTGTCCGTCGTACACGAGGCAGCGCCGTCTCTTGAGGCCTGGGTCGTGCCGGTGCGGCGTACGTCGGAGCCGCTGATGCGCGCGCCGCGCCGCGTAAGCCGGTGGGCCAGGCGCATGCCGGCCTCACGGAACCACCCCCCGGCGTTGCCTCACGCAGGAGGCTGTCAGTCCCTGTTCGTAGGATCACGGCATGTCTGATGCCTTCACCGTCCTGTGGACCCATGACACGTGCCGAGCGCTGCGCAAGGCAGGGCGCGTGGGTGAGCGACCGCCGGTCGCATTCAACGGCGTTCACTCCTCCCTGCCCGCATGGTCGGGCGCTCGCCCAGGGGACCAGGTGTACGCGCTGCACGTCAAGCAACGCGAAGTGTTCGTGGTGAGTCAGATGCGAGTGATCGAAGCGGGCCGTCGCGATTGCTGCGGCACAGCCCCCACCACCTGGGAGGAGCCTGCGTATCCCGGCCATGACGACTGGTCGATGCTCGGCGCCGGCGGATGCGGGGCTCAGGCGGTGCACGTGGACGCCACGCCCGTGCGCTTCGATGCATCTGTCTCCGGTGAAGTGCTCACCAAGCTTGCCTGGCGCAACCGGCGAGGACAGACCCGCGGCCTGAAGTACGTGGTGGACGGTCGCCTCGAAAAATCGAACAGCCTTCAGGGGTTCTACCGCCTGACGCCCGAGGCCGCTGATGAACTGGCGGAGGTCGTCAGCGGTTCTGCCCCTTGATATTGACCGGTGGGTGAGGCATCAGTGCTCATCTCACCGCTATCGGCGGCAGTTGTAGAAAGTCGAACACGAGCGAACTCCGCCCCCGCCGCCTCCCGAAGCGGTGAGCATTCACTGTCCGTTCGTTCTCATGAGTGCGACGGGGCCGTAGTCCCGTCAGGTGCGCGGACCGGACGGCGTTGTGCTTCCGGTCGTAGTTCCGGCAGTACTCGCACAGGGCGGTCGATGACGAGCGTGCATGATCAGACCGGTGCCGGTCCGTCCCCCAGGGGATGAGCCGGTGCGGTCCGGTGGCGGGTCCTTTGGGCGCGGAAGTGGGCCCGCGCGGCCCGCCGCTCCGCGGCGGCGGCGAGCACGGCGGCCCTCGCTTCCTCCCCGGCGTCGAACGGCGTGGGGGAGAAGCGCCCGCCGACCCTGATGTGCTGTTCCCAGTCGTCCTGCCAGAACACCACCCTCCAGCCGGGCCACAAGTCCGGTACCCGGTACGCCTGCGGGGAGGAGGGGAGGGACCACCAGCCCAGACGGCGGCGCTGCGGGTCGATGTGGATGCCGGAGTTGACGTGCAGGCGGCAGACTCCGTGCCCGGGGTCGTCCACCAGGCGGTCGAGCAGGGACACGCCCTCGAGGACGGGGTGGGCGATCCCGTCGGAGGCGACGTGGCAGCCGTCGGTTCCGACCGTGATCACGACACCGCCCGGGTCGGGCCAGGCCAGGTCCTCGTCGTCGGGGGCGAGGAGCGGGGCTTGAGAGCGGTGCTGGTCGCGACAGCGGACGTACTCCGGGTCCAGTCCGACGTACTCGCGCAGTTCGGCCGGCCCGTCGTACAGCCAACGGACATCCCAGCCGGGCCACGCCGCTCGGATCAATCCGAACACGGCAGCGCGGTAGCGAAGTTCGGTGCTCGGGCCCTCCCAGGCGAAGAACATCAGCACCTTCCGGCCGAGGTCGAGCAGCACCCCGCCCTCGGCCATGATGTCGCCCAACCACCAGCCGTCCTGGCGGAGTTCGGGAAGCATCGCGAGGAACGCCGAAGGCCCGTCCAGCAAGTCGAGGTCGATTCCGACCGCCCAGCCCGTTCGGTACAGCTCATGCGTGCCGTTCTCGCGGACCACGACGATATTGGCTCTGTTTCCCATGAGGTCAGGATGACCTGGGCCGAGTGCCGCCTGCCATCCGAATTCGGCGGCTCGATACGACCAGGCCGTGCGGGCCGAACGCCTCACGTCGGTCTTCGCTGTACCCGTGCTGGTCCGAGTGCGAGGTCGGAAGCGTCCTCTACGGTGCGCGGCCAGACACCAACCGTCAGAGGAGGGACCACTTCCGGGACCTACGACAACCTCTTTGAGTCGGGTCTTTGGCTTGACAGTTGCTGATCATGAGCAGCGCAATAATTTGGACCCAACAGTTCGACTCGGCCGCAAGACCGGACACAGGCGCGCCTCACCGACCGCCCACGGCCGCAGGGCGACGCCACCGGAGCAGGGACGGTCTCGCGGCCGCTCAAGGAGCGGCGACGAGACCATCCCTGCAGTTGGGGTGATCAACGCGGCGGGAAGATCATCCCTCGGTCTTGTGGTGGGCCGGCTTTTCGACGACTGCGACGGTGTACGTCTCCAGGGTGACGTTCCCTTGGAGGCCGTAGGAGGCGACCGCGCCCGCGACGGTGTTGGCAGCGGGCAGATTGGGATAGCCCAGGGCTCTCATCTGGTTGCGCAGCGAACTGGCCACCTCGATCTGGAGCGTGTTGGTGCCAGGCTTCAACGCGGAGCTCACGTCGATGCGGCCGGCGATGAAGTCGTAGCCGTGGATCTTCTGCCCGTTGACCCGGACGTGCGCCAGGGCGCCGCCTGTGGAGCCGATGTTCAGGCAGGCGCCGTTGGAGGCGGCGTTCCATGTGCTGGGCAAACGGAACGTAGTGCTGTACGTGCCGACACCCGATACCGACGCCGGCTCCTGGGCGGTGAAGGACATGTCCTTCCACGGGACGAGCGGGGTGGTGCCGACGCTTATGTCGGTCTTGTCGGTGGTGTAGTAGACCTCCTTGGTGGTGTAGCCCTTGCGTGCCTCGGCCAGGGTCTCCTTGTGCCCGGGCGTCCAGCTGGTGAGGACCAGGTTCCACCGTGAGCCGGTCAGGTCGATGTCGTCCGGGACGGAGATCTTCTTCGTCACGGTGGAGCCGTCGGCCAGCTTGGCGGTGTAGGTGCCCGAGTCGGTGGCGAGGATGGCCGCGCCGCCGGCGGTCACCACACCCCGCGGCGCGTTCGTGCTCCGCAGCGGTGCGGCAGTCCTGTTCCTCAGGTCGATGGCGATCACCGTGGTCTCACCGGGCGCGAGAGTCACGTCGAACGAGGTCCGCCCGCCGGAGATCTTGTACATGGCCAACGCCTCGACACTGCTCGACCACGTGCTGATGCGGTACGGCCTACCGACCGCATCGACACTGATGGATGTGGTGGCGGTCTCGGCTTCGATCGGCGTGTTCTTGTAGTCGCCTCGCTTCTCCATGAAGTTGTAGGCGAACAGGTAGACCGTGTCCTCGGTCCTGCGCAGGGTTGTCAGGACGGTCTGGTTCGGTGCGGCGTACTCGGCCCTCGGCCGCACCCTCAGCTGCCGCAAGGCGTCGTACACCCCGGTCTTGCCGTAGTAGTACGTCTCCTCGTAGTCCGCGGCTCCCGGGTCGGGGGTGGTCGCACTCTGGGGCACGTTCGCGTTGACCAGCTTGACGTTCGGGAGCTTCTCCATGCGGGCCATGACCTTGGCCAGATCGGCGTCGGTTCCCTCGTTCCCGAGGGTGTGGACCGCCGCCTTGGCGTTCAGGTGATTCGTGGTCGAGCCCAGCGTTTCGACGAGGCCGTTGACGATGACCACGGGCAGGCCCTTGCGGGCGAGCTCGTAGATGGCCTGGGCGCTCTTCAGCCGGATGGAGTCCTGGTAGATCACGAGCGCCTGGTATCCCACATTTTCGGGGATGAGGCCGTCGGTCCCGCTGTAGCGGACACTCCGGCCCTCGAGGATCTCGGGCGCGAAGTAGTCGTAGGTGTACCCGTTGTCCTGCAGCTCCAGATCCTTGAAGTACGCCGCCTTGCCGTGCCGCATGTTGTCGATGGGAGGCTGCCCGTTGTTGAAGGCGTAGTCGGTGCGCAGTACCGCAAGGTCGATCTGCGGCTTGCCCTGCTGCAGGACGGCCTGGGTGCGGGCGATCATCGGCATGTAGTCGGTGTACTGCGTGGACTCGGGCTGACGCGGCCCCCACCGTTCCGCGAACCGGGCGTACATGCCTTCGTGGCCGGGCCAGTACGTACCGTCCCAGGGGTTCGACGGGTCGCTGGAGTCGGCGCCCGAGATGCTGGAGTAGCCGTGGAACACCGTGTGGCTGATGCCGGAGGCGAACTGGGTGTTCATGATCTGCATGAACCGGTCCTGGCCCCAGGTGTAGTTCTCGCTGCTGATGGCCCCGGTCTCGCTGGAGTAGCGCAACCCGTGGGTGTGAGCCGCACCGGCAAGTGACCGGTGCGCGTCCAGTTGGTTCCCGTACTCGAGTGATTCGGTCTCGACGTAGTCCACGCCCTGGGCCGGCGTCGTGATCTCGTAGTTCACGCCGTAGGAGATCTCGGCCCGGAGCTTCATGTTCATCTCGTCGTGCAGGTAGGCCCGCAGCGGCTTGAGGACGTTGTCGGTGTACATTTCGGTGATCGTCTCGAAGAAGTCGTTGCGGACCTTCTTGACCGTCACCTTGTCGGCCCCGATGACTGGGAACGCGGTGTCGCGCGCCCGACCGCCGATCCTGATGACGTACGGCAGATAGGGCTCGAGGCTGTACCCGCGGCGCTTCCGGAACTCGCTCATGAGCGTGGAGCCCCAGAATTCGCCGCCGTTGGAGTTGCTGGTCGAGATCTCCAGCGAGTCCATGTACATCTCGCCGCGGCCGTTCTCGATGATGGCCTTCTTCAACTCAGGGTCGCTGAAGATGTGGTTCCTGTAGTAGTCGATGAAGTCCTGCATGCCGGCGGGGTCGATGTAGTTGATCGTGACGTTCGTCGTCGAAGAGGGTGTCGGCGCCTGGCCGGTCGCCTGCATCCAGAACGCGTAGATGTCCCACGTTCCACTGCCGGCCGGCGGCGTCCAGTCCAGGGAGAACGCCGCCTTACCGGTGGGGTCCTTCATCGTGCTCGGCGTCACCGGGGCGCCGTTGAGGGTGACCTTGCCGGTCAGCACGACCGACGTGTCGGTGTAGCTCATCGTGCCGGAGATGCTGCCGTTGCCGGTGACGGATCCGGTGTTGTCGGCTGCCCGCTGGATCGCGACCACGGAGATCAGGTCCTGGCGCACCGGACCGGCCACCGTCATCACGGACCGCTTCAGTGCGCCGCTGAACGCGGTACCGCCGGCCGTGGTCTGGATGGCGTAGCCCAGCGCCTTGCCCGCCCCGTCGTCGTCGAACTTCAGGTTCTCGATCGGCAGGTTCGCGTTCGCCCAGTGCGTGCCGCTGGTCATGGAGAAGCCCATGCCGTACTTGTTGGCCTGCTGAATGATGAGCTTGGTGTCGTTCTTCCACTCATCAGAGCCCCAGCTGTAGATCTGCTGGGGGGTCTTGCCCGTGGTGTTCTTGACGAAGACCGTGTCACTCAGGTTGCTGTCCACGTTGGGTTCGGGCATGCAGACGATCTCCACCGAGCCGATGCCCATGTCGTGGAGGGTCTTCATGTCGGCCTTGATGGTGGCGTCGGTGTGCAGCCCCTCGGCCAGCCACCACCGCGTGCCCGGCCGGTACTTGCTCTCCGGGTTGTCCAAGAGCGCATGCTGGGCGCGGATGAACGTGTCGGTGATGCCCCTCGACGATGCCTCGGCGGAGCCGGCGCCGACCCAGCCCGAGAGCGTCATCGCCATGCCGACGCCGCCGCTGATCTTGAGGAGATCTCTACGGCCGAGACCGTGCTTGTTCTCTTCCATCAGTCCTCCTGGGACAGGTGGTAACGGTTCTTGAGCTGACGAATGGATCGCCGAGAGCCGCGATGCCGCACGGCCGGACAACCGTTGGCGGTCGTGGGTGCATCGCGCGTGGGCCCGCAGAGCGACAGGGGAGCGTTTCGCCGGGCGGAGAGGGGTACGTCAGGGTGCGGGCGTCCGGCCAGTGGTCCTTGTTCGCCGGCGGCCGCGGCCCCGGGCGTCGGACATCGCATGGTTCATCGGGCCGAACCACGGCGGGCCGCAGCCGACCACGAGTCCGGCAGGCATGCGGTCGCCGGCTTCGAGGAGTGCCACTGAGTGTGGGGCCTGGCTGAGGCGGGCGGTGCACCGAACAGGTCCGCAGTGGAGGTGAGGTTGGCCGCTGCAGGCCATTGAATCGATATTGTCGGAGGCGGTCAATGCTGTGGAGACGCCATCGGCTGTCCCGAGGATGCATCTGCGACTCAGTTCCACTGCGCCCCCCTTCAGGGCGCTGTCGGCGCCTGATTGGCTCACTGAAGCGGCGATTTGCCCCGTTGGGGCGGGGGGCTGACCAGTAAGCGGGCAGCCCTGACCAGGTGGATGGCAGGCGCATGACATGCTCGTGCGTCGACCGTTGCTGTGATTGATACGATTCAACGACTCGTTAACGTAGAGGAAATGAACCTCCGGCGCTAGTGCTGTGACCGCACAGGTTCGCCGGCTCAGTAATCGGGTTGGCCGGACGGGAACGGGCCCGGCGGCAGGGGAGCTGCCGGGCCTGAGACCAGGTGACTACGTTGCCGTACTACCGCCACCCGACACCCGCCCACTTCCGAACCGGCTGCGGGAGTGCCGCCGCAGGGCCGAACCGGCGGACTGGCCGGCAGTTGGCCTCGGAGAGCGAGAACAACAACTCCACCCATGCGGAACGCAAGTGGTGCCGTTGGCCTTCGCGTTGGCGGCCCCACCGGCTTTGTGCCACCGCGCTCCAAGCTCCGGTGCCGACGCGTGGGCCAGGCGAGCACGCTTCCCCTTCGCCGCGTGGTTGTTGAGGGCCGCGCTTGCCCGGAGACCGGCACGCGCGAGGCGGCGGCCCGATGCTCGGGGCACCGGGCCGCCGCCTCGGGGCGGGGGGATCAGGCCGGGAAGGCCAGGGACAGGGCGAAGCGCGACTCGGGGTCGGTCCACCAGTGCTGGAGGGTGAGACCCGCGGCGGCGAGTTCGGCGCGGACGCCTTCCTCGCGGAACTTGGCGGAGACCTCGGTGCGCATCTCCTCGCCGCGCGCGAAGTCGACCGTGAGGTCGAGCGCCGGGATCTTCACGGTGACGTTCCCGCGGGCCCGCAACCGCATCTCGATCCACTCGTTCTCGCGGTCCCAGAGCGCCACGTGCTCGAAGTCGGCCACGTCGAAGTCGGCGCCGAGCTCCCGGTCGACGACCGACAGCACGTTCTTGTTGAACGCCGCCGTGACGCCCTGGGAGTCGTCGTAGGCGGCCACGAGGGTCGCCTCGTCCTTGACCAGGTCCGTGCCGAGCAGCAGCGCGTCGCCGCGCGAGAGCAGGGCGCGGACGGAGCCGAGGAAGCGGCCGCGCTCGTCGGGCAGGAGGTTGCCGATGGTGCCGCCGAGGAACGCCACCAGGCGTGGCCCGGGGGACTCCGGCAGCGCGAGGCCGTGCTGGAAGTCGGCGACCAGGGCGTGCACGCTCAGGCCGGGATGGTCGGCGAGCAGGGCCTCCCCGGCGCCGCGGAGCGCCGACTCGCTGACGTCGACGGGCACGTAGGTCAGGGGTGTGCCCAGGGCGCCGATGAGCAGGCGGGTCTTCTCCGACGAGCCGGACCCCAGCTCGACCAGGGTGCGGGCCCCGCTCGCCCGGGCGATCTCGGCCGCTCTGGCGGTCAGGATCTCCCGTTCGGCACGGGTCGGGTAGTACTCGGGCAGCCGGGTGATCTCCTCGAACAGCTCGCTGCCGTGGGCGTCGTAGAACCACTTGGGCGGGAGCTGCTTGGGGCTGCGGTTCAGTCCGTAGGCCACGTCGGAGCGCAGGGCTGCCGCCGTGGCGTCCGCGGGCAGGGTGCGAGTGAGAGTGAAGGGGCTCACAGGTGCGGCTCCTTGAGGGGGATCAGCAGGACCTCGGTGGGATCGCCGTACAGCAGATGGCGGTCGGGGACCTCGGTCCAGCGGGGACTGTCGTCGTACGGTTCTGAGGCCACGACGACGCTGCGGCCGGGTTCCGCCAGATACCAGAGGGTGTCGCCCCAGGCGGTGGCGGCGATGGAACGGCCGTCGCTGAGCAGGAAGTTGAGCCGGGAATCGGGGGTCAGGGCGGCGAGCCGGCCGACGGTGCCGGCCAGTGCCTCGTCGGGGGGCGCGCCGGCCTTCAACTCGTGCAGGGTGAGGGCCCAGGCCAGCGCCGAGTCGCAGCGCGCCTCCAGGGTCAGCAACTCCTCGGCCGGCAGCGACCGGGCGGCCTCGGCCACCGACTGCGGCCAGCCGCGCAGGGCGCCGTTGTGGCTGAACAGCCAGGGGCCCGCCGTGTAGGGGGCGGCGGCGGACTCGTCGGCGGCCGACCCCTCCGTGATGTCGCGGACCGCGCCGAGCAGCGCGCCGGAGCGCGTCACCCGGCACACGTCGGCGAAGGACGGGTCGTCCCAGATCGGCCCGGACCGCCGGTAGCGCGCCGGGACCGGGTCGTCCGGCGCGTACCAGCCGAGGCCGAAGCCGTCGGCGTTGACCGTGCCGTACTTCTGCCGGCGCGGCGCCCACGACTGCCGGTACAGCGAGTGCGGGGGGTCGATCACGATGTCCCGCAGCGCCACCGGCGGCCCGATGTAGGCGAGATGGCGGCACATCAGCGGGCCGCCCCTTCGGCGGGGGACGTCATGCCGTCTCCGGACGCGCGTCGCGGGCCGTGCGGAAGCCCGAGAAGATCTGCCGCCGGATCGGGTAGTCCCAGTTGCGGAACGTGCCCCGGACGGCGACCTTGTCGACGGCGAACGAACCGCCGCGCAGCACCTTGTGGTCGGGGCCGAAGAAGACCTCCGAGTACTCCTTGTACGGGAACGGCGCGAAGCCCGGGTACGGCGTGAAGTCGCTCGCCGTCCACTCCCACACGTCGCCGATCATCTGCCGCACGCCGAGCGGCGAGGCACCGGCCGGGTAGCTGCCCACGGGGGCGGGCTGGAGGTGGCGCTGGCCCAGGTTGGCGTGCTCCGGCGACGGATCCGCGTCGCCCCACGGGTAGCGGCGCGAGCGGCCGGTCGCGGGGTCGTGCCGGGCGGCCTTCTCCCACTCGGTCTCCGTCGGCAGCCGGCGCCCGGCCCAGCGGGCGTAGGCGTCCGCCTCGTACCAGCACACGTGCAGCACGGGCTCCGCGGCCGGCACCGGCTCGGTCACCCCGAAGCGGCGGCGCAGCCACACCCCGCCCTCGCGGCGCCAGAACAGCGGCGCGGACAGGCCGTGCTCGCGCACGTGCGCCCAGCCGGCCGGGGTCCACCAGCGCTCGTCGTCGTAGCCGCCGTCCTCGATGAAGGCGGTGTAGGCGCCGTTGCTCACCGGCACCGTGTCGATGAAGAACGGCGGCACGTCCCGGGTGTGCGCGGGGCGCTCGTTGTCCAGCGCCCACGGCTCGGCGGAGGTGCCCATCGTGAAGGGGCCGCCGGGGACGAGGACTTCCGCGGGCAGCAGCGCCGCGTCCGCGGGCGCCGGGGCCGGCGGGGGAGAGGTCAGCGCGACGGGCCCGCGCCGCAGCTGGTGGGTGATGAGCATCGTCTCGTCGTGCTGCTGCTCGTGCTGGGCGATCATGCCGAAGACGAACGCCGCGTCGGTCAGCCGGGTGCCGTGCAGCGGTGCGCGCTCCAGGATCTCCAGGACCCGGCCGCGTACGTCCGAGGCGTACGCGTGCGCCTCCGCGGGCGGCAGCAGCGGCAGGGTGGGCCGTTCGGAACGCGGGTGCTCGAAGGCGTCGTAGATGGGGTCGATGTCGGGCCGCAGCGCCTCACGGCCGCCGACGTTGCGCAGCAGCCACTGCTCCTCCTGGTTGCCGATGTGGGCCAGGTCCCACACCAGCGGCGACATCAGGGGGGAGTGCTGCGCCGTGAGCTCGTGCTCGTCGACGCAGTTGGTCAGCCCGCGGGTGCGCTCACGGGCGGTGACGAGCGCGTCGATCGCCCGGCGTCGCAGCGCCTCGGTGTCGAGAGCGGGTGCGGTCACGACTGGTACTCCTTGCGTCGGAAGGCGTCGAGCAGATCGTCGGCGGGACATCGGCCGCGCAGGACGAAACGCTCGGTGAAGTCGGCCACCACGGCCTGCACGGCGTCGCTCGCCCCGAGCCGGGGCAGGGCCTCGCGGGCCGCGGCGAAGCAGGTGACGGCGGTGGCGTGGAGTTCGGGGTCGGCCAGCGCGTGGCGGGCGGCGCGCTGCCACAGCGGGTTGCGCGGCGCGGGACCGGGACCGGCCGCGTCGGCGAGCGGCTTGACCGCGCGATAGGCGATCTCGGAGGCGGCGGCGTCGTCGAAGAGCGCCGTCGCGACGGCCAGCGGCACGATCCAGCCGTCCCGGCCGGACTGCGCGTCGATCATGCGCAGTTCCAGATAGCCGCGCGGCCGCACCGGCGGGAAGAGCGTGGAGAGGTGGTAATCGAGGTCCGCGGTCGTGGGCGGCCGGTACGCGCCGCTGCGGATCCACTGCCGGAAGGTGAGATCCTCCGGCACCGTCCACGGCCCCTCGTCGCCGCGGATGCACAGCACCGGCGCGTCGAGGGCGTACGCGGTCCACGCCGCCCGTGGGTCGGGTCCCGGCGCGGGCGCCAGGGTGCGGCCCGGGTCGATCGCGCCCCACACCGCCTGCCGCGTGGACTTCCACCCGGTGGGACGGCCGCCGCTGAGCGGCGAATTGGCGAAGGCGGCGACGAGGACGGCGCCCAGCAGATGCGTCAGCAGCCAGCGTCTGCCGAGCCCGAAGGGCCCGGGTTCCGCCGTGCCCGAGTCCAGGCAGACCTGCACCGAGGCGGTGGAGCACATCATGGACCGGCCGGCGGGCCCGGTGCGGTCGAAGTAGGCCTCCATGGCCGCGTACCGGGGCTCGTCGAGCAGCCGGCGCGGCCGCCGCCACGGGTCGTGGCCGTGACCGGCCAGGGCCAGGCCGTCCTGGCGGAGCCGGTGGCGTACGGAGTCGAGATCCGCGGCCGCGGCGTTCACGCACGCGGTCAGCGAGGTGGCGGGCAGCGAGCTGAGCTCCAGCTGTCCGCCTGGCTCGGTGGTGAGCCGGGAACGGAGGAAGAGGGTCCGCAGTCCGTCCACTGCGGCGGTGAGCCGAGCGGGGTCGACCGGTCGGGCCGGATCGAGGGGGTCGTGAAGGAACCATTCCAGTTCCACGCCTATGTGGCGGGGCGGGCCGGTCTTGAAACAGATGCCCTGGATGTGGTCCTCCGCCGTCGTCTCGGTGATCGGTTCGGAAGTCCCCAGGTGGTGACTGGTGGCGGGCATGGCCTGTACCTCCCGTCGAAGGTGGTGGTGTGTACCACGCGTCTACCGCGTGTCCGTACCACCTAAGCCGTTCGGCGCACACCGCTCAAGAGCGCCCCGTCGAACGTCCGAGATACGTAAGGTTCGCCCGCGCCAGTGGGCGTTCCCGTGTCCCGGTCATCAACAAGGGTGGACCGCACCCCCGGTCCGCGCATCCGGAGCAGGCATACGTGCAGGTCACAGCGGTGTGCCCGGGATCGTGGCGATAGCCCACCGGAAGCGGGCGCCCGCGGACCCGGTCACCGGGGCGGCCCGCGTGGTCACGCGCGGTCACTCTCGGTGATCAGTGCGGTGGGCCCCGCCTGACGGGGCCGATCCCGGTTTCCCGTGGCCGGAGGGCTCTTTCCCCGGCAAGGCGGGGGCGAGAACCGGCCACGTTCCTACGAGGTACGGACGATGCGGCAGCGTGGCCGGGCCGGCGGCCGCGGGTGCGGTCGCCGACCCAAGGGGTCACGGCTGCATGGCCATGGCGCGCCCGCTGACGGGCGACCATGGCTGATGTTCAGTCGGATGTCAGGACTTCGGGGCGGATTCACCCTCGGCGATGGACTTGCGGACCTCGTCCATGTCCAGCGCGCGGGCCTGCTTGATCAGGTCCTCGAGAGCCGGGGCGGGCAGCGCGCCCGGCTGGGCGAAGACCGCCACCTTGTCGCGGATGATCATCAGGGTCGGGATCGACTGGATCTGGAACGCGGCGGCCAGCTCCTGCTGGGCCTCCGTGTCGACCTTGCCGAAGACGAGGTCGGTGTTCTCCTTCGCCGCGGCCTCGTAGACCGGGGCGAACATCCGGCACGGGCCGCACCAGGACGCCCAGAAGTCGATCAGCACGAAGTCGTTGGCGGAGACGACCTCGTCGAAGTTGTCCTTGGTCAGCTCAACAGTGGCCATGCTTCCCTTACCTGCTTCCGGGGCACCGTCCGTCGGAACCCACTGACCCTAACCGAAGCGGTGAGGCCGCTATTCCGTACGACGCGCCCGCCCCGCGGCGCGCACGGGACCGGCAGGTGCAGCGGTCCGCGCCGGCGCGCGCCGGTGGCGGTGCGTACGACGTCCGTCACCACGGGCGAACCCATGGGGCATGCGGCGGACGCGAGCGGGAAGGGCGAAATTCAGGGAACGACCGTCACCGGCCAGCGGCCGGCCTTGACCAGGCGTACCGCCACCGACCCGATGATCCGGTGCCCCGCCTTCTCGGAGGCGCCGACCACGACGGCGTCGGCCTTGAGGTCGTCCGCCGCCTTCGACAGGCCGCTGAAGGCGTCCCCCTGGAAGGTGTGGAACTCCCACCGCACGGTGAAGACCCCGCGCAGCCTCTGCACGGCCTTCTCTATCTCCGCCTTGAGCTCCTCGGCGATCCCGGCGGTGGCCTCCGCGACCGGCGCGCCGAACGCCGCGCCCGTGGCCAGGACCGGCTGGACGTAGACGATCGCCAGCAGCGACCCCTGCCGCCGGGCCAGCCCGGCCGCGTACGCGGCCGCCCGCCACGACGACTCGCTCCCGTCCACCCCGGCCACGATCACCTTCGGGCCGTCGGTGCCCCGTTCGAAGGGCCCTTTGTCGCTCACGATCCGAGCCTACTGGCGCGGCCGCCGCGCACGGCGCACAGGGCGCGCGGAGTCCCTGGTCGTGGCCAAATGTCCCCCGGCCAGGCGCGGCGACGCGGCCCGACCCGCCCGGGCTCCTGTACGCCCTGAGCCCGCGTCAACGGGCGGGGCCCGCGCGCACGGTCCCATTAATCGTTCGGCACGGCGAAGGGACGTCCCTACGATGAGCGGGCATGACGCACTCGCCCCGTCGGCATCACGACGTCCCTGCCCGGCCCTCTCTCGAAGGGCTCGAAGCGACCTGGTCGCGGCGCTGGGACGAGACGGGCGTACACCGCTTCGACCGGTCGCGGCCCCGCGAGGAGATCTTCTCCATCGACACCCCGCCGCCCACGGCCAGCGGCACCCTGCACATCGGTCATGTCTTCTCGTACACCCACACCGACACCGTCGCGCGCTACCGGCGCATGCGCGGGCAGACCGTTTTCTACCCGATGGGCTGGGACGACAACGGCCTGCCGACCGAGCGCCGCGTCCAGAACGTCCACGGCGTCGCCTGCGACCCCTCGCTCCCCTACGACCCCGGCTTCACCCCGCCGGAACGGCCCGGCGCGGGCCGGATCCCGGTCTCCCGGCGGAACTTCATCGAACTGTGCGAACGCCTCACCGCCGAGGACGAGCAGACCTTCGAGGAACTGTGGCGCGGGCTCGGCCTGTCCGTCGACTGGACACTCAGCTACCGGACCGTCGGCGACCGCGCACGCGCCGCGTCCCAGCGCGCCTTCCTGCGCAACCTCGCGCGCGGCGAGGCCTACAGCGCCGAGGCGCCCACGCTCTGGGACACCACCTTCCGCACCGCGGTCGCCCAGGCGGAACTGGAGGACCGCGAACGGCCCGGCGCCTACCACCGGCTGGCCTTCCACCGGCCGGACGGCGGCCGGGTCGTCGTCGCCACCACCCGGCCGGAACTGCTGCCGGCCTGCGTCGCGCTCGTCACCCACCCCGACGACCCGCGCTACCGCGAGCTGATCGGCACGACCGTCCGCACCCCGGTCCTCGGCGTCGAGGTCCCCGTCCACGCCCACCGGCTCGCCGACCCGGACAAGGGCACCGGCATCGCCATGATCTGCACCTTCGGCGACACCACGGACGTCACCTGGTGGCGCGAACTGCGGCTGCCCACCCGCCCGGTCCTCGGCCGCAACGGGCGCTTCCTGCCGGACCCGCCGCCCGGCCTGGACTCGGACCGGGCCCGCACGGCGTACGCGCGGCTGGCCGGTGCCAGCGCCTTCGCCGCGCGGGAACGGCTGCTGGAACTGCTGCGGGAGAGCGGGGACCTGGAGGGCGAGCCCGAACCGGTCGTCCACGCCGTCAAGTTCTACGAGAAGGGCGACCGCCCGCTGGAGATCGTCACAACCCGCCAGTGGTACCTGCGCAACGGCGGCCGCGACGAGGCCCTGCGGGCCGCCCTGCTCGAGCGCGGCCGTGAACTGAGCTGGCACCCGGAGCACATGCGCGTCCGGTACGAGAGCTGGGTCGAGGGCCTCAACGGCGACTGGCTGATCAGCCGCCAGCGCTGGTTCGGCGTCCCGGTCCCCGTCTGGTACCCGCTGGACACGGCGGGCGAGCCGGTCCACGACAAGCCCCTCGTCCCCGACGAGTCGGCGCTGCCCGTCGACCCCGGAACCGACGTCCCCGCCGGCTACCGCGAGGAACAGCGCGGCATGCCCGGAGGCTTCGCCGGCGACCCCGATGTCATGGACACCTGGGCGACCTCCTCGCTCACCCCGCAGATCGCCGCCGGATGGGGGACGGACGACGAACTGTTCGCCAAGGTCTACCCGATGGACCTGCGCCCCCAGGCCCACGAGATCATCCGCACCTGGCTGTTCGCCACCGTCCTGCGCGCCCGCACCGAGCACGGCACCCTGCCGTGGCGGCACGCCGCGATCTCCGGATGGATCCTGGACCCGGACCGCAAGAAGATGTCCAAGTCCCGCGGCAAGGCGATCACCCCGGGCGACCTGCTGGAGCAGTACGGCTCCGACGCCGTCCGCTACTGGGCGGCGAGCGCCCGCCCCGGCACGGACACCGCCTTCGACACCGGGCAGATGAAGATCGGCCGCCGCCTGGCGATCAAGATCCTCAACGTCGGCCGGTTCGTGCTCACTTCGGGGACGGACGGCTCCGGTACCGCTGACAGCACCGGCGGCGGCACGGACGCCGTCACCGCGCCGCTGGACCGCGCCCTGCTGGCCGCGCTCGCCGACACCGTCCGCGCGGTGACGGACGCCATGGAGGAGTTCGACCACGCCCGGGCCCTGGAACGCGCCGAGAGCTTCTTCTGGGACTTCTGCGACGACTACGTCGAACTCGTCAAGGCCCGCGCCTACGCGGGTGACGCCTCGGCGCTCGCCGCCCTGGAACTGGCCCTGTCCGTCCAGCTGCGGCTCTTCGCGCCGTTCCTGCCCTTCGTCACCGAGGAGGTCTGGTCCTGGTGGCAGGAGGGCTCCGTCCACCGGGCCCCCTGGCCCGACGCGGACGCGCTCGACGCGGCGGCCGCGGGCGGCGACCCCCTCGTCCTGGACACCGCGCGTGCGGCCGTCACCGCCGTCCGCCGCGCCAAGTCCGAGGCCCGGCTGTCGATGCGCGCCGATGTCGCGGGGCTGGTCGTGACCGGACCGGCCGCCGCCCTCGCCCGCTTCGCGCTCGTCGCCGACGAGGTCCGCGCGGCCGGACGCGCGGGCTCGGTGGAGCTCGCCCCGCCCTCCGGCGACGCGCTGGGGGTGGAGGTGCGCTTCTAGGGACGCGCCCAGCCCTTCCCGCCATCGGGACGTCACCCGCTACGGCAACGGCCGCGGCGGCCGAGGGCCCACGTAGTGGCCGCTGGGGCGCATGCGCAGGGGGCGTTCCTCGTACTCCTCCAGGGCGTGGGCGATCCAGCCGGCCGTGCGGGCCACCGAGAACACGGTCTCGCCGGCGTCGGGGGGCATACGGCAGGAGAGGGAGAGCACGGCCAGCGCGAGGTCGACGTTGGCGTGCAGCGGCGTGTCGCGGGACGCGGTGGCGACGACCTCGCGGGCGGCGCCGAGAGCCGGGGCGGCGTGGGGAACCGCCTGGAGCAGGCGGAAGAGCATGACCGCACGCGGGTCCTCGCGCGGGTAGAGACGGTGGCCCAGCCCCGGGACGCCCCGCCCGGCGCGCAGGTGGTCGGCGACGACGGCGGCCGCGCTGCCCCGCTCCAGCACCTCCGCGAGCATGCGGTGCGCCAGTCCGCTCGCGGCGCCGTGCAGCGGGCCGTCGAGGGCGCCGAGGCCCGCGGAGACGACGGCGTACGGGTGCGCGCGGGCGGAGGCCGCGACGCGTGCGGCGAGGGTGGAGGCGGCCAGGTCGTGGTCGATCAGCAGGACGAGGGCCGCGTCCAGCACCCGGAGCGACGCCTCGTCGGCCGGTCGCGCGGTCAACCGGGACCACAGCCGCCAGGCCGCGCGTCCCTCGCCACGATGCTCCTGCCCGGCCGCGGGGAGCGCGTCGATCAGGACGGGGATCAGCGTGCGCCCCACGCCGACCACCGCCTCGGGGGCGAGGTCGAACCGCAGCGGGTCGGCGGCCGCCATGGCGATCGCGGCCACCCGCAGCCGGTCCCCTGTTCCGCTGTGCCCGGGCAGCGCGGCCACCGCCGCGCGGGCGGCGGCCAGGGCCTCCGGCGGCGCGGTGAAGCGCGTGCCCGGGGTCATCACCCCGGTCCACAGCCAGTCCGCCGTCTCCTCGAAGCGGTGCCGGTCGGCGAGCGCGGTCGCGTCGACGCCGCGGTAGTAGCAGCGGTCGCCGTCGATGAGCGTGATGCCGGTGCGCACCACGCCGATGCCGTTCCCGGCGTCGTCGCCCGACGGCTGCTGTGCGGGGCGCCGGGTGCGGCGGACCAGCGCGTCGACCTCCCGGGCGTCGAAGGTGCTGCCCCGTCCGTCCGGTGCGCGGCGGCTGCCGAGCAGGCCGCGGCTGACGTAGGCGTACACCGTCTCGGGCTTCACGCCGAGCCGTTCGGCGGCCTGCCGGGTGGTGAGCCGTTCCTCCGTCGTCATGACTCCATCCCATCACATATTGATTCGATCAATATTGACGTGCATTGAATCAATGATGGATGGTCGAGTCACGTTCGAAGGAGGACACCACCGTGACCGTCATGCCCGTCACCCCCGACCTGCCCCGCGTGCCCCGCGGACTCAAGGGCGTCGTCGTCACCGAGACCGCGCTCGGGGACGTCCGCGGCACCGAGGGCTTCTACCACTACCGGCAGTACTCGGCCGTCGAACTCGCCCGCGGCCGCACCTTTGAGGACGTCTGGCACCTGATGCTGCTGGGCACACTCCCCGACGCCGCCGGACGGGCCGGCTTCACCGCCCGCGTCGCGCCGCTGCGCCGGCTGCCGCGCGACATCCGGGACGCGCTGCCCGCCATCGCCCGCTCCGGCGCGCTCAGCGGACCCCTCGCCGGGCTGCGCACCGCGCTCTCGCTGCTGGGCGCCGCCGCGGGATTCCGCCCGGTGTACGACATCGACGGCGAACGGCGCCTGGCCGATGCCCTCACCGCGAGCGCCGCCGTGCCGACCCTGCTCACCGCCCTGTACCGGCTCGGGCAGGGCCTGGAACCGGTCGAGCCCCGCGACGACCTGCCCTTCGCGGCCAACTACCTCCACATGCTCACCGGGGAGGAGCCCGACCCGGTCCGCGCACGGGCGATCGAGCGGTACCTGATCTCCACCGTCGACCACGGGTTCAACGCGTCCACCTTCACCGGCCGTGTCATCGCCTCCACCGGGGCCGACCTCGCCGCGTGCCTCGTCGGCGCCGTGGGCGCGCTGTCCGGCCCGCTGCACGGCGGCGCGCCGAGCCGTGCCCTCGACACGCTCGACGCGATCGGCACGCCCGACCGCATCGACCCCTGGATCCGCGAACGCGTCCTGGCGGGCGACCGCATCATGGGCTTCGGCCACCCCGTCTACCGCACGGAGGACCCCCGCTCCCGCATGCTCAAGGAGATCGCCCGCGATTTCGGCGGCCCGCTGGTGGACTTCGCGCTCCAGGTCGAGGCCCGCGTCGAGGCGATTCTCGCCGAGCTCAAGCCGGGCCGCGAGCTCCACACCAACGTCGAGTTCTACGCGGGCGTCGTCATGGAACTGTGCGGGCTGCCGCGGGAGATGTTCACCCCGACCTTCGCCTGCGCCCGCGTTGTCGGCTGGTCGGCGAACATCCTGGAGCAGGCGGAGGACAGCAAGATCATCCGTCCGGCGGCGCGCTACGTCGGCCCGGTGCCGCCGCAACCCGTTCCCGCGGTGTAGCGCGACGGCGACTCCGGACCGGGCGCGTGTCCCGGGCACACCGCCGCCCGGGGCGTGCGCGCGGGTCGTTCCCCGCGGCGGGCGCCGGGCGGGCTTACGGTGCGGCACATGGCTCTGAGCATCCGCAACCAGATCGCCGGGAAGGCCGAGTCGGTGGTCACCGGCGAGGTCATGGCCGTGGTCACCGTCCACCTCGACGGCGGCGGCCCCGCCTTCACCGCCGCCGTGACCGCCGAGGCCGTCCGTGAACTCGGCATCATCCCCGGCGGCGGGGTGACCGTACTGATCAAGGCCACCGAGATCTCCCTCGCCACCCCGCCGCTCCCCGGCGGCCTGACGATCCGCAACCGCGTCCCCGGCACCGTGACCTCGGTGACGGAGGGTCAGGCGATGGCGACGGTGCGGCTGGCGTTCGCCGGGGGCCGCGAACTCACCGCCGTGATCACTCGCGAGGCCCTCGACGAACTCCGTCTCGCCGAGGGCTCCGAGGTCGTCGCCCTGGTGAAGTCGACCGATGTCGCCCTGTCCACGTAGTGGCTACGGGAGGGTCCCCGAAGGGCCGGCGGGCCTGCGGTCGACCGGAGTGATCGGCATCACCGTCTCCTCCAGGGTGCGGCGCGGACCGGACCAGGGCGCCGGGACCGCGTCGAGGAGATGCGCGAAGCGGTAGGCGAGGTCCTCGTAGTTCACCCGCCAGCCGCGGAAGTGCGGCCAGGCCTCCTCGGGGGTGCGCTCCAGCGGATAGCCGTTCGCGGCGGCGTGCGCGACGGCCGCCGCGAAGTCCTCGTACGTGAGCCGGATCGTCGCATCCGGGGAGGGGTCCTGTTCGTACGGGATCCGCCAGATGTCGGCGATGTCGCGCAGGCACACGAACCCCGCCCGCAGGGCCAGCCGTGCCTCGGCCTGCGGGCGGCCGGGGTTGAGGGCGAGCTGCATGGCGGCGGCGTCCATCACCGCGAGGAGGGCGACCAGCCAGTTGCGATTGGACTGCGGCGAGCGGAAGCGGCTCAGCACTATGTAACTGGTGTGGCTCTCGCTCACCTCGGCCGCCCACCGCTCCCAGTTGCGGAACATGTCGGCCAGGCTGTCGGTCACACCGATCTGGGCGTAGCGCGCCAGGATCTCCGGCCCCCACGGCGGGCTGCCCGCCCGGGCCTGCAGCAGGGTCACCTCGGCCTCGCGACGGGAGTACGCGGCGTACAGCGTCGGCAGGTAACCGATCTGCAGACCGATGGTGATCGGACCGGTCGCCGCGGCGCAGAAGTCGATGACGGTCAGGTCGACATGGCGGCTGCTGGCGAAGCCGAGCGTGAACAGCGAGGAGCCGGCCTCCCGCAGCGCGTCCAAGGCGCCGAGGTCGCTCACCGCCGCCTGCAGCAACGCGTACCCGAGCCAGAACGCGACCAGCCAGCTGATCAGGTTGAACAGGATGGACACCGCCGCCACCGGGGCGAGCACACGGTCCTTGTTCTCCGGCGTGCGGCAGCGGTCGGCGACGAACTGGAACGGGAAGTGCACCATGGCGTGCACGCTCCGGGTGAAGCCGGATCTGGTCGGCCGGGGGATGACCAGCGTGCGCAGGACGGAGGAGAACGTCCCCCCGACGATCAGCGCACCGAGCAGGCCGTACAGGACACGCACTGGTCTTCCTTCCGGGAACGGATCACAGCACCCGGCGGCGGACCAGGGCCGCGAGCACCAGAACACCGGGGAGCAACGGCAACCATACGGTGACGATCCGGTACGCGAGCACCGCGGAGGTCGCCGCCACTCCGGTCGCCCCGGCCGTGACCAGTGCCAGGGCCAGCGCGACGTCCAGCGAGCCGAGTCCGCCCGGCGTCGGCAGCAGCGCGGCGGCCGCGCTCCCCGCCAGGTACGCCAGGGCGACGTGCCCGGCCGGGACCGGCGCGTGCAGGGCCCGGACGACCGCGACGAGCACCGCCGCGTGCATGACGGGAAAGGCCAGGGAGCCGGTCCACAGTGCCGCCGCGCGCGAGGAACTGCCGTGCACGGCGCGGACGTCGGAGACGACCGTGCCGAGGAAGGAGGTGACCGGGCGCCGGATCGGGCGGAGCGACAGCAGGACCACGAGCGCCGCGAACAGTGCGGCCCCGGCCGCCAGGGCGAGCCCGCGGTGCGCCTGCGGCGGGACCACCCGGTGCAGGTCGAGCGCGTGCGGGAAGACCGCCAGCAACACCGCGAGCAACGCCACTCGCACCACGCAGGCCGCCAGCGCCCGTACCGCGAGCGCTGCCGCGCAGCGGCTGGGGGACAGGCCGCAGCGCAGCAGGAACCGCAGGTTGACCGCGTTGCCGCCGACACCGGCGGGCAGGATGTGGTTGACCGCCGAGGCCGCGAACTGCGTGGCCAGCAGCCGTCCCGCCGGGAGCTGTTCGAGCACCGCGCCCTGCTGTGCGGCGGCCGAGCAGACCCAGGCCAGCAGGGTCGCCGCACCGGCGGCGAGCAGCCACTCGCCGTCCGCGGAGCCCAACCGGTCGGTGCCGGCGTCGACGGTCGGCCACTGGTGCAGCACGACGACGGCGACCAGCAGCAGCGGTGCCACGGCGAGGATCTGACGCAGTGGGACGCGCCGCAGCATGGTCATCGCCCTTCCGGTTGGCGCGGTCGCCCGCGTCGCCGTGAGGCGCCCCCCTCGCCCTGCCCCGGCCGTACCTGTGCCCGACCATACGTGGCCGGGACCCGTACTGCTCAGCGGCCGTGCCGATGACATGCGGCGCGATGACCCACCCACGCGTCGTGCCCCGCGCTACCTCGGGCGCTCGTCCACGACGCGGCGTATCTTCCCGACGGACCGCTCCAGGGTCTCGGGATCGGTGATCTCCACGGCCACCGTGACGCCGACGGCCTCCTTCACGCCGCGTCCGATGGCCTCGGCCGCCGCCTCGCGTGCCTGTGCGCCGGCATCGGGGCGGGCCTCGGCGCGCACGGTGAGTTCGTCGAGGCGTCCGGTGCGCGTCAGACGCAACTGGAAGTGGGGCGCGACTCCTTCCGTGCGCAGCACGATCTCCTCGACCTGGGTGGGGAAGAGGTTGACGCCACGCAGGATGATCATGTCGTCGCAGCGCCCGGTGATCCTCTCCATCCGCCGGAAGGCGGGCCGGGCCGTACCCGGCAGCAGCCGGGTGAGGTCGCGGGTGCGGTAGCGGATGATCGGCATGGCCTCCTTGGTGAGCGAGGTGAAGACCAGTTCGCCGCTGTCGCCGGCGGGCATCACCTCGTCGGTGACCGGGTCCACGATCTCCGGGAGGAAGTGGTCCTCCCAGATGTGCAGACCGTCCTTGGTCTCCACGCACTCCTGCGCCACGCCGGGGCCGATCACCTCCGACAGGCCGTAGATGTCCACGGCGTCGATCCCGGTGCGCTCCTCGATCTCCTCGCGCATCGCCTCCGTCCACGGCTCGGCGCCGAAGACGCCGACCCGCAGCGAGGTGGAGCGCGGGTCGACGCCCTGGCGCTCGAACTCGTCGAGCAGGGTGAGCATGTAGGACGGCGTCACCATGATGACCTCGGGGCGCAGGTCCTGGATGAGCCGCACCTGCCGCGAGGTCATGCCGCCGGAGGCCGGGACGACGGTGCACCCGAGCCGCTCCGCCCCGTAGTGCGCCCCCAGGCCGCCGGTGAACAGGCCGTACCCGTAGGCGATGTGCACCTTGTCGCCCGGCCGGGCGCCGGCGGCCCGCAGGGACCGGGCCACCACGTCGGACCAGGTCTCCAGATCCCGCTCGGTGTACCCGACGACGGTCGGCAGCCCCGTCGTGCCGCTGGACGCGTGGATGCGGCGGATGCGCGACTCGGGCACCGCGAACATGCCGTACGGGTACTGGTCGCGCAGGTCGGCCTTCGTGGTGAAGGGGAAGCGCTCCAGGTCCGCCAGGGTCCGGCAGTCCTCGGGGCGGACGCCGGCCTTGTCGAACGACGACCGGTAGAACGCCACGTTGTCGTACGCGTGCCGCAGGGTGCCCTGCAGGCGCCGCAGCTGCACTGCCTCCAGTTCCTGCCGGGTCATCCGTTCGGCCGCGTCGCGGAACCCCTCGCCCACGGTGTCCATGGCCCCCACCCTTCCCAACCGATCGTTCGGTAGCCTCTGGCGGGACCAGTAATCCATCATCCGACCTGCGCGTCAAGACACCTGCCGGCCGCCTGTGGACAACCGTGCGGACAGCCTGCGGCGGCGCGGCTCCGGCACGGCCGCGCGGCGTGTCCCCGCGGCCCCGCCACCGGACATACCGACTGGTCGGTGTTCCGGGATATCGTGACCCCGGACGACACGACGTACGTACGCAAGCGGAGGGAGTCGCGGTGCGCGCGATCCAGATCACCGAGTTCGGCGGGCCGGAGGTGCTGCGGCAGGTGGAGCTGCCCGACCCCGTGCCCGGACCCGGACAGCTCCTGGTCGAGGTCGGCTCGGCGGGCGTCAACTACGCAGACACCCACATGGTCGAGAACTCCTACCTCTCCAAGGCCGCCCTCCCGCTGGTCCCCGGAGGCGAGGTCGCCGGCCGCACCCCCGACGGACGCCGCGTGGTCGCCCTGACCGACAACGGCGGCTACGCCGAGAAGGCCGTCGTCGAGGAGTACCTCGCCCACGACATCCCCGACGGCGTCACCGACACGCAGGCGCTCGCCCTGGTCGTCCAGGGGCTCACCGCCTGGCACCTGCTGCGCACCTCCGCCCGGCTCGCCGAGGGCGAGTCCGTCGTGGTGCACGCGGCCGCCGGCGGCACCGGCTCGCTCGCCGTCCAGCTCGCCAAGGAGTTCGGCGCGGGCCGGGTCATCGCCACCGCCTCGTCCAAGGAGAAGCGCGACCTGGCCCTCGAACTCGGCGCCGACGTCGCCCTGGACGGCAGCCCCGAGGGCCTCAAGGAGCGCCTGACCGAGGCGAACGGCGGCAAGAAGGTCGACATCGTCCTGGAGATGACCGGCGGCCCCGTCTTCGACGCCTCCCTCGCCGCGCTGGCGCCCTTCGGCCGCCTGGTCACCTACGGCCTCGCCTCCCGGGTCCCGCCCACGCCCGTGCAGGCCGCCCAGCTCATGGGCCGGTCGCGTGCGGTCGTCGGCTTCTGGCTGATGCACTGCGTGGGCCGCCCCGGCATGTACCGCGAGCCCATGGCGGAGCTGATGGCGATGACCGCCGAGGGCCGGCTGCGGCCGCAGGAAGGCGGCGTCTACCCGCTCTCCGAGGCCGCCCGGGCGCACGAGGACCTGCGGGCCCGGCGCACTTACGGCAAGCTGACGCTCGACGCGGCACGCTGATCCCGTACTCCGGCCGCGCCGTCGCGACCCCGCCGTTCGTGCCTCCTTGGAGGGACAATCGAAGCGGAGCACGACGCCGCGGCCGGCGGCCCGAGAACACGGGAGGGGCCATGGACAGGACCCGTTTCGCCCCCGACAAGGGGCTGACCACCCGCATGGTGGTCACCATGTTCATGATCGGGCTGCTGTACGTGGTCTTCGTCGGCGCGCTCCTGGCCCTGCTGCGCGGCGCCTGGCCGCTGATCCTGATCGTCGCCGGCGGCCTGTTCATCGCCCAGTTCTGGTTCAGCGACCGGATCGCCGCCTTCAGCATGGGCGCCCGTGAGGTGACCCCCGAGCAGGCACCCGAGCTGCACGGCGTCGTGGACCGCATCTGCGCCTTGGCCGACATGCCCAAACCGCGGGTCGCGATCGCCCAGAGCGACGTGCCCAACGCCTTCGCCACCGGCCGCAACGAGAAGGCCGCCCTGGTGTGCGCCACCACCGGCCTGCTGCGCCGCCTGGAGCCCGACGAGCTGGAGGGCGTCATCGCCCACGAGCTCTCCCATGTGGCCCACCGCGACGTCGCGGTGATGACCATCGCCTCGTTCCTGGGCGTACTCGCCGGCATGATCACCCGCATCGGGCTGTGGGGCGGTCTCGGCCGCAACAGCCGCGACCCGGGCACCACCATCGTCATCATCCTGATACCGCTGGTCAGCGCCATTGTGTACGCGGTCAGCTTCCTGCTCACCAGGATGCTGTCGCGCTACCGCGAGCTGTCCGCCGACCGCTCCGCCGCGATGCTCACCGGGCGCCCCTCCTCGCTCGCGTCCGCGCTCACCAAGGTCACCGGCCAGATGGCGCGGATCCCGACGGAGGACCTGCGCAAGGCCGAGCCGTTCAACGCCTTCTACTTCGCCCCCGCGTTCGCGGGCGGCCAGAGCCTGGCGCAGCTGCTGTCCACGCACCCCACCCTGGAACAGCGCCTGGCGCAGCTGGGCCGGATCTCTGCCGAACTCGGGCGGCGCTGATGGGGCTGTTCGACGCGCTCCTCGGCCGCAGCAAGCCCGTCAAGCCCGACCTGGACCAGCTCTTCGGGCTGCCCTCGGCCGCCGTGACCCTGGAGGCCGGCGCCGGGTTCCGGCCCACCGGGGTCGGCTCGGTGTGCTTCGCCGCCGTCGAGGGCGGCGCCTTCGCGGAGGTCCAGCAGGACGTCCGCGCACTGCTGGACCTCGACACCGGACAGGGCGGCGTCCCCGTGGAATCCACACGGGACGCGTACGGCTACACCTGGCTCGTGGCACGCCACCCGGCGGACGACATGCCGACCCTGGTGGGCGATCTGCACGCCGTCAACTCGGCCCTGGAAAGCCACGGCTTCGGGCCGCAGCTGCTCTGCTCCCTGGCGGGCTTCCGTGACGACTCCGGCCGCTCGCTGGCGCTGGTCTACCTCTACAAGCGCGGCACGTTCTACCCGCTGGCCGTCCGGCCCGGCGAGCAGAAGCGCGACAACGCGCTGGAGTTGCAGGTGGCGGGCCTCCTCAAGAACGACCTCCGCGTCGAGGAGGACCTCACCCGCTGGTTCCCCCTGTGGGGCGCACCCGGCATGGGGGACTGAGGCTCCGCTTCACTTGCTTTCCCGGCCGCCGTGGGCCTGGAACACGCCGATGCCGTTGGCGACCGCGCGTTCCACGCCACCCGTGGGGTGGTTGCGGACGGTGACGCGGGCGGCGCCGGGGGCGCGGGTGACCAGGGTGGAGGAGCCGCCGCCGTCGAGGTTGACGGCGGAGTCGCTGCCCAGCGCGTACATCAGGCCGGCCAGTTCACGTACCGTCAGCCCCGCGCCGCTCTCGGCGTTGCCGTCCAGGGCCATCAGGTACAGGGTCTGCCCGCCGTCGCCGTAGCCCGCGGCGGTGCGGGTCGCCGCGGTGCCGTTCTCCAGGCCCGCCAGCGGGGTGCGGTCGCGCAGGATCGGGTAGCCGCCGACGGCGAAGCGCAGGTCGCCGCGGTGGGAGACGGGCAGCAGGCGGCTCTGCACGACCACCGGACGGCCGGGCGCGAGCGTGCGCAGGAAGCGCGCGCCGCCCTCGCGGCCGAGCAGGACGACCGTCCCCGGGGGAATGCGGCCGCGGCCCGCGGAGCCGCTCGTCTTGACGACCCGGCCGTTGCGGACGGTCACTTCGTACGTGGGTCTTCCGCACGGATCGGCGCGGCGGAGGTCGCTGCCGCAGACCGCGCGGCGCCGGGAGGCGGAGCCCCAGTCGGCGGTGTACGCGCCCACGCCGTTCTGCGGCAGCGCGTACTGGTTGAAGCCGCGCAGCGCGACGGTGCTCCGGCCGGAGCGCACCGTGCCCGTCAGGCGGAGCTGGTCGAGGCGTGCCCTGCGGTCGGAGCCGATGCCGAGGACGTTCTCGGTGGAGGTGCCGGGGGGCAGCGAGGGGCCGAAGCGCTGACTCGACGGCACTGCCGCCTTGAGCTGCCGGCCGTGCGCGATCGCCGGGCCGACGGGGGCGCCCGTCGCCGGGACGCCTCGGTGCTGGGTCTCGCTCATGTGGAAGAAGTCCGCGTTGATCCCGCCCACGGCATGCGCCGTGTTGGCCAGCCGGGACACTGTGCCGCGGCCCGTGACGGTACCCGGGTAGAGCAGGTCGACGGAGAGGTCCCGGCGGCGCAGGTCCACCGTCAGCAGGTGCCCGTGGGCCGTGCCGTGGGAGCCCGCGTAGTCGAACCTCCGGTAGTCCACGCCCGGCGCGAGCGCCGTGCGTGCCGCGTAGCGCACGCCCTTGCCGGTCGTCGCGACCGCGCCGCCCGTGCCCGCCAGGAGCGTGCCCAGCGCCAGGACCACGGTGATCGCCGGGCGTACCCGGCCCCAACGTCGGCTCATCGTCACCCCAGCTGAACGCCGTTCATCGGATGTCTGATGGGAGGTCAATCGTTTCCCGCGCAGGGCACGGTGCCCGTGCACCACGCCGCGCGCGGGCGAAATCGCGGCTCCGCACGGCGAGGACGGGTGAAGAACCGCCCCGCGTCCGGACCGTCGGCGGGTCAGCCGGGGAAGGCGTACACGGTGGTCGCGTGGGCCGCGGGCTCCTCCGCGCCCTCCGCCGTCATCTCGACGTCGATGAAACCCAGGCGCCGGCCCAGCTTGGTGACGCGGGCGGTGACGAGGACGTCGGTGCCCATGACGGCGCGCTGAAAGGTCGTCGACTGCTGAACGGTCGTCATGGGGCCGAAGCCGCCTCGCGCGGAGGACACGGCGATCACGGTCGCGGTGTCGGCGGCCGCCATCAGGGCCTGGCCGGACAGGGCGCCGCCCTCGCGGGCCAGCCGGTCGGACCACGGCAGCCGCAAGGTCGCGTGGCGTTCACCGGTCTCCTCGACCGTCAGGCCCAGATCCCGTACCCAGGGAGCGAAGTTGTCGGCCAGTACCTTGTCCGCCTCGGCGGTGGTGATCGTCACGCGCGACATTGTTCCGTTCACATGAGGTCACCACCAGAGCGCGTGCGGTCGTCTTCGCGCGCTGTGCGCCCTCCCTTGTGCATCCGGGCGGAGGTTTACCTCCAAGACATACATGCCGTTGCGCGTATATAGCCAGAGGAGTATGTTCGAGAGGTGTCCATTCCCTTTGACGTGCTCGCGGAACCCACCCGGCGGCGGATCCTGGACCTGCTGCTGGAGCGCCCACGGCTGGTCGGCGAACTCACCGAGCGGCTGGGGCTGAGTCAGCCCGGCACCTCCAAGCACCTGAGGGTGCTGCGCGAGGCCGGCCTGGTGCGGGTGCGCGCCGAGGCCCAGCGCCGGTGGTACGAACTGCGTCCCGAGCCGCTGCGCGAGGTCGACGCCTGGCTCACCCCCTACCGCAGGCTCTGGGGAGACGGACTCGACGCACTGGAGCGGCACTTGGACGCCATGCCCGACGAGACGGAGGAACCCCGATGACCGGTGAGCCCACCGAGACCCTGACCACCGCTCCGGACGGCCGCACCGCCCTGCGCATGGTGCGCCGGCTCGCCCACCCGCCGGAGAAGGTCTGGCGGGCCCTGACCGAACCCGGGCACCTCGCACACTGGTTCCCCTCCGACGTCGAGCTGGAGCTGCGGCCCGGCGGCAAGGTGCGGTTCGTCTTCCGGCACGGCGAGATGCCCGCTCTTGACGGCGAGGTCACCGAGGTCGACCCGCCCCGCGTGCTGGCCTACACCTGGGGCGACGACCTGCTGCGCTGGGAGGTGGAACCCGCGGCCAGCGGGTCCGTGCTCACCCTGACCCACACCTTCGCCGACCGTCCTGGCGCGGCCAGCTTCGCCTCCGGCTGGGACACCTGCATCGCGGGCATCGACCCCGCGCTGGACGGCCGCCCCGCGCCCCCGCCCGGTGACATCAACGCCGCGCACGAGCGCTTTGTCGGCGAGTTCGGCCTGGACAAGGGAACCGCCTCCGGTGACGGGGAAGGCTGGCGGGTGCGCTTCGAACGGCAACTCACCCAGCCCGCCGCGACGGTCTGGCGGACCCTGCTCGGCAAGGTCGTCGCGCCCGAGGCCGGCGGCACCGTGCCGAGCGGCTTCGCGACCGGGGAGTTCCGCGCCGGCCCGGTGACCGAGGTGCGGGCTCCCGTCCTGCTGGCGTACGCCTGGGACCAGGACGGCCGGCATGGCGGCACAGTGCGCTGGGAGCTGACCGAGGGCACCGGCCACGGGGCACGGCTGATCCTCACCCACACCGGCTCGGCCGAGTCCGCCGACCGGCGCCCGGCCGCCCTCGACGCCTGGCACGACCATGTCGAGGATCTCGCCAGGAGGCTCGCGCGGATGCCACGCTGACGCCATGGTGGCGACGACGCACGGCAACACGGTCGACGGAGTCCTGCGGCGCAGCGCGCGCCGCGTGCCGGTGCGGACGGCGGTGCGCTTCGCCGACCGCGCCTGGACGTACCGCGAACTGGACGACGCGGTGTCCGCGGCCGCGACCGTGCTCCTCTCCGAGGGACTGCGGCCGGGCGACCGTGTCGCCGCCTACGGCCACAACTCGGACGCCTACCTCGTCGCCTTCCTCGGCTGCGCGCGGGCCGGGCTGGTGCACGTCCCCCTCAACCACCACCTCGAGGGCGAGGAACTGCGCTACCTCATCGAGCAGTCCGGCAGCGCCCTCGTCCTCGCCGACCCCGGGCTCGCCGGGCGGCTGCCGGCGGGCGTGCACACCCTGGCGCTGCGCGACACCAAGGAGAGCCTGCTCGCCCGGCTGGCCGCCGCGGAACCCGCGGACGACCTGACGCCGCCCGGCGGTGAGGACCTGGTCCAGCTGCTCTACACCTCGGGGACCACGGCCCTCCCCAAGGGCGCGATGATGACGCACCGCGCCCTTGTGCACGAATACGTCAGCGCCATAGTCGCGCTGGACCTGAAGGAGACCGACCGGCCGCTGCACTCGCTGCCGCTGTACCACTCGGCGCAGATGCACGTCTTCCTGCTGCCCTACCTGGCGGTCGGCGCGGAGAACACCATTGTCGCGGCCCCCGACCCCGTCACGGTCTTCGACGCGGTGGAGGCCGGCCGGGCGGACAGCCTCTTCGCGCCGCCCACGGTGTGGATCGCGCTCGCCAACCACCCGCAGTTCGCCACCCGCGACCTGGGCGCGCTGCGCAAGGCGTACTACGGAGCGTCGATCATGCCTGTCCCCGTGCTGGAGCGGCTGCGTGGACGGCTGCCGGGACTGGCCGTCTACAACTGCTTCGGGCAGAGCGAGATCGGGCCGCTGGCCACCGTCCTCGGACCGGACGAGCACGAGGGCCGCATGGACTCCTGCGGCCGGCCCGTGCTGTTCGTTGAGGCGAAGGTCGTGGACGAGTCGGGCAAGGAGGTCCCCGACGGGACCCCCGGCGAGGTCGTCTACCGTTCCCCGCAGTTGTGCGAGGGCTACTGGGACAAGCCCGAGGAGACCGCGGAGGCCTTCCGGGACGGCTGGTTCCACTCCGGTGACCTGGTGGTGCGTGACACGGAGGGCTTCTTCACCGTCGTGGACCGGGTGAAGGACGTCATCAACTCCGGTGGAGTGGTGGTCGCGTCACGGCAGGTGGAGGACGCGCTGTACGGCCACCCCGCGGTCGCCGAGGTGGCGGTCGTCGGGCTGCCGGACGAGCGGTGGATCGAGGCGATCACCGCTTTCGTCGTCGTGCGCGAGCAGGTGGTCGTCACCGAGCAGGAGCTGATCGCCTTCGCCCGGGAACGGCTGGCCGGCTTCAAGACCCCCAAGCGCGTGGTGCTCGTGGACGGGCTGCCGCGCAACGCCAGCGGCAAGATCCTCAAGCGGGAGCTGCGCGACCGTTACGCGTCCGAACCGGCCGCGGAGGCGTAGGGCGCCGCCGCCTTCTTGCGGGCCTCGACCCCGCGGCGCACTGCCGCGCCCGGTCACCACTCGGTCGGCTCCACGCCACGTCACCTGGGACCGCCCCGTGCGGAGACGGAGTCGCGGGCGGCGGCAGGAACGTCAGAACCGGTCGCGGACGTCCCGGAGGAAGTCACGGGTGGGCTCGGCCGGGAGAGCCTGGGCGCTCATGCGGTCCAGTGCCTCGCGGAACTGGGAGACGTCCTCGCGGTCGTCGAGGTAGACGGCACCGATCAGGCTCTCCACGTACGCGATGTCCGGCAGCTCCGGGAGCGGGAAGCGGAAGATGTGGAAGGGCCCGTACATCGCCGGGTGCGGGCCCGAGGCGAACGGCATCACCTGGAGCCGGACCTGGGGCATGGCGCAGGCCTCGATCAGCCGGTCGACCTGGTCGCGCATCACCTCGGGGCCGCCGATGGGGCGGCGCAGCACGGTCTCGTCGATCACGACCCACAGCAGCGGCGGCTGCTCGCGGGACAGCAGCGCCTGCCGCTCCATGCGCAGCGCCACCCCGCGCTCGATCTCCTCCTGGGAGGCGTGCGGGCGCCCGGCCCGCAGGACCGCCTCGGCGTACTGAGGGGTCTGCAGGAGCCCGGGCACATAGTGCGGTTCGTAGGCGCGGATGAGCTCGGCCTCGCCCTCCAGGCTGACGAAGGCGCTGAACCACTCGGGCAGCACGTCGCGGAAGCGGTGCCACCAGCCGGGCCGGTTGGCCTCCCGCGCCAGGTCCAGGAAGTTGGCGATCTCCGCCTGGTCGGTCACGCCGTACGTCTGCAGCAGCTTCTCCACGTACGGGATGCGCAGACCGACTTCCGCCTTCTCGATGCGGCGGATCGTGGCGTGGGTGACGTCCAGGGCGCCGGCGGCGTCCTCGTAGGAGACGCCGGCCTTCTCGCGGAGGTCCTGGAGGCGCTTGCCGAGTACGACGCGCAGCACAGTGGGTGCACTCGACGATCGCGCTTCGCTCACGAGAAATCCTCCAACCCCACTGATCCACGGGCAGTTTGGCACGGTGTCAGTACGTTGCAAAGCGTGTCGGCGCCGCTTTGCACATTGCAGGTTGCACCTTGCCATGCATTCGGGCAGGCGCGCATAGTAGCGGAGTGGCATCCTCCCATGACGCGTTCCTCTTGGCCGCGCAAGGCGCCGCGGTCGCCGAGGCGCGACGCCGCGTCAGGGCGCGGCTGCGCGACTGGGGGGTCGCCGAGGGGATCTGCGACGACGCGGTCCTGGTGGTCTCCGAACTCTTCACCAACGCTGTCCGTCATTCCGGTGGCGAGAAGGTGGCCTGCGCCGTCCGCGTCGAACGCGGCGTCGTGCGGGTGGAGGTGGCCGACCAGGGCATAGGGCTGACGGCTCCTCAGGTAAAGGTCGCTGACGTCGGCGAGGAGTGCGGACGCGGCCTGCTGCTGGTCGGAGCGGTGTCCCGGGCCTGGGGCGTGGTGACCGGCCCGGACGGCACGGGCCGCGTGGTCTGGGCCGAGTTGGGGGCCGCGACGGATCTTCCATAGGATCCGCCAATGATCATACGCAAACGGCTGGCGGCGGGAGTGTGCGCTCTCGCGGCCACGCTGGCCACCGCGCTCTTCCCGGCCGCGGCACCGGCCGCCGCGGACGACGGGCCGGAGACGCCGCGCGAGGCCCCCAAGGTCGAACTCGTCCTCGACGTGAGCGGTTCCATGCGCGCCACCGACATCGACGGCAGATCCCGCATGTCGGCCGCCAAGCAGGCCTTCAACGAGGTCATCGACGCGGTCCCGGAGGAAGTGCAGCTCGGCATACGCACCCTCGGCGCCAACTATCCCGGCAAGGACAAGAAGGTCGGCTGCAGGGACACCGCGGCCCTCTACCCGGTGGGCACGGTCGACCGCACGGAGGCCAAGACCGCGGTCGCCACCCTCGCCCCCACCGGCTGGACGCCGATCGGCCCCGCCCTGCAGGCCGCGGGCAAGGACCTCGCGGGCGGCGACGCCACCCGCCGGATCGTCCTCATCACCGACGGCGAGGACACCTGCCAGCCCCTCGACCCCTGCGAGGTGGCGCGCGAACTCGCCGCCGAGGGAACCCACCTGGTGGTCGACACGCTCGGCCTGGTCCCCACCACCAAGATCCGTGAACAGCTCAGCTGCATCGCCGAGGCCACCGGCGGCACCTACACCGCCGTGGACCACGCCGACCAGCTCACCGACCGCATCAAACAGCTCGTCGACCGCGCCGCGGACAACAACGTCGTCGTCACCCCGACGGCCACCGAGGGCGCCGGCACCTGCACCGACGCCCCGCTGCTCGGCGCCGGCATCTACACCGACCGCGAGGAGTTCGCAGAGCACCGCTGGTACCGGGTGAGCGTCACCGACGGCCAGGAACTGCGCACGTCCGTCAGCGTCGGCGCCGACCGCGCCGTCAACCGCGACTACGGTGTGCTGGTCCGCGCCGTCACCCCCGGCGGCCGCGAACTCGTCCGCGGCACCGACGCGGGCAGCGACCGCACCGACGTCATCTCCGCGGGTCTGCGCTACGCGTGGCCCGAGCGCGACGACGCGGACGCCGCCACGGCGCGCACCGTCTGCCTTGAGATCAGCAACTCCTTCTCCGCGCCGGACGGCGTCAAGCGAGCCCCGGGCCTGCCCGTCGAGCTGAGCATCGACCTCGTGTCCTCGCCCGACCAGCCCTCCGACGTCGCCTCCTACGGACTCGGCCGCGGCTGGTGGCTGCTGGCCGTGCTCGCCGTCACCGGCCTGGTCGCCGGCATCCTGTGGGGCTGGATCTCGCGCTGGCGCCTCGCCGTCTGGAGGACCAACTGATGCGTAGCACACGCACGATGCGTACGATCCGCACCGCCGCCGCCGGACTCCTGCTCGGCGGGGCACTGCTCGCGACCGGCGCGGGAACGGCCGTCGCCGACGACGCCACGCCCAGCCCGACCGGATCGGAGTCGTCGGGGACGACGGAGACCACCGCCCAGCCGGGAACGGGCTTCCGCACCGCGGGGCACATCGGTCAGGGCGTGACCTCCACCCCGGTCAGCGCTTCGACGGGCGACTACCTGTACTGGGTCACCCCCGCCAAGGCCGGCCAGATCCTCACGGTCTCCGCGACCGTGCAGCTCCCCGAGTCCGCCTCGCGGCACGGCGGACAGACCTGGCAGCTGGACGTCTACGACGGCATCCGCCGCCACCAGGCGTGCACCGCGGGCAAGCCGACCGTCACCGCGGCCGCGGACGCCGCCACGGTGGAGCTCAGCTGCCGGCTGCGCACGGTCCGCGCGTGGTCGGAGGCCTGGGCCAACGACCCGCTGCCGGGCGCCTACTACATTCGGCTGACCGTGGTCCGCCTCGCCGACCAGGACCTCGGCCTGCCGGTGCAGGTCCAGCTCGGCACCGCCACCAAGGACGCGGGCGGCTCTCAGGCCGTGGACGGCGAACTGGCCGCCCCGCTCACCCCGGTGGCCAAGGCGGGCGCCACGCTCGACCCCAACGCGCAGCCCTCACCGGCCGTGACCGAGGAAAGCCAGGAGGAGGCTGATCCCAGCGCCTCGCCCGTCGCGGCCGGGCTCACCGAGCCCGACGGCGGCTGGGGCGGCGGCTGGTGGTCCGACCGCTGGATCTGGACCGCCGTGGGCGGTGTGGTCGGCGCCCTCGCGGGTGTCGCCGGATACAGCATGACCCGTGGGCGGGGACGCCGCCCGGTCGCGTAACCCACGCCGACCGCCGACGCCGACGACGCGCCGGTCACGGGCCCGTGAAGGGGCTCGTGACCGGCGCGTCGTGCGTGCTCAGCGCGCGGCCGCGGCCGCCAGCAGCAGCGTCGTCAGCGGATGTCCGCCGCGCTCGGCCCAGTCGAGCGGCGAGCGTCCCGTGCCGTCGTCCTCGCGCAGGACGGGGTCGGCGCCGTGGGCGAGGAGCAGCCGCACCGTCTCGGTGTGGCCCCAGCAGGCGGCGGCGCACAGCGGTGTGCCCTCGTCGCCGTGGCCGCTCTCGGTGTCGGGCCGGGCTCCGGCCGCCAGCAGCAGCGCCGTGACGTCCGCCGCGCCCTGGACCGCCGCCGCGTACAGGGGCGTCGTGCCGTCCACGTCGGGGAGTTCGGGCGAGGCACCACGCCGCAGGAGCCGGGCGGCCGTCCCGGCGTCACCCAGCATCGCGGCCGTGACCAGGGCGCGGCTCAGCTTCTTGCGGCGTCTGCGGTTCACGGGCGCAGCGTACGAGCGTCCGTTCGTGCCGGGAAGTCATCCCCCGTCCGACTTAAGGCGCCGGGTCCCGGTCCGCGCCGTCCTCCGCGGTCAACAGGACGTCGCCGGCGGGGACTTCCCGGGCCAGGACGGACGCCGCCTCCAAGGCGCGTTCGGCGGTCTCCGTGGCGCGGGGGGAGAGGCACGCGCGGGCCAGGCGGGCGGCGCGGGCGGCGAGGGAGCGGGCGCCGTCGGGGTCGCCGGACAGGACCCGGGCGAGGGCGGCGTGGGCGGTGTGGAGGGCGAGGTCACGCCGGTGGGACGGGGGCAGGAGGGGCAGGGCCTTGTCCAGGGTCCGGGCGGCCTCGCCGGGGTGGCCGAGGTCGAGCAGCGCGAGGCCGCTGTGGGCGAGGAGTTGGGCCTCGGCGTCGTCCCGGGCCGGGTCCAGCAGGCCCGCGGCCTCCTCCAGGGCGCGGCGGGCGGCCCCTTCCTCGCCCAGCCCCGCGTGGGCGCGGGCGCGGCACATGGCGAGCGTCGCGCGGACGGCGGGCGGAAGGGCGGCGGGCGCGTCCCCGGCGGCCGTCACGCCCGCGAGCGCGTCGTCGTGGCGCCCGTTGAGCACTGCCTGAAGGCTCAGTTCGGCCCACAGGCGGGCCGCCTGGGTGCCGTCGCCCGACGCGTGCGCGAGCCGGAGCCCGGTGAGGAAGTACCGCTGGGCGGCGCCGTGCCGGCCCGTGTCGACGGCGGCGCGGCCGCCCAACCGGGTCAGCGCGGCGGCCGTCCCCAGCAGCCGGACGTCGTCGGCGGCCGCGAACGGGCCCCGCCGGATCAGTTCCAGGGCGATGCGCAGGTCGCCCTCGACGCGGTGCCGCACGGCTCCGCCGCCGAGCCGGTCGTCGAGCCGGCGCAGCCCGTGCAGTCCCCACTCCAGCCAGGCCGTGGTCTCCACGTCGAAGTCGTCGCCGGTCGCGGCCGGTCGGGACGCGTCGGGAACACCCACGGGTGCCGCACGGGACCACTCCGCGATCGCGACGCGGAACTCCGGCCCCTCCACGACCGGGTAGCCCCGCGGGTCGCGCCCCCCGCTGTCGAGCAGCACCTCCAGCGCGCCGAGGGCGCCCGCGCGGTCCCAGCCCAGTCCGTCCGGCAGACCCGCCAGCGCCGGCAGCCAGCCGGGCCACGGCCGCGCGTCCACGTCCCGCAGGGGCACACCGAGCGCGCGGGCGAGGGCGCGCTGGCTGTCCCGTTCGGGCACCACGCCCCAGTGCTCCCAGCGCCAGACCTTCTCCCGCCGCGCCGCCATGGGCACGCCGAGGGCGCGCGCGTTCTCCGCGACGACCCGGGCGAGGTCCTGGTAGCTCCAGCCATGGCTCCGCCTGACGTACGCCAGGGGATGCGACGGCGCGGGCGCGGTCTCGTCCGCCACCGAATGACTCCTTCGTTCCCGCTTCGTACGTTCGAATATCAGGCGTACGCCACCTTGCGCAGCCGTTCCGGCCGAACCTGTCCGTTCCGTGCCCTGATGCCCCGTTGGCTGTGGTGACAGGCGTTCGGCCGGGGGCGCGTGGGACTACATCGAGACAACGGGGCCGCTCTTGAAGCGGACCTGTCTGTACCGGTTGGCTGTGCGTGATCAGCTGATCACCGGACGCCGAAGGGGAAGTCCCGACCCGGGCCGGAACATGACGTGCGCGCCGTGGAGGCACCCCGAGGATGACTCCTCCACCCCCGTTCGGATTCCGCTCCCGCGACGAACTGCGCTTCGATCCCGCTCTGGACGACGAACCGCTGGCGGCCGCCCGTGCCGCCTTCGCCCAGGGCCGCTGGTCCGCGGCCCGCACCCTGCTCGCCGAGACCGGGGACGCCTGGGACCGGCGCGGACACCGTGTGGTCGTGCTCGGCGAGGGCCGCGCGAGCGCCACATGGGCCCGCGAGTGGCAGCTCGCCGAGCCGGACAGCCCCGACGCGGCCGCCCTGCTCGGCTGCGCCCTGGTCTTCCGCGCCGTCGCGGGCAAGGAGAGCCCCGAGAGCGCCCGCGAGGCCTGTCTGGCCGCCGCCGCGCTGGCCCCCGCCGATCCGACGCCCTGGCTGTGCCTGCTCGTCCTGGCCCGCCACACCGGCACCGACGACGACCGCATGCGCGCCTTCGACCAGGTGCGCGGCCGCCACCGGGACCACCACCACGGCCACCAGCTGATGGCCGCCTGCCTGGCCGAGCGCCCCCTGTCCCCGGGCGACGGCAGCCAGTTCCACGAGGTCTACGAGTTCGCCGAGTGGGCCGCGGGCGACGCGCCCGAAGGATCCCCGCTGGCCGTGCTGCCGGTCGTCGCCCACGCCGAGCTCTACCGCGTGCAGGCGGCCGCGGGCGCCGAGCCCGAGGACCTGGCGGCCTCCGAGCACTGGCGGGGCTGGCGCGCCCGGCAGGCCCTCAAGCGGGCCTTCGACTGGTGGCTGGAGTGGGACGACCGCGACCATCCGCGGCTCTACCTCGACCTCAACTTCCTTGCGCACGCCCAGTACCTGCAGGGCCGCAACGCCGAGGCGGCGGCCCTGTTCAACCGCATCGGCGGTTACGCCACCCGCATCCCGTGGGCGTACCCCGACCGCGACCCCAAGAAGGCCTTCCGCGCCGCGCGCGAGGCCGTGCTCGGCCCCGGATCCCCGTAGGGACCCCCATCGACGCACAGCACGTCCCGTCACCCACAAGGAAAGGACCCGCCATGTTGAGGGGCAATACCGGGATCAGCACATTCAAGGGCGAGGAGAGAGCCCTGCGGGCCGACCGGCTCGGCCTGCCCGGCCTGCTGCTGTCAGTGGTCGCCGCCAACGCCCCGCTGATGGTCGTCGCGGGCGTCATGCCCACCGCGTACGGCGTCATGGGCATCGTCGGGCAGCCGCTGCTGTTCGTGATCCTCGGTGTGGTGCTCGTCCTCTTCACCGTCGGGTACGCCGAGATGAGCCGCCACGTCCACAACGCGGGCGCCTTCTACGCCTACATCGCGCGCGGCCTCGGCGGCACCGCCGGCGCCGGTGCGTCGATCGTGGCGCTCGTGTCCTACAGCGCGCTCCAGTTCGGCGTCTACGGCCTGTTCGGCTTCGAGATCTCCGGACTGTTCGAGACCTACCTCGACACCACGATCGCCTGGTGGATCCCGGCGCTCCTCGGGGTCCTCGTCGTCGGCGCGCTCGGCTGGCTGAAGATCGACCTCAACGCCAAGGTCCTGGGCGTCCTCCTGCTCATCGAGATCACACTCGTCGTCGTCTTCGACGTCGCCGCCATCGGCCACCCCTCCGCCAAGGAGGGGCTGTCGCTGCACGCGTTCGACCCGGGCACCCTCAGCGGCGCGGGACTCGGCACTGCGCTGTGCCTGTGCATCGCCGCGTTCGTCGGCTTCGAGCAGCCCCCGGTGTACGCGGAGGAGACCAGCCGGCCGCAGGTGCTCGTCGCCCGCGTGACCTTCCTCGCCGTCAGCTTCGTCGCGGTCTTCTTCGCCATCAGCTCCTGGGCGCTGAGCGTGGCCGCCGGCCCGTCGCAGATCGTCGGCCAGTCGCAGAAGCAGGGCCCCGGGCTGCTGTTCGGGCTCAGCGAGTCGATCATCGGCGCCACCTTCACCGACGTCCTCCACGTCCTGTACGTGACCGGCATGTTCGCCTGCCTGCTCAGCTTCCACAACGTCGTCGCCCGCTACGCCTTCGCCATGGGCCGCGAAGGCCTGCTGCCCGCCGCCTTCGGCCGCACCAACCCCAAGAGCGGCGCGCCCGCCCACGGTTCGCTGCTCCAGACCGTCATCTCCGTCGTCGCCGTTGTCGCCTTCGCCGTCACCGACGGCAGCGCCGCCGCCGACCACGACCCGACCGCGCCCGTGCTCAAGCTCTTCACCTGGGGCGGCAACGTCGGCGCGCTGGGCATCATCGTGCTGCTGGCCACCACGGCCTTCGCCGTCATCGGCTACTTCGTCAGGCGCGACGCGCTGCGCACCCAGGCGCCGAGGATCGCCGCCTCCGCGCTGGCGGGTGTCGCACTGGTCGTCATCGCGGTGTACGCCGTCAAGGACTTCGACGTCCTGGTGGCCGGCGCGGGCTCCGCGGTCTCCTGGATCCTGCCCGGCATCATCGGCGTCACTGTCGTCGGCGGCCTGGTCTACGGACTGGTGCTGCGCTCGACGCGTCCCGAGCTGCACAGCCGCATCGGCCTCGGCAACGAGGCGTTCCGGATCGAGCAGGCCCGCGAGAACGCGGCTGACGCCGACCAGGCGGAGCCCGCCGCATCCTGATCCCGCCCGGCCCGCCGCACCCCGGCAGGGGAGCGGCGGGCCGGACGCATGTCCGCACCGTCCCGTAGCGCAACGACCCACGTACACCGGAGAGTTGTCCCATGTCCTCCTGCAGCCACACCGACGCCGGCACCTCTCCCGCCGCGCCGCACCCCCTCGATCCGCTGACCGCGGACGAGATCGCCGCCGCCCGCCGCATCCTCACCGAGGAGGGCCTGGTCGGCGACGCGACCCGCTTCCCCCTGGTGCTGCTCGACGAGCCCGACCGGCACACCGCGGACGCCCACCGCGACGGCGACCCCGTCGTCCGCCGTGTGCGCGTCACGCTGCTGGACTCCGCGACCGGCGCCGCCGCCGAGGCCCTGGTGGACGTCACCGCGGGAGCCGTCGTCGCCCACCGCGCGCTCGACACCGCGCAGGAGGGCCAGCCGCCGGTCACCTTCGAGGAGTACGAGATCGTCGAGCAGGTCGTCAAGGCCGACCCGGGCTGGCGCAAGGCCATGGCCGAGCGCGGCGTGACCGACCTGGACCTGGCCATCGCCGCGCCGCTCGGAGCCGGCCCGCTGCGCTTCGAGGACCGGCCCGGTGCCCGCCTCATGCGCTCGCTGACCTGGCTGCGCTGCGACGCCACCGACAGCCCCTGGGCGCACCCGGTGGCCGGGCTCGTCGCCGACGTGGACGTGATCGAGCGCAAGGTCGTCCGCCTCATCGACACCGGCGCCGTCCCCGTCCCGTCCGAATGCGGCCGCTACGAGGCCGAGTTCAACGGCCCCGCCCGCACGGACCTGCGGCCCCTGGAGATCACCCAGCCCGAGGGGCCGTCCTTCACCATCACCGGCCGACTGATGACCTGGCAGAAGTGGCGCTTCCGCATCGACTTCAACAGCCGCGAGGGCCTGGTCCTGCACCAGATCGGCTACGAGGACGCCGACCGCGTGCGCCCCGTGCTGCACCGCGCCTCGCTCGCCGAGATGGCCGTCGCCTACGCCGAGCCCGGCGACGACCGCAACTGGGTCGCCTTCCTCGACGCGGGCGAGTACCAGCTCGGCCGCAACGCCAACGCCCTGACACTGGGCTGCGACTGCCTCGGCGAGATCGCCTACCTCGACGCCGTGCTCTGCGACGACCTCGGCAACCCCGAGACGCTGCCGAACGCGATCTGCATCCACGAGGAGGACTACGGCCTGCTGTGGAAGCACACCGACATCTTCAACGGCATGGCCGCCGACAGCCGCCGCTCCCGTCGCCTCGTCGTCTCCTACATCGCCACGGTCGGCAACTACGACTACGGCTTCTACTGGTACTTCTACCAGGACGGCACGATCGGCTTCGAGGCGAAGTCCACCGGCATCGTGCAGACCTCCGCCGTCGTGCCCGGCAGTGCTGACGCGGTCGGCACGGAACTCGCCCCGGGCCTGCTGGCCCCGTTCCACCAGCACATGTTCTGCGTCCGGCTGGACGCGGCGGTCGACGGGCACGCCAACACCGTCGAGGAGGTGGACGTCGTCCCCGTCCCGCACGGACCGGACAACCCCAACGGCAATGTCTTCACGACCCGGGTGACCGCGCTCGCGGACAGTGCCGAGGGCGGCCGCCTCGCCGACCCGCTCGCCGGCCGGCGCTGGCGGATCACCAACCCCGGGTCGCTCAACCGCATGGGCAAGCCGGTCGCGTACACCCTCGTTCCGCAGCCCGGCCCGGTGCTGCTGGCCCAGCCGGACTCCGCCGTCGCCCGGCGCGCGGCCTACGGCACCAAGCACGTGTGGGTCACCCGCCACCGTCCCGAACGGCGCTTCCCCGCGGGCGACTACCCGAACCAGAACGCGGGCGGCGCCGGGCTGCCCCGGTGGACCGAGCCCGGCGAGTCACTGGAGAACACCGAACTGACCGTCTGGCACACCTTCGGCCCCACCCACGTGCCCCGGCTGGAGGAGTGGCCCGTCATGCCGGTCGACCACAGCGGCTTCACGCTCAAGCCCACCGGCTTCTTCGACCGCAACCCCTCGCTCGACCTCCCCAAGGAGACGCCGGGCGGCGAAGGGGCGCACTGCCACGCCGAGTAGACGGGGTGGTACGGCCCCGCGGTCCGCGCGGACCGCGGGGCCTGCCGGTCAGGGGCGGCGGACCGGGACGTTGTCGTGGACCCGCTTGGGGTCGGTGACGGCGACCGGCTCGAGGATCTCCTCGATCCGCGCCATCAGCTCCTTCTCCAGGACGACCCCCGACGCCTTGACGTTCTCCGCGACCTGCTCCGGGCGGGAGGCGCCGACGATGGCGGCGGAGACATTGGAGTTCTGGAGCACCCAGGCGACCGCCAACTGCGCCAGGGAGAGCCCGGCCTCGGCGGCCAGCGGCTGGAGCCGCTGGACGGCGTCCAGCACCTCGTCGCGCATCCACCGCGCGATCATGTTGGCGCCGCCCTTGTCGTCGGTGGCCCGCGAGCCCTCCGGCGGCTGCTGGCCGGGCGCGTACTTGCCGGTCAGCACACCCTGCGCGATCGGCGAGAAGACGACCTGCCCGATGCCCAGCTCGGCGCAGGTGGGAACGACCTCGCCCTCGATGACCCGCCACAGGGCGTTGTACTGCGGCTGGTTGGAGACGAGGGAGATTCGCAGCTCGCGCGCCAGCGCATGGGCGCGGCGGATCTGCTCCGCCGGCCACTCGGAGACGCCGATGTAGAGGGCCTTGCCGGAGTGGACGACGTCGGCGAACGCCTCCATCGTCTCCTCCAGCGGCGTCTCCACGTCGTAGCGGTGGGCCTGGTAGAGGTCGACGTAGTCGGTCTGCAGGCGGCGCAGCGAGCCGGCGATCGACTCCATGATGTGCTTGCGCGACAGGCCGCGGTCGTTGCGGCCGCTGCCGGTGGGCCAGTAGACCTTGGTGAGGATCTCGATGCCCTCGCGGCGCTCGCCCTTCAGCGCCTCGCCGAGCACCGACTCGGCCCGCGTCCCCGCGTAGACGTCGGCGGTGTCGAAGGTGGTGATGCCGGCGTCCAGGGCGGCCTGCACACACGCGGTGGCGGCGTCGGCCTCCACCTGGGAACCGTGGGTGAGCCAGTTCCCGTAGGCGATCTCGCTGATGAGCAGACCGCTGCGGCCGAGATGGCGGTATTCCATGGAGCGAAGCCTCCGTTGGCGGGTACGGGATGCGGAAAGTGTCAGTGCTCAGAATGCTCTCCGATCATTACATGTCCGCTCCCGCCGCCCGTGAGCGGTCCCGGAGATCGTGCCGTCACGGCCGTGCCCGGGCGCAGCACCGGCCTCAGCGGAAGTCCGGGGTCCACAGCCGCACCGCCGCGAACTCCGCGCCGGGACGCGTGCGGGAGTACGCCGTACTGCCGTCGGTCTCCAGGAACTCGACCGTCGGGCCGCCGGCGTCGCGCGGCCCGGACACCCGGCCGCGGGCGCGGATCCGGGTGCCGGAGGGCTGGCTGAGGTAGGCGCGGACGTCGCAGGCGCCGTCCACCTGCCGGTACTTGCGGGACTCGGTGTCGAGCCGGTAGGCGCCGTTGGTGTCGGCGAACCAGAGCGCGCCCGGTTCCCCGTACACCGGTTGCAGATCCACGCCCTGCCCCTCGAAGTGGATCACGCTGTGCTCGGTCAGCATCGTCGCCGGGCCCCTGCCGGACAGCGCGTAGCGCACCAGCCGCGCCTCGCCGATCGCCCACAACGCGGCGCGCTCCGGGTCGTAGAGCACGCCGTGCGCCCGGGGCAGCGGGAGCGTGAGGAAGGGGCCGGACTGCTCGGTGTCCGTGTACAGCCGCAGCCGCCCCGGCGCCGCGGACGCCACCGCGATCACCCCGCCCGGGATGCGCTCGATGGCGCGCGGGGTGTCGGCCGGTGTGATGGTCTGCCAGACGATCGCCCCCGTGTCCTCGCGGACCATCGCGGCCCGCCCGCCGAGTGCGGTGACGAGCACGACCCGCCCGTACGCCTGGGTTCTGCGCAGGCGTACGTCCGACAGGTGCTGCCAGCTGGTGCCCGTCCCGCCCGGAGCCTTCCAGCGCCAGGCGACCGAGGCGTCCTGCGACCAGTCGGCGGCGCCGGGGTCGAAGACGAGGACGTCGTTCCCGGTCTGCTCCGCGGTGGCGATGGGATGGCTTGTGCGCGCGGCGTACCGCGTCATGTCCTGCCCCCGTGTCGTTGAGACGCCAACGAATAACCGGAGGATAGTCACGTGGCGCACTGCCACGATGGGCCCCGTGACCGTACCGCGACAGAACATCCACGCTTCGCCCGTATGGGAGATATCGCCGCTCTCCGTTGACGATCCGGTGTCGAGGGACCTGCTGTGGCGCTACTACGACGACATCGTCAGCCGCTACTACGGCAGGCCGATGACCCGGAAGGAGATCGACGACCTCCTCGCCGAGGACACCAGCGACGACCTCGCCGGCCCCACCGGCGCGTTCTTCGTCGGGCGGTACGGCGGGACCCCTTCCGGCTGCGCGGGTGTGCGGCTGCTCGCCCCCGGCGTCGCCGAACTGCGCCGGGTCTGGGTCGTTCCCGCCGCCCGCCGCACCGGAGGCGCCGCGCTGCTGGTCGCGGCGGTGGAACGAGCGGCCGCGGAGCACCTGGGCGCCCGCGTCATCCGGCTCGACACCCGTCCCGACCTGGTGGAGGCCAGGGCGCTGTACGCCCGGCTCGGGTACCAGGAGATCGACGACTACAACGGCGACCGCTACGCCGGCCACTGGTTCGAGAAGGCACTGCCCCAGGACTCCGGCGCGGCTTCGCCCCCAGGCTCGCGGCACGGGGGCCGGGCTCCGCAATAATGCAGCGGTAGTCCAGCCAGAAAGCAGGTCGCACATCGTGACGACAACGGTCTCGGTCGAGCGCAGGATCGCCGAGGAGCTCGGCGTACGGGAAGGGCAGGTCCAGGCGGCCGTCGATCTCCTCGACGGCGGTGCGACCGTGCCGTTCGTGGCCCGGTACCGCAAGGAGGCGACGGGCGCCCTCGACGACGCCCAACTGCGCACGCTCGAGGAGCGGCTGCGCTACCTGCGGGAGCTCGACGAGCGGCGGGCCGCGATCCTGGAGTCCATCGAGTCCCAGGGCAAGCTCGACGACGCCCTCAAGGCGCAGATCCTCGCCGCCGACTCCAAGGCGCGCCTGGAGGACATCTACCTGCCCTTCAAGCCCAAGCGCCGCACCAAGGCGCAGATCGCCCGCGAGGCCGGTCTCGAACCGCTCGCCGACCGGCTGCTGGAGAACCCCGCGCTCGACCCGCAGGAGGAGGCGGCCGGCTTCGTCGACGCCGACAAGGGCGTGGCGGACACGGCGGCCGCCTTGGAGGGCGCCCGCGCGATCCTGACCGAGCGGTTCTCCGAGGACGCCGACCTCGTCGGCGAGCTGCGCACCCGCATGTGGGAGCGCGGCCGGCTGGTCTCCCATGTGCGCGAGGGCAAGGAGGAGGCCGGCGCGAAGTTCGCCGACTACTTCGACTTCGCCGAGCCGTTCGGGAAGCTTCCCTCGCACCGTGTGCTCGCGATGCTCCGCGGCGAGAAGGAGGAGGTCCTCGACCTCACCCTGGAGCCCGAGGAGCCGGTCGAGGACGGACCCTCCAGCTTCGAGCGCAAGATCGCCCACCACTTCGGTGTCACCGACCGCGGCCGCCCCGCCGACAAGTGGCTCGCCGACACGGTGCGCTGGGCCTGGCGCACCCGCTTCCTCGTCCGCCTCGGCCTCGACCTGCGCGTGCAACTGCGCCAGGACGCCGAGGACGAGGCGGTACGGGTCTTCGCCGCCAACCTGCGCGACCTGCTGCTCGCCGCCCCGGCCGGCACCCGCGCCACGATGGGCCTGGACCCCGGCTTCCGCACCGGTGTGAAGGTCGCGGTCGTCGACGCCACCGGCAAGGTCGTCGCCACCGACACGATCTTCCCGCACGTGCCCCGCAACCAGTGGGACGCCTCCATCGCCACGCTCGCCAGGCTCGCGGCGGCGCACAAGGTCGACCTCGTCGCGATCGGCAACGGCACCGCGTCCCGCGAGACCGACAAGCTCGCCGGCGACCTCATCAAGCGGCACCCGGACCTGAAGCTGACCAAGGCCGTTGTCTCCGAGGCCGGCGCCTCGGTCTACTCCGCCTCGGCCTACGCCTCCGCCGAACTGCCGGACATGGACGTCTCGCTGCGCGGCGCGGTCTCCATCGCCCGCCGCCTCCAGGACCCGCTGGCGGAGCTCGTGAAGATCGACCCCAAGTCGATCGGCGTCGGCCAGTACCAGCACGACCTGTCCGAGCTGAAGCTGTCGCGTTCGCTCGACGCCGTCGTCGAGGACTGCGTGAACGGCGTCGGCGTCGACGTCAACACCGCCTCGGTGCCGCTGCTGCGCCGCGTCTCCGGCATCACCGAGGGCCTGGCCGCCAACATCGTCGCGCACCGCGACGCCAACGGCCCCTTCCGCAAGCGCACGGCGCTGAAGGAAGTGGCCCGGCTCGGCCCCAAGGCGTACGAGCAGTGCGCGGGCTTCCTGCGCATCCCGGGCGGTGACGACCCGCTCGACGCCTCCAGTGTGCACCCCGAGTCGTACCCGGTGGTCCGCCGCATGAGCACCGCCGCCGGCACCGGCATCGAGGCGCTCATCGGCAACAGCGCCGTCCTGCGCGGACTCAGGGCCGACACGTTCGTGGACGACACCTTCGGTCTGCCGACGGTCACCGACATCCTCACCGAGCTGGAGAAGCCGGGCCGCGACCCCCGTCCGGCCTTCAAGACCGCCGAGTTCAAGGAGGGCGTGGAGGAACTCAAGCACCTTGAGCCCGGCATGCTCCTGGAGGGCGTCGTCACCAATGTGGCCGCTTTCGGCGCCTTCGTGGACGTCGGCGTCCACCAGGACGGTCTCGTCCACGTCTCCGCGATGTCGAAGACCTTCGTCAGCGACCCGCGCGACGTCGTGAAGCCCGGTGACATCGTCCGCGTCAAGGTGCTCGACGTCGACATCCCGCGCAAGCGCATCTCGCTGACGCTCCGGCTCGACGACGAGGCGGCCGCGGCGGCGGGCGGCGGTGCCGGTGCCGGCAGCGCCAAGGGCAACGGCGGCGGTGGACGCGGTGAACGCGGTCCCCGTCCCGAGCGGCGCGGGGGTGCGGGTGCGCCCCGTCAGTCGCGTGGCGGCGGCGACCGTCCCGCGCCCTCCGGGGCCATGGCGGACGCCCTGCGCCGCGCCGGCCTGGACAAGGGCCTGGGCGGGGGCGGGGGCGGCCGCCGCGGCTGACGCCCACGACGACCGGGAGGACGGGACCCGTCCCGTCCTCCCGGCACGCGGGCGTTCGGCGGACGGCTCAGCGGCAGACTGCGCCCGCGGGTGGCAGGGTGCCCCGCAGCAGGAAGCGGTCGACGGTCCTGTCGACGCAGGCGTTTCCCCGGTGGTAGCCGGTGTGGCCGTCGCCGACGCGCGTGAGCAGCCGCCCGGACTCCAACTGCCCCGCCAGTGCCACGGCCTGCGGGTACGGGGTGGCGGGGTCTCGGGTCGTGCCGATCACCAGGATCGGCGCGGCGCCCCGTGCGTGGATGGCGCGTGCGGGCTGGCTCGAAGGGACCGGCCAGTGCGTGCACATCACCAGGGTGTCGGCGAAGGCCCGGCCGAACTGGGGTGAGGCGCTGAGGAACCGGGGCAGCTCGGCCGTCGCCCGGACGGCACTGAGCCGCGGCCCGATCGTGGAGCTCAGGCAACTGACCGCGGTCTGCGCTTGGTCGCCCTCCTTGGTCGTCTCCTGGCCCGCGGCGATGATCTCCTGGAGGCCGTGGGTGTCGCCCGTCCGCAACCCGCGCAGGGCCTCCCGGAGCCGTCCCCACGCGGGAAAGCGGAGGCCGTCCACAACCGCCGCGGTCAGGTCGTCGCCGGTGACCTCGTCGTCCTTGCCCTGCCGGAGCGGTGCGCGATCGAGGTCGGCCCGCAGGGTGTCCAGCGCGCGGGCGGCCACCGGCAGACTGCGGCCGACCGGGCAGTCGGGGCGGCTCGCGCAGTCGGCGGCGAAGGCCTCCCAGGCGACCTGGTAGCCGCGCGCCTGGTGCAGCGTGGTGCTGAACGCGTCGAGGGCGGGGTCGAGGGCGCCGTCCAGCACAACGCGGCCTACCCGTGAGGGGAACAGCTCGGCATAGGTCGCGCCCAGGTAGGTGCCGTAGGAGAAGCCCGCATAGTGCAGCCGACGGTCGCCGAGGAGCGAGCGCAGCATGTCCATGTCCCGGGCGGCGTCGGGTGTCCCGACGTACGGGAGCAGCCCGCCGACGTGCCGCTCGCAGTCCCCGGCGGTCTTTCGGAACATGGTGTCCCACGCGTTGATCTCCGCCCGGTCGGGCGTGGGCGGCACGGGGGACTGCATGAAGGAGACCGGCCGGCCCCTGCCGCAGTCGACCAATGTGCTGTGGCCGACTCCTCTGGGGTCCATCGCGACGAGGTCGTAGGCGCCGCGCACCGAGGAGGAGTAGACCTTGGCGGCCTTCCACAGGTAGTCCATCGCGGACGCGCCGGGGCCGCCGGGATTGAGCTGGAGGGAGCCGAGCCGCCCGCCGCCGGTGGACCTCTTGCGGGTCGCCGACACCATGATGTCGCCGGCCTCGGGATGCGCGTAGTCCAAGGGCACGCGCATGGTGGTGCACTGGAACCCGTCGGCTTGGTCGCAGGACCGCCACGCCAGCCTCTGCCCGTAGTAGGGACGCAACCGCGGTGCCACAGCGGTCGTGTCGTCCGTCACCAGGGCGCTGCCGGTCGGCGCGGGGCGCGGTGCGGAGGAGGTGCGGGCAGGGGCGGCACAAGCGGTCAGCAGCACAGTGCAGGCGCCCAGCACCGCGAGCAGGCGCCGCGGCGTGCGGCGGGAGGTGGAGCCGGAAGGAAGGCCGGCGCAGGGGCCGGACCGGGGTCCGGTGGTGCGGGCAGCGGTCATTGCCGGCGTTCCTTTCGCGCCCCGGCGGTCCCCGGGTCCCATCGGGATTCGGCTGCGGTCCCCGGGGCCTGTGCCACCCGTCGAGCCGTGGTCCGGGTCCGCTGGGAGGGATGGTTTCGCGGTCCGCCCGTCGACCCGGCTGCGTGACCAGCTCATCACGTGGCGTGTGCGCCGGACAGTTCGGCTAGGCCGAAGGTGTGAACCGGGCGAGGTGCCGCGGCTGTCCCGCGGGGGTTCCACCGGCCGGCCCGGGCGCGACCGACGGCTGCCAAGATCCTTGGCGCGGGCGGGAGTTGGCCGGGAACCTGCTGTTGGCATGCTACGGCCAAACGTTAGCGTCCGCGGGTGCCCTCGCTGCCGCGCATCCTCCGCCCCCGCGCCCGCGCGCTGTCCGTCGTCGCGACGGTCGTCGCCGCCCTCGCCGCCGTCCTCCTCCTCGTGACGACCGCGCACGCCACCTCCGGCGGCACCGTGCGGGACGGCCTCAGCCGGCCCGACTACTCCTACGCCCATGCCATCCGCGAGGCGGTGTGGGTCGACACGGGACGCGACAGCGACGGCGACGGCCGTACCGACCGGGTCGCCGCCGACATCGTGCGGCCCCGGGAGGCCGCCGCCGCAGGCCGCAAAGTGCCGGTGATCATGGACGCGAGCCCGTACTACTCCTGCTGCGGGCGCGGCAACGAGAGCCAGACCAAGACCTACGACGCCCAAGGGCGCATGGTCCAGGCGCCGTTGTTCTACGACAACTACTTCGTGCCGCGCGGCTACGCGGTCGTCCTGGTCGACCTCGTAGGAACGAACCGCTCCGACGGCTGCGTGGACGTCGGCGGCCCCTCGGACATCGGCTCCGCCAAGGCCGTCGTCGACTGGCTCGGCGGCCGCGCCACCGCGTACACCTCGCGCACCGGCACCGGCACCGCAGCCGCGCGCTGGTCGACCGGCGACGTCGGCATGATCGGCAAGAGCTGGGACGGCACCATCGCCAACGGCGTCGCCGCGACCGGGGTGAAGGGGCTGCGGACCATCGTCCCGATCAGCGCCATCAGCTCCTGGTACGACTACTACTTCCAGCAGGGCGCCGCCCTGTACGACTCCGGCCCCGACTGGCTGTCGGACTACGTCGAGAGCCCCGGCGCCCGCGCCCGCTGCGCCACCGTGCAGCAGCGGATCGTGGACGGCGCGCCCCGCACCGGCGACTGGACCGGCTTCTGGAGCGAACGCGACTACACCCGGCACGCCGGCAAGGTCCGCGCCAGCGTCCTGGCCGTCCACGGCATGCAGGACCTCAACGTCCGCACCAAGCACTTCGGTCAGTGGTGGCAGGCCCTGGCCGCCCACGGGGTGGAGCGCAAGGTGTGGCTGTCGCAGACCGGCCACGTGGACCCGTTCGACTACCGCCGCGACGCCTGGGTCGCGACGCTGCACCGCTGGTTCGACCACTACCTGCTGGGCGTCCGCAACGGCATCGACCAAGAGCCCGCCGCCGACATCGAACGCGCCCCCGGCCACTGGACGACCGACCGCGCCTGGCCGCCGGCCGGTACCGCGCGGACCCGGCTGAGCCTGCGCCCCGGATCCACGCCCGGGCTCGGGGTACTCGGCCGCACGCCGGCCGCGCCGGGCAGCACCGAGGCTTTCACCGACGCGCCGGGCCGCGGCGAGGAGGACTGGGCCGCCGCCGCGGACACTGCGGGCCCCGACAAGACGGTCTTCCGCACCGGCACCCTCGCCGCGCCACTGCGCCTCTCCGGCAGCGGCACCGTCACCGTGACCGCGTCGGCCTCCACTACGAGCGCGCACCTGTCGGCGGTCGTGGTGGACCTCGGCCCCGCCGGCATCAGGGACTTCCTCGGCCCCAAGGAGGGCATCACCGACCTCACCACCCGCTCCTGCTGGGGCGCGAGCGCGCCCGGCGACAGCGCCTGCTTCCTCGACACCGCGGCGGACACCGCGGACGTCACGCACACCGTCGTCAGCCGCGGCTGGGCCGACCTCGGGCACGCGGCGTCCGCCCGGCACGGCAGCCCCCTCGTCCCTGGACGCGCGTACACCGCGACCATCACCCTCGCCGCCATCGACCACGTCGTCCCGGCCGGGCACCGGCTCGCGCTGATCGTCGCCGGCACCGACGCCGGCCTCCTGGAGCCGCCCGGCAGCACCCCGGCGGTGACGATCGACCTCGCCCGCTCGTCCGCCTTCCTGCCGCTGGCCGGAACCCTGCCGGGGGCAGCGCATTCCGGGCGGTGACCGGGGCGGGTAGGGTCGGCGGGTCAGCGATAGTTGTACGAGGAAACAAAAGGCCCCCGTGGACAGCACCAAGAACACCGCCGGCACCCCTATAGAAGATGCGGCCCGCGCCGCCGACGACGAGCCCTGCGAACCCGGGCGCCGCACCGGTATGCGGCGCTGGCTGATGGACACCCGCCCCCTGCGGCACCCCGCCTACCGCCGCCTGTGGACGTCGACCACCGTGACCGCCGTGGGCAGCCAGCTCACCGCGGTCGCCGTGCCCAAGCAGATCTACGACATCACGGGCTCGTCCGCGTGGGTCGGCTACTCCAGCATCGCCGGACTCGTCCCCCTGGTCGTCTTCGCCCTGTGGGGCGGTGCCGTGGCCGACAGCATGGACCGCCGCAAGCTGATGCTGGTGACCAACATCGGCGTCGCCGTCACCTCTCTGCTGTTCTGGGTGCAGGCATTCCTCGGCGCCGGCTCGGTGTGGCTGCTCATGCTGCTGCTCGCCGCACAGCAGGCCTGCGCCGGCATGAACGCGCCCGCGCGCAGCGCCGCCGTCGCCCGACTCGTGCCCCCGCAGGAACTTCCTGCCGCGGTCGCGCTCGGCTCGACCGTCATGCAGACCGGTCTCGTCGTGGGCCCGCTCCTCGCCGGCGCCCTCATCCCCGTCCTCGGGCTCTCCACTCTCTACCTCCTCGACGCCGTCGCGCTCACCGCGACCGTCTGGGCGGTCTTCCGGCTGCCCGCCCTGCCCCCGATGGACGGAAACGGTGCCGCGGTCGCCCGGCGCGGCGGATGGCGCGAGGTCGGGGCCGGCTTCCGCTACATCACCGCCCAGCGCATCCTGCTGCTGTCGTTCGTCGCCGACATCATCGCGATGGTCTTCGGCATGCCGCGCGCCTTGTTCCCGCAGCTCGCCGCCACCACGTACGCGCCCTGGGGCGAAGGGCTGTCCCTCGGCCTGCTCTTCGCGGCGATCCCCATCGGCGCGGTCGCCGGCGGTCTGTTCTCGGGCACCTTCTCGCGGGCCAAACGGCACGGCCTGATGGTCGTCTTCGCCGTCGCCGGCTGGGGCGTGGCGATCGCGGGCCTCGGGCTCAGCAGCAGCCTGTGGTGGGCGACGGCGTTCCTGACGCTCGCCGGATTCGCCGACATGGTGTCGATGGTGTTCCGCAGCGCGATCCTGCAGTCGGTGGCGACCGACGACATGCGCGGCCGCATGCAGGGCGTCTTCACCGTCGTCGTCGCGGGCGGCCCGCGCGTCGCGGACCTGCTGCACGGGACGGCCGGCTCGGCGCTCGGGACGCGGACGGCGGTCACCGCGGGCGGTGTGCTGGTGGTCGTGGCGATGCTGGGCCTCGCGGCGGCGTTCCCGGTGTTCGCCCGCTACCGGGGGGCGTGAGACCCGGAGTTGCCGAGTGCCCCGGTCCCGCTGTGGCGGACCCCGGCGGCGACCCGGCCGCCCGCCCCGTCCGGGTCAGGACCACGGGGGCGGTGCACCACTGCGAGCGTGATCGGCAGCGTGCCGGTCCCGAGGCTACCGGGTGGCCCTGCGCGATCCGGCGGCGGGACCGGCACAGCACCCGGATGGCGGCGGGATCCGTCAACCGGAGAACTCCCCGCGTACGGCTTCCGTATGAGCCCCGAGGGCCGGCACCTCCCGCATCGGGGCCTCCCGGCCCGCGACGCCCACCGGCGGCAGCAGCCCGCGCAGCGGTCCCACGGGGGAGCCGAACTCCCGCCAGCGCGCGCGTGCCGCGAGCTGCGGATGGCCGGCGAACTCCGGGACCGTGCGCAGCCGGGCATTGGCGATCCCGGCACGGTCCAGCAGCGCCATGGCGCCGTCCGCCGTGTGCCCGGCCAGGCACTTCTCCAGCTCCGCGGTGAGCTCCTCGTCGTGCGCGCTGCGCAGCGGGTTGTCGGCGAAGCGCGGGTCACGGGTCAGCTCCGGGCGGCGCAGGACCTGTTCGCACAGGGCCACCCACTCCCGGTCGTTCTGCACACTGAGGAAGACCACCGCGCCGTCGCCGCAGCGATAGGGCCCGTACGGCGAGATCGACGGATGCCGGGCGCCGCTGCGGGCGACCGGCTCGCCGCCGTAGGCCTGCGCGTAGAACGGGTGGCCCATCCACTCGGCGAGCGCGTCGAGCAGGGACACCTCCAGGGCCGTGCCCGCGCCGGTCCGCTCCCGCTCGTACAGGGCGGACAGGATCCCCGCGTAGGCGTACATGCCACCGGCGATGTCGGCGACGGAGATGCCCGGCCGCGCGGGGGCCTCCGGGCCGCCGGTGATCGACACCAGCCCCGCCTCGCACTGGACCAGCAGGTCGTACGCCTTCTTGTCGCGGTATGGACCGTCCGGCCCGTAGCCGGATATGTCGCACGTGATGAGCCGGGGGTCGCGGGCCCGCAGCGCCTCCGCGGAGAGCCCGAGACGCCCGGCCGCGCCCGGCGCGAGGTTCTGCACGAAGACGTCGGCGCGGGCGACGATCCGGTCCAGCAGCGCACGGTCCTCGGGCCGCTTGAGGTCGAGCACGACGCTCTCCTTGCCCCGGTTGCACCACACGAAGTACGCCGACAGCCCCCGGACCGTGCGGTCGTAGTGGCGCGCGAAGTCACCGCCGGGCCGCTCCACCTTGATGACGCGGGCCCCGAGATCGGCCAGGTGCCGGGTCGCGTACGGCGCGGCGACGGCCTGCTCCAGGGCCACCACCGTGATGCCCTCCAGAGGCTGCATGCGCGGTTCCTTCCGCGGGCGTTGGGTCGGCAGGGTGAACGCGTGCGTCGATCAGCCTAGTGAGCAGCGGGGTTGCGCGCCCGGCCCGGTAAGGAGGGAGGAGTACCCATCCGGAGGAGCAGCGCATGCCGCACAACACGGGGCGACCTCCGGGCCGGTTCCGGCCCGCGGGCCGGCCGGTGCTGCTCGTGGCCCTTGCATGCCTGTTGCACGCGCTGTGCGTCCTGTGGGGACCGGTTGCCGAACCGCTGCCCGAGCGGACGGCGGCCGTGGCCGCCGTCACCGAGGGCGCGGGCGCGGAGACGCACCACCATCCGGCGCACGTCGCCCGGCGCGCCGCCCCGCACGCCGGCCCCCAGCACCGCGGCGCCGCTCCCCAGAACCACGCCTCGGACGCCGCCCACGACGCGGCCGCCGCGGACCCCGTGGCCGCCGCCGTGTCCGGCCCGGCCCGGCACACGTCCCCCGCCGGGCCCCCCGGTCACCTGCACGCCGTCCTGCGCTGCTGACAGCGCCCGGCCGCCCATCGCATCGCCCAGGCAGTGCGCCGTGCGGCCCGCCGTCATGCCCCGCACCAGGACGAACACCGCAGGAGAAGCACCATGCCCGTGGACATCTACGCCGCCCTGAGCGCGCTCGTGCGCGCCGAGGCCACCCGCGCCCTCGAACGGCGGGCCGCCGCCGACCGCGAGGACGCGCCGGAAGGCCCCCGGACGGCCGACGCGGGAGCGCAGCAGCCCCGTGAGGACTCCGCCGTGAAGGACAACTGATCCCGTCCCGGACCCCGTTCGCCCACCGCACCCGATAGCCGGGCCCGCAGCCCTGCCCGGCCCGGCGCCGGCCGGGAACCGCCACGGCGCGTGCCGCGTTTACCCATGTGAGCGCGGCGCGTGCCGCGGACGGAGGCAGGGAAGATGTCCAATCGCGCGAAGTACGTCATCGGCGGCCTGGCGGTCGGCCTCGTGGCGTTCTGGGTCCTTGCGGCGTTCCTCCCCAACTGGATCGCCCTGCTGATCGTCCTCGGCGTCCCCACGGCGGCCTACCTCACCCTCGACCCCTCCCAGCGCCGCCGCCTGCGCCGCGCGGGCCGCAAGCAGATCGGCCGCTAGACCACGCATCACGGTCGGGCATACGCCCGGCGAAGGGACGGCATGCGGGCGGCACGACGCCGCCGTCGCCCAGGAGGCGCTGGCGGACGTCGTGTCCGGCGGAGGGCTCGGCTACTTCGAGGAGATCGTGCGGCTCCTGCACAAGCGCGGGGTGACCGTCGTCCTCGACTGACGCGCCGGCGTCAGGTCACCGAGCCCGCCGCGGCGCCCGTCGCGAGGTCGGGGCCCCAGCGGTCGAGGGCGGCCTGGAGGTCCAGGGGGCGGGGGCCGATGGCCTCCTGGGTGGTGGGCCAGTCCTCGCGGGGGACGCGCCACATGACCTCGAACTCGTTGCCGTCGGGGTCCTTGGCGTACAGGGACTTGGACACCACGTGGTCGCTGGTGCCGACGAGCGCGCCCCGTTCGGTGAGCGCGCGGGCGGTGTCGGTGAGTTCGCCGAGCGTGCCCACTTCCCAGGCGAGGTGGTACAGGCCGACCCGGCCCTGCTCGGGGCCCGGCGCGTCCGGGCCGAGGGCGAACAGCCCCAGGTCGTGGTCGTTGAGGGTGTCCTGGGCGCTCAGGAAGGCGGCGCGTCCGGGGATCTCCACGTCGACCGTGAAGCCGAACACCTCGCGGTAGAACTCGACGGACCGGGCGACGTCGCGGATGTAGAGCACGGCGTGATTGAGGCGGCGTACAGGCATGGGTCCAGCGTAGGGAAAACTTCTTGAAGTCTCAACAATTGATTCGGCTAGGCTGACCATCGTGCAGCCTGGACGAGGGGAGCGCGCTCCATGACCGTCGCCGCGACCGGCACCGTCGTCTCCGTCAGCCGCGACGAGGGCCACCACTTCAGCAAGCCGGCGCACCCGTGCATCCGTCTGCTCGCCGGCCTCGGCGTCGAGGGGGACGCGCATCTCGGGGTGACGGTGCAGCACCGATCGCGAGTGGCACAGGACCCGACGCAGCCGAACCTGCGTCAGGTCCACCTGATCCACGGCGAACTGCTCGACGAACTGCTCGCGGCGGGATACGAGGTCGCCCCGGGCGAGCTCGGCGAGAACGTCACCACCCGCGGCGTGGACCTGCTCGGCCTGCCCGTCGGCACCCGGCTGCGGCTGGGGGCCGAGGCGATTGTCGAGGTGACCGGGCTGCGCAATCCCTGCCTGCAGATCGACGCGTTCCGCAGCGGGCTGCTCAAGCAGGTCGTCGGCCGCGACGAGCACGGCGCGGTCGTCCGCAAGGGCGGCATCATGGGCGTCGTGCTGACCGGCGGCGAGGTGCGGCCCGGGGACGGTGTGGGTGTCGAACTGCCCCAGGAGCCGCACCGCCGGCTGGAACGGGTCTGATCAGCCGAGCGCGCAGGAGTTGACCACGTCGCCCTCCACCGGCCGCGGGACCGTGCGGTCGCCGGGTGGCGTACGCCCGTGCTCCACCCAGGCCGTCAGCGCGCCCAGCGCCTCCCGGTAGCAGGGCAGGACCGGGCGCAGGCGGTCCGGGTAGGTGTCGTAGAGGCCGTCCACGTGGTTGCCGCCCGCCACGCGATAGTAACGGTGCAGTCGGCCGCGCCCCGCGCCGTCGACCATGCGGTCGTACACGTCGGAGTCGGCCGCGATCGGCAGGAGCGAGTCCAGGGTGCCGTGCAGGGTGATCATCGGTTTGCCGATCCGGCCGGTGAGCGCGACCCGGGCGACGGCGCGGTGCACCGCTGCGGGCCGCGCGGCGTAGTCGTAGTCCGCATCCGAGGCGCAGGGGGCCAGGATCTCGGGGACGGTCGTCCCGGCGCTCGCCCCGGGGCAGGCCGGGTCGTAGGCGGGGTCGAAGAGCGCCCGGTAGGTCTTCTGCGTAATGCCCCAGTAGGCCTGCTGGTGGTACGGCCACAGGAATTCCGAGCCCGGCGCGAACCCGGCCGCGAGCAGGTCCGCGTCGGTCGCCCGGCCCTGGGCGCGGGCCACCGTGACGGGGAGCGAGGTCAGCAGATTGGGGCCGTCCGCCGTCCAGAGGGTGCCCTCCCAGTCCACCCCGCCGTCGTAGAGCGCCGGGCGGTTCTCCAGCTGCCAGCGGGTGAGGTAGCCGCCGTTGGAGATGCCCGTCATGTAGGTGCGCCGCGGCGCGTGGCCGTAGCGTCCGGCGACGGCGGCCTTCGCGGCGACGGTGAGCTGGGTCGTCCGCCGGTTCCACTCGGCGATCGCGTCCCCGGGGCGGCTGCCGTCGGTCCAGAAGTCCGGGCCGTTGTTGCCCTTGTCGGTTGCGGCGAAGGCGTAGCCCTGCGCGACGGCCCAGTCGGAGATGAGCACGTCGAGCGAGTACTGCTTGCGGGTGCCCGGGGCGCCGGTGACGATCAGGCCGCCGTTCCAGCGGTCCGGCAGGCGAAGCACGAACTGCGCGTCGTGGTTCCAGCCGTGCGTGGTGTTGAAGCCGGAGCTGTCCGGGAAGTAGCCGTCGACCTGGACACCGGGCACGCCCGAGGGGCGCACCGTGCCCGCGGCGGACAGCCCCGCCTGGTCGGCCGCGTCGGTGTACGGGGTGCCGGCCAGGCCGGTGGTCGTCAGGTCCGGCAGGCACGTGCGCTGTGCGAGGGCGGCGCCGGGCACCACCACCCGGTCCAGCCGGGCGCAGTGGCCCGCGGTCGCGGTCCGCGCCTCCGCGGGCACCGTGGCGGCGCCCAGCACGAGGGCCGCGGCGGCGAGCAGGGGGACGCTTTTCGGGACACCTCTGGTGAGGCCTCTCCAGGGGCGCATGGTGCCTCCAGGGCACGTCGGGGTCGGTTGCCGCCACATCGTGTCCGCCGCCGCGCGCCCGGACCATGGCGCCGCCCCACGTGCGCGGGCCCCGCTTCATGGGCCGCGGTGACATGGGTCACGGAGCGTCGCCGTCCACGGCAGTACCCTTGGCCCATGCTTCTGCTCGTGCGCCGCCGACACGTGGACTTCGTCCGCGTCACGAGCATGTCCTGTCGCCGCAGCGGCTGACCCCCGGCACCTCGCCTTCTTCCTCCCCTCCCTTCACCCGGCCCGCGCCGCCGCCCCAACAGGGCCCCGCGCGGCTCGTCCGGCCATCGCCGCCGCTGCCGGGACACACCCTGCGGAAAGACACATGACGCTCCAGCTCCCCGTGATCGACCTGTCGGCCGCCGACCGCGGCCCCGAGGCCCGCGCCCGGCTCCACCACGACCTGCACGCCGCCGCCCACGACGTCGGCTTCTTCCAGCTGACCGGCCACGGCGTCACCGCCGAGGAGACCGCCGGCCTGATGCGCGTGATCCGCGCGTTCTTCGCTCTGCCCGAGGCGGAACGGCTCGCCCTCGGCAACCTCAACTCCCCGCACTTCCGCGGCTACACACGCATCGGCGACGAGCGCACCGGCGGCAGCCAGGACTGGCGCGACCAGCTCGACATCGGCGCCGAGCGGCCCCGGCACGTCCCCGCCGCGGGCGAACCCCCGTACTGGTGGCTCGAAGGCCCCAACCAGTGGCCCGCCGGCCTCCCCGAACTGCGCGAGCGCTCGCTGCGCTGGATCGACCGGCTCAGCGGCGTCGCGCACCGCCTGCTGCACGAACTGCTGGCCTCCATCGGCGCCCCCGAGGACTTCTACGACGGCGCCTTCGCCGACGAACCGCATCTGCACCTGAAACTGGTTCGCTACCCCGGCACCGCCCCCACAGGGGACGGCCAGGGCGTCGGCGCGCACAAGGACTACGGTTTTCTGACCCTGCTGCTCCAGGACGAGGTCGGCGGCCTCCAGGTGGAGCGCTCCGACGGCCGCTTCCACGACGTCCCCCCGCTGCCCGGCGCCTTTGTCGTCAACCTCGGCGAGCTTTTGGAGGTCGCCACCGACGGTTGGCTCAAGGCCACCAACCACCGCGTCGTCAGCCCGCCCGGGGCGCGCGAGCGCTTCTCCGTCCCCTTTTTCTACAACCCGCGGCTCGACGCACGGATCGCCCCGCTGCCCTTCGCGCACGCGCACCACGCCCCGGGCGCCACCAAGGACCCCGCCAACCCCTTGTTCGCCGAGTACGGACGCAATGAGCTCAAGGGGTGGCTGCGCGCCCATCCCGAGGTCGCCCGGCGTCATCACCCGGATCTCGTCACGGCCGCGGGGGCGGCCGCCCGCTGACCCGGCGGCACCGGCCGACCGCGGTTACCGTGCCTCTATGGGGACGGTTCCCGCCGAGGACGGCACACTGCAGATCTCCCCGCTGCCCGGGTGGCTGCGCCTGCTGCCGGTCGCCCTCCTGGCCGCCCTGATCGTCGCGCAGGGCGTCACACCCGGTGACGTCGAACTGGGCGCGTACTATGCGGCGGTCTCACCGCTGGCCGCCCTCACCTACGGGGTGCTGGGCACGGCGGTCATCGCGGTCGCCGTGGTCGTTGTGATGATGCTCCCCGTTGTCGGCTCGGGCAGCCTCGCCGGCGAAGAAGTGGGCGCCGTTGTGCTGATCGGTGTCCTCAGCGTGGTGATCGCCGCGGTGGGCCAGCGGTCCCGGGGCCGTCTGGTGGAGGCCGGTTCGGTGGCCGAGGCCGCCCAACACGCGGTACTGGCGCCCGTGCCGCCCCGGGTGGGCGCGGTCCGGTGCGGTGCGCTGTACCGCGCGGCGCAGCGCGGCACCCTGGTGGGCGGCGACCTGTTCGACGTACGGGACGGACCCCACGGCGTGCGGGCGCTGATCGCCGATGTGCAGGGCCACGGTCTCGCCGCGGTGTCGACCGTCGCGTCCCTTCTCGGCGCCTTCCGTGAGGCGGCGCTCGACCAGCCGGACCTGAGAAGCGTCGCCGGACGCCTGGAGCGGCGCCTGCTGCTGGACGCCGACGCCAATGGTGAGCTGTTCGCGACGGCGCTGCTGCTGGAGTTCCCCCGGGGCGGCTCGCTGGTGCGGGTGGCCTGTCACGGGCACCCGCCGGCCCTGCTGCTGCGTGACGGCGCGGTGCTGGAGCTGGCGGCCGACCCCGCGCCGCCGCTGGGCACCGGACTGCCGGGCCTGCCGCTGCCCGTGATCGCGGAAGTGGAGCTGCGGCGGGGCGACATGATCCTCGCCTACACCGACGGAGTGACGGAGGCCAGGAACGCCTCCGGGGTCTTCTACCCGCTCGCCGGCCGGCTGGCCGTGCTGCTGGCCCGGGTCGCGAACCCCTCGCCGCGCGAGGTGGTCGACGCGGTCTGGGAGGACCTGAGCCGGTACGCGGGCGCGGTCGGCGACGACGTCGCGCTGCTGGCGCTGACGTCCGCACGGCTCCGGCCGGAGCGGTGACGCCGGGTCCGGCCGTTCTCGCCCGTCAGCCCTTGCGTGCCTGCGGCCGCCCCTGCAGCCGGGCGGCCTCGGCGCGGATGGCCGGCAGGGCGGCGTACAGGGCGTTGCCCGGACAGTCGGTCATGAAGGCGTCCCGGTGGCCCGCGATCACGTGGAAGACCGCGTGCTGCCCCTTGTGGAAGCGGCTCTTGTCGTTGCTGGACACGAGGCTGACCTTGGAGCGGGGGTCGATGCCGGAGATCCCGAGTTTCCAGGCCGCGAGCCGGGCGATGCCCTCCTTCAGCGCTTGCGTCACGCTGCCGGGGGCGTCGAAGGTGCCGACCGCCGCGACGCCGATGGTGTCCTGGTTGAAGCCGACCGCGTGCGCGCCGGTCACCGGCTTGGCCAGGCCGCCGGCACGTCCCTCGTAGATCGTGCCGCACTTGTCGACGAAGAAGTTGTAGGCCACGTCGTCCCAGTGCTTGCCGCGCACATGGCCGGTGTAGATGTTGCGGATGATGCGCGGCACGTCCTTGCAGGCGTAGCCGTTGCCGCTGTCCGTGTGGTGCAGGAAGACGGCCTCCACCACGTGACCGTAGTGGGGCGCCTCATGGCGCAGCGATTCGTCCGCCCCCCACGAGGCGCGGGTGACGATCCGAGGCTCCGCGGCCGGATAGGCCGGGACCCGGTGCATCGTGACGCGGTCGGCGAGGTTGGGGAACGGCTGTTCCTGCGGGGTCGGAGCCGGGCGGGCGTACAGGACGGGCGAGGGGGAGCGGACGACGGCACTGTGCACGCCCCACGCCGTCAGGGCGACGAATCCCACGGCTCCTGTGCCGACGACCAGGACGGTCAGCGTGCGGCGTGACCGCCGCACGGCCCGGTGCGCCCCCTTGGGGTGGCGGTGCGGCCCGTCCGACCCCTGGCGCGAGCCGCGGGGTCCGTGGTGCGAGCCCGTGGCCGCATGCCTTGACTGCATAAAGGAACATCAGCTCATATGCCTTAACGGGCAGGAGAGGACACGCCGCGTACCGCCGGTGCCTCACCCGGATGCGCCGCCCGCTGAGCCGGCGGCGTCTCGGCCGCCCACGGGCTGTCACGAGCAGCGGCGTATCAACTCCCCGGCCCATGCCGGTTCCACGACCTCGCCCCGCGGGCCGAACCCCGTCGTCCACGGCTTGATGTCGAGCACCGGACGCCGTCCACCGCGTCGAGGCCCCGCACGTGGACGTCCCGCCCCTCGACGCGCAGCGTGAGACGCCCGGGCTGGTGGGCCGTCCCCTGCCGCGCTCCGCGAAGACGCACGAGCGGCCACGCGCTGCTGTCGCGAAACGACCACCCCTCCGCCCTGCGCCGCAATGCACTTGCGGCACAGGGCGCCAGTGGCGGACGATCGCTACCGCGCCGCCCCAGGCGCCCACGCCACCGGCCGCCGCCGGGGCCAGGCACACTCCCGAAGAGAAGTCCGCACTCTGTACCCGCACTTCGAGCACTTCGATCACCTTCCCTTCCCGGCCCGGATGCGGGCCGTCGCCGAGCGCGGCCGTTCCCTCGACGAGGACGGCTATCGAGCCGCTCACGCGGCCCTCGCCAAGGGGAGCCCGGACGAGCGGCACCTCGCGCTCTTCCTCGCCGTCGTCCGCCGCGACATCGACGCCGTGGCCGCCGCTCTCGAGGACCCGCGGTTGCGCCGCCGTGCCCTGGCGGCCTCCGTCCGCCTGCCCGTTCCCGACACGGCCCTGGCACGGCTGGCGCTGAGCGGCACTCGCGGCGTACGACGCGACGCCTACCGTGTCCTGCGGCTGTCCCGGCGCCGTGAACTCGCCGCACGGCTGCTGCCGGAGGTCCACGAGCGGTACGGGGACGCCGAGGCGGCACATCTGCTGCCGGCCTGCCCGCCCTCAACGGTGGAGGAGTGGCTCCCACGGCTCGACCTGCCCTCCGGTGTGGCGGCGTCGCTCGCCCGCACGGCACCACAGGCGCTCGCCGGACACCTTGTCCGCGGCGCGGCGCGGGCCGAGGGCACCGGCGCGTGGTGGCGGTTCGTCCGCCGTTACGCGGACCTGGCGGGGAGCCTGGCCCGGAGGGACCCCGGAGCCGCGCTGCTCCTCGCCGAGAAGGCGCCACGTCTCCTGTCCGGCGAGGCCGCGGTCGCCGCCTTGCGCCGCCCGCGGGACCTGCTTGCCGCCGTCCGCCGCGCGGGCGTCACGGAACTGCCGCTGGCCGACGGACCGCTGCCCAGGAGCGTCCGTCGTGCCCTGCGCGAACTGGCCCCCGGGGAACTGGCCGCCCTGGCCGCGGTGTGCCGCCCCCAGGACGACGAGCACCGGGACCCGGCCGAGCCCGTCACCGAGGATCCCCTCCTGGCGCTCCTTCCGCCCGCCGAGCGCGTCCGCCTGGTGCGCGAACGCGTGCCACGCGGAAACCGGCACAAGGTGCCGGTCAGCGCGGTCGCCGCTCTGGAGCCGGAGGACCGCGCCGAGTTCGTCCGGGACCTGCCGGCCGGGCAGGGGCGCGACGTCCTGCTGCGTTTCGGCGTGCTCCTTCCGCCGGCGGAGGCCGAACCCCTCTACCGCGGCCTGGCCGACGACTTCACCGTCCACCGGCGACGCTCCGCCTGGCCGGGACTCCTCGCCGCCGCGGCCCGGCACGGCGACCCCGCCGAGTACGCCCGCATCTTCGTCACGTGTGAACGCGCCTGGCACGACCAGTACGCGGTACGTCAGGCAGCCCTGGAGCAGGCGGCCACCGCCCCGGCCCGGCTGCTCGCCGCCGTCCCGTACGCGGCGTTGCGGGACGCGGCCCTGACCACCGTCCAGTCCCACGACTCGACCGCACACACCCTGCGGGCCGCCGAACGGCTCCTGCGCCGGGTGACCGTGGCGGCCGCCACGCGCGGTGACCACGAACGCGCGGCGACTGTCGTGCCGTTGCTCGCCCAGGTCGTGGCCGATGCCCGGTTCCCGGGCCGCGCGCGGCCACTGGACGTCGATCGGTCGGCGGCCAGGGCGATCTGGGCCGCGGGCAGCGGGGACCCAAGTGCACGGAACGCGCTCGGCCTGGCCGCACTCCTGGAGCGTCACGCCGCCGTCCTGCCGGGCTGCGACGACCTGCTCGCCCGGACCGCCCTGGAGGGCGACGACCCCCACGTCGCCGCACACGCGGCAGGGGTCTGGCTGGCCGACCCGGCGACACGGGAGGCGCGGGCCGGGCAACTCCTCGCGTCCGGGCGGTCGTTCGCCGTGGTGCCACGCCTGGAGGAGACGGTGACGCGGCGCCGCACCGACCTGCTGGAGCGCCTGCCGGCGGCCGCCGTGTCCCCGTGGGTGCCGCGGCTGCCCGGGACCGCCGAGGGGCGCTGGCTGCCGGCGCAGCGGGCGCTGATCGCCCGGCACTTGGCGGGCATCGCCGCCGACGAAAACCTGCCGCTGAGGCAACGCACCAAGGCCGCTGCCCAGTTGCGCGACGCATCGGCCCTGCGGCGGCTCGCCGGGGGAGAGGTCCCGCAGCCCGTCGTGGCCGCCGCCCTGGCCTCGCTCGGCCGGATGGCCGACCCCGCCGCGTTCGGCCCGCTGCTGGAGCACGCGGCCACCGGAGGTGTGCGCGGCCGGGCTGCGATGGCGGCACTGCGCCGCCTCCTCGACGCTATCCCCGACAAGGAAGCGGTCGAACGGCTCGGCGCGATCGCAGCCGACCCGCGGACGCCCGTCGGCTCGCGGAAGGAGGCGGCCCGGGCCCTGGGCGAACGCTCCGGCGAGCAGGCGTTCCGCGCCCTGCTGGCCGCCTGGGACGTGCCGGGCCAGCACCACGACGTGCTCGCCGTGCTGGCCGTTCCGCTGACCGCCGCCCTGGACCGGCCTGGCATCGCCGCCCGCCTGCGGGCCCGGATGGGACAGCCGGCGGTGCGCAAGACCGTCATCGACAGCCGCCGCGACGCCGCTCCGGCCGCCGTGGAGGCCCACACGCACTTCCTGGCGTCCCTGGTGCGCGAGGGAGGCGACACGGACGTTGTGACGGCCGCCTGTGGTGCGTTGGGCGCGGTCGTTCGCGATCACGGCGCGGACGAGGTGGTGGCCGGAGCGCTGGCCGCCGCACTGTCCGACCCGGCCCGCCCGCAGGACGAGCGGTACACCGCCGGGCACGCGCTCGCCAGTGCTGCTTCGCGTTCCGAGGCGGCCGCCACCGCTCTGGACGGCGCGCTCCGCGCCCTGCAGCCGGGCCGGGACGGGCTGCGCCTGCTCGACCGTCTCGCCACGAGCCACTACCAGCGTGCCGCCGCGGCGCTGGGCGCGTACGCGCAGGCCCTGGAACGCGCGGGGCTGGGACGCGCCGCCGCCCGCGCGGCCTTCGGCGCCGCGGTCGCGGCGCTGCGCGAGGGCGACACCTGCGAGGAGCGGTGGGAGTACTGCCTCCGGCTCGTCGAACGGCACCCGTACGTCTTGTCCCTGGACGACCGACGCTCCGTGGTCGGCGGTGCCCGCGACGGCCGCACGCTCCCGGCTCTCCTGGACGTGGCCCGCGCCCTGAGCAGGCGCCCCGGCACACCGGCCGGTCTGCTCGCGCTGCTCCTCGTCCGCGCGGGCGGGGAGGCCACGGGGTGGACGGCCCCCTGGGCGGCCGAACTGGACTCCCTCACGGCACACGCCGACCCCGACGTGGCGGAGGCCGCCCTCGTCGCCGACCTGAGACGCCCGCTCGCCCCGAGCGCCGGGAGTCAGTCCTGAGTCAGGGGTACCGCCGGTGCCTGTGGGGCCTGGAGCAGCACATTGTGCACGTAGTCCTCGACCGTGGCGTCCAGGCCGACATCGTGCTGCGCCTGCTCCGACATGAACCAGCGGTGCTCCAGCAGCTCGTGGTAGACCTGCGCCGTGTCCATGCCGCGGCGCAGCTCGCGCGGGACGGCGCGGACGGTCGGGCGGAAGACGTCGCGGACCCAGCGGTGGGCCAGTACCTCGGGGCGGGCGCCGAGGGGGTCGCCGGGGGCGTAGTCGTCCTGGGTGGCCATCCAGGTCTCCAGGTCGTTGAGGAGGCTGCGGGCCTGGTTCTCCTCGGCGTCGAGGCCGGTGAGCCGGAGCAACTGGCGCTGGTGGTGGCCGGCGTCGACGACCTTGGGCAAGAACGTGACCTGGTCGCCGTCCGGCGACTTCTGGATCTGCATCTCGGCCACGTCGAAGCCGAGTTCGTTGAGCCGGCGGATGCGCCGGTCGATGTAGTGCCGCTTGGCGACAGGGTAGACCGACTCGCGGGTGAGCTCGTGCCACAGTTCGTCGTAGCGGTCGGCGATGGCCTGGCCGAAGGTGATCGGGTCCACGGACGGGTGCAGGGAACCGCCCGCCTCCAGGTCCATCAGCTCGCCCGCGATGTTGACCCGGGCCACCTCGATGTCGTACTCGCGCTGGCCGCGCGAGAGGTTGGCCTGGATCTGGCCGGTCTCGGCGTCCACCAGGTAGGCCGCGTACGCACCCGCGTCGCGCCGGAACAAGGTGTTGGACAGCGAGCAGTCACCCCAGGCGAAGCCCGCAAGGTGCAGCCGGACCAGGAGCACGGCCAGTGCGTCGAGCAGGCGGTTGACGGTGCCCGGCCGCATCGTCGTCTCGAACATCGAGCGGTAGGGCTGCGAGCCGCCCAGGTGCCGGGTGATCAGCACGGGCTCGAGCGGCGCGCCGCGGTCGTCCTTGCGGCCGGTGACCACGGCCAGCGGGTCCACCGCGGGGATGCCGATCCGGTCCAGGTCCCGCAGCAGCCCGTACTCGCGGACGGCGGCCCACTCGCCGACCTCCTTGACCGCCACCACCTCGTCCCCGGCGAGCGCGAAGCGCACCACGTGCCGCGAGATACCGCGGGGCAGGGCCACCAGGTACTCCTCGGGCCACTCCTCCAGCGGCACGTTCCACGGCAGGTCGAGGAGGGCGGCCGGATGCTCCGGGGAGGTCGCGGTGATCTGGAGGTCCATGACGCACAAGTGTGCGGCACAAGGGTGGCCGCGCACGATACCGGGGGGCGGGCGCATACGCTGCGTCCATGACGGAACGGCTGGTGGTCATCGGGGGCGACGCGGCGGGCATGTCGGCCGCGTCCCAGGCACGCCGACGCAGGGGCCCGGAGGATCTGGAGATCATCGCCTTCGAACGCGGCCGCCGGACGTCCTACTCGGCGTGCGGCATCCCCTACTGGATCGCCGGGGACGCCGAGGGCCCCGACGAGCTGATCGCCCGCTCGCCCGAGGAGCACCGGGCTCGCCACATCGATGTGCGGCTCGGCACCGAGGTGGTCGGCATCGACACGGACGCGCGCCGGGTGCGCACCCGCGACTCTTCCGGCGCCGAGGACTGGACCGGGTTCGACCAGCTCGTGATCGCCACCGGAGCCGTCCCCAAGCGGCCCGGCATCCCGGGGATCGACGCCGCCGGGGTGCACGGGGTGCAGATCCTCGACGACGGGGAGGACATCCTCGATGCGCTCGACGGCACCCCGGCGCGGAACGCGGTCGTGGTCGGCGGCGGGTACATCGGCGTCGAGATGGCCGAGGCCATGCTGCGGCACGGACTGCACGTCACGCTGATCGAACGGGCCGAGGAGCCCATGTCCACCCTTGACCCGGACATGGGACACCTGGTGCGCAAGGCCATGGAGGGGCTCGGGGTCACGGTCGTCACCGGTTCCGCCGTGCGCGAGGTGCTGACCGGCGCCGACGGCCGGGTCCGCGCGGTGGCCACCGACGAGGGGGAGTACCCGGCCGACGTCGTCGTGCTCGGCCTCGGCGTGGCGCCCAACACGGGGCTGGCACGGGAGGCCGGGCTGCCGCTCGGCGAGCACGGCGGGCTGCTCACCGACCGTGCCATGCGAGTGCGGGGCGCCGACGGCATCTGGGCGGCGGGGGACTGCGTGGAGGTCCTCAACCTGGTGTCCGGCGGGATGCAGCACATCCCGCTGGGCACCCACGCGAACAAGCAGGGCCGGGTTGTCGGCACGAACATCGGCGGTGGCTATGCCACCTTCCCCGGGGTTGTCGGCACCGCGGTCAGCAAGGTCTGCGACCTGGAGATCGCCCGTACCGGCCTCAAGGCCTCGCAGGCCGACGCGGCCGGCCTGCAGTACGTGACCGCTGTCGTGGAGTCCACCAGCCGGGCCCGCTACTACCCGGGCTCGGCCCCCATGACGGTCAAGGCCATCGCCGAACGCGGCACCGGGCGGCTGCTCGGACTGCAGATCGTCGGACGCGAGGGCGCGGCCAAGCGGGTCGACATCGGCGCGGTGGCCCTGACCGCGGGCATGACAGCCGAGCAGGTGACCGCCCTCGACCTCGGCTACGCCCCGCCGTTCTCGCCGGTGTGGGACCCGGTGCTGGTGGCGGCCCGCAAGGTCGCCGAAAAGGTGCACCAGGACCCGCGCGAGGACCCTCGGGCGGGCTGAGCCGGGAGCACCGGCAGGGTCCTGCCGGTGCGCTGCCGTGCGACAACTGCCGACGCCGGCTGTCAGATGGCTCCGCCGTTGATGAAGAGGGTCTGGCCGTTGATCCAGCGGCCGGGGCCCGCGAGGAAGGCGACCGTCCCCGAGACGTCGTCCGGCTCGCCGAGTCGCCCGAGCGGCGGCTCCGCGGAGATACGGTCGATCACCTCCTGGCTCTTCCCCTCGAAGAACAGCGGCGTGGCGATGGGGCCGGGGGCTACGACGTTGACGGTGATGTCCCGCCCCCGCAGTTCGCGCGCGAGGATCAGGGCCATGGCCTGGATCGCGCCCTTGGTCGCCGCGTACGCGGTGTAGCCGGGCCGGCTGAACTTGGTGATGGAGCTGGAGAAGTTGATGATGGCGCCGCCGGAGCGGAGCCGTTTCGCGGCCTGCTGGTTCACCACGTAGGTGCCGCGGACGTTGACGCGCAGCAGTCGGTCGAGCTGGTCGAGGTCGAAGTCGACCATCGGGCCGACCGGCATGATCCCCGCCGCGTGGACCAGGACGTCGACCCCGCCGAACTCGGTCTCCACCTCGTCGAACATGGCGGCGACCGCGACCTCGTCCGCCACGTCCGCGCGTTTTGCCACGACCGCCCCGCCACTGGCGGCAATCTCCTTGACGGTGTCGTTCGCCTGCGCCTCGTTCCCCGAGTAGTTCACCACGACCTGGTAGCCGAGCCGGGCGAGATAGCCCGCTGTCTCCCGGCCCATGCCGCGTGTACCGCCGGTAACAACAACCACGCGACCCGCGCCTTGCTCTGCCTCGCTCATGATCTGCCTCCCTCTCGTCCCTCTGTGAGGCCGCCGACGGCCCCGTTGGGCCAGGCACAGCGGCGCACTGGTGGGGAGCACCACTGCGTGCACTGCCGAAACCCCATCCGCTGTCTACTCATCCTGATGGCAGATGCACGGCGGCGCTTGTTCACCGACGGTGGGCCGTCCGGGGGCGACAGGGCCGGACGGGGACCCCGGCGGGCGGGCTCAGCTGGGCCGGGCGGCCAGTTTGTCCAGGGCTTCCAGCAGCCCCGGCAGTTCGGGTCCGCGGCCGACTGGGAGCACCTCGCCCGGCTCCTCGTCGAGCAGCACAAAGGCGACGTCGTCGGTGCGGGCCACCAGGCTCCAGTCCGTCCCGTCCACGCGCAGCGTACGGACGCCCTCCCCGGCCGCCGTCGACCGTATGCGGCCGGGTGGCGGAGGGGTGGTGACGTACTCCTGGGCGGCGGTGAGCGCGCGGCGCACGCCGGGGTGGAGCCCGCCCTCCGCGCGCGTGTCCGGCTCTGCCTCCCCGTCCTCGCCGGACTGCGTCCCCCCGGCCCCGCCGGACCCGGTCGGTTCGCCCAGCTGTTCGCGCCAGGTGCGCCACTGAAGGGCTATCTCGTCGGCGCCCATGCGCCGCTGAGCCGGCCCCCACTGCTCGCTGTCCGGCGGCGAGAGCGGGCGCCCCGCGTCCTTCTCGTCGGGGTCGTGGGGTGCGGCGACTCCCGGGGCGGCGACGGCCACCGGCAGCGGCCAGCCGGGCAGGGCGGCGATCACCGAGTGCTCTTCGGGGGACAGGTCGTACTCCAGCCCGCAGTCCCAGGCGGCCAGGGCGCAGGCCACGAGGGCGGTGTCGTTGACCGCCACGGTCCACCGGGCGCCCGCCCCGTCCTGCCCGAAGATCAGGCCGTAGCCGTCGGTGACCGCTTCGAGGCCGAGCTCGGCGCAGGCCGCCGGGTAGTCGTCGGCGAGGACGCTGGGGAACTGCGCGGGCGTCAGCATCGCCGCCGTGAGCACGAACAGCGCGTCGTCGTCCGTCGCGGACACGGGCACCCCCTTCCGAATGGTTCTCCGTGGTGGGCGCACCCTAACCAGCCGGTGAGACCCGCGTCGAGAGCGGAGTGACGCCTGTGGAAAACCCTTCACCGGCCCGGAAGCACGCCCGCGAACCGCCGCGGCGGTCAACGTCCGCACCCTGCATGGCGGCTGCCTGCGCGAATGCGGTACCGGTGCCTCCGTTTCGCGTCCGTGCGGGTGCGGTGAACGGCGTCGCGGTCGACGAGGCCTATGCCTTGGTCGAGGCCGTCGCCAGGAACCGGTCGTCGGTGTCCGTGTAGCCGTTCATCGTCCAGCCCGCCTCGTCGAGCAGAGGGCGCAGGTTCGGCTCGGCGCGCAGGTCGTCGGGTGTGAGCCGGCGGCCCTGCCGGGCGGCGAGTGCCGCCCGGCCGATGGGGTGGAAGAGGGCCAGCAGTCCGCCGGGCCGGGTCACCCGGGCCAGTTCGCGCAGGCACGCACCGGGGTCCGGCAGATGGCCGATGAGCCCGGCGGCGAAGACGGCGTCCACGACGTCGTCACACAGCGGCAGGCGTGCGCAGTCGGCCAGCACCAGGGCGCCGTCCGCCCCGCGGCCCGCCCGGACCGCCGCGGCCAGCATCTCGGGCGTCAGGTCGGCGCCCACGACCGCGCCCGACGGGCCCACCGCGTGCCGGAGGAACGGCAGCGCGCGACCGGTGCCGCAGCCGGCGTCGAGCACGGTCTGTCCGGGACGCAGACCGATTTCGGCCACGGCCGCCCGGTAGGCGGGACCGTCGTGGGGGAAGCGGTCGTCCCAGTCGGCGGCCCGGGCGGCGAAGAACTCACGCACATGAGCGGGGTCGGAATGCATGTCGGACACCTCTGGTGGGAGCCGCGGCCGGGGCAGCGGGGGGCGCGGGGCATCATGGTCGCATGTTCACGCTCCGTTCGATCGCCCTCTTCGTGCTTGCCGCGCTCCTCGAGATCGGCGGCGCCTGGCTGGTGTGGCAGGGCCTGCGCGAACACCGCGGCTGGGCCTGGATCGGCACCGGTGTGATTGCGCTGGGCCTGTACGGATGTGTGGCCTCCTTGCAGCCGGACGCCCAATTCGGCCGCATTCTGGCCGCCTATGGCGGCGTGTTCATCGTGGGCTCGCTCGCCTGGGGGGTGGTCGCGGACGGTTACCGGCCGGACCGATTCGACGTCATCGGGGCACTGGTGTGCCTCGTGGGCGTCGGGGTCATCATGTATGCGCCTCGTGGCTCCTGAAACACCGCTGCCCTGTGCAGGTTCGGGCTCTGCGCGATCGTTCGGCAGCGCGCGGGGAAAGCACCCTGTCAATTAACGCAGGGTTCCGTCATGGCCGAAGCCGGGTGCCGCCCCCGCACTAGCGTCCGGTGGCCATGGGACACATGGACCACGCCGCCTTCGGCTGGCTGACGCCGCTGCTCTCGTACGCCATGGCGTGCGTCGGAGCGGCCCTCGGACTGCGCTGCACCGGCCGCGCGCTCGCCGCCACCGGCCGCTCCCGCCGCAACTGGCTGCTGACGGCCACGAGCGCGCTCGCCACCGGCATCTGGACGATGCACTTCGTCGCGATGCTCGGTTTCCGCGTCAGCGGCACCGAGATCCGCTACAACGTGCCGCTCACCGTGCTGAGCCTGCTGGTCGCCCTCGTCGTCGTCGGTCTCGGCGTCTTCGCCGTCGGCTACGGCAAGGGGCGTTTCCTGGCACTGGCGGCCGGCGGGCTCACCACCGGCCTGGGCGTCGCGAGCATGCACTATCTCGGGATGGCGGCGATGCGCCTGCACGGCGAAGTCTCCTACGACCCGTGGGAGGTGGCCCTGTCCGTGTCCGTCGCGGTGGCCGCGGCGACCGTCGCCCTGTGGGCAGTGCTCACCGTGCACCGGCCCGTCGTCGTCGCGGGGGCGTCGCTCCTCATGGGCGTCGCGGTCAGCAGCATGCACTACACGGGGATGCTCGCCGTACGGGTGGACGTGCGGCCCTCGGCCGCCGAGCTGGGCGGGGCCGGGGCGACCGCCTTCCTCTTCCCGCTCATCGTCGGCCTCGGTTCGTACCTCTTCCTCACCTCTGCCTTCGTCGCGCTGTCCCCGACAGCGAGGGAACGCGGGGCCTCGGCGGCCGCCACGCGGCTCGGGGAGGGTGCCGCGTGACGCCGCAGCGCGGCCGCCGGGCGCACGCCGGTCTGCCCGCCGACGAGCGGCCGCAGCGGACGTCCCTGCCGGGCCTGCGGCCCAGAACCGTCCGCGCGAAGATCGTCTGCCTGCTGATGGTGCCCGTCGTCTCCCTGATGGCGCTGTGGGCCTTCGCGGCCGTCACCACCGCGCAGGACATATCCGGTCAGATTCGGGCGCAGCGCATTGCAGAAACGATCCGCGAACCGGTCGTCACCACCATCACCGCCCTGGAGGCCGAACGCCGCGCCGCGGGGCACGCCATGGCGGAGCCGACGTCCACGTCCGCTGCCGCCGAGTTGCGGCGCCGGGCCGCGGCGACCGGCCGCGCCGTCGCCGAACTCCGCCTCGGCAAGAAGCACACCGTGGCCGACGGAACCGGACTGCCCAGTGAAGTCGCCGACCGCGTACGCGCCTTTGTCGGTGCCGTGGACGGCCTCGACGCACTGCGCCCCGGCGACAGCGGCAGGCCCGCCGAGTGGGGCCGGGTCTACCAGGCCTACACGGACGCGATCACGGACGCCTTCGCCATTGCCGACGCCATCGCGGAATCGCCCCAGTCCCGCGTCGCCCTGGACATTGGACGCGCGGCGGAACAACTGGCCTGCGAGGACGCCCTGCTTTCCACCGCCGCCCTGCAGCACGACCTGCCCACCGCGCGCTACGGGGACGTGAGCGGGGCCGTCCGCGCCCGCCGGCTCCTCCTTGCCGCCGCCGAGCCAGGGCTGACCGGCGACAACCGCCGTGCCTGGGAGCGGCTCAGCGGGTCCGAGGAGTACGCGGACCTCGCGGTGGTGGAGGACGCCGTGCTGGCCGCGGGCCCCGGCAAGGCCGCGGCCGACGCGGCTCCGGCCGCCGCCTGGGAACCGGCCGCCGGCCGCGTGTCGAGCGGCCTGGCGGCGATCGCGGTGGGCACGGCCCCCGCCCAGCAGCCCGTTCTGCACAGCCTCCTCAGCCGCTCGGGGACGGCCGTGCTCCTCGGACTGGTCGCCGTCGTCGCCTCGCTGCTCATCTCCGTGCGCATCGGGCGTGGCCTGGTCGTCGAACTCGTCGAACTGCGCAACACCGCCTTCGACCTCGCCCGCCGCAAACTGCCGCGCGCCATGCGGCGCCTGCGCGCGGGGGAGTCGCTCGACCTGGAGGCCGAGGCCCCGATCGGGCGCCACGGAAGCGACGAGATCGGGCAGGTCGCCGAGGCGCTGGCCACCGTGCAGCGCTCCGCCCTGCGGGCCGCCGCGGAACGCGCGGAACTCCTGAGCGGCGTCTCCGGGGTCTTCGTCAACCTCGCCCGCCGCAGCCAGGTGCTGGTGCACCGTCAGCTCGCCCTGCTCGACTCCATGGAGCGGCGCACGGAGGACCCCGAGGAACTGGAGGACCTGTTCCGGCTCGACCACCTCAGCACCAGGATGCGTCGCCACGCGGAGGGCCTGATCATCCTCTCCGGGGCGGCACCAGGCCGCGCCTGGCGCAAGCCCGTACCGCTCGCCAATGTGGTGCGCGCCGCGGTCGCCGAGGTTGAGGACTACGCGCGCGTCGAGGTCCGGCGGCTGCCCAGGACGGCGGTGGTCGGCGCCGCGGTCGCCGACCTCACGCACCTGGTGGCCGAACTGGTCGAGAACGCGACCCAGTTCTCACCGCCGCACACCAAGGTGCGCGTGTACGGCGAGCAGGTCGGCAACGGCTTCGTCCTCGAAGTGGAGGACCGCGGGCTCGGCATGGGCGCGGAAGCCATGGCGGAGGCCAACCGCCGTATCGGCCAGTCCCAGGCACTCGACCTGTTCGACAGCGACCGGCTCGGCCTGTTCGTCGTGAGCAGGCTCGCCGCCCGGCACGACGTCAAGGTCGCGCTGCGCCCCTCGCCCTACGGGGGCACGACCGCTGTCGTCCTGCTGCCCAGCGCTCTGTTGCAGACCGGCGTCCAAGAGACCGACGCCGCCAAGGCACCCGTGACCGGCGGCGTGGCGCCCACGGTCCACGGGAGCGGCACCCTGGCCGAGGAGCCGGTGCACGCGGTGGCGGGGGCCCCGCGCCGGCCCGGTGGCGGACCGCGGAGCGCGGCACCCGGCCCGGTGCCGGAACGCGAACCGGCCCCCACGCCGATGCCCCCGACCGGGCCCGCCCCGGTGCCGGCCCCTGTGCCCGTCGCCCCGGCGCCTGCCTCCGCCGAGCGTGAAGCGGCGGCCGCGGAGGACGGACCGCTCCCGCGCCGGGTACGGCGGGCCAGCCTCGCCCCGCAACTGCTCGAACGGCCCGCCGCCGACGGCACGTCGCCCACCGGGCCGGAGCGGGAGGCGCCGGAGCGCTCCCCCGAGCAGGCACGCGCGACCCTGGCGGCCTACCGCAGTGGCTGGATCCGTGGTGGGGGCGCCCTGCCGCGCGAAGGCGACGGCGACACGGACAGTGCAGCCCGCCGTCCGCTGCGGGCCGCTCCGCCGCCCGAGCACGGCCACAACGGTGCCCGCGGCCTCGGCGGCCCGCTTACGGCCCCGGAGAACGGCGACACCGACACCGGCCGTACCCCCGGCAGGGCATCCCGCGAAGGAGAGCACGGATGATCGACGCATCGAACCGGTCCGGTGAGCTGGACTGGCTCCTGGACGACCTCACCGACCGGGTCGCCCAGGTCCGCCACGCCGTGGTGCTGTCCGGCGACGGGCTCGCGGTGGGCGCCTCGCGCGGACTCAGCCGGGAGGACGCCGAGCACCTGGCGGCCGTCGCCTCGGGATTCCACAGCCTCGCGAAAGGCGCCGGCCGGCACTTCGACGCCGGTGCGGTCCGGCAGACCATGGTCGAACTCGACCACGGCTTCCTGTTCGTGGCCGCCGCGGGAGAGGGCTCCTGCCTCGCGGTGTTCACCACGGCGGGCGCCGATGTCGGCCTCATCGCCTACGAGATGGCCAGACTCGTCAAGCGCGTCGGCGAACATCTGCACACACCGCCGCGCCTCGGGGCCGCCGGCCCCGTCGCCGGCTGACCGGGCCGAGGGGTGATGAACGGCGGGCACTCGCGCCGTACGGGCGACCACTGGTACGACGACGAAGCCGGGCCCATGGTGCGGCCGTACGCCCTGACGGGTGGCCGGACCCGGCCCGGCACGGCCGGTGCCGTACTGGACCTGATCGCCCTGGTGATCGCCGAGCCCGGTGCGGCCGACGACCCGTCGCTCACCCATGAGCACGCCGCCCTGCTCGCGCTGTGCCGGCGCACCGCCCAGTCGGTCGCGGAACTCGCGGCTGAGTCCGACCTGCCGGTGGGCGTCGTACGCGTCCTGCTCGGCGACCTGCTGGCGCTCGGCTGCGTACGGGTCCGCGGCCCGGTGCCACCGGCGCAACTCCCCGACGTGAGCATTCTGCGAGAGGTGATCAATGGACTCCGGGCACTCTGACACACCGCCCATGGCGCTGAAGATCCTTATCGCCGGCGGCTTCGGGGTGGGCAAGACCACCCTGGTGGGAGCGGTGAGCGAGATCCGGCCGCTGCGCACCGAGGAACAGCTCACCGAGGCCGGGCGGGGGGTCGACGACACAGGTGGCGTGGAGCGCAAGACGACCACCACCGTGGCGATGGACTTCGGCCGCATCACCATCAGGGCGGACCTGTCGCTGTACCTGTTCGGCACACCCGGGCAGGACCGCTTCTGGTTCCTCTGGGACGAGCTGGCGCAAGGTGCGCTCGGCGCCGTGGTGCTGGCGGACACCCGCCGCCTGGAGGACTGCTTCCCCGCGGTGGACTTCTTCGAGCACCGGCGCATCCCCTTCGCGGTGGCCGTCAACCGTTTCCCCGGTGCGCGCGACCACGGTCCCAAGGACATCGCCAGGGCGCTCGACCTGGACGACGGCACCCCTGTGCTGACATGCGACGCGCGGGAGCGGGCGTCGAGCAGGGACGTGCTGATCGCTCTGGTGGAGCACGCGGGGCGGATGCACGCCGCCCGCCTGCTGGACTCCGTGAGCTGACGGTCCGTCGGCGGGCGGGCACCCTAGCAGAACGGCGCGGCTGAAAATGAATAACAGCGTGCATTGAGGGGCTTCCGAGCCGGGTGCGTACAGGTGGGCAGGCGGGGCGTACGGCCCCCGAGCCTCTATCGCGCTAGGAGTTCAGATGCACAAGCGGATCGGTGCCGCAGTCGCCGGAACGGCCGCTGCCCTCCTCCTCGTCACCGCCTGCGGCAGCGGGGCGTCGTCCGGTTACGACCAGGCGAGCAACGTGGCCCCCGCGGCCCAGCAGCAGAACGCGGCCCAGTCGGCCCAGCCCGGCGCCGACTCCTCCGGCGCCTACGGCTACGACGACCCGTCGACGGCGAGTCCTTCCGCGAGTTCCGACGACGGTTACGGCTACGGCGACGACAGCAACGGCTCCGGGGACACCGCGGAAGATGTCTCGGACAAGAAGTGGCCGATCCTGTCGGTCGTCAACGACGCCAAACTCGGCGACATCCTGGTCGACTTCAAGGGACGCACGCTCTACCGGTTCGACAAGGACACCGACTGGCCGATGGTGTCGAACTGCACGGGCGACTGCCTGAAGAAGTGGCCGCCGGCCAAGCCCGTCTCCAAGGCGGAGGCCGAGGCCGCGGGCCTCAACCCCAAGCTCGTCAGCACCTACACGCGGTCGGACGGCACCAAGCAGCTGTCGTACAACTGCTGGCCGGTCTACTGGTACACCGGCGACACCAAGGCCGGCGACACCAACGGTCACGGTGTCGGCGGCACCTGGTGGGCGGTCGCCGCGAACGGCAAGAAGGCCAACGGCGGCAAGCCGGTCAACTGAACCGGCGTGGCCGGCCGGCCCCTGGCGTCAGCCGGCCACGTCGGCCTCGGCGAGCACCTTGTCGATCCGCACCCGCACCAGCAGCTCGCCGGGCACACCATTGCGCTTCCCGTACTCCACCGCCCGCTCTTCCCCCATGTAGCGGGCCGCGATCCTGGTGGCCCACTCCAGCAGCGGGCCGGGATCATCGCTCACCTCGGCACGACCCTCCATGACCACGAACGAGAACGGCGGCCGGTCGTCGTCCACACACAGGGCGACCCGGCCGTCGCGTGCGATGTTGCGCCCCTTGGCGGTTCCCGCGCCGGTGTTGAAGACCAGATCGTCCCCGTCCAGCAAGAACCAGACGGGCGCGAGGTGCGGCCGCCCGTCCGCGCGGACCGTCGCCAGCTTGCCCGTCCGCGTCCCGGCGGACACAAAGGCCCGCCACTCTTCCTCGGTCATCCTGTGTCCCATAGCTCCATCCTGCCCCGGGAGGGCGCCGAAGGGGTGTCCGGGGGCCGCTGGACGGGTGCGATGCACGGCGCACCACAGGAATTCCCGTGCTCTCGTTCCCGCCGTCGAGCGTGCGACGCGGGCGTTTCCGCGACGCCGCCGGATCGTTGGCGTGGTGTGAAAGCGCATCCGGCCGATTCGACGGGATTCGACGGCCGGCGGCCGCCCCGGGCTGTGACTTGTCACAGTCGCCGCTTGTCAGGGGGCCTTCTTCGGTCAGACTGTGCCCTTCCGTATCGAACCCATGGTCGACCGAGGACCTGACGCATGCGCCTGCGCCCCCGCACCATCCGCACGCAACTCGTGGCACTGATCCTGGTGCCGCTCCTGTCGCTGGCGGGTCTGTGGACGTACAGCACCTACACCTCGGTACGCGGAGCCTTCGCCCTCATCGGGATCGCCGAGACCTACCGCTACTACGGCACCCCGGCCGACGATCTGGCCCGCGCGCTGCAGGTGGAACGACGCCTCGCCGTCACCTATGTCGCCTCCGAGGGCGCACAGGGCGGCACCGAACTCGCCCGGAGCGAGAAGGACACCGACCGCCTGCTGGCGGTCCTGCGCGACCACGCGCGCGACCAGGCCCGCGGCGCACCGCTCGACCTGGTGCAGAACCAGCGGCTGACCGAGATCCTCACCGCTGCCGAGGATCTGCGGCCGCTGCGCGCCGAGTTGCGGCGGCCCGACTTCGGCTGGTCCATGGCGCTGCACCGCTACTCGTCTGTGATCGACCCCACCTTCCGCCTGCGCGGCGCACTCGCCTCCCTGCAGAGCGGCGAGGTGGCCCACCAGGGCGGTCTGGTCATCGAGCTCGTCCGCGCACGGGAACTGCTGTCCCGCGAGGACGCGATGATCAGCGCCGTGCTGGCAGGGCAGCCCATGTCCGTCAGCCAGTACCGCGAGTTCGTCAGCACCGTGGACGGCCGGAAGCTGCTGCACTCGATCGTCGACCCGGAACTGAGCAAGTCGGCCAAGGAACGTCTCGACCAGTTCGGCGGCGGCAGCGTCGCCTGGTCGCTGGACTCCATGGAGTCCGCCGTGCGCTCCGCCGGCGCGGCGGACGTCGGCAGCGTCGTCTCGCACGACTGGCGGCTCAACGCCGACCGCGCCCTCGCACAGCTCAGCACCATCAACCTGGAGGCCGCCCGCGAAATCGGCGACCAGGCGCGCGAGGACGGCATGGGCGTCCTCCTGCGGACCGGTGCGGTCAGCCTCGCCGGCCTGCTCGCGGTCGTCCTGACCGTCGTGGTCTCCCTCCTGATCGGCCGCAGCATCGCCCGTCGGCTCACCCTGCTGCGCAACGAGGCGCTGGAGCTGTCGGGCACCCGGCTTCCCGAGGTGCTGCACCGGCTGCGGTCCGGTGAGGAGCTCGACGACGACGCCGTGGCCCGCGCCGCCCCCGAACTGCACCTGGGCGTGGACGAGATCGGGCAGGTGGGCAGGGCCTTCAACACCGCGCAGCGCGCCGCGGTGCGGGCGGCCGTCGACCAGGAGCGGATGCGCCGCGGAGTGTCGGCGGTCTTCACCACCCTCGCCCGCCGCAGCCAGGTGCTGCTGCACCGTCAGCTCACCCTCCTCGACGGCATGGAGCGCCGCTCGCAGGACCCGGCCGAGCTCGACGACCTCTTCCGCGTCGACCACATCGCCGTCCGCATGCGGCGCCATGCCGAAGGCCTGCTGATCCTCTCCGGCAACGCCCCTGGCCGTGCCTGGAGACGCCCGGTGCGGCTCGCGGAGGTGGTCAGGGCGGCGGTCGGCGAGGTGGAGGACTACCAGCGCGTGGTCGTACGGCGCATGCCCAGGGTGGCGCTCGTCGGCTCCGCGGTGGCCGACGTGCTCCACCTGCTCGCCGAACTCATCGACAACGCCACCGCGTTCTCCCCGCCCGAGAGCAGGGTCGAAGTGCGCGGTGAGGTGGTCGGCGGCGGCTACGTCGTGGAGATCGAGGACCGCGGGCTCGGCATGAGCGCCGAACGCCTCGCCGAGGCGAACAGCGAGATGGGCGAGGCCGCCGCGGGCACCGACCTGCCGGAGACCGACCGCCTCGGACTGTTCACCGTCGGGCGGCTCGCGGCCCGCCAAGGCGTACGGGTCGCACTGCGCCGCGGCCGGTACGACGGCACGGTGGCCGTGGTGATGATCCCGCAGGCCGTGCTGGTGGACGGGTCGTCGGACGACGCCGAGACCGGGGAGCACGTGCTGCGGCCCCGGTCGGTGGCGGAGCCGCCCGGTGGTGACCGCGCCGACAAGGCCCCGCGCACGCCGCGGACCCGCCGCGGACCCTCGCGGCCCAAGGAGGACGGGCGCACCGGGGCGGGCTTGCCCAAGCGGGTGCGGCAGGCCAGTCTCGTAGCCCAGCTCAGGGAGGACACCGTGCACGACAGCCCGGCCGAGCCGCCGGCCGGCGGACAGGAAAGGGAACGATCTCCGGAAGAGGCTCGTTCCACCATGACGGCGTTCACGCGCGGCCTCGCCCGCGGACGGGACGCGGCAACACCGCACGGGACTGCGGAGAACGGGGGCAACGGGGGATGACCGTGAGCAACGGACTCACCTGGCTGATGGACGACCTGACGGAACGGGTGCCGCACGTCCGGCACGCGCTCGTGCTGTCCGGCGACGGTCTGGTGACCGGCGCGAGCACCAGTCTGGACCGCGCGACGGCGGAGCACCTGGCCGCTGTCTCGTCCGGGTTCCACAGTCTCGCCAAGGGCGCCGGACGGCACTTCGAGGCAGGCGGCGTACGGCAGACGATGGTCGAGTTCGACGACGGCTTCCTGTTCGTCACGGCCGCCGGCGAGGGCAGTTGCCTGTCGGTGCTGAGCGGGGTCCAGGCGGACGTCGGCCAGATCGCCTACGAGATGACCCTCATGGTTCACCGGGTCGGTGAGCACCTCGGTGTCGCACCGCGCCGGCACGACGCGGCGGCCCCCGGGGAGTGATGCAGCATGACGCCGAGCCCGCCGGAGGACGAGGGCGCGCTCTGGTATGACGACGAGGCCGGTCCGATGGTGCGCGCCTACACCATCACCGGTGGCCGGACCCGGCCGGACTCGGACGGCGATGTCGACCTGATAGCCGTCATGATCGCTGCCAACACCGCCCGCTCCTCAGCCAGTGCTGTCGCCGTGTCCGAGGACGGCCTCGACGACGAGCACCTCACCCTGCTCGACCTGTGCCGCGACGGGCCGCTGTCGGTCGCCGACCTCGCGTCGGAGGCGGACCTCGCCCTGGGCGTGGTCCGGGTGCTCCTCGGTGACCTGCTGCGCGAGGGCCACCTGAGGGCGATCCGCCCCGTGCCCCCGGCCGAACTGCCGGACGTCGGGGTGCTGCAGGACGTCATCAACGGGCTGCGGGCCTTGTGAGGCGGTCGTCCGCGGCCTGATGTCGGTGCCCGGACATACCGTGATGCCATGACCGGGATCACGTATGTCCGGGGCGACGCCACCGCCCCACTGGGCGGGGGCGTGAAGCTGATCGCCCATGTGTGCAACGACCTCGGCGGGTGGGGCAAGGGCTTCGTGCTCGCGGTGTCCGCCCGCTGGGCGGCGCCCGAGACGGCCTACCGGCGCTGGCACCGCGAACGCGCGACGAACGACTTCGGGCTGGGCGCGGTCCAGTTCGTCGAGGTCGGGCCGGCGCTCTGGGTGGCCAACATGATCGGCCAGCACGGGATCCGGCGGGGCAGCAAGGGCGTGCCGGTCCGGTACGAGGCGATCGACGCGGGATTGGCCGCCGTGGCGGACCGGGCCGCCGGGCTCGGGGCGTCGGTGCACATGCCGCGCATCGGCTGCGGTCTGGCGGGCGGGAGTTGGCAGCGCGTGGAGCCGATGATCGAGGAGCGGCTGGTGCGCCGGGGGACGGCCGTGACCGTCTACGACCACGGCGGGTGACGGAGTTATCCACAGGTCCGGACGGGGTGTCGGTCCCGTGTTCTACATTCGTGACTGTCAGTGATGAACGGTCACGGAACGACGGGGGATCGACATGGGTGTGCAGGAGCTTGTCGTCGCGGAAGCGCTCGGTGTGCTGCGGGCGCGTGAGGAACTGGGTCTGGAGGCGGACGAGTTCGAAGTCGCGCTGCGGACGGGAGAGATCCGCACCACACCCGCGGCCGGAGGGCGGCGGCGCGTGGTGCGCAAGGACGTGGAACGGCTGCGGGCCGAAGAGGGCTTCCCCGAAACCCTCAGGGAGCGGCTGAGGCTGGTGGGGAGCGTCGAGGGCGGTGAGCTCATCGGCATCACCCGCGACCGGTTCACCAGACTCGCCAAGGGGGGTCTCATCCGCCCCGTGCGGTGGTACGTGAACCGCTACCGGACGGTCGTCTGGCTCTATCTGGCCGTTGATGTGCGGCAACTGGCCGTGGACCACCCGGCCTTGCTCGCGGGCCGCCTTCCGGCCGCACTGCGCGACGCCCTGGACGAGGGGGAGGACCAGCGCCCCCGTGGCTGGCGGGCCCGGCGTGTGGAGGAGATGGTGCGGGATGCCGCTGACGCCTGGGGCGAGGCGGCCGCCTGGGCCGCGCTGTTGGGCCCGGAAGCGGCGGCGGAGGCCGTGCCGGATCCGCATGAGCGGGCCTATCTGCGCCGCCTCCGACCGGGACTGCCGCCCGGGAACACCGGTTCGTACGCCGCGCGCGAGGTGATCGACGCCCATGTCGTGGCCGACCACCCCGACGAAGTCGCCTTCGCCCACGTATCGCTGGCGGACGCGATGCTGCGGGCGCGCGCCGTCCGGCCGGCGCCCGGGTCGGGTGTCGAACGGCAGCCGGGGCCCGCCGATCTCGCGCCGCCGAAGGAGCTCGCAGCTTCGCCGAGTGCCGCCCGGTCACCTCAACCGCCCGGACGGACCGCGGGGGGCCGCTGGCGGCGGCTCCTGGGCCTCGGAGCGGGGTGAGGGGCTTCAGGGGGCGGGGACCGGTGGCGTCACACGCGACCCACCTGGCGGTTCTCGGCGCTCACCATCCAGGCGTGCTCTTCGAGCGTGTCGATGACGGAGTGGAGGATGTCCGCGGTGGACGGGTCCTCCGCGTCCACACCGTCGTGCAGACGCCGCATGGTCGCCGTCGCCGCGTGCAGGCGCGTCGTGATGAGGTCCACCACGTCCGCGACGCTCTGCTCCCCCTCGGGGAACTTGGGCAGGGTCGTGGTGGCCGTGACGGTGTCGGAACGCCCGTCCGGGACGGCGTGGAGGCTCCTCATGCGCTCGGCGATCGTGTCGCTGGCCTCACGAGCGTCGTCGACGATGTGGTCCAGCTGCTTGTGCAGGTCACGGAAGTTGTGGCCGACCAGGTTCCAGTGGGCCTGCTTGCCCTGGAGGTGCAGTTCGACCAGCTCGACGAGAATCGCCTGAAGGGCCTCGGACAACTGCCGGGAAGCCGTGAACCCCACGGCCGCCTCGTGCTCGGAGAGACGCGCAGTCGAGGGGACTGTGTGCGACGTCATGTCTCTGCTCCTTGGATAGAGAGGTCTTTCCGGGACGCGGGGTCTCGCGGTCGATGCGCAGTGAGCGGCCGCCCGACTGCGCATCCGCTCATGCGCCGACGGCCTCGTGCGCTGCGCCTCAGCGGTGGATGGTCCGTCGTCCTCGCCGCCACCGGACAGCCCCCACGGGCCGTCCTTGTGACACGCGTCCCTGCGAGGAGGCGCAACACGACATCGCCCTCGCACGACCATCATGTGCACGGCACACGGAGATACGCCATTCGAGGGAGTGGCGCCTGCGCCGCGGACCGCTGCGCGGGGCAGCGGGACGGCTGTCAGTCCTCGTGCTTCCGGAACAGCCCCTCTTGGACCACCGAGACCAGCAGCCTCCCCTCGCGGTCGTAGATGCGTCCACGGGCCAGCCCGCGGGCGCCGGTGGCGACCGGGGACTCCTGGTCGTAGAGGAACCACTCGTCGGTCCGGAACGGCCGGTGGAACCACATTGCGTGGTCCAGCGAGGCCATGTCGAAGCCGCGCGGCCCCCACAACGGCTCGATCGGCACGCGAACGGCGTCCAGCAGCATCATGTCGCTGGCGTACGTGAGCGCGCAGGTGTGCACGAGCGGGTCGTCGCCGAGCGGGCCCACGGCGCGCATCCAGACCGCGCTGCGCGGCTCCGCGCCCGCGACCTCCTCCGGGGTCCAGCGCAGCCGCTCCACATAGCGGATGTCGAACGGCTGCCGGCGCGCCATGCGCTCCAACTGCTCCGGCAGGCCGCCCAGATGCTCGCGGATCTCGTCCCCGAGGCTCGGCAGGCTCTCCGGGTCCGGGACCTCCCGCATCGGCAGCTGGTGCTCGAAGCCGGGTTCCGGCAGATGGAAGGAGGCAGTCAACGTGAAGATCGTCCTGCCCTGCTGCACCGCGACCACACGGCGTGTGGTGAACGCCTTCCCGTCGCGTACGCGCTCCACCTCGTACACGATGGGCACGCCCGGACGGCCCGGCCGCAGGAAGTACGCGTGCAGGGAGTGCACCGGCCGGGTCCCGTCCGTGGTGCGGCCGGCGGCGACCAGCGCCTGGCCCGCGACCTGCCCGCCGAAGACCCGCTGGATCCGCTCGTCGGGGCTCTGCCCCCGGAAGATGTTCTCCTCGATCTTCTCGAGGTTCAGCAGGTCCACCAGCCGCTCGGCGGGGTTGGTCATCGGGCGTGCCCCTTCCGTTCCTGCTCCGCTTCGGTGTCCTGCCGTGCCTCGGTGGCGAGGGCGCGGGCGCCCGCGGCCGTGCGTATCTCGGGTGCGGCGGTCACAGCGTGCCCACCGCCGTCACCTTGACCACCGCGCGTCCCTCCTCGTCGGAGGCGGTCAGGTCGATGTCGGCCGAGATGCCCCAGTCGTGGTCGCCGGCCGGGTCCGCGAAGGTCTGCCGCACCTTCCACAGGGCGTCCTCGGGGCGCTCCTCGATCTGCAGCAGCTTGGGGCCACGGGCGTCGGGCCCGGTCCCCAGGTCCTCGTACTCGTCCCAGTAGGCGTCCATGGCGTCCGCCCACGCGTCCGCGTCCCAGCCGGACTCGGCGTCGAGTTCGGCCAGTTCGGAGTAGTGCTCCAGGGCGGCCAGCTCCACCCGGCGGAACATCGCGTTGCGCACCAGCACCCGGAAGGCCCGGGCGTTGGCCGTGACGGGCTTGACCTGGTCGGCGCGCTCCTGCGCCTCCTCGGCGGTCATCTCGGCGGGGTTCGCCAATTGCTCCCACTCGTCGAGCAGGCTGGAGTCGACCTGGCGGACCAGCTCGCCCAGCCAGGCGATGAGGTCCTGGAGGTCCTCGGACTTCAGGTCGTCGGGGACGGTGTGCTCCAGCGCCTTGTAGGCGCTCGCCAGGTAGCGCAGCACGATGCCCTCGGTCCTGGCCAGCTCGTAGTGCGACACGAACTCGCTGAAGGTCATGGCGCGTTCGTACATGTCGCGCACCACGGACTTCGGCGAGAGCGGGTGGTCGCCGACCCAGGGGTGGCTCTTGCGGTAGACGCCGTAGGCGTGGGAGAGCACCTCCTCCAGCGGCTTGTCGTAGGAGATCTCCTGCAGCCGCTCCATCCGCTCCTCGTACTCGATCCCGTCGGCCTTCATGGCGGCGACCGCCGCGCCGCGCGCCTTGTTCTCCTGGGCGGCCAGGATCTGGCGCGGGTCGTCGAGGGTCGACTCGACGACCGACACCATGTCGAGCGCGTAGGAGGGCGATTCGGGCTCCAGCAGCTCGAAGGCGGCGAGCGCGAAGGTGGACAGCGGCTGGTTGAGCGCGAAGTGCTGCTGGAGATCCACGGTCAGCCGGACGATGCGGCCCTCCTCGTCCGGCTCGTCCAGGCGCTCCACCACTCCGCCCGCCAGCAGCGAGCGGTAGATCGCGATGGCCCGCCGGATGTGGCGCAGTTGCGACCGGCGGTCCTCGTGGTTGTCCTCCAGCAGCCTGCGCATGGCCTCGAAGGCGTTGCCGGGGCGCGCGATCACCGACAGCAGCATCGCGTGGGTCACCCGGAAGCGGGAAGTCAGCGGCTCGGGGTCGGAGGCGATCAGCTTCTCGAAGGTGGTATCGGACCAGCCGACGAAGCCCTCGGGCGCCTTCTTGCGGACGACCTTGCGGCGCTTCTTCGGGTCGTCCCCGGCCTTGGCCAGCGACTTCTCGTTCTCGATCACGTGCTCGGGCGCCTGGGCGACGACCAGCCCCGCGGTGTCGAACCCCGCGCGGCCGGCCCGCCCGGCGATCTGGTGGAACTCCCGGGAGCGCAGCACCCGCACACGGTTGCCGTCGTACTTGGTCAGCGCGGTGAACAGCACCGTGCGGATCGGCACGTTCACCCCGACACCGAGGGTGTCGGTGCCGCAGATGACCTTCAGCAGGCCCGCTTGGGCGAGCTTCTCCACCAGGCGCCGGTACTTGGGCAGCATGCCCGCGTGGTGCACGCCGATTCCGTGCCGGACGTAACGGGAAAGATTGCGTCCGAACTTGGTGGTGAAGCGGAAGTTCCCGATGAGCTCGGCGATGGCGTCCTTCTCGGCCCGCGTGCACATGTTGATGCTCATGAGCGCCTGCGCCCGCTCCACGGCGGCCGCCTGCGTGAAGTGCACGATGTACACCGGAGCCTGCCGGGTCTCCAGCAGCTCCGTCAGCGTCTCGGTGAGCGGCGTCAGCTTGTACTCGTACGACAGCGGCACCGGACGCGTCGCCGAGCGCACGACCGACGTGGGCCGGCCGGTACGGCGGGTCAGGTCCTTCTCGAACCGGCTGACGTCACCAAGGGTCGCCGACATCAGCAGGAACTGTGCCTGGGGCAGCTCCAGCAGCGGGATCTGCCACGCCCAGCCGCGGTCCGCCTCGGCATAGAAGTGGAACTCGTCCATGACGACCTGGCCGATGTCCGCGTCCTTGCCGTCGCGCAGCGCTATCGACGCGAGCACCTCCGCCGTGCAGCAGATGACGGGCGCGTCCGGGTTGACCGAGGCGTCACCGGTGAGCATGCCGACGTTCTCGGTGCCGAAGAGCTTGCACAGGTCGAAGAACTTCTCCGACACCAGCGCCTTGATCGGCGCGGTGTAGAAGGTGACCTCGTCACGCGCCAGGGCGGCGAAGTGCGCACCGGCCGCGACCAGGCTCTTTCCCGAGCCGGTGGGCGTCGACAGGATGACGTTCGCCCCCGAGACCACCTCGATCAGCGCCTCCTCCTGGGCGGGATAGAGCGAGATGCCCCGGCCCTCCGCCCAGGTGGCGAAAGCTTCGAAAAGGGCGTCGGGGTCGGCCTCGGCAGGGAGCTGATCGATAAGGGTCACACCCCCATCTTGCCTGCCGCGGGGTCCGGGGGATGAACCGGCGGTACGAGCGAAGATCGGCCGACGGTATGGTGTGCCGTCGATTGGACGTCAACTCCGCTTCAGGGCGGGTCGAAAGGGGCGGGACACGCCATGATGGGACCGGCACATTCTGTCTCCGGAGCGGCAGCTTGGCTGGCAGTGGGTGCGGTCGCCGCGGGGCTCAATCATCCGATGCCCTGGCCGACCCTCGTGGTCGGTGCGCTGATCTGTGCCGGTGCGGCTCTCGCTCCTGATCTGGATCACAAGGCGGCCACGATTTCCCGGGCATTCGGCCCGATTTCCCGATGGCTGTGCGAGGTCATCGACAAGCTGTCCTTCGCCGCCTACCGAAAGACCCGCAAGCCCGGTGACCCGATACGCCAGGGCGGGCACCGCACTCTGACCCACACGTGGCTCTGGGCGGTCATGATGGGCGCCGCCGCCTCCGGCCTGGCATGGGTCGGCGGCCGGTGGGCCGTGGTCTTCATCCTCTTCGTGCACGCCGTGCTGGCGGTCGAAGGGCTGTTGTGGCGGCAGGCCCGGATGTCCAGCGACATCCTGGTCTGGCTGCTCGGTGCGACCAGCGCCTGGGTGCTCGCCGACACCCTGGACAGCACGCAGAGCGGCAAGGGCTGGCTGCTGACCGAGCCCGGTCAGCAGTACCTGTGGATCGGCATCCCGATCGTGCTCGGCTCCATCGTGCACTGCCTCGGCGACGCGCTGACCGTCTCGGGCTGCCCGGTGCTGTGGCCCATTCCCATCGGGCGCCGGCGCTGGTACCCGCTGGGCACCCCCAAGCCCATGCGGTTCCGTGCGGGCAGCAAGGTCGAGATCAAGGTGCTGACCCCGATCTTCTTCGTGATCGGCGGCGTGGGTGCGGTGGGGGCGCTGGTCTTCGGCGCCTGAGCACCCCCACCGCGGCTCGGCGCGCGGCGCCGTGGCGGCCGGCTATCCGTGCCAGGACCGCCACAGCGCCGCGTAGGCGCCGTCCGCGTCCACCAGCTGGTGGTGGCTGCCCAGCTCGCTGATCCGGCCGCCCTCGACGACCGCGATCAGGTCCGCGTCGTGCGCCGTGTGCAGCCGGTGCGCGATGGCCACCACCGTCCGGCCGTCCAGGACACGGGCCAGCGACCGCTCCAGGTGCCGTGCGGCCCGCGGGTCGAGCAGCGAGGTGGCCTCGTCCAGCACCAGGGTGTGGGGGTCGGCCAGCACCAGGCGGGCGAGCGCCACTTGCTGCGCCTGGGCCGGCGTGAGGGCGGCCCCACCCGAACCCACCTCGGTGTCCAGGCCCGACTCCAGCGCCCGCGCCCAGCCCTCGGCGTCCACCGCGGTCAGGGCCGCCCACAGCTCGGTGTCGTCCGCTTCGGCGCGGGCGAGCAGCAGATTGTCGCGCAGGGTCCCGACGAAGACGTGGTGCTCCTGGTTGACCAGGGCCACGTGCTCGCGGACCCGCTCCGCGGGCATCCGGGCCAGCTGGGCGCCGCCGAGGGTGATCTCACCCGTACGGGGTGCGTAGATCCCCGCCAGCAGCCGGCCCAGGGTCGACTTCCCGGCGCCGGAGGGCCCGACGAGGGCGACCCGGGTGCCGGGGCGCACCCGCAGCGTGACGCCGTGCAGCACGTCGCTGCCGGCGCGGTAGCCGAAGCGCACCTCGTCGGCGTGGACGTCGCGGCCGTCCGGCGCCACCTCGGTGTCGCCGGCGCCCGGCTCGATCTCCCGTACGCCCACCAGACGGGCCAGGGAGACCTGGGCGACCTGGAGTTCGTCGTACCAGCGCAGGATGAGATTGATCGGGTCGACCAGCATCTGCGCGTACAGCGCGCCGGTGGTGAGTTCACCGACCGTGACCCAGCCGTGCAGGACCAGCGTCCCGCCGATGAGCAGCACCGCTGCCAGGATCAGGGTGTACGTCGCGTTGATCACCGGGAAGAGCACGCTGCGCAGCCACATCGTGTAGCGCTCCCAGGCCACCCACTGCCGGATGCGCAGGCGGGAGAGCTCCTCGCGCCGTTCCTCCAGCCGGTGGGCCTCGATGGTGCGCCCGGCGTCCACCGACTCGGCCAGGACCGCCGAGACGGCCGCGTAGCCGGCCGCCTCGGAGCGGTAGCCGGCCGGCGCCCGGCGGAAGTACCAGCGGCAGCCCAGCAGGAGGACCGGCAGCGCCACCAGCACGGCGAGTGCCAGTGGGGGCGAGGTGACGGTGAGGGCGCCGAGCAGCAGCCCGCCCCAGACCACGGCGATCGCCAGCTGGGGCACCGCCTCGCGCATCGCGTTGGCCAGCCGGTCGATGTCCGTGGTGATCCGGGACAGCAGGTCTCCGGTGCCCGCCCGTTCGAGGACGCCCGGAGGCAGCGCGACCGACCGTACGAGGAAGTCCTCGCGGAGGTCGGCGAGCATCCGTTCGCCCAGGACGGCCCCGCGCAGCCGTACCTCGCGCACGAAGAACGTCTGCACGGCGAGGGCGGCGGCGAAGAACGCCATCGTGCGCCCGAGGTGCAGGTCCCTGTCGCCCGCCGACAGGCGCTCGACCAGGTGTCCCAGCAGGTAGGGGCCGACCATCGAGGCGAGGACGGCCACCGCGTTCAGCGCGATGAGGGCGACGAAGGCGCGCCGGTGGCGGCCGACGAGTTCCCTGACGTAACCGCGCACCGTGGTGGGCGATCCCACCGGCAGGGTGCTGGCCTGCTGCGGCGCGGCCGGGTCGTAGTCCGGCGGTGGCACGCCGATCATGCGGGTTCCTCGGCTTTCCGTAGTGACTCGAAGGGGTGGAGTTCGGTTTCGGTCTCCCGGGTGACCACGGCGCGGTAGCCGGGGTCGGCGAGGAGCAGTTCGCGGTGCGTCCCCGCGCCCCGCACCGAGCCCTCCTCGACGAAGACGACCCGGTCCGCCAGGTCCAGCAGCAGCGGGCTGGAGGTGAGGACCACCGTGGTCCGCTCGGCGCGTAGCGCCCGCAGGCCGTGCGCGATCCTGGCCTCGGTGTGCGTGTCGACAGCGCTGGTCGGTTCGTCGAGCACCAGGACCTCCGGGTCGACCATCAGCGAGCGGGCCAGTGCCAGGCGCTGCCGCTGCCCTCCGGAGAGCGACCGTCCCCGCTCGGTGATCCGGGTGCGCATCGGGTCGCCCGACGCGTCCACGGAGGCCTGGGCCAGCGCCTCCAGCACGTCGTCGCACTGTGCCGCGGCCAGAGCGTCCGCAGGCGCGACGGCGCCCGACCGCGGCACGTCCAGCAACTCGGCCAGCGTCCCCGACAGCAGCACGGGGTCCTTGTCCTGCACGAGCACCAGGGCCCGTGCGGCGGCCAGCGGGAGCCCGTCCAGCGCCGTGTCGCCCAGCAGTACCGATGGGTCCTCCGCGGTGCGTTCCGGGCTGTGGCCGCCGAGCCGGTCGGCCAGCGCACCCGCCGCGTCCGGATCGCCGCACACGACGGCGGTCAGCTTTCCGGCGGGCGCCAGCAGGCCTGTGGCGGGGTCGTACAGGTCTCCCGGCGCCGTCGGCGCTTTAGGCGGAGAGGCGTCGGTGGCGACGGCGTCAGCCCGCCCCACGGTGTCCCGCCGCAGTGACAGGACCCGCGCCGCGCGCTTGGCGGAGGGCTTGGAGAAGGAGTACGCCATCGCGATCTCCTCGAAGCCCCGCAGCGGGAAGAGCAGGAAGACCACGGCGCCGTAGACGGTGACCAGTTCGCCGACCGAGATCCGGCCGTCCAGCGCGAGGCGCGCTCCGTACCAGGTCACCGCCAGCAGCAGCAGTCCGGGCAGCGCCACCTGGAGCGCGCTGATCAGGGACCACATCCGGGCGCTGCGCACGGCGGCCTGCCGGACCTCCTGGGACGCGCGCCGGTAGCGGGTGAGGAACTGCTCCTCGCCGCCGATGCCGCGCAGCACCCGCAGTCCGGCCACCGTGTCCGAGGCGAGTGCGGTGGCCTTGCCGGCCTTGGTGCGCTGCTCGTCCGCCCGCCGGGTCGCGTGCGGCAGGAGCGGGAGTACCGCGAGCGCCAGGACGGGGACGCAGGCCGCGACGATCAGACCGAGTTCGGGGCGGTAGACGACGAGGGCGACCGTCACGCCGACGGTCGCCAGGAGACTGGACGCGAAGCGGGCCAGCGCCTCCACGAACCAGCCGATCTTCTCGACGTCCCCCGTGCTGACGGCGACGACCTCACCGGCCGCGACCCGGCGGGTGAGCACCGAGCCCAGTTCGGCCGTCTTGCGGGCCAGCAGCTGCTGCACCCGGGCGGCGGCGGTGATCCAGTTGGTGACGGCGGTTCGGTGCAGCATGACGTCGCCCACCGCCGAGACCACTCCCAGAGCGAGGATGAGGCCGCCCGCGAGCGCGAGCCTGCCGCCCGAACGGTCCACGGCCGCTTGGACGGCCAGGCCGACCGCCGCGGGCACGCCCGCGAACGCCGCCATGTTGAGGGTGCCCCAGAACGTGGCCGTCGCCTGGGCGCGGATCTGGCGTTTCTCGAGCCAGAGCAGAAGTCGGAAGCCGGACCGGGTGTCGGGGACACCCGGATCGGCATGGGGGAGAGAACGTAGCGACATGGCGTCCCGGCATCGGAGATGGGGGTGAGTGAGGACGTGCCAGGGTCGCTCGCCGACGGGGTGAATTCAACCGGTTTTTTCCTCGGTACGGGGAAGGCTCCATGTTCGTGATCCCTCACGACTGACGGCCGCGGCAGTGGCGGGCGACACAGCCGACTGACGGCGACTCAGAGTGCGCTCACGCCCCCAGAGTTGTCCTTCCCGGAAACGTCACGCAGGTTGTTTCTGCAAGAGGTTGAAAGTTTTTCCACGCGACGTATTGACGGTGTCCGCCCGCGGGGCCAGTCTCCTGTCCGGAGTTCCCACGGGCGGGAACTCCGCCCCCCACTCGATGGCCTGGCGCGTGGCTGTCTTCGGGGCACCTTTGTGCCCGAAAACGAAGGAGCCGCACCATGAGATCGCGTTTCGTGCGCGCGGGACTGGCGGCGCTGCTCGCCACGGCCGGCCTCGCCGTCGTGTCGCAGGAGCCGGCCCAGGCCGCACCCCCCGGGAACAAGGACGTCACCGCGACGCTCTTCGAATGGAAATTCGCCTCCGTCGCCAAGGAGTGCACCAGCACCCTCGGGCCGGCGGGCTACGGCTACGTGGAGGTCTCGCCGCCTCAGGAGCACATCCAGGGCTCGCAGTGGTGGACCTCGTACCAGCCCGTCAGCTACCGCATCGCCGGCCGGCTCGGGGACAGCACGGCCTTCAAGAACATGGTCGACACCTGCCACGCGGCGGGCGTCAAGGTGATCGCGGACGCGGTCGTCAACCACATGAGCGCGGGTTCGGGAACGGGCACCGGCGGGACGTCGTACACGAAGTACAACTACCCCGGGTACTACCAGGACCAGGACTTCCACTCCTGCCGGTCCAGCATCGTCGACTACGCCAACCGCGACAATGTGCAGAACTGCGAACTCGTCGGTCTCGCGGACCTGAACACCGGCAGCGACTACGTCCGTTCCACCATCGCCGCTTACCTGAACGGCCTGATCTCCCTCGGTGTCGACGGATTCCGGATCGACGCGGCAAAGCACATCGCCTCCGGCGATCTCGCCGCCATCAAGGCAAAGCTCAGCAAGCCCTCGGTCTTCTGGGCGCAGGAGGTCATCTACGGTTCCGGCGAGGCGGTCCAGCCCGGTGAGTACACCGGGACCGGCGACGTCGACGCCTTTCAGGGCGCCTACGACCTCAAGCGGATCTTCCGCAACGAGAAACTGGCCTACCTGAGCAACTGGGGCGCCTCCTGGGGCGCCGGGTACCTGCCGAGCGGGCAGGCGCGCACCTTTGTGGACAACTGGGACACCGAGCGCAACGGCTCGACCCTCAACTACAAGGCCGGGGCGACCTACACGCTGGCCAACGTCTACATGCTCGCGTGGCCCTACGGCTCGCCCAATGTGTACTCGGGCTACGAGTTCTCCGACAACGACTCCGGCCCGCCCAACGGCGGCACCGTCAACGCCTGCTACAGCGACGGCTGGAAGTGCCAGCACGCCTGGCCGCAGATCGCGGGCATGGTCGGCTTCCGCAACGCCGTCGCCGGGACGGCCGTGACCAACTGGTGGTCCAACGGCAACAACGCCATCGCCTTCGGGCGCGGCAGCAAGGGCTTTGTGGCGATCAACCACGAGAGCGGCCCGATCAGCCAGACCTTCACCACCTCGCTGCCCGCCGGCACCTACTGCGACGTCCAGCACAGCGGAGCCAGCTACACCGTCGCGTCGAACGGCACCTTCACCGCCACCGTCGGCGCCAACGACGCGGTCGCGCTCTACACGGGTGCTCCCTGCGGCGGCGGTGGCACGGCCCCGGCGAGCGGCGCGTCCTTCTCGGTGAACGCCACCACTGTGTGGGGCCAGAACGTCTACGTGGTGGGCGGCAACGCCGCGCTCGGCAACTGGAACACCGCTGGGGCGCTGCTGCTGTCCTCGTCGGCCTACCCGGTGTGGAAGCTGGACGTCGCCATGGGTGCGGGTACGTCCTTCGAGTACAAGTACATCAAGAAGGACGCGAACGGGAACGTCACGTGGGAGTCCGGCGCCAACCGCACGGCGACCGTCCCCGCCAGTGGCAAGGTGACGCTCGGCGACATCTGGCGCACCTGACCCCGCGTCCCGGGGGCCCGCGCCGAAGGCGGCGCGGCAGGCCCCGGGGGGACCGGACGGTTCAGCAGTGGCCCGGCGCGGTGTCCAGGACGGCGAGCAGCGCCGTCAGGGCATCGCGCTGGGCCGCGTCCAGTGGTGCCAGCATCTCCTCCGCGGCCGCCCGCCGGGCCTGCCGCAATCGCCGCAGCGCACCCTCGCCCTCCGCCGTCATCTCGATGCGCACCACGCGGCGGTTGGCCGGGTCCGGCACGCGGCGCACGAAGCCCCGCTCCTCCAGGGCGTCGGTGAGCGTGGTCACCGCCCGCGGCACGACCTCCAGGCGCTGGGCGAGATCGGCCATCCGGGGCGGCTCCTCGCTGTGCGCGACGCTGCGCAGCATGCGCGACTGGGCCGGTGTGATGCCGAGCGGCTCCAGGTGACGTCGCTGGACGCGGTGCAGCCGGCGGGTCAGCCGCAGCAGTTGTTCGGCGAGGCTGCTCGACCCGTCGGCGTCCGCGGCGGAGATACGCGATTCCATGGCTCAAGATTATCAGGATGCGGTTCATTGTGAGTATAGGTAACAATGAACTACACTCGCATCGTCCTGCTGTACCGCTGTCCGGCTGAACGTGCGTGTCCTGCCGCAGTTCCATCCCCCCGCCCTCGGAGGCCCTTTGCATCCCGGTGAATCCCCGCAGTGGACCCCACCGCCCAAGAATCCCGCCCGGACCACCGACGTACGACGTGTCCTGGGCCTGTTCACTCCCTACCGCGGCCGCCTCGCCCTCGTCGGGCTGCTGGTCGGCGCCGCCTCCCTCGTCTCGGTCGCCTCGCCCTTCCTGCTGCGCGCGATCCTCGACACCGCGATCCCGCAGGGCCGCACCGGGCTGCTGAGCCTGCTGGCCCTCGGCATGATCGCCACCGCCGTCCTCAACAGCGTCTTCGGCGTCCTGCAGACGCTCATATCCACCACGGTCGGCCAACGCGTCATGCACGACCTGCGCACCGCCGTCTACGAGCGGCTGCAGCGCATGTCGCTCGCCTTCTTCACCCGGACCCGCACCGGCGAGGTGCAGTCCCGCATCGCCAACGACATCGGCGGCATGCAGGCCACCGTCACGTCCACCGCGACCTCGCTGGTCTCCAACGCCACCAGCGTCGTCGCCGGCGTCGTCGCCATGCTCGCCCTGGACTGGCGCCTCACGCTCGTCTCCCTGGTGCTGCTCCCGGTCTTCGTGTGGATCAGCCGCCGCGTCGGCACGGAACGAAAGAAGATCACCACCCAGCGACAGCGGCAGATGGCCGCGATGTCCGCCATCGTGACCGAGTCCCTGTCGGTCAGCGGCATCCTGCTCGGCCGCACCATGGGGCGCTCCGCATCTCTGACCCGCTCCTTCGCCGACGAGTCCGAGCGACTGGTCGACCTCGAAGTGCGCTCCAACATGGCCGGGCGGTGGCGGATGTCCACCATCGGCATCGTGATGGCCGCCATGCCCGCACTGATCTACTGGGCGGCCGGTGTCGTCGTCCAGGGCTCGGGCACCCTGGTGTCCATCGGCACCCTGGTCGCGTTTGTCTCGCTGCAACAGGGGCTGTTCCGGCCCACGGTGAGCCTGCTGGCCACCGGTGTGCAGGTGCAGACCTCGCTGGCACTGTTCCAGCGCATCTTCGAATACCTCGACCTGCCGGTCGACATCACCGAGCGGCCCGAGCCCGTACGGCTCGAACGCGCCCGGGGCGACGTGCGCTTCGAAGGCGTCGGCTTCTCCTACGACTCCGCCTCGCCCGAGCGGACCCTGGACGGCATCGACCTGGAGGTGCCGGCCGGCACGAGTCTCGCGGTCGTCGGCGCCACCGGCTCCGGCAAGAGCACGCTCAGCTACCTCGTGCCCCGCCTGTACGACGTCACCGAGGGCCGTGTCACGCTCGACGGCACCGATGTGCGGGACCTCGCCTTCGACACTCTTGCCGCGTCCGTGGGCGTCGTCTCGCAGGAGACGTACCTCTTCCACGCCTCCGTCGCGGAGAACCTGCGCTTCGCCAAGCCGGACGCCACTGACGAGGAGATCGCCGCCGCGGCGCGCGCCGCCCAGATCCACGACCACATCGCCGGCCTGCCGGACGGCTATAACACCGTCGTCGGCGAACGCGGCTACCGCTTCTCCGGCGGCGAGAAGCAGCGCCTGGCCATAGCCCGCACCATTCTGCGCGATCCACCGGTCCTCATCCTCGACGAGGCCACCAGCGCCCTGGACACCCGCACTGAGCACGCCGTCCAGGAGGCCATCGACGCCCTCTCGGCGGGCCGGACCACCATCACCATCGCGCACCGCCTGTCCACGGTCCGCGACGCCGACCAGATCGTCGTGCTGGACCACGGACGGATCACCGAGCGCGGCACGCACGACCAACTGCTCGCCCTCGAAGGCCGGTACGCGGCCCTGGTGCGCCGTGACACCGAACTCGCCCCTACGGCATGATCGTTGACCATGGGACCACTCGACGGTGCGGACCTGCCGGGCTACCGGCAGGTCGCCGAGCACACCTGGGCCGATGACCACGGCGATGTGATCAGCCTGCACTTCTTCGACCTGCCGCCGGACATACCGGCGCCCCTGGAGGAGCCGGACCGGCTGCGGCAGGCACTCGCCCGCTTCACGGCCGACGCGGGCGGCGGCCTCATCGAGGCTGACGTCGTGCGGGTCGCCGGACTGCCGGCGGTGCGGCAGGTGCTCAAAGTGCCTCTGCCGGACCGGCCGAGGGGCCAGGCGTTCCTGGGTACGTACACCCTGCCGCGGGCGGCCTGCAGTGCGGTGGCCAAGGTGCAGGCCTTTGAAGACGGCGTCACAGGGATGCGCGAGGCCATGGTGCTCGCCGAACTCGGGCCCGAACAGTACTTCCTGGAGCATCCCTACGCCCCCGGGCTGCGCGGCGGGCTGCCCTTCCACCGCGCCGACGCCGAGGAGTACGACGCGCGCTTCCCCGGCCACCCGCTCACCCGGGTGCGGACGGCGCTCGCGCGGCTCGCCGGGACCCTCGGCGCCGAACCCGGCTTCGCCGGGCTCCCGCCCTTCACCGGGCCCGCCCGCCGCGGCTTCTTGGGACGGGTGAGCAAGCGCACACGCCGGGACCGGTGATCCGCCGCGCGGTGCCGGGGGCCGCCGCTAACGTGAGCCGCGGCGCCGACATCCGCAGGAGGTCCCCGATGGCAGAGCCAGGCCGCTCCGTTCGCTCCGGCCGATCCGACCTTTCCGCCACGCTGCTGGCCCGGCTGCTCGCCACCTCGGGCACCGCGCACTTCGTGGTGCCCGGGCCCTTCGACGCGATCGTCCCGAAGGTCCTGCCCGGCGACGCACGCACCTGGACCTATGCCAGCGGCGCGGTGGAACTCGCCCTCGCCGCCGGTATCGCGCTGCCGCGCACCCGCCGTGCCGGGGCGCTGCTGGCGGCCGCCTTCTTCGCCGGGGTGTTCCCGGCGAACGTGAAGATGGCCCGCGACTGGCGCGACCGCCCCGCGCCACTGCGCAAGGCCGCCTACGCGCGGTTGCCGCTTCAGCTGCCGCTCGTGCTGTGGGCGCTGAAGGTGAGCCGCGACGCCGACGGCTGACGGCCGTCCCGGGGCGTTGTCGGTGCCCCGTCCTACGCTCGGTGTGTGACCTCGCCGAGGAGCCTGTCCGTCGCCGTCGTCGCCGATCCCCTGGGGACCGGCGGGCGGCTCCGCGCGCTGCGCGAGGACGGCACCCCGGCAGGCCCGCCGGAGAGTGTCCCCGATCTCGCCGCGGCCGTCGCCGACCGCGAGAGGCACCAGGCGCCCCGCTGGGTCTGGGCCGCCACGGACGAGATCTACCCGCCCCTGCTGGAACGGCTGCCGGTCCGCCCCGCGCGCTGCCACGACCTCAAGCTCGTCGAGGCCCTGCTCCTCGGCTCGGAGGAGCGCTTCGGCCTGCCCCGCTCCCTGGGCGCCGCCTGGGCACGCCTGCACGGGCTGCCGGTGCCCGCGGACGCGCCCGAGGGCGGGGCCGACGACCAGCCGGTGCTCTTCGCCGCCGACCGCCATCACCTTCCGCCCGGCACCGATCCCCTGGACGCCGTGATCGCCGTCCACGCCGAACAGCAGCGCCGGATCGCCCTGTCGGAACACCCCGACCGGATGCGCCTGCTGTGCGCCGCCGAGTCGGCCGGTGCGCTCGCCGCGGCGGAGATGTCCCATGACGGCCTGCCCTGGAGTGCCACCGCCCACGACGAGGTGCTGATCGGGCTGCTCGGCCCGCGCCCGCCCGGGAGCACCCGGCCCAAGGTGCTCAGCGAACTGTCCACCGCCATCCAGGAAGCGCTGGGCCGCCCGGTCAACCCCGACTCTCCCGCCCAGTTGCTGCCCGCCTTCGAGCGGGTGGGCGTGCACATCACCTCGACCCGCTCCCATGTCCTGCGGAAGGTGGAGCACCCCGCCGCCGGCCTTCTGCTGCGCTACAAGGAGCTCTCCCGCATCCACAGCGCCCACGGCTGGGCGTGGCGTGAACACTGGGCGCCCGCCGGGCGGTTCCGCCCCGAGTACGTCGTCGGCGGTGTCGTCTCCGGCCGTTGGGCCACCCGCGGGGGCGGTGCGCTGCAGATCCCTCGGCAGCTGCGGGCGGCCGTGGTCGCCGACCCCGGGCACCGCCTGGTCGTGGCCGACGCGGGGCAGCTGGAGCCGCGGGTGCTCGCCGCCCTCTCCGGTGATCCCGGGCTCGCGGCCGCCGCAGCCGAGGGCGACCTCTATGCGGCCCTGGCCCGTACGGCCTTCGGCGGCGACCGCGCCCGGGCCAAACTCGGCCTGCTGGGCGCCATGTACGGGCAGACCACCGGCGAGGTGGGACCCCTGCTGGAGGTGCTGCGGCGCCGCTTCCCGGACGCCATGGGGCTGGTGGAGTCCGCCGCGCGAACCGGCGAGGGCGGGGGAGTGGTCCGCTCCCACCTCGGCCGTACGTCGCCGCCGCCCGCCACCGACCGCCAGGACCTCAGCGACGCGCAGGCACGGGCCTGGGGCCGCTTCACGCGCAACTTCGTCATCCAGGCCACCGCGGCGGAGTGGGCGCTCGCGGTGCTGGCCTCGCTGCGCCGGCGCCTGGCCGCGCTCGACGGCCCCCGGCTGGTGTTCTTCCTGCACGACGAGGTCATCGTGCACGCCCCCGAGGAACTCGCCCCCGAGGCGGGGACCGCGGTCGCGGAGGCCGCGGACGAGGCCCGCCGTCTGCTGTTCGGGCCGACGCCGGTGTCCTTCCCGCTGGAGACGCACGTGGTGCGGTCCTACGCGGAGGCGAAGTGAGCCCCCGCGCAGGACCGCGGGACGGTCACGGCGTGACGAGCACGACCTCCAGGGTGCGCGGGCCGTGCACGCCCTCCACCCGGTCCAGCTCGATGTCGCTCGTCGCCGAGGGCCCGGAGATCCACGTCAGCGGACGCAGCGGGTCCAGCCGCTCCAGCGCCTGCGGCACCGAGTCGACGACCTGCTCCGGCGCCCGTACCACCACCACATGGTGGTCCGGCACCAGCGTGATCCTGCGCCGCCCCTGGTCCGGCCCGGCGTCCAGCACGATGGTGCCCGTCTCGGCGATCGCCACGGCGCAGCCCGTGACGACACTGTCCACGGCATCGAGCGCGAAGGCGGTCAACTCCGCCGTGTCCGTGACCTGTTCGACGTCCTTCGCCTCGGCGAGCCAGCCGCCGGGCAGCCCGGCGGGCACCACCACGCTGCGTGCCCCGCGGGCGGCCAGCAGGGCCGCGAGCCGCAGGGGCAACTCGGCCGCGGTCGTACGGTGGACAACGGCGCGGTAGTCGGTGAGGTTCTCGGCGAGCAGATCGGCGCTCTGACCGGGGTCCCGCTCACCGTGCACGCGCAGATAGCCGGGTCCGCCCGGCCCCCGGCCCGGCGCCTCGTCGCGCGGGACGTCGGCCAGGGCGCGGCGGATGCGGCCCATGATCTGTTCGCGGGTGCTCATGTGCGGTCCTCCGAGCCCTCGGTGCCCCGGGTGCGCCGCCACCAGTCGCGGAAGGACTCCGCCGGTACGGCCGGGATGTCTCGTGTGTCCGTCCAGGCACGGCCCGCTCCGGGCAGCCTGCGCGGGTGCAGGCCGCGTGTGCGGGACGCCAGCCGCTGCCCGGCGCGGAGCGCCGCGGGATGGTCCAGCGCCCAGCGCGCGGCGCGCATGGCGGCGCGCTCGGCGGCGTGCCCCTTGGCGGGCTTCAGGACGACCTTGTTGCCGCCGCGCGTCACCTCGCCGCCCTGGACGACCCGCTCACGTAGATGGACCAGCACCTCGGGGATGTCGATGGCGACCGGGCAGACCTCGTAGCAGGCCCCGCACAGGGACGAGGCGTACGGGAGCGAGGCGTCCAGCGCGGTGTCCGTGCCGCGCAGTTGCGGGGTGAGGATGGCCCCGATCGGGCCGGGATAGGCCGAACCATAGGCATGGCCGCCGGCCCGTTCGTACACCGGGCAGGCGTTGAGGCACGCCGAGCAGCGGATGCAGCGCAGCGCCTGGCGGCCCACCTCGTCGGCCAGGGTGTCGCTGCGGCCGTTGTCGACCAGCACCAGGTGGAAGACCCGGGGACCGTCCTCGTCGGTCGTGCCCGTCCAGGTGCTGGTGTACGGGTTCATGCGCTCGGCCGTCGAGGAGCGCGGCAGCAACTGGAGGAAGACCTCGAGGTCCTGCCAGGCCGGCAGCACCTTCTCGATGCCGACCACCGAGATCAGCGTCTCGGGCAGCGTCAGGCACATCCGGCCGTTGCCCTCGGACTCCACCACGACCAGTGTCCCGGTCTCGGCGATCATGAAGTTGGCACCCGAGATGCCCACCTTGGCGCGCAGGAACTTCTCCCTGAGGTGCAGCCGCGCCGCCTCGGCCAGTTCGGCCGGGGTGTCGGTCAGGTCCTCGGGCGCCGGGCGGCCCCAGCGCGCCATCGCGTCGTTGAAGATGTCGCGGATCTCGCTGCGGTTGCGGTGGATGGCCGGCACCAGGATGTGGCTGGGCCGGTCGTCGCCGAGCTGCACGATGAGTTCGGCCAGGTCCGTCTCGTAGGCGGCGATCCCTGCTTCGGCGAGGGCCTCGTTGAGCCCGATCTCCTGCGTGGCCATGGACTTGACCTTGACGACCTCGGTCTCGCCGGTCGCCTTGACCAGTTCCGTCACGATCCGGTTGGCCTCGTCGGCGTCGGCGGCCCAGTGCACGATGCCCCCGGCCGCGGTGACCGCCTGTTCCAGGCGCTCCAGATAGTGGTCGAGGTGGCGCAGGACGTCGTCCTTGATGCGCTTGCCCGCCGTGCGCAGCTGCTGCCAGTCGGAGAGTTCGGCCACCGCCTTGGCACGCTTGTCGCGGATCGTGTGCGTGGCGTGCCGCAGATTGCCGCGCAGGGTCTCGTTCTGCACGGCCTCCCCGGCGGCCACTGGGAAAGCGGGCATGCCCAGATAGGTGCCGCTCATCGGATGCCTCCGTAGGGACGGTCCTCGGTGGAGGCCAGGATCTCGGCGAGGTGCACGGGACGCACCGTGGAGCCGAGCCGCGCCAGTGTGCCGCCTATGTGCATCAGGCACGAATTGTCGACCGTGCACACGGCCGACGCACCGGTGCCGGTGATGTGGCGGGCCTTGTCGGCGCCCATGGCGGCGGAGACGGCCGCGTTCTTCACCGCGAAGGTGCCGCCGAAGCCGCAGCACTCCTCGGCGCCCGGCAGCTCTGCCAGCTCCAGGCCCTTCACGTGGCTCAGCAGCTCCAGGGGGCGGCGGCCCAGTCCGAGCATGCGCAGGCCGTGACAGGTCGGATGATAGGTGACCTTGTGCGGGAAGTATGCCCCCACATCAGTCACCTTGAGAACATCGGTGAGGAATTCGGTGAGTTCGTACGTGCGCGGCACGACCGACTCGGCCAGCGCGGCGAGTTCGCCGCCGCGTCCCTCGGCGCGCGCCCGGTCGCCCATGCGCGGGTAGTTGTCCCGCACCATGGCGGCGCAGGAACCGGAGGGGGTGACGATGTGGTCGTACCCCTCGAAGGCGCTCGCGTAGCGCCTCATCAGCGGTTCGGTCTCGTGCCGGTAGCCGGTGTTGAACTGCGGCTGGCCGCAGCAGGTCTGTGCGGCGGGGAAGTCCACGGTCACCCCCAGCCGCTCCAGCAGTGTGACGACCGCCTTGCCCGTCCCCGGGTACAGCGTGTCGTTCACACAGGTCACGAAGAGCGCTACGCGCATCTGGCCTCCTCCCGGTGCATGCGGCCGCCCGCAGGCCCCTCATACTGCCGCAGCTGTCGATCGCTGTGAAGCAGAGATCGGATGTCTGCGCATGCCGACGCAGCGCATTGACGTGCCATGCCGGAGTGTCCTAACGTCCCCGGCATCTCATTGAAACCTTTCATATCAGATTCGGGAAGGCCGGGACCGGGCATGGAGCGCGTCTGTTTTCTCTTGAAGGTCCGGGCGGACCGGCTGGACGAGTACAAGGAGCGGCACGCCTCCGTCTGGCCCGAGATGCGCGAGGCGCTGTCCGCCACCGGCTGGCACAACTACTCCCTTTTCCTCCGGGAGGACGGGCTGCTCGTGGGCTACCTGGAGACGGAGGACTTCGCGGCCGCGCAGGCGGCCATGGCGGAGACCGACGTCAACGCGCGCTGGCAGGCGGAGATGGGGGAGTTCTTCGAGGCGCTGGACGGTGCCCGGCCTGACGAGGCGATGCGCCCCCTGACGGAGGTCTTCCACCTGGCGTGACAGGGCGCAGGGGTGCGCTCCCGCCCGGTGCGCCGCCGCCACCTTGGGGCGGCTTCCGGACACGGAGGAGAAGGCGGCGCGTAACCCGGACGACAGGTGTATGACGACGGCGGGCGCCGATGTCGTCACCAGTGCGTAGCATGAACCCGCGGCCTGCGGCGGGTCGCGGAAGGCGGTGGGGCGGAACCCGTGACACGCATGGTGGGGATCAAGGATGTCGCCCGACAGGCGGGCGTCTCGGTCGGCACGGTGTCGAACGTCATCAACCGGCCCGGCATGGTCTCCGAGGACACGCGCGCGCGGGTGCTGTCGGTCATCGAGCAACTCGGCTACGTCCGCAGTGAGTCCGCCCGTCAGCTGCGCGCCGGGCACAGCCGCATCATCGCCTTGCTCGTCCTGGACATGGCCAACCCCTTCTTCGTTGACGTCGCCTCCGGCGCGGAGCGCGCCGCGCGGGAGACCGGGCTCGGGGTGATGCTCTGCAACAGCGCGGAGAGCCCGGCGGAGGAGTCCGAGTACCTGGGGCTGTTCGCGGAGCAGCGGGTCCGCGGGGTGCTCGTGACGCCCGCGGACACCAGCGGCCGGAACATCGAGTCGTTCCGGCGGCACGGCATCCCCTTCGTGTTCGTGGACCGCGTCGTGCCGAGCGCGGAGGCGTGCTCGGTGTCCGTCGACGACATCGAGGGCGGCCGGCTGGCCGTCGACCACCTCATCGAGCGCGGCCACGAGCGCATCGTCTACGTGAGCGGCCCGATGCACCTGGCCCAGTGCCAGGACCGGCGCACGGGCGCGCTTGCGGCGCTCGGCGCGGCGGGGCTGCCGGCCGACGCGCTCGCGCACATCGAGGCCGACCGGCTCGACGTCGCCTCGGGCCGGGACGCGGGCGCGCGGCTGCTGGGCATGGCCAAGCGGCCCACGGCGGTCTTCTGCGCGAACGACCTGCTGGCGCTCGGGGTCCTCCAGTCGCTGTACGCGGCGGGGATCGCGGTGCCCGAGGAGATCGCGCTCGTCGGGTACGACGACATCGAGTTCGCCGCCGCGGCCGCGGTGCCGCTGACCTCCGTGCGGCAGCCCGCGTACCGGATGGGCCGGGCGGCCGCCGACCTGCTCATAGAGGAGACCGGCGACCTCGCGGAGGAGCACGAGCACCGGCGCATCGTCTTCCAGCCGGAGCTGGTCGTGCGTGGCTCCACGCTGGGCAAGGGGCGCGCGGGGCGCTGACCCGGGAGGGGTCAGCCCGCGACAGCCACCTCAGTCGCTTCGGCCGCCTCGGCTGGGCCGGCGCGCAGATAGGCGCGGATCTCGCGGACGGCGCTGCGGCCCGCACGGTTGGCGCCGATGGTGCTCGCGGAGGGGCCGTAACCGATGAGGTGCACCCGCGGGTCGAGAGCCGCCTGGGTGAGCCCCTGGAGGCGGATGCCGCCGCCCGGCTCGCGCAGGTGCAGCGGGGCGAGGTGGTCCAGCGCCGCCCGGAAGCCGGTGGCCCACAAAATCGCGTCCGCCCGCACATGGTGTCCGTCGGCCCAGGTGACGCCGTCCGGGGTGACCTGGTCGAACATGGGGTGCCGGACGAGGATGCCGCGCTCCTGGGCGCGTTGCATCGCCTCCGTCATGGGCAGCCCGGTCACGCTGACGACGCTCTGCGGCGGCAGGCCCTGCTTGACGCGCTCCTCGACGAGCGCGACGGCCTCCCGGCCCTGGTCCTCGCCGAAAGGGCCGGAACGGAAGACCGGCGGCCGCCGGGTCACCCAGGTCGTGTCGGCCGCGCCGCCCGGCTCCCGCAGCTCCATCAGGAGCTGCACCGCGGAGGTCCCGCCGCCGACGACGATCACGTGCCGGCCGGCGAACTCCTCGCGGCCGCGGTAGTTCGCGGTGTGCAGCTGGCGTCCGCGGAAGGTCTCCTGGCCCGGGTAGCGGGGGACGAAGGGCCGGTCCCAGGTGCCGGTGGCGTTGATCAGGGCACGGGTGGACCAGGTGCCCGCGTCGGTCTCGACCAGAAGCCGGCCGTCGCCGGCGTCCCGCACCGTCGAGACGTCGACCGGGCGGTGCACGCGGAGGTCGAAGGTGCGCTCGTAGCGGTCGAAGTACTCCGCGACGACCTCGGAGGAGGGCCGCGCGGGATCGGCGCCCTCGAGCTCCATCCCGGGCAGGGAGTGCACGCCGTGCGCCCTGCCGTACGTGAGGGTGGGCCAGCGGAACTGCCAGGCGCCGCCGGGCCCGGGGGAGTGGTCCAGGACCACGAAGTCCTCGTCCGGGAGCATGCCGGAGCGGCGCAGGAAGTACGCCCCCGACAGTCCGGCCTGACCGGCTCCGATGACGGCTGCTTCGACGTGCCTGACGCCCTTGGCGTCCGTGTGGTTCACGTTTCCACCAACTACGGCGATGCCGGGAAGCTTCCCGGTGCCTCTGGTGCCGTCTCGCGGCGCAGTCGCGCGACCCGTGCCGCCGCCTCCTCCAGCCGGGACAGGGGCAGGTCGCCGTCGGCGACGGCGCGTGCCGCGGCGGTGCGGATGGCCTCCTGGACGCCCGCGTCGCAGCCGGGGCCGAGCTGGAGCAGGTCCACTCCGGAGAGCCAGGCCAGTACGGCGGCGCCCGGCACGCCCCAGCCCTCGACGACCTCGGCGGTGTCCAGCGGCTCGCTGATCACGACGGCGCCCTGCCCGGCCTCGTCCCGCAGGAGTTCCGTCGCGACGGGGCCGCCGCTGAGCGCCGCGGGGACGGCGATGGTGACGGCGCCCGCCAGCTCGAGGCCGCGGCGGAGCCACTCCGGCGGCCGCCGGGTGCGTGGGACGGGCAGCAGGCAGGCGTCGACCAGGGCGGCGACGCGGCGCGATGCGTACACGTGGGTTCCCTTTCGGCGCGCGGACGGGCAACGGGACACTATCCCGGTTCGGGGAAGTGGTCCAGACCAATAGGGTACGGCCGCCGAACGGGCGGCCGTCACCAGCGTCCCGTACGCGGCGAGTTCAGGCCGAAATACCCCTTGCGGCGAACGCGCCGGGCGCACGCTCGCGGGACGGCAGCGGAGGCGCCCCGCCCCTGGAACGCGTGTCGGTGCCGCCTGCGCCACCATGGACGCATGGCCGACGCTTTCACCACCCGCCTCGTCAATGTGACCACCGGCGGTACCGAGACCGTCCACGATCTGACCGCCGCGTGCGCCCACTTCCTGCGCGAGGTGGCGCGCGGCCGGGACGGACTGCTCAACGTCTTCGTCCCGCACGCCACCGCCGGTGTCGCGGTCATCGAGACCCGTTCCGGCAGCGACGACGACCTGCTCGCCGTGCTCCACGACCTCCTGCCGGCGGACGACCGCTGGCGGCACCGCCACGGCAGCCCCGGCCACGGCCGCGACCATGTGCTGCCCGCGCTCGTCGCACCGCACGCGACGCTCCCGGTGGTCGGCGGCTCGCTGGAACTCGGCACCTGGCAGTCCGTGGTGCTGGTGGACACGAACAAGGACAACCCCGATCGCCAGGTGCGGTTGAGCTTCTTCGGCGGGTGAGTCGCTCTCGAAGTTCTACGGGTGGACGACTCCCTTGGCGAGGGCAGCCAACCGGTGTCCTCGTCGGGTACACGCAGCCAATCCGTGCCGACGCAGCCGATCTGCGGGAGCCGGGCGCCTTCCCTGTCCGCGGTGGCAATGAGCCGGTCCTCGCCGAAAAGGTCGACGAGTTCGCCTCGAGGGGGTGGAAGAGTAGTTGCCTGAATTTCGAACCAAGTAGCGGCACGGGTGCCGTGGGGCCGCGTCATTGGACCGGTTGGCATAGAAACCCCGGCCACTGTACCTAAGGGTCGGCCGCTGCTGATCGTCCAGGCGCGGCCTAGGTTTCTGACAGGGGCGGATGCATGGTCTCGTCGATTGGCTGGGAATGGAGGAAACTTCGGGTATTGAGGATCAACTGCAGTCGACTGGCGTCCCAGTCAGACCGGCTGATGTCCTCATTTATGCGCTCGCGAATCGTGGACTCGCAGGTGGAGAGCACCTGTGCTACGTAGGGATCCGTGGCCTCCTCCGCATACAAGGCCCGCAACAGCCAGAAGGGAGCTCTCCCGACGTTCCAGCCGGTTTGGTCACTCCTCAACTTGGATGCCCAGCCCTTGCCGGTCGCCGAAAGGAGGCACGCTCGATCCGTAACGTTCGGCACCGAGTGCAGAGAGGTGAGGCGCGACGCCGCCCGGCCGAGGGCATCGGCCCTCCAGCCAAGTTGGCCCAGTCCAGTTGCCGCCCAAGCGACTACCGCCGCATACGCCATGTTGGGTGCCGTCGGTGGTTCACCGACGAACGACGGGGGTGCCCCAACTTGATTCAGGATTCGGCTGGCCCGTCCCACCTGGAGCCAGTGTGCACGTTCGTCGCTGACGATCATGTGATTTACGAGGGCTTGGAGCGCCGTGGCGAGTGTCCTTGAAATGCGTGGCACTGCCTCGGGCAGTATTTCGCTGAGCACATCCACCAGCGAGCAGAGTGAGGTGACCTGGAGGCGGTTGCCGAGCCGCGTGATGTCGAGATCTAGGAGAACCTCAAGAAGTTGTTGGGCGCCGGCAGTGTTTTCCAAGGCCGCCATTGTACGGACCAGTTCGATGGCATCGGCCACATCGTCGATCGCGGCGAAAGCCAGTCTGTTCTTGATGCGTGTGATGTTGACGCCTTGCGCCGCAGCCGATCCCCACCCGGAGTCCCAGGCCGACATCATCCGCAAAAGTGCCGTTACCGCCCGAGGATTGCTGAAGCGGTGCAGCCCCTGGATCCGAGCCTTGTACACCGGCTCGATCCAAGCACGTCCGGACTCGCGCGTGACACCGACTTTTACCAGGTCGCGTGCAGCGGTCGACTGCGCGACCGGATTCTGAATCTGCTGGATCTCCCCACGGAACACGAAGTTGGCGTGCCGGTCTGCTGATACGTCGTCCAGCAGATCCTTGGCCAGTTGTGGGCGCACGTTGTGGATGGCCCGCAGCATGGCCGGTGCACGGGTCGGCTCGCCCAGGAGTGCACGGCGCAACCGCGCCAGCAGGGCGTCTGCGGGGCGGCCGTTGATCGTGACGTGGCTGGTCGCCTTCCGCAATCCGTCGAGCGTCTCTCCGGCTGTGGCAGGGTCGAGCGCCGTGAGGTGGCGGACAGCCTGAACGAACGACTCTTCATTGCGTACGGTGCGCAAGCGGGGAGTCCACCGACTCGCGCCGCCGGTCGCGCCGGCGATCTGCCGACCTGCATCAGAAATATCGGCATCCATCAGGGTGTGCGCAACCTCGGCGCAGACCTCCAGTGCGGCTGTGGGGCTCGTCGTTGCGAGACCCTCGACGAATGGCATGAGCTCCCACTGGTGCAGGTAAAGGGCTGGGACGTCCGGGTGCACCACTCGGCCCAGCCGGTGGAACACCGCGCGGGCATGCGCGGTGGTCGCCCGGGTCATCCCGGACAGCATTTGTTGGTTGCGAACCTGGTTCTGGATCTCCGAGAGCGCGATCGAGCCGAACTCTGGGTCGTTCACGAGCCACAGGGCGATCTCGGGACCCCAGTGTTTTCGTCCTTGGCGGATGGCGTCGACAACGACGGACAGCGCGACGTCCAGTACTTCGCTCCGGTAGCTCGCCTGGGAGTCCCACACACCCTTGATGACGTGGTACCGGACCGAGATACGAGGGTCATGCTTGAGTAGATCGATGATTCGGTCGGCACCGAACGCCTCGGCCAGGTCTGTGGAAAAGGTGTTGCTGCCTTCCGTGAAGAGGTCTTCGATCGACCGTGTGACGGAGAGGAGTTGTCCGATTCCTTTGGCATCCCGCGCTTCCGAGGCCCGTCGGGCCATCATGCGGGCCAACTGACCGGAGGCGCCTTCGTTCAGGATTTTGAAGGCTGTGAACACGTTCGCTCTGGCCACGGCGTTGAGCAGTGCGGCGGCATCCGTGGCGCCCGCGCTGCGCCTGAACAGCTCCGCGACACGCTCCGGGAAGCCTTTCCACTCCTTGAGTAGCCATGTGCCGAATTGAGGGATGGGGGAGCGGATCCCTTGAAGGCCCAGCGCGAGCTCGGCCGCCGTGGCTGTCCGGAATGCCTGGTTCAGCGCAGTCTCGTACGCCGGGAACGTGATCTCCCAGTCATGGTCGACGAGACTGAGGCGTAGATTCATGGCCTCAAGCAGCACGCCGATGCCGTCGTCGGGGTCCGGCTTGCGCTTGAGTAACTGCTGGACGGGATCTTCCTGGTCGATCGGGAAGTAGGGTGCTTCGTAGCCTGTCTTGCGGGACGCCCGGCGATAGAGCTGGTCAACTCTCCGTACCAGCCGATAGTCCTCCACGGAGACGGTGAGACCGGCAAGTGTGTCGAAGGATCGGTCGGCCACCAGGCCGGCGGCGTCGTCCCGGTTCAGGCGGTCCAGCGCCAGGAGCATGGCGAAACGCTCGTCGGGGCGCCCGTCAACTGCGGCGAATACCGCGTCGATCTCATCAATGAGCCAGACCACGAGTTCGTCGATGAGGTCACCTGTCAGCAGGTGTTCGACCTGCTGGTAGGCGTGGATCAGAGCCAAGAGCTGGCTGGCAGACAGCCGGACTCCTCCACGACATGCCCTGTGAACCATCTGCGTGACCACATCCTGCGCCACACCGTCGGGCATGAGATCGCAGAGGCCGGCGATCCGTGTGACGCTGAGAAGGGGCGCGGTTGCCGCCCAGTCCTTCAGAGCGTTGCTGTGGCCCGCTGCCCTCAGCAAGGATTGGCACGTTTCCTGGTGAAAGAGCCGGACACCGTGCAGTAGCTCGATTGCCCGTGGACTGGCATCCCGCAGTAAATCGTCCAACTCAGGGCCGAGTTGCGCGGCGACCGCGGAGTTCAGCGTTTTCCACCGCGGTTCTCCTTGCGCCTGAATTCCGTTCTCGGCTGCCTGCAGTTCGAACACCGCGAGACAGTCGTCCACACTGGCGATCCGCACAGTCCCCGGGGTCCGCCCCAGATCCATGCCGAAGAGCCGACGGTTTTCATCCTCCAGCCCGTCGACCCGTTCCGCGGCGACGTCGCCGGCCGCCAGACTGACCGCCGCTGTGAAGACCAGTGCCGAGCGCTCCCATCTCTGCAGCTCTCGGAAACGGACGGAGCGCCGGGAGGCAAGGCCGGGATCACCACTCATCTTTCTGGTGAGTGTACGGAGGTCGGCCGATTCGCCGGAGTCCAGAAGGGCAAGCGCTGGACCGGGATTGAGTGTGCTGTCGGCATGCGCCAGGTCCTCGACGAACCGCTTCCGTGCCTCGGTTCCGACGACGGCCGTGGCCACGTACGTGTTGTCGGTGTCCCAGTCCACGGGCGAGTTCGCGGCGTATTCCACTACCCCCAAGACAGTGATCCTGAGTTGTTCTGCTACGAATCGCAGGGCTTCGGAGGCATTGCCGTCACCGGTCGGTTGCAGATCTTCGAAGATGAGTAGCCGCCGGTCGGAGTCGTCCGTGGGGCGGGCCACGGCGGCCATGGCATGGGTTGCCACCGCCAGTGCGACGTGACGGTCAGGGAGTTCGCGGGTGGATCCGCAGATTACCTGGACGAGCCAAGGGCGTCTGCGATAGGCCAGGTTGGCCGCGAGCTGACGCACGATGGCGCTCCGGCCGCTGTGCCTGGTGCCGCCGAGCACGGCGACCGATCCGGGGCTGCTCTTGTCGAGGAAATGACGTTCCAGCTGGCCTACCTGGCTGATCCTAAGGTCCGGAATGGGCTGGTCCTCGGGTGCCCTGTGCCAATCGACGGGGTGCCACCCCAACAGCTCAAGTTCCCGCCGGTGCGCCTGGCGTTTCGCCTGCGCCCACCTGTCGCCCCACAGCGAGGACGCGACATGGTCGAGCGTTCGTGGTCCACGAATGTCCTTGTGCGGCGATCCGTCGGCCGGGTGGTGCTGCCAGCCTGTGGCCACGGGAACCAACAGGTCTCTGCGTGCCGTTCGAGCCGCGGCGACACACGACCCTAGTTGCGACTGGGGGAGCGGCTGGAACTCTGCACCGTCGAACCGGCCCACGCTGAGCGCCGAAGCGGCAGGCAGTTCGAAGATCTCGCCCAGTAACCAGAGAGCCAGCGGCAGATCGGTGCCGGACGGCGACAGGGCCACCGTGGCCGGCCAGTGGAGGTGAGGTCGGAACGGCCAGGAGGCCGCTGCCGGATCTCTGCTTTGGTATGCCGAGAGGACGGTGCCGACTGCGGCCGCCGCTGCGGTACGTTCCGTTTCACCGATGGCTGAGTGCTGAGGTGATTTGTCATGCTCGCCGACCGCGAGCACGACGCACTCGCCCCCGACGATGCCGATCAGTACATCTACTCGGGAAGGGCGCGGCAGGTCTCCCTTGGGGTCGGTTCCGGCGATCAGATCGGCCAGTTCCAAGAGGCACTCGACGTGGTCGTCGGGCATGGCTCCGGCATCCAGAGCGGCCTCGGCCAGCTGCGTCAGTACGGCGGCACCATCCCACGCACTTGCCCAGCGAAGGAGTTGGTCACGCTCGGCGTCCGGCATGTCGGGGGTGTTGAGCAGCGGCAGGACGACGGTGGTGTGGAAGTCGGCCAGATGCCGCCAGGTCGTCTCCCCTGCTGGTTGCGGACCGGCGAGTACGGTCCGGGCGAGGACCAAGCCCGCTGTCATCTGGTCCCGGTCGGGTGGCCCGGAGGGTGGGGACTGGGTTGCCTCAGCCATATCGTCCTGCCAGTTTCAGGGAGAGCAGTCCGCAGGTCCGCGCCACGAGAAGTCGATTCCCTTCGTACAGGGCGACATCGACCGGGGCCTCGTCGAGCGGAAGAAGCCGGGCGGGAGTCGCGGGGGAGGAGAGATCGAAGACCTCCAGCCAGTTGGAGCGGCCTGTCGATCCACCGATGACCATCGTCGAGTCACCGAGCGAGGCGGTCCTGATCCCCGAACGATGGGTCTTTGTCCGCATGGCGCTTTGCCGGCCCGTGCCACGTAGGTGCAGATTGCCGGAAGCGTCGAGGACCAGAACCTGGTCGCCGGTCTCGGACACGGCGAGGGCCAGCGGCCGGTACGGGACGGGGAACGGGGACACGGTCCTGGTGGGTGCACCGCGAAGGGGGAGACAACGGACGTGGCCGGACGCCGACGAGAACCACACGACTGGTGCGGTGACCGGTCCAGCCGTGCGGACGGAAAGAATCTCCGAGTCCATCGTCGCCAACATGCGTAGCGGTTGTCCGGTGTCCAGTCCACCAGCCCAAGCGGTCGGCCCCGTCGAGACGACAAGTTGACCGCTTGCATGCAGTGACAGAAGCAACGGAACCGATGGCGATCTGCCGCCGCTCTCACCGGGGTGAGGGTCGCAGGGCGGAACGAGTCCTCGCAGTGCCATGGGTGGATCGTTCTCATGACATGGGATCAGCCAGATCTCGCGTTGCCAGGTTGACACCAGTGCGACAGCCCTGCCCTGGACGACGGCGACCGTGACGTCGCGCGGGGTTCCCTGCACAGAGATCGTCGGACGGAGGCTTCTGCCGTCCGATGGGTCCCAGAAGGACAGTGAGTCGTCGTCCTGGATGGTGACGACCGCTGAAAGCCTGCCCGCAGACGTGACCGCCATATGTGTCATGCGGGACGAACGCGGGTTGTCCGGCTGAACCCAGTCGATCTCCGCGTATGACTGAGGCGGATTCCCGACGTTCGTACGGCCCGACGTCCGGAACGCGGTCACGAGTGGTGTGACCCCGAAGCGTTCCGCTCCGATGCGCAGCATCAGGGCTCGATCGGCGGCTGGGGCGTTGTGAGGAACGAGTGACCACATGCGTGACCGGGCGGTTCGGTAGTCAGGGGCGTGCCGTTGCTGCTGCAGCGCACGGGAGACCACCGATGGCGGGGCCTCCACCAGAAACTCTGGATCGTCGAGCAGACTGCCGGGCAGTAGGCCCAGCGCGGCCGCCCGTGACGTCAACGCTTGCACGCTGGAGTCGACCGCCTGCCAGTCAGTGGTCCGCCAGTCGGTGATCTGGGGTAAGCGCTGCAGGAACGTCTCAGGCTTTGGATGTCCACCGCCGTCCGGATGGCCGAAGCGAGCACGCCAGCGAGCCGATCCGTCCGGGGCGGGACGGTTTTCCACCAGTGAGCGCATCAGACCTGCGGCGGTGGTGACGTCGTGGACGAGGACGCGTGGCCCTCCTGGCTGCGATGCCGCTGCAGCCCACTCCACGGCCGGCAGGGCAATCGTGTCTCCATATGTGCAGAGGGCCGAGAGTGCGTACACGATGCCCTTCGCCTTCTCACCGAGCAGGGATCCGACACGCTCCCGGCAAACCCGATGTGCGGCCGCGTCCAGGGCTTTGACCGTTTGTTCCAGAAAGCCGCCGATGGACTTGTCGCCCGCCGGGGTACGTGACAGGGACCCGACCGCGACAGCGACTGCCCACTCCGTACCCACCCGTGGAGCGAGCGCATCCACCGCTCGGCGGATCTGTTGCTCTCCGGCGCCTGGAACAGCGAGTCGGACCTGGCGTCGGAGATACTCCCGTATGTCCTGGGCGCATTCCTCCTCGAGATCATCGAGGTCGTGGACTCGGAACGAATCCCCGACGGGAATTTTTGATGAAGCGGCAAGGCCGACTGCCATGCGGACGTCCGGGATCGACCGCAGTATGCCGAAGAACTCCGACCACGCCTCGGGTTCGGTGGATTCGTCCAGATCGTCGAGAATCAGCGCCAGGGGCTTTGGGGCCGACCGCAAGACGTTGACTAGGTCCTGTTCGCCGTGCGGACCGAGCTCCCGGAGCAGCATGGCTGTCACCTCGGTCGGAGTTCCCCTGGCCGCGGCCAAGGACGCCGGCAGTTCGGGCCGTACGAGCGTCATCTCACCAGGTGTCGACCGGCGCCCATCCTTGTGGGCCGTCATCGCAAGGTGTCCGAGTAACGCGCTCCTTCCTGCCCCGGGGCTACCCGTGACCACGACGACCGGATCGTCGCCCTGAGCTGTCAGGTGTTTGCGCAGCTCGTGTACGAGCGTGGTACGGCCCACGAAGAAGAAGCCAGGCAGGTCGGCGGTTGCGACCCCCCGTGCCCTGGCCGCCCAATCAGCCGGAAGGGGAAGGCCTCTCGGAGGCGAGAGGCTCTGATGATGGGGATTGGGCAGCGCTCGGCACTGGTGGGCGGGGTGCCCGTCGGCGAGCCAGACAGATTGCTCGGGCCCCAATGCCCGGTCGACCTCGCGCGCGATGGGGCCGGGATCGAGGTAGCGCTTCGACCAGGAGGGCTGGGCGGACCGGTTAACGGCCTTGGCGAAGGCGGCTGCGAACAATCCTTGCCCAGCCTCCTCAAGGCGACGGCTCGCGCCGATCCCCCAGAACCCTAGCTTCGCCCTCTGGGAGTACGCCGTCCGGGCCTTGAACAGTGCCGCGTCCAGGCCGGGTTCGGAGTGACAGGCATCGATGATGAACACAACCTGCTGAAGGTTCCTCCAGCCTGCAGCTGCGAGCGGCGCGATTATGGAAGCGGGATCGTACAGAACCCCGTCCGGCAGCAGCAGTGAGAATTCAGAACCTTCGAGTACCCCGTGTCCGGTGCAGTAGATGACGAGTGTCTCGGCGTCTGGTGGGGCGTCGACGATGCGCAGGTCGCGCGCGAGTTCGTCATGCCTGCGCTCCTCGGATGTGAAGGAAAGGTGTTCCTCGAGCCCGAGCGAGGCGAGAGACTGCCGCATGGTTCTGAGCTCCATGGGCACGCCGGCGAGATCGGTTACGCCCATCTTCGAGCGGATACGCTCGTCGTGGGTGCCGACTCCCGAAAGGCAGAAGAAGCCTCGTGGTCTCATGCCAACTCCACCTCGAGGACCCGTGCCGTGCGGACGTTCTCCAGGTAGGTAAGCGCCGAGTGTGACGACTTGCGTGGATTGTCGCAGGGCAGGTCGCGGATTTCCCCCGAATACAAGGGGCCCAGCTCCTTGACCATGGCAACCGCATCGTGACCTGCGGCAATGTTGGTCCATGAACGGACCCGGCCCGGCAGGCCCAGAGGCCCGTAACTCGGGTCCAAGCGTCGTCGGACCGGTTCCAGACCCAGGGGCGATCCCAGAGTGATCAGTGCGGGCGGGTTCGCCGGCTTGTTCTCCCGCAACCACTCGTAGGCAATGACACTGCCGAGTGAGTGGCCGATGACCACACGTGGCGCATGCTCCATCGCGGCCGACACCTCGAGGTGAACGAGCTTACGGAAATCGCGGTCAGTCAGATATCGGTTGACCTGTTTCACGAAAGCAATGGCTCGGCTGTCCCGCCCGTCGAAAAGATCGCTGCGCTGAATCGCCACCAACGCGCGCTGCACCGCCCCTGGAAGGTAGAACTTGGTGTCCTGCTGCCGGCTGCCGCCGGAGTTCTGCTCGAGGGCGATGCCGAAGTGGATCAGCAACTCCTCCTCGAGGCCGGGTTCGAGGTCGATCGCGGCGTATTCCGGCTCGCCACCGGCCTTGCCGTCGTTGTATTCGTGGCCGTAGAAGGCACATTCGAGGGACAGGGTTGCAGCAAGTGGACTTCGAATGTTAGCCAGGCCTTTCACTGTCGCTGCGAGCCAGCTCTCCTGCATCACTGCACGTTGTGAGCGGTGCATGTTGATGCCGTGGATCGCAACGATGTCGACCATAGTCTCCCCGATTCGCCAAGTGTGCGTTGAGACGGACCAATTGGCCTGGGCTTCAGGATGCCACAGCCGGATCGGTCGGAGCAGGCCTATCGTCTGTCTTTCGTCCGACGATGAGTTGCGACGAGGGGCAGGTTGGCATGGGCACTTGTTCGACGGTGTGGCCGTGACCTGTGAAATCTGGACGCGTTACGAGTCGGTGAGATCGAACGAGGGCTCACCGCTTTCGTGGAGGCGAAGATGCTTGAGCTGACGATGAGTGGGGTCTCTGGGCGGCGGGCCTCGCTATTTTGATCATGTGATGCCAAGCGCAGGTCCCTGTACCCGCGCGGCCCCTACGCGCGGTGGGAGATGGGCGCCCTTGCTCGGCTTGTGAGAGCCGCTTACGCCGATGAACGGCGGCACCGTCGGCTGTCAGAGCTGCCAGACCGGCACGTCGCTCATTCGTTCTGCCGTGTCCGGCCTCGTCGCGCGCTGGCGTGGGTGGCTGCCAGTGGCGGCCACCTGAGCTCGTTGACGATGCATCTGCCACCTAGGGCAGTGCGCGGCGCAGAGCACTCTCTCGGGTGTGGGCTGCGGCGGTACCGGCGGGGGAGTCAAGGACTTCGCCGGTTTCGGACAATCTGAGCGGCGGTGATGTTGTGGTTGTCGCCGTGGTCGATGACGAGCACGGGCGGTTCCCGTCACCGTCCACCGTTCCGCTCAGGCGCGCACCCCGTCGCACTCGATCCGCAGGTGGCGTGGCCCGCGCAGCACCGGGCTGGGCCGGTACGGCGGCGGGTCCTCGGCGAGGCGCGGGTTGTCCAGGCGGCGGATCATCGCGGTGAGGGCGATCTGCGTCTCCAGGCGGGCCAGTGGCGCGCCGAAGCAGCTGTGGATGCCGCTACCGAAGCCGAAGTGCTGGTTGTCGGTGCGGGCCGGGTCGAAGTGGTCGGGGTCGGCGAAGCGGCCGGGGTCCCGGTTGCCCGCGGCGAGGACGAGGATCAGCGGCGAGCCCTTGGGCACTGTGACGCCGGCGATCTCGATGTCGGTCAGCGGTGTGCGTTGCGGCAGCATGTGCACGGGCGGCTCGAAGCGCAGCAGCTCCTCCACCGCCGAGGGCATCAACTCCGGTTCTTGCCGCAGCCGTTCCATCGCCTCCGGGTAGCGCAGCAGCGTGAGCATCCCATTGGTGATGAGGTTGACGGTGGTCTCGTGGCCCGCGATGAACAGCAGCACCATGCTGCCGATGAGCTCCATTGGCGCCATCCGCCCGTCCGGGCCGTCGTCGTGGACCAGGCCGGACATCAGGTCCTCGGTGGGGCTGTCGCGGCGTTCCTCCAGCAGCCCCGCCATGTAGACGCCCATCTCCGTGATCGCCTCTTTGCGGGCCTGTTCGTCGTCCTCGCTGAAGGTGCTGCCGCGGGTGCGCACACCGGTGGAGGACACGATGCGGTCCGCCCAGGCGCGGAAGCGGTGCTCGTCCTCGCGCGGTACGCCCAGCAGGCGGCAGATGACGCTGACCGGCAGCGGGTAGGCGAAGTCCTCGACGACGTCGATGCGGTTCTGCCCTTCGAGGGAGTTGAGCAGCCCCTCGGTCACCTGCGCGATCTCGTCGTGCAGACCCGCGATGCGGTCCGGGGTGTGCGGCGGCCCGAACGGGCGCATGGCCTGCCGGCGCACCCGGTCGTGGTCCGGCGGGTCCATCCGGATGAAGGACGGCGGCTGCCCCTCGGCCTGCGCCGCCTGCGGGTCGCCGGGCAGACGGTGGCTCAGGTCGGAACTGATGCGCGGGTCGTGCAGCAGCGCCTTGATCTCGCGGTATGTGCTGACCAGGTACGCGCCGTCGTCCTGGCGCACCACGGGGGTCCGGCGCAGCTCGGCGTAGAGCGGGTACGGGTCGCCGCGGTGGGCGAAGTCGTTGATCCGCTTCAGCATCGTCTCGTTGGTCATGCGCGGGCCTCCTGGACGGTCGGGGGGACGCGGACCACGCGGCGCTCGTCGGGCAGGTGCCCGGTGACCGCGACCGTGGGGCCGTGCGAGAGCTGGGACGGGTCGGGCACGTCGGCGGCCTGCACCACGACGTCCTCCGGCCGGTCGAAGGTGCCGGGGTCGGGCGGGAAGGGCGCGGCGGCCTCGATCAGCGTGCAGTAGTAGTCCAGCCAGCGGCTCTGGTTGAAGGAGACCGCGGCGGTGAGGCGGCCCCGGTAGCCGTAGACGGCGACGAAGGAACGTTTTTCCACCGCCCCCTGCACGATCGCGACCTCGTCGGAGAACGACGGCACCCCGACCGACTTGATGTTCACCCCGAACTGGCTGGACCAGAACGCGGGGACGGCCAGGTGCGGGCGGCGCCTGGGCCCGCAGCTGACCATGTTGTGCGCCGCCACCTCGGCCTGCGCCACCGCGTTGCCCCAGTGCTCCAGGGCCAGCAGCTGGTACTCGTACAGCGGGTGCGGGGTGCGCGCCACGTCTCCGGCCACGAACACGTCGTCGGTCACGACCCCGTTGATGTCGAACGCCCGGCAGCCCGCGTCGCTCGCCAGCCCCCGCGGCCCGGCGCCGAGGCCCGAGTCGTGCAGCCACTCGGTGTTGCGGACCGCGCCCAGCGCCACGACCGCCACGTCGCAGTCGAGGGTGGAGCCGTCCGACAGGCGCGCCGAGCGCAGCCGGCCGTCCTCGTCGCCCACCAGCTCGGTGACGGTGATCCCGCACCGCAGGTCGACGCCGTGCTCGCGCTGCAGGTCGGCGGCGACGGCGGCGATCACGCCGCCCAGCGCGCCGACCAGGGGCGCGGGACCGCGTTCCGCCACCGTCACCTGGAGGCCGCGTTCGCGGCACACCGAGGCGATCTCCGATCCGGTGAAGCCGGCGCCGATCACCAGCACCCGGCGCGGCCCGGCGTCCAGGCGGGCGACGAGCTGCCGGGCGTCCTCCATGGTGCGCAGCGTGAACACCCCCTCCAGGGAGGCCTGCGCGGCGTCCGGCCAGGGCCTGGCGCGGACGCCCGTCGCGATCAGCACGCGGTCGTACTCCACATGGCTGCCGTCGCGCAGCAGTACCCGTCGTGCGGCCAGGTCCAGGCCGGTGGCCGGCACCCCGAGGCGCCAGTGCGCGTCCACCTCGCGCCGGGCGGGCAGCGCGGCGTGCTCGGGGGGCATCCGGCCGAGCAGCACCGCCTTGGACATCGGCGGGCGGTCGTAGGGCCGTTCGGTCTCCTCGCCGATGATGGTCAGCGACCCGGTGAAGCCCTCGTCGCGCAGCACCTCGGCCGCCCGCAGCCCGGCGAGCGAGGCGCCGACGATCACAATGCGCTCGGGCGCCGTGAGCCAGTCCCCCCGCTGGTCCGCCCGCCCTTCCGTGCGCTGGTCAGTCATGGGAACCCACCCCCGCGGCCACCCCGGCCGGACCTTCGACGAGGATCGCCTGAACGGGGCAGGCGGACGCGGCGCGGGACACCCGGTCGTACTCCTCGTCCGAGGCGCCGGCGTCGTAGAGCAGCGCCTCCTCGCCGTGGAGCTCGAACACGCCGGGCGCGAGGAACGCGCACTGCGCGTACCCCTGGCACCGGTTGAGGTCGACGACAATCTTCACCGTTCCGCCTCCTCCTGCTGCGGGCCGTGGCGGGCGGGGACGCCGACGAGCGGGGTCCCCACACCACCATTAAGGCCGGGGGACCACGCGCGCCATTCGAGCGGCGCCGCCGAAGTCCCCTCAGCCCCGGGCCCCGGGCACCCTCCCCGGCAGTGGGCTCAGGAGGTCAGCCAGGCGTGCACGGCGCGCGCGTCGAAGGAGTGCTGTCCGCCGCGGACCAGCAGCCCCGCCGTCGCGAAGGCGGGGTCGTCCGCCTGGGACGGCAGGTAGGGGACCGCGACGCACCGCATGCCCGCGCGGTGCGCCGCCTCCGCGCCGGGCGGGGCGTCCTCGACGACGACGCAGTCGGCCGGGTCGACCCCGAGGCGCGCCGCCGCCTCCAGGAAGACGTCGGGCTGCGGCTTGCCGCGCGGGACCTCCTCCGCCGAGACGACGGTGGTCAGCACCGCGCCCAGCCCGGTGCCGGCCAGCACCGCGGCGATCGCCTCCCGCGAGGACCCCGAGGCGACCGCCATCGGGTGCCCCTCGGCGTGCAGGAGGTCGACGAACGCGCGCATCCCGGGGAAGACATGGGTGGCCTCGCGCGCCAGCCGCAGGTAGAGCCGGTTCTTCGCGTCCAGCAGTTCCTGGACGGAGGCGCTGAGCCCGTACTCGGCGTGCAGGGTCTCCAGCGTCTCGCGGGTGCCGATGCCGATGAAGCGCGCGTGCTGCTCCCAGGTGAAGTCGTCGATGCCGTGGCCGGCCAGCAGCCGGCGGCCGGCTTCGAAGTAGTTGGGCTCGCTGTCGACCAGCGTGCCGTCCAGGTCGAAGATCACCGCGGGGAGAGTCATGCCGTCCAGCATGCCAAGCCCGCGATCAGGGCGTACGGGTGGCCGCCGCTCTGCCGATCTCCTCCACCAGGGGGAGCATGCGCTGCGGCACCCGCTCCCGCAGCGCCACTTCGGTGCGGGTGCGCACGACGCCCGGCAACTGGATCAGCCGCTGGATGACGTCCTCCAGGTGCGCGGCGTCGCGTGCCACGACGCGCGTCAGCAGGTCGCCGCCCCCGGTGATGGAAAAGGCCTCGATGATCTCGGGCACGGCGGCCAGCGCCTTTCCCGTGTCGTCCAGATGCCCCTGGGTCACCTCCAGGTGCACGAAAGCGAGCACGCGGTAGCCCAGGGCCTCGGGCGACAGGTGCGGCCGGTAGTCCGTGATCACCCCGTCCCGTTCCATCCGGTCCAGCCGGGCCTGCAGCGTCCCGCGCGCGATCCCCAGGATCCGCGCGCACTCGCGCACACTGGTGCGCGGCCGTTCCAGCAGCAGCACCAGGATGCGGGCGTCCAACTCGTCGGCGGGCACGGGCCGGCTCAGAGCAGGGCGTCGAGCGTGATCGGGAGTCGGTTGAGGCGCTTTCCGGTGGCATGGTGCACGGCGTTGGCGATCGCGGCCGCGATGCCGACCAGGCCGACCTCGCCCACACCCTTGGTGCCGGTCGGGGTGCCGCGGTCCGGCTCGCCCACGAAGACCACGTCCAGGTCAGGGATGTCGGCGTTCACGGCCACCAGGTAGTCCGCGAAGGTGCCGTTGGCGATGCGCCCGGTGCGCGGGTCGGTGACGGTGTCCTCGAACAGCGCCATGCCGATACCGCCGACCGTGCCGCCGATGATCTGGCTCCTGGCCGTCTTCGCGTTCAGGATGCGGCCGCCGTCGATCGCGGACACCACCCGTGCGACCCGGACGAGGCCGAGGTCGGCGTCGACCCGGACCTCCGCGAACTTCGCGCCGTAGGCGCCGGCCGGGGACATGCCCAGTTCCTCGGCGACGGGCGGGGTACTGCCCCCGGTCGCCGTGAGCTGGGGCAGGCCGTGACGGGCGAGGATGTCGACGTAGGACTCCCCGCGGTCCGGCCGCCCGGCAGGGAAGACCCGGCCGTCGCCGCACTCCACGTCGTCGGGGTTCACGCCCTTCAGGGGCGACTCGTCGTCCTCGCGCGCGAGTTCCGCGAACGAGCGCAGCAGCCGCCGGCAGGCGTCGTGCACCGCGTTGCCGAGCGCGCCGGTCAGCCCGGACCCACCCGCCATCATCGAGTCGGGCATGTCGGAGTCGCCGAGGTCGAACCGGACCTTCTCCAGGGGCAGTCCCAGTTCCTCGGCGGACAGCTGGGCCATCACGGTGTACGTGCCGGTGCCGATGTCCGTTGCCGCGCTGCGCACAAAGGCGCTGCCGTCGCGGTGGACGGTCGCCTCGGCCATGCACGGCGTCGCGAAGTACGGGAACATCGCGCTGGCCATGCCGTAGCCGATGAGCCAGTTCCCCTCGCGCATGGAGCGCGGCTCGGGATTCCGCTCGGACCAGCCGAAGCGGCGCGCGCCCTCCTCGTAGCACTCCAGGATCGCCTTGCCGGTCCAGGGCAGCCCGTTGCGCGGGTCGACGTCGGTGTGGTTGCGCACCCGCAGTTCCACCGGGTCCATGCCCAAGGTGTACGCCAGTTCGTCGAGGGCGCATTCCAGGGCGAAGTTGCCCTGCGCCTCGGCAGGGGCGCGCATGGACGTCGGCACGGAGACGTTCATCCTGGCCTGCCGGTCCTGGGTGATCACATTGGGGCACCGGTAGGCGAAGGAAGTTCCGTGGGTGAAGGGCTCAAAGTCGTTGTCCTCCATGCTCAAGGAGGTGAGGCTGCGGTGGTCGAGGGCGGTCAGCACGCCGTCCCGCGTGGCGCCGAGGCTGAGCCACTGCACGCCGTGGGGGCGGTGCCCGACGGAGGTGAACATCTGCGGCCGCGTCAGGACCAGTTTGACCGGGCGCTTGAGCACCCGGGCGGCCATCGCGGTGAGGACGACATGCGGCCACGCGCGCAGCCCGGCGCCGAAGCCGCCGCCGACGTAGGGCACCAGGACCCGTACCGAGCTCTCGGGAATGCCGAAGACCATGGCGAGCGTGGTGCGCACCATGGAGGGCCACTGGCTGGTGTCGTGCACGGTGAGCGTGTCGCCCTCCCACGCGGCCAGCGTCGCGAACAGCCCGAGCGGGTTGTTGGTGTTGTCCGGGGTGGTGTACGTGGCGCGCACGGTCACCTCGGCGCTCTCCAGGGCCGCGGCGGCGTCGCCGCGCGAGGTGTCCATCCCCCAGGGGTCGGTCACGTGCTCGGCACGCGGGTCCTGGAGGTCGAGCAGCGGCTCGGCCGTCTCGTAGTCGGCCCGCACCAGGCGCGCCGCCGCGGTGGCCTGCTCCGGGGTCTCGGCCACCACGAAGCCGATGTGCTGGCCCTGGTGGATGATCCGGTCGTTGCGCAGCGGCGCGGCCGGGGAGGGGCCGAGCACCGTCACCGGTCCCGTCCCGACCTCGGGGGCGTTCTCGTGCGTGAGCACGCTGATCACGCCGGGGGCGGTCTCGGCCGCCTCGGTGTGCATGCGGACGATCCGCCCCGCGGCGATCGTGCTCTGCACCAGGGCGCCGTAGACCTGCCCCGGGACGCTGAAGTCCATCGGGTACGGAGCGGTGCCGGTGACCTTGCGCGGACCGTCGACCCGGTTGATGCCCGTACCGACCAGGGGCCTGCTTTCGACGGTGCTCATGCCGCCACTCCTGACACTGTCTGCAGTTCGCGCACGAGGGTGCGCCGGGCGAGCGGCACCTTGAACGCCGTGCCCGGGAGGGTCCACGCGTCGCCCATCGTCGCCTGGGCCGCGTCCATGAACGCGGCCGTCGTGGCGGGCGCGCCGGTCAGCACGTGCTCGGCCTCGTAGGCCCGCCAGGGCTTCGACCCCACCCCGCCGAGCCCGACGCGGGCCTGGCGGATCGTTCCGCCGTCGAGGACGAGCAGCACCGCGGCCGAGGTGAGGGCGAACTCGTACGACATCCGGTCGCGCACCTTGAGGTAGCCCGACAGGGCGGCCGGTGGCGGCAGCGGGATCTCGATCTCGGTGATCAGTTCGGCGTGCTCCAGCACGTTCTCGCGCTCGGGGCTCTCGTCGGCGGTGAAGTAGAACTCCGTCAACGGCACGCTGCGGCGGCCCGACGGTCCCTGGATGTGCACGACGGCGTCGAGCGCCACCAAGGCGACGGCCAGATCCGAGGCGTGCAGCGCGACGCACCGCTCGCTCACCCCGAGCACGGCGTGCATACGTGCCGCGCCCAGCACCGCCGCGCAACCCGAGCCCGGAGCGCGCTTGTTGCACTCGACGACACCGGGATCGCGGAAGTAGCGGCACCTTGTGCGCTGCAACAGGTTGCCGCCGATGGTGGCCATGTTCCGCAACTGGACGGACGCGCCGAGCAGCAGGGCCTCGCGCACCACGGGCAGCCGCTCGGCCACCGTGGCGTCGGCGGCCAGCTCCTCCATGGTGGCCAGCGCACCCACGTGCAGGGTCTCGCCGCGGCGCTCGATGCCGTGCAGCGGGAGCCGCGTGATGTCGATCAGCCGCGGCGGCTCCAGCACCCCGTCCTTCATCAGGTCGAGCTGTGTCGTGCCGCCCGCCAGGCAGGACGCCTGCGGGTCGTCCGCCAGCATCCGCACCGCTTCCTGGGTGGCCGTGGCCCGCACGTACTCAAAGGTGCGCATCGCGACCTCCCTCGGACGCCGCCTCGCGTATCGCGGCGACGATGTTCGGATAGGCGCCGCAGCGGCACAGGTTGCCGCTCATGAACTCCCGGATCTCCTCGTCGGAGCCGGCCCGGCCCTCCGCCGTCAGCGCCACCGCGGACATGATCTGCCCGGGGGTGCAGAAGCCGCACTGGAAGCCGTCGTGCTCCATGAACGCCCGCTGCACCGGATGCGCCCCCTCGCTGCCGGACAGGCCCTCGACAGTGGTGACCGCCCGGCCCTCCGCCTGGGCGGCCAGGGTCAGGCAGGCCAGCACCCTGCGGCCGTCGAGATGCACCGTGCACGCACCGCAGGCGCCCTGGTCGCAGCCCTTCTTCGTGCCGACCAGCCCCAGCCGGTCCCGCAGGGCGTCCAGCAGCGTCACCCGGGTGTCCAGGCGCAGGGTGTACGACCGGCCGTTCACGTCGAGCGTCACGACCCGCTCGATGATCGCGGGACGGTCGTCCACGTCCCGCTCGCTCGCCACGTCCCTCATTGCGTCCTCCTCCGGACGGGCCGGATACGAGTGGAGCCCCTTCCGGGGCGGATCCGGTGCGTTGGTTCGTCAGGAGCCGTGAAAGGCGGGAACCAACCGTTAGGTGTCGGTATGCCCGCCTTTTGCAGCAATATACGCCGTATGGGTGGTCCGGCATGGGCCACTGGCCCGGCACCGGCCCGACGGGCGTCCCGGGCCGGTGTGCCAATGGCCCAGGGCAACGGGCGCCGGTTGAGCCACGGGCCCGGGTGATGCTTGTCTGAGGCGGACGATGGCGTTGCGGGAGGCCGGTGTCCTGGTCCCCGCAGCGCCTTCGCCATGCACGGACAGCGGCACAGCACGGCACAGCAGCGACAGCACAGCACGGACAGGGCAGGGGGCGGGACGGCACTCGTGGTCAAGCGCATCTTCCACGCACCCGACCCGGGACGGGCCCGGCTGCGCGCCGCCACCCGCGCCGTCCTCGGCATCGGCGCGGGCGTCGCCTCGGCCGCCGCGGCCGGGCTGCCGCTGCCCGCTGTCGTCGCGGGCGGCCTGGCGGCGCTGCTCGCGCTGTTCGTCGTGGCGGATCCGGGACCCGCCCGCCAGGCCGTGACGACCGTGCTCCTGCCGGTCGCCGGCTTCCCCGTGCTGGCGCTGGCCGTCTGCCTGCACGCCGTCCCCGGCGCCCGGGACGCGGCCTTCCTGGCCGTGGTCTTCGCGGGCGTCTACGCGCGCCGCTGGGGGCCGCGCGGCCACGCCCTGGGCGTCTTCGCCTTCATGATGTTCTTCGTCGCCCAGTTCCTGCGGGCCGGTCCCGGGCTGCTGCCGGAGCTGTACGGGGCCATGGGGCTCGGACTGGGCTGCGCCGCCGCCGTCCGCTTCGGCGTGTGGTGCTACGAGCGCGGCGCCGTACCCGCCCCGGTGCCCGTTCTGCCGCAGGAGCGCGGGCTGCGGCGTGCGACCACCCGGCAGGCCTTCCAGGCGCTGCTCGCGGCCGCGATCGCCGTGGCGGCCGGTCAGGCGCTGTCGCAGGACCGCTGGTACTGGGCGGTCGGCACCGCCTGGTGGATCTTCGTGAACACGGCGTCGCGCGGCGAGACGCTGGTCCGCGGCTTCCGCCGGGTGCTCGGCACCGTCGCGGGCATCGCGGGCGGCCTCGCGGTCGCGCTGCCCCTGCACGGGGCGCCCGTGCCGACCGCGGCACTGGTCGCCGTGTGCGTCTTCGGGATCTTCTGGAGCGCCCCGGTCTCGTACAGCTGGATGATGTTCTTCGTCACCGTCATGGCGGGGCTGCTCTACGGACTGCTCGGCATTCTCCGTCCCGGGCTGCTCGCGCTCCGGCTGGGGGAGACCGCCGTCGGCGCGCTGGCCGCGGCCGTGGCGGTCCTGGCGGTGCTGCCGGTGACGACGCACGCGGCCACGGACGCGTGGATCCGGCGCGCCCTGCACGCCGTGCGCGATGCCACCGGCGAGGCCGCCCGGCACCTGGCGGGCGGACCGGCCTCCGGGGATCTCGCCCGTCACGTCGCCGAGCTGGACGCGCTGCTCGTGCGGGTGCGGCTGTCCGTGGCGCCCCTGGTGCACCCCCTGAGCCCCCTGCGGGCCCGCAAGGCGCGCGCCCGCGCCGTGCTCGCCCTCCTGGACGAGTGCGCCCGCCAGGTCGCCGGTCTCGCCGAAGCCGCCGCCGACCCCCTGGCCTGCCACGACGAACGCCTCACCGCCGCCTGCCGGCGCGTGGAGGCCGCCCTGCGGCGGCTCCTGGCACCGCCGGCGCCCGGACCGCCGCCCCCGGCCGCCTCCGGCGCCCCCGGAGGGCACCCGCACGCCGAGCGCGCCCTCGCCCACCTCCACGGGCTCGAAGCGGCCCTGACCGGTCTGGCCGTGCCGCTGGGCACCGGGCCGCGCACCACCGTCCCGGTCTGACCCGGCAGCCGCAGCCGTATCGACACGTACTGCTGTCGAAGCGTGACGCAAAGCAATCACCGGTGGCGCCGCACATAGACACCCGGCGCGGTTTTGGGTCGTATTCACCCCTGGAAGACCGGATGGATCGTTCCTTCCGCGCAGTAGACCGGTTCCATCTCGCGTCCGACACGCGGGCCGTCACGGGACACGGCCCGCGCGGAACCGTCTTGGGGGTACGTGGCGTGCTGAGGTTTCTGCGCCGTGCAGGAGGAACGAATCAGCGGACGTCGGCGGGGGCAGGCCGCGCCCCCCCCCCCGGCCACCACAAACCCAAGAAGGAGGCAGA